>NZ_JBWKQC010000001.1:0-1096071 GCF_059418565.1 Mucilaginibacter sp. GW821-FHT07G05 | reverse complement strand
ACTGTCCGGACTTTCAAAAGTAAAAAAGGAGTATTAGCCTCTTTCGTCAACATCGTTTTAAATACGTGTCATGAGGGCCCTCTATGTTTCTCCTTTTCTTCTGATCTATTATAGTACAAAGATATGAGAGGGCGGTCCAGCGAAGCGTAGACCGGGTGAGTTAGCTCTGCGATTGCTTGCCGCCAAGGAGGAGATATTAGTTTTTGTCATTCATTTACACTTTCTACTCACCACTAACCATTCACTAAATCATTCATTCGCCAACTCACTCAATAAACTTAATGTATTTGCCAATCAATAGGCGCCTTGCCTTCCTTTACTAATATTTCGTTGGTTTTTGAGAAGGGTTTTGATCCCCAAAAGCCTCTTTCAACTGATAGGGGCGACGGGTGGACCGATTTAAGCACATGATGTTTAGTAGTATCAATAAGGGCTATTTTTGATTGCGCGTAACTGCCCCAAAGTATAAATACCAGGCCTTCGCGTTCTTCTGATAGCTTTCTGATCACTTGGTCGGTAAAAGTTTCCCATCCCTTTTTTTGGTGCGATGCCGATAGGCCTGCCCTTACCGTAAGGGTGGCGTTAAGCAATAGTACGCCTTGCTCGGCCCATTCCTGCAGGTTACCATGCGCAGGAGTGGTAAAACCGGGAATATCTGTTTTTAATTCTTTATAAATATTGATAAGCGAACGGGGGACAGCGATACCCTTTTGTACTGAAAAAGATAAACCGTGTGCCTGATGAGCGCCGGGGTAGGGGTCTTGCCCGAGTATCACTACCTTAACCTTATCGAATGGGGTAGTGTTAAAAGCGTTAAAAATATCCTTGTTTTTGGGGTATACAATCTGGCCGCTTTCTTTCTCCTGCGCCAAAAATTGTTTAAGCTTCAGCATGTATTCTTTATTAAATTCTTCGCCTAAAACTTTAAGCCATGATGATTCTAATTCTATCGCCATAAATATTGTTTGCAGATGTTGATTAAGAGTACAAATAAACGGATATTTGCGCTTTATATAGTAAACACAAATTATGTCAAATATTGTTCGCTTAGTTATAGCGTGTGTAATGTTAGGAGCAGGTATAGCCCTTTGCGGTTTTGGCTTCTGGGGCTGGGGGATATTGGTGTTCCTTTTAGGCGGTATTGTGCTGTTGAGTTTCTTCTTTAATGAGAATATGATACTTGCCCAGTATTTTTTACGTAAAGAAGATTCGGAAAAAGCCGAGCAGTGGTTGTTAAAGGTTAAGGATTACGAAAAAGAACTGTACAAAAATCAATGGGGGTATTATAACATGCTCATCGGTTTAATAGAATCGCGCAAGGCCCCGTTAAAATCAGAGAAATATTTTAAGAAAGCGTTAGCATTGGGCATGAAGATGTCGCATAATACGGCATTGGCCAAGTTAAGCCTGGCAGGTATATCAATGGCTAAACGCAATAAACGCGAAGCACAAATGTACTTGCAGGAAGCCGCTAAAGAGGATAAGAATAAATTGCTTGCCGAACAGATAAAAATGATGAAAGGGCAATTAGCTCAAATGGACAAGCAACAAGTGGTAAGAGGTGGTTATCGTCAGTTTTAATAAAAACAAAAAAGCATAAAAAAAGAGCGACACAAATAAAATGTGTCGCTCTTTTTATTTTTCTTCTATTGAACCATAGTAGCTTGGTTCCGACGAGTGGTTTTGATTTGGGGCATAGTGTCTTTCGGGGATGCCTACAAAATCATCTTCAGTTGGGTTAGAAACCTCAACCATTTTTAATATATTCCTGATCAGTGACAGGTTAAACGTTTGTTTGCTCAGTTTTATCAGGTACTCGTTTTCAGTTATTTCAAGAATAGAGTTTGTCATGCTATTAGTATTTATAGTATAACCATAAAATTAAACAACTGTTTTTACACCAAATGTTTATAAGTTTTATGATTTTGTTAAGGAATTGTTACTTATTGCAAGTCAGTGGATTGTGAGAATCGGGGATTCGTGGTCGAGGTTCCGGGTTTCAGGTTCGGGGTTTGGGTGAAAGGGGAGTTTGATTTGCAGTTTGAGCGTTACTATCACCATCTCCGTATTTTAACATTGACAAATTTAAAATTTGTCAATGTTAGCTTTATCAGCAGCCAGCTTTTGCCCGAAGTTGTTTTTATCCAAGGAAAAAGAAAGACCTACGAAGTTTTTAAAACTTCGTAGGTCTGAAAAATCTTGCTGTCGTGAGTTTAGCATAGCGTAACTCGTGACACAGCATGGTGTAAGCTTTCAGCTTACATAATTTAGCGAATTATACTTGGCGTAGTGCGGCGGGACTCCGCGGAATAGCTGTCACTCGGCTGTAGCAGTAGCGACTGTAGTTAAATGAAATTACGCCTGAATGCTTATAAAACACAAAAGGCCTGATAAATTTTATCAAGCCTTTTGTGTTTTATACCTATCGAATGTTTATTCAAACCATGCCATTACCTCTTCTTTAGTAGGCATAGTAATATCTAATTTCATTTTTTTACGCATTCCGCCAAGGTCGTTAAATATCTTGTTTGGGTTGGCGGCTTTTAGCTCTTCTACCGTGTTAAAACCCATCTTGTTCAAAACAGGCACCCATTCGGCACGTACGCCAATGTTAATAAAATCTTCGGCGGTTGCTACTTTCGCTTTTTTCTCGGGGCGCATTTGCGGGAAGAACAGTACTTCCTGAATGGTGCTTTGATTGGTCATGAGCATTACCAGGCGGTCGATACCCACACCCAAGCCCGATGTTGGCGGCATACCATATTCCAATGAACGCAGGAAGTCGTCGTCCATAGCCATGGCTTCTTCATCACCACGACCGGCCAATAACAATTGCTCTTCAAAACGCTCACGTTGATCGATAGGATCATTCAGTTCGGAGTAAGCGTTTGCAATTTCCTTACCGTTTACAAACAGCTCGAAACGTTCAACCAAGCCATCTTTGCTGCGGTGTTTTTTGGCAAGCGGCGTCATTTCGATAGGGTAGTCGGTAATGTAGGTTGGCTGTATCAGGTTGCCTTCCACTTTAGCGCCGAAAATTTCGTCGATCAGTTTACCTTTACCCATTGAAGCATCAACTTCGATACCCAGGTCGGCGCATACTTTACGCAAGCCATCTTCGTTCAACTGTGATACATCGATGCCGGTATATTTCAATATAGAATCGTACATGGATAGTTTTTCGTATGGCCCGGCAAAGTTAATTTCGTGCTGACCAACCTTTACTACCGGCGTACCGTGTACGGCTAATGCCACCTGCTCCAAACATTCTTCAACCATGGCCATCATCCATATATAGTCTTTATAAGCTACATATATTTCCATGGCGGTATATTCGGGGTTGTGAGTACGGTCCATACCCTCGTTACGGAACATTTTACCAAACTCATATACACCATCAAAACCGGCCACAATTAAGCGTTTCAGGTATAACTCGTTGGCTATGCGCAAAAATAGCGGCATATCCAGCGTGTTGTGGTGGGTAGCGAATGGCCTTGCTGCCGCGCCGCCATGTATGGATTGCAGTATCGGGGTTTCAACTTCCATCCAACCTTGCGTATTAAAGTAATTACGCATAGTGCTGATCACTTTAGAGCGGTTGATGAAGATCTGCCTGTACTCGGGGTTAACGGTTAAGTCAACATAGCGCTGACGGTAACGTAACTCCGGGTCGGTAAAACCATCGTGTATATTGCCTTCCTCATCGCGTTTTACAATAGGCAGGGGTTTTAATGATTTCGATAGAACGGTAAATTCCTGTACGTGTATAGATATTTCGCCGGTTTGGGTTAAAAACACATAGCCTTTAACACCTATATAATCGCCAATATCCAGCAGTTTTTTAAATACGGTATTGTAAAGCGTTTTATCTTCATCAGGGCAAATGTCATCGCGTTTCAGGTAAACCTGTATACGGCCTGTAGTATCCTGTATTTCGGCAAACGAAGCGCTGCCCATAATGCGGCGTGTCATGATACGGCCTGCAATAACCACCTGTTTATAAGCATCAGGGTTACTGTTAAAGTTTTCGCCGATGTCTTTAGCCCAGGCGTTAACTTTAAATTCTTCGGCAGGATAAGGGTTGATGCCTAAAGCACGTAATTCCTGTAACGATTTACGACGTAATATTTCCTGTTCGGATAGCGCAATGCTCATAGTAAAAACGGTATTTTAATAAGTGTGCAAAAGTAGGGATTTTTTGTTTACAGATGCGAGATTTGAGACGTGAGATTGGAGATTGCAAGAAAAAATGCAGCAGCAATGCCGTATTTGATGGCAGCAAGCCTGAAAATAAAACTAAAATATATTAACGGGCATTGGTTGCAAATAGATACCCGTTAATCAAAAAAATTAAGCTTTCGCAAACACGGCCTCCAAGTTCTCAATGAATTTGCCCAGGTCATAACCGTCAACCAAGCCATGGTGTACGTGTATTGATACCGGCATCAGCATGTTTCCATCGGCATTGGTAGTAACTTTTCCTACAGAAATTTTGGGCATACTATCCGGCCATTTAAAACTGCGGGCATGGCTTACCGAGGTAAACTTTATCCACGGCAGAGCCGAAAAGTGTATTAAATCGCGGTCGGCACAATGGTAGCCCAACCCGCTTACGCTTTTTATGCGTTCCGTTTCTTTTGAGGCATCTGCGGCAAATTGGTCGAAATCTTCTATGTAATTAAACCTGCTGTAACCAAAGGTGCCATCATCACGGCCAATGGTAGGGCTCACGCTAATAGTATCGTAAATTGCTACCCGGCCATCATCAGTTATGCGGTACTTAAAGGCTTCGGTTTGGTTTACTGCGGTAAGTATCTTATGCAGATACAATAGGTAGAATGATAGTTTGTTTTCCTTGGCGCTCCGATAAACACCAGTACAGTCCAGATCGATTGTTACGCCATAAAAAGGCTCGTCAAAATTACTGAAAAGTTCAAAGTGTTCTTTACGTTTCCAGGTGGCTAAGTCGATGTATTTCATGATTCGAAGATACTACTAAACGTTTTATGGCAGCTCTTACTATTTTATATCTTGCCGATAGTCCTTGTTTGCCATTGTAAATAGTAAGGCAGGCTTTGTGCTATTTTACTAACATAGGATCCAACTGTAAGGTTGTACCGAAATGTAAAGTGTCTTTAGCGGGTTTTATATTGGCATATTTATAACTACTATCAAGCCACCTAAACAATTCTTGCTCTTTTTCATCCCACCCTTTTAGTCTTGTTTTATGTTTACCCCAATAAATAATTAATTCGAAATCCTGAGTATCCGATGGCTTTAACTTTTCCACTGTGTCAGGATGTTTATAGTCTATATCTTCAAGTTTATTTATTAGCTCATTCCAAAACTCTCGACGAATTGATCCTATATAATAGAACCGACCATTTGCTTTTTGCCAGCTGTAAGAACTATCAGCGTAGAAATGATAGTTAAGCGAACTATCGATACTTATTGCCAAGGGAACACATGGACCAAAGCAAGTGCTTTTTGCAAATTCTACTTTAGCAATTTCCTTATTTTCGTGATTGCAGGCCGTAATTATTGTAGTGCCAATTATAAGGGATAAAATGATGCGGATCTTCATTTGGATGATATTTTGTTTTCTAATCCGTCTCTACTTCACCCTTATATAAATCTTCAATCACATCGGCATATTTCTTTTCTATTACCTTCCGTTTGGCTTTCATGGTTGGGGTAATTTCGCCTTCTTCCATACTGAAAGGGTTACGTTTTACCTTGAAATTTTTAATACGCTCAAACTTGGCCAGCTCGTTAGATAGCTTGCGGATATCCTGACCGATCCATTTTATTATCTCCGGCTCATCTATAAAGGCATTACTTTCGGTAAAAAAGACTTCGCCCAGTTTAAAGGTTTCCTGCATGGTTTCTTTCGCCGGAATGATAATGGCCGTAACGTATTCGCGTTTATCGCCCAGTAAAAATACACCCTCAATTTTAGGGCTTTTTAGATAGGTGTTTTCTACCGGTGTAGGGTAGATGTTTTTACCGTAAGCGTTTACCAGCATATTCTTCAGCCTGTCGGTAATTTGCAGGTTACCTTTAAAGTACCGGCCAATATCACCCGTGTGGAACCATCCATCGGTATCAATAGCAACAGCGGTTTCTTCGGGTTTGTTCCAATAGCCTTTCATTACACAATGCCCGCGCACTATAATTTCACCTTCTTCCGATTGAAAATCGGGCTTAAAAGTGTCGTGGGTTTGTACGGTATAGATCTGTTTGGTATCCACATTTTGTATAGCCACTTCAATACCCGGAATAATGCGGCCTACGGTACCGTAAACCTGCCTGTCCTGCTCGGTAACCGCCATTACAGGCGATGTTTCGGTAAGGCCGAAACCTTCCAGTATTTTGATACCCAGGTCGCCAAAAAACTCGCCGATATTTTTAGGCAGCGCGCCGCCACCGGAGATCATGAATTTTAAGCGTCCGCCGGTTTTCTCTTTTATCTTGCTGAATACCAGTTTTTCGGCCAGCTTATTCTGCGTGTTTAATATGATGCCTGCCGATGTACCGGCCTCGTTGCTTTCGCGGTATTTACGACCGATGCCCAACGCCCAGGTAAATATTTTCGCTTTCATGCCACCTGCCTCGGTTCCGCTTTTCATGGCTTTATCGTGAATGCGTTCCAGCAGGCGGGGTACACAGTTCATAATGGTTGGCTTAACCTCGCCCATGTTACGGGCCAATAGCTCTAAACTTTGCGCGAATGCTATTTTACAACCTACGGCCAAACAAATATGATAAGTTGCCGTACGCTCAAACACGTGCGATAATGGCAGAAAGGACAGGAATACATCATCCTTATCAACCACGGTGATCTGAATTAAACTGGCCCACACGTTAGCTGTAAGGTTATAATGACTAAGCATTACGCCCTTGGGTGTACCCGTGGTGCCCGATGTATAGATGAGGCACGATAAATCGCTTGGCAAGATGGCTTCACGCGCGGTGTTAATACTGTGGCGATACTGTTCTACTATATGTAAACCTTCTTCAATTACCTGTTTAAAGCCAACTATGCCGGCATTTAATTTAGTAGTGCCAATGTGTTTTTCAAACTCGTCAAAAGCTGGTATCACCCTTATTAATGACGGGCAATTGTTAGCCACCTTCAATATTTTACGGAATAGGAAAGGATTACCTACCAATATGGTACGCGCTTCCGAATCGTTGAGGATGTACTCAACATCAGCCTCGCTAAGGGTGGGGTAGATGGAGGTATTCACCGCGCCTATTTGTTGCAGCGCCTGGTCGTAATAGATATAATCCGGACCGTTCTCGATCATCAGCGACAGGTGATCGCCCTTTTTTATACCGATGTTTAACAGCCAGGCCGAAACCGCGTCAATTTTTTCTAAAGCCTCTTTATAGGTAATGTCCTCCCAGGTGTTTTTTACCTTATGCGATAAAAAGGGGCGGGTATCGGGATGTATGTTAGCAACAATATTGCGTATTAAACTGGGTACAGTATAAAGCTTGTTATCGGGTAACGTCAATTTAGTCATAATTGGTTTATCGTAAGCAAATCTAAATTTATTTTAACAAAATAGAACGGCGCATTTAAAAAGTACCGTTATTAAATACTGACTTTTTTATGATTACTTAATAAGCATAATTAACTAAGATTGTTTAATAAATAAACCTCACATCAGTATGAAAATAATTATTGTAGGTGCAACAGGCACCATCGGTAAAAAAGTAACCGAGGCCTTGCAGGGCGACCATGAGATAATAACCGCAGGCTCAAAAAGCGGCGACTTACAGGTAGATATCACCTCGCCCGAATCAATAGAAGCTTTTTATAAACAAACAGGAAATTTCGACGCCTTGGTGAGTACCACCGGTTCTGGCCATTTTGGTCCGCTTAAAAGTACCACACCCGCCGATTTTAAAAAAGGTATAGATGGTAAGTTGCTGGGGCAGATCAACCTGGTACTGATCGGTCAGCATTGTATTAATCCTAAAGGCTCGTTCACACTTACATCGGGTATCTTGTCTGAAGATCCGGTAGTGAATGGCGTAAACCTAAGTACGCTGAACGGAGGCTTAAACTCCTTTGTAATAGGCGCGGCAATTGAGCTGGAGAACGATGTGCGTATAAACGCGGTAAGTCCGGGTGTGGTAGAGGATTCACCTGGCTATTTCCCATACTTCCCAGGTCATATACCTGTTACTATGGATAAGGTAGTAGTAGCATACATCCGAGGTGTTTTAGGCGCTGGAACCGGGCAGGTAATAAAGGTGTATTGAGTAGAGAGCTGAAAGGTAAAAGCGGAAAGGTGAAAGCTTAAAGGTGGAAATGAAAAAAGGTGAAAGCTAAGGCGCAAATTTAAGTTAGTAGCCGATGCTTGGCTCCGGCCAAGTGTCCACTATTACGCGGCCTCTGGCCGTCCTTGTTAAATCATTGCGGAAGTAAGTTGCGGAAGTTGTATCCCTAATCAAGGAAAGCTAAAAACAAAAAATCAAAACTCCCTCTTTGCGCAGCAGAGAGGGATGTCGAGCGAAGCGATGACAGGGGGAGTCACAAAAAAAGGCGCTTAATTTAAGCGCCTTTAATATTATATAGTAATAATCTCTGTTTATACCGAGAAGCTTTCGCCGCAACCGCAGGTGCGTGAGGCATTCGGGTTGTGGAAGTTAAAGCCTTTACCGTTCAAGCCGTCGCTGAAATCAAGCTCGGTACCGGCAAGGTACAGGAACGATTTCATGTCGAGTGCAAAACGAACGCCTTTATCCTCAAAAAACTGGTCGCCCTTTTTTTCTTCGTTATCAAAATCAAGGTTGTACGATAAGCCGGAGCAACCGCCACCCTGTACAGAAACCCGAAGAAAATATGTAGCATCAAGCCCCGAATCCTTCACAAGGCTCTCGATCTTACTTTTTGCTTTATCAGTTACAGTTACCATTTCTTTTATCAGTATTGAGTAGTAGTATCAAGTATCAAGATTACACTTAATATTAACTACTGTATTTTAAATTTAGTATTCAGTTAAGCCGGGTATCTTGATACCTGATACTCTATACTTGATACTAAATATTAGTGGTGTGATTTTTCTAACTCGATAGGAGCCAGGCCGTTTTTTACGCGGTAATCGTTGATTGCTGCTTTGATGGCATCTTCTGCCAATACCGAGCAGTGAATTTTTACCGGAGGCAAAGCAAGCTCTTCAACAATATCCATGTTATCGATAGCCATTGCATCATCAATGGTTTTACCTTTTAACCACTCAGTAGCTAATGATGATGACGCGATTGCCGAACCACAACCAAATGTTTTAAATTTTGCATCGGTGATGATGTTGTTATCATCAACCTCAATTTGCAAACGCATTACGTCGCCGCACTCAGGGGCACCAACTAAACCGGTACCAACCTTGTGGCTGCTTTTATCCAACGTACCTACGTTACGTGGATTGGTGTAATGATCAATTACTTTATCTGAATATGCCATTTTCTTATTTCTTTAAAATTCTATTTAATAAATTCTAATTTTTCTTTTTCGGGTAACTGATAAATTCAAAATTGAACATCCGAAATCCGAAATCAAAAATTAATGTTCTGCCCACTCAATTGAGTCAAGGTCGATACCCTCTTTAAACATTTCCCAAAGTGGTGAAAGTTCACGCAGGTGGGTAACCGCTTTTTTGGTTACTTCAATTGCGTAATCAACTTCTTCTTCGGTAGTAAAGCGGCCTAAACCAAAACGGATAGAAGAGTGTGCCAGGTCATCTGATAAACCTAAGCTTTTCAACACGTAAGATGGCTCTAACGATGCAGATGTACAAGCCGAACCTGATGATACCGCCAAGTCTTTCATAGCCATCATTAAACCTTCACCCTCAACATATTTGAAAGAGATGTTGGCTACATGCGGTAAGCGATGGTTAACGTTACCGTTTACATAGCTTTCTTCCAGCACTGTTAATGATGATTCTAATTTATCGCGCAGTGATGATAAGCGTAAAGCTTCAGCATCCATTTCCTGCAAAGCAATTTCACAAGCTTTACCCAAGCCAACAATACCCGGTACGTTAAGCGTACCCGAACGCATACCACGCTCGTGACCACCACCGTCCATTTGCGCGGTTACCTTAACACGCGGACCTTTACGGCGTACGTATAAAGCACCAATACCTTTAGGACCATACATTTTATGTGCCGATAAAGCCAGCAGGTCAATACCATCGGCATTAACGTCAACAGGTATTTTACCAACGGCTTGTGTAGCATCAGTCATGAACAAAGCGCCATGTTTGTGTGCTATAGCAGCAATTTCTTTTATAGGTTGAATAACGCCGATCTCGTTGTTACCATACATGATAGATACCAGGATGGTTTCATTGGTCATGCTTTGTTCAAGCACTTCAAGATCTACCAAACCGTCTTCTTTAACCGGCAGGTAGGTTACCTTGCCACCCAGTTTTTCAACGTGTTTGCAGGCATCCAATATCGCTTTATGTTCGGTAACGGCAGTTATAATGTGGTTACCTTTATCTTTATACATCTCAAATACACCTTTAATAGCAAGGTTATCTGATTCGGTAGCGCCCGATGTAAAGATGATCTCTTTTTCAGATGCGCCAATAAGTTTAGCCACCTGCTCGCGGGCATAGTCAACAGCTTCTTCGGCCACCCAGCCAAAATGGTGGTTACGGCTTGCCGCGTTACCAAATTTTTGGGTGAAGTAAGGTATCATAGCTTCAAGCACCCTGGGGTCCATAGGTGTTGTAGCATTGTTATCTAAATAAATAGGAATGTTCATCGTATATGTTTAACAATACAAAGATATACAAATAATTTATTTAAAATTGTTCAAAAACTGTCATAAACGGGGTAGTTTGAAAGGCTGAAGATCGATAACAGGAAACAATACATTATCTTCCTCATATTCTCACTTTACCGGCTTTACGATCATTAAAAACCATGCAAAAAATAGAGCACATCGGTATAGCGGTAAAAAGCCTGGCTACAGCTGGTAACCTGTACGAAAAGCTGCTGAATACAAATATATATAAAACCGAAGAAGTAGCTTCTGAAAGTGTACTAACCGCTTTTTTAGCTACCGGGCCAAATAAAATAGAACTGCTTGAAGCCACCTCGCCCGATAGTGCTATCGCTAAATTTATCGACAAAAAAGGGGAGGGGATCCATCATATCGCTTTCGAGGTAGAGGATATTGAAGCCGAAATGGATCGCCTGAAAAACGAAGGCTTTGTTTTACTGAACGATAAACCCAAAAAAGGTGCCGATAATAAGCTGGTTTGCTTTATTCACCCAAAGGGAACTAACGGGGTTTTGATAGAGTTGTGTATGAGTGTGTGAGGTTTCAGGGGCGAGGTTCGTGTTCTGAGTGTGAATTGTCATCGCCAAATAAGAGCACAAGCCTAACATAGCCGACAAAATGCGGCATCGTAAGGAACGGGTAGCACTATCCCTGCCACAGCACAACCCAAACATAGTTCCTTGCGCAGCCGCGACTTTTCTTTTTTGGTACTTTTTTCTTTTGGGAGAAAAGAAAAAAGTACATCCACTAACAATGATTAAAGCACTGCCATTCCTAACGAAGAACTGCACCTGCCAGCAATAAATCACTGCCCCTCACTTATCCACATTTACCACTGTTAATAAATTTTCAAATAACACTTTTCTATTTCCGAATAAAAAACTATATTTGCGCCTCTTTTATAAGAAAAGAAAGTATAACGTAATGAAAAAAGATCTGCACCCATCAAATTATAGGTTAGTTGTTTTTAAAGACATGTCTAACGACTACTCTTTCATAACTAAATCATGCATCGAAAGCCGCGAAACTGTAAAGTGGGAAGACGGTAATGAGTATCCATTGATCAAATTAGAGATTTCTCACACTTCACACCCTTTTTACACTGGTAAAATGAAATTGGTTGATACCGCTGGTCGTATCGATAAATTCCGTACCCGTTACAACAAAAAGTAATCGAGTGTTAGTAAAATATTTACAAGTCCCGACTTCGCAGTCGGGACTTTTTTTATTTTTGCGCCATGGCAATCATACTATTTGACGACGTTGCTCATCAAACATTATTACCCCTTACCTATACCCGCCCTGTGGCCAATCTGCGCCTGGGTATTTTAACCATTGCCGAAAAATGGGGGCGTTGGTTAAAAAGCGACTTTTCTTTTCATACACAACCATACCTGCAAACTAAGTTTCCGTTAGTTGCCGCGGCCGAAAATATATTTATTAACGGCGCTATTTGCCCTGATAAAGACCTTGCGGAAGCAATTGATAAACTGCAAACCGGCGAAGCCCTAAAAGCAGGCGATAAACTATTGGCAGTAAAACTTTCAGAAGTCGATGCTGCCGGTTTTAAATTGGACGCGGTTTATGATCGTGTGATCAGCTATGAAAAGCTTTTTGTAAATATTCGTAAGCCCGAGGATATTTTCAGGCTGAACGCTATCGAGCTGCAAAAAGATTTTGACCTGATCACCACCGGGCGTACCAGTGCGGTAATGAGCAGTACCAATACCATTATTGGCGACAGGTTTTTTGCCGAAGAAGGCGCGGTTGCCGAATGCTGTACATTCAGCACCTTAAACGGGCCGATCTACCTGGCTGCCAATACCGAAGTTTGGGAAGGTACCAACATTCGCGGCGGTTTCGCGCTTTGCGAAAATTCGCAGGTTAAGATGGGCACTAAGGTATATGGCGCTACTACTATAGGCCCTCATTCGCGTGTGGGCGGCGAAATTAATAATGCCGTTATATGGGGGTATACCTCAAAAGGGCACGAAGGGTATTTGGGTAATTCGGTATTGGGCGAGTGGTGCAATATCGGCGCCGACTCCAACAACTCCAACCTTAAAAACAACTATGCCGAGGTGAAACTTTGGGACTACCCAACACAGCGTTTCCGTAAAACAGGCCTGCAATTTTGCGGTCTAATCATGGCCGATCATGCTAAATGCGGTATCAATACCATGTTTAATACTGGTACCGTGGTTGGCGTAAGCGCTAATGTTTTTGGCGCGGGCTATCCGCCTAACTACGTGGCCGATTTTTCGTGGGGAGGGGCAGAGGGTTTTCAAACCTACCAGCTGGATAAAGCGTTAGAAACCACCGAAAGAGTATTTGCCCGCAAGGATGACCGCGTTTATAATGAGGTGGAAAAAGACATCCTGAAAAAAGTATTTGAACTGACTGAAGGTTACAGGCCCTTTTAAAAGCTTGCAGCCAAACAATTAAATATTTATCAAATAATAACTTAATACAATGAGAAAAAAAATTGTTGCCGGAAACTGGAAAATGAACCTGGACTATAACGAAGGTTTAAGCTTATTTTCTGAAGTGATCAACATCGTTAAAGATGAAATTACCGGTACTCAGGAAGCCGTAGTTTGCAGTCCGTTCATCCACTTACATAGCCTTGTGCAATTGGCAAAAGGATACGATAAGGTATCGGTAGGTGCACAAAATGCACATCAGGCCGAAAGCGGCGCTTATACAGGCGAAATTTCTGCTAAACAAATTAAGTCAGTTGGTGCCCAGTATGTAATATTAGGTCACTCAGAGCGTCGCCAGTACTTTGGCGAAACCAACCAGTTATTGGCTCAAAAAACTGATACTGCTTTAAAAAACGACCTGAAACCGATTTTCTGTATTGGCGAAACCTTGCAGGAGCGTGAGGCTAACGAGCATTTCGGTATCATCAAAGCACAACTGGAAGAAGGTGTTTTTCACCTGAGCGAAACTGATTTTGCTAAATTGGTAATTGCTTACGAGCCGGTTTGGGCTATTGGTACAGGTGTTACTGCATCATCAGACCAGGCACAAGAAATTCATGCTTTTATCCGTAAAGAAATCGCGGCTAAATACGGCGAGGCAACTGCCGAAGCAACAACTATACTTTACGGCGGTAGCTGTAACCCAAAAAACGCTGCCGAACTTTTTGCGCAGCCGGATATCGATGGCGGCCTTATTGGTGGCGCGTCGCTTAAATCGCGCGATTTCGCTGATATCGTTAAGGTATTTAACTAAGCATAGGTTTTGAGTATTGAGGTGTTAGGCCAAAGAGCTGTGTAACTAAATTACATCTCGCAAGTCTAACATCTCAAACCCTCAGATCTATCAACAGCACATTGAAAACTTTTTTGCCGGTAATTATCGCTTTTGCTGTTTTTACCGCAATTGTATTATGCAGTTCCCTTATACAACCATATCAAATAGCTGATATGGGCCAAGGCGATCTGCATAGTTTTATGGCCTGTTTTTATTACTTCGGTCCGCTCTTTTTCGTGGTGGCCTTACTTACCCAGTGGCTTATTGTTGTTCCGTTATTTAACGGATTTGATACTGTAGCCGCTAAGCTGTTAGGCATTACAGATCTACTCACGGCATGTTTATTTGCCGCCGCCACTTTCGCTTATGCTATTTGGGATTCAATTGATGGCTTAGACAGTTACATTAGTCTTTTCAGCAAATTAACTATGATACAGCTTGCGTATTGGGTAATGAATTTATCGGTAATGTTTTTACTTGCTACACGATTGAAAAAGCCCTAAGAGAATACCATTCAGAAAGAGGTTTAGTTTAGCGAAGCCAACGAAATTCTTTATAGTTTTGCTGATAGATTTCTTGCAGAAAATAATATCACAGGAAACTGAATCCATATCTGAAATAAATGAATTATTGCGAATTAATATTTACGGTTGATACCGTTGAAGAATATCAAAAAGATCTGCTGATTAACGAACTGGCGGCTTTGGAGTTTGATACTTTTGAAGAAACAGACCTGGGCTTTAAAGCCTACGTTCCCGAATCTGTTTTTAACCAGGAATTAATGGACACGCAACTGGAGCCTTATGCTGCCATGTTTAGTTTCCATTACGAGATAAACATTATCCCGCAAAAAAACTGGAACGAGGTATGGGAAGGTAACTTTAGCCCGATACAAATACAGGATAAGATATTTGTGCGCGCTACTTTCCACGAGCCTCATCCCGAGTTTCCTTATGAAATTGTGATAGACCCTAAAATGGCATTTGGTACAGGGCATCACCAAACCACATCAATGATGCTGGAGCTGATGCTGGAGAACGAATATGCCGGTAAAAAGGTACTGGATATGGGCTGCGGTACCGGTATACTGGCTATAATGGCTTCAAAATTAGGCGCAAGTGCTGTTACGGCAATTGATTATGACCCTATCTGTTATGATAGCACGGTAGAAAATTCGGCACTTAACAATACCGCTAACATAGTGGCTATATGCGGTTCAAAAGAAGTGATCCCTGATGAGCAATACGACACTATTTTGGCTAATATTAACCGTAATATACTCCTCGATCAAATGGAGCGCTATGTGGAAGTATTAAAACCCGGGGGCGAAATTTATTTCAGCGGATTTTATGAAAGTCCTGATCTTGAAATAATTACAGAAGCTGCTGTTAAACTGGGACTTAAATATGTTGGCCATAAGAAAGATAAGGATTGGGTTGCTGCAAAATTTTTAAATTAGTAGCACAGCTTTTTAAATAATTGTTAAAAAACGTACTGTAAAAAGTGCGTTTTTTATTTATATTGCAATCCTTAATTACCATGATTTCTTGATATAAATGAGGGTTCACTTTATAGCGATAGGCGGAAGCGCTATGCATAATCTTGCTATCGCCTTACATAAAAAAGGGTTTATAGTTACCGGCTCTGACGACCATATTTTTGAGCCATCCTCATCGCGGCTGGCACGTTATGGTTTGCTGCCGCAAACAGAAGGCTGGTTCCCGGAGAAAGTGACCACCGGGCTTGATGCCGTTATTTTAGGCATGCATGCCCGTGTTGATAATCCCGAATTATTAAAAGCCCAGGAACTTGGTATCAAAATTTACTCGTATCCCGATTACATTTACGAGCAATCAAAAAACAAAAAGCGTGTTGTAATTGGCGGCAGTCATGGTAAAACTACCATAACCTCTATGATATTGCATGTTTTGCAGGAAACCGGTAAAGATTTTGATTACCTGGTAGGGGCGCAACTGGCCGGTTTTGATACCATGGTAAAGCTTACCGAAGAGGCCCCCGTAATTATTATAGAAGGCGACGAATACCTTGCTTCACCTATCGACAGGCGACCAAAGTTTCATATCTACAAGGCCGATATAGGCGTTATAAGCGGCATCGCCTGGGATCATATTAACGTTTTCCCTACGTTTGACAATTATATTGATCAGTTTAAGATCTTCATTGATACCATACAACCGGGCGGTAAATTAATTTATAGTAAAACCGACGAAGTATTAAATAAGGCCGTTTCTGAAACAAATACCGGTGTAAATAAGCTGCCTTACGCTTTGCCGCAATACACTATTGATAAAGGTATCACAAATATTATTTCGGGCGATAAAATATATACGCTGCAAGTATTTGGCGAGCATAATTTATTAAATATTGAAGCAGCCCGCCTGGTTTGTGAAAGTTTGGATATCAAAACCGAAAGTTTTTACTCGGCCATAACTACATTTAAAGGCGCGGCCCGCAGGTTAGAGCTGCTTGGCCGTAATGATGAAGCTGCGGTATATAAAGATTTCGCGCATTCGCCCTCAAAGTTGAAGGCTACCATACAGGCAGTAAGGGCACAATTTACTGATAGAAAGTTAATTGCCTGCATTGAGTTGCACACGTTCAGCAGTTTGAATAAAGATTTTTTGGCGGAGTATGCCGGCACCATGCAGGGAGCTGATGAAGCTATTGTTTTTATTGATAAGAAAACCTTTGAGCAAAAGAAACTGGAGCCATATCCGGCCGAAGTTGTAAAGACAGCCTTTGCCGACGAAAGTATTATTTTCTTTAACGACCCCGCGTTGTTATTAAAATATTTAGAAAATATTAAACTAAAAAACTGTAACTTATTGATGATGAGCTCCGGAAATTTCGGCGGAATAGATTTGCAGGGAATAACGAACAAATTATTGTAAGTAGTTTAAAAAATATTGGTTTTTAATAAAAATAAATTATAACTTTATTAACTATTGAGAAACCTAACATCCTTAATTAAATTTTAACTAAATGAAAACACTGGGAAAAAAGATCAGGCTGCTGCGTCACCAAAAAGGGTGGAGCCAGGAAGATGTCGCTAAAAAATTGGATATTTCAATTCCCGCTTTTTCTAAGATTGAAACCGGTATTACCGATATCAACCTGTCAAGGCTTGAACAAATAGCTACTTTGTTTGAAATGTCGGTAGTGCAACTGCTTACTTTCAACAATACAGAAGAAGAACAAAAGTTTGTTAACGAGTTGGAAACCATCCACAAAAAGTTAACCGAACGCGAAACGGAAGTTATCGACTTGCAAAAGAAGGTAATTGAGCTGTTTGAAGAACTTAGAGTAAAGAAAGTTACCGCATAATATTAACCCGGCCTTGTACCGGGTTAATTAAAATTTGTAGCGCATAGTGGCGTGCTTTTTGCCAAACGTAGCACCTATCGCTTTATTTAACGCGAGCATTTTCTTATTAAAATCGCCTACCCACGATAGTTCCAGCTCATCGTATTGCTTCACCGTCGATATATATTTCTTAAGCAAATAAAACATTCCCGACTCGATACCGTGGTTCTGGTATTTTTGTTTGGTGCCCATTACAATGGCGCGCATGCGGGTAGCGCCTTTCCATTTTTGATATAAATATTTCAGCTTACCTACCAGGTCCATTTTACCGTTCATGGGTTTTATTAGCTGGTTAGCATCGGGCAATACTACTATAAAGGCAACTGGCTCATCATTTATGTATGCAAACCATATCAATTGCTCATCCAGTACCATTTTCATTTTCTCAAAGGTTTGCAAAATGGTATCGAAGCTGATAGGGGTGAAGTTCTCAAAATCTTTCCAGGCATCGTTATACACTTCCATAAAATCGGCAGCGAAACGTTGTATCTGTGCTTTCTTTAAATATTCAAACTTGTAGCCCGGCTTTTTAAGTGTGCGTTTGGCTATACGGCTCAATCTGTCAGGTAGCGGTTTCCGAAGGTCGAAATGATTGGTGATCTGTTCGTATAATACCGTAAAGCCATATTTTTCAAATAGGCTTTTATAATATGGCGGATTATAGTTCATCCCGTACGATGGCGGGGTGAAGCCCTCGGTGAGCAATCCCCAAAAGCTATCATTTTCGCCAAAATTGATGGGGCCATCCATTGCTTGCATCCCTTGGTTTGCCAGCCACTGTTTTGCGGTATCAAATAAAAGGAAAGCGGCGGCTTCGTTATCAATACACTCAAAAAAGCCCACGCCGCCGGTTGGCTGCTCGTGTTTGTAAGCTTTGTTGGTATCAATAAATGCTGCTATACGGCCTATAAGAAGGCCTGTATCGTTTTTAAGGATCCAGCGGGTACAATTACCGTGCTGGTGAAAACTGTTCTTCTCAGGATCAAAAACAGCCTCAATATCATTATCGAGCGGGCATACCCAGTTTGAATAGTGCCGGTATATGATGCGGGCTGTGTTTAAAAAATCATTACGGGTAATTTTATCAGTAACTTCAGTAATGATCATTTACACGTATCCCTCACAAAAAGCATCCGGTGTGCTCTTGCCGGGTGCTTTTTGCATTTATATGGTTAATTAATATTTGTAATCGTCGTCGTCGTCATCATCATAATCGTTGAACGACTCGTAGCCTGCGTCGTCTAACGGTTCGTCAAAATCATCATCGTCATCAACAAATTTTTTCTTCGGCTTAGTTTCTTCAGCAGGGTCGGGCGTATTTTTGGCCGTAGGCTTTGCTGCCGGTTTCTTTACAGGTTTTTTAGGAGTTCCCATTTTGCAAATTTTATGGTAATACTTAGTTGCTATATAAAATTAAAAGAATCTTGTGTTGTTGATCCTTCTTAAATGAGCTTAATTGTATTGGTAAAAATAATTAAAAAACGCTTTTTTATAAAAGACATTTAAAAAATTATTCTGTTACATCGCCAATGGCTGATGCCCCGGTAGTAAGTTCTTTTATATGAGGCAATTCTTGTATGCTGTTAATGCCAAAGTAATCCATAAAAAGCGCGCTTGTGCCGTAAAGTATAGGCTTGCCAATAGTTTCCGACTTGCCTACAATGCTTATTAATTCCTTCTCCAGCAGCTTTTGAATGGAGTAATCGCAGTTTACGCCCCGTATTTGTTCAATATCTGTTTTGGTAGTTGGCTGCTTGTAGGCAATAATAGCGAGGGTTTCTAAGGCCGCCTGGCTTAGTTTCTTTTTAGCTTTTTGTGCCTGCAACAGGCTTATCACCGGGTGAAATTGTTTTTTGGTGAGAAACTGGTAGCCGTTGTTCAGTTGCAACAGTTCTATGGCGAAGTTATCGTCAAGGTATTTGGTTTTAATATTCGCCAGGGCGGCTTCTATCTCCTGGTTATCAAAGTCGCGTTCAAAAGCGGCCTGCAAACAATAGTTAATCTCTTCGCGCCGAAGGCTTTGTTCTGACGAAAATATCAGTGCCTCTACGTATAATTCAATGCTCTCTGCCATGTATACAAAAAATAATTTTTTACTCCAAATTCAGCTACTCTTTCAAGTTGTAACAAGTTTGTTGTAATTGCGAAACTGCCGGCTCAAAAATATTGTATCTATTGGTATAATTTATAAACAATATCAACTTCTTATTTATGAAAACAGAAACAGAACAAAACATGGGTAATGTGAACATCGCCCGGAGGTCGTTTTTGCGCTACGCAGGGGCGGCTACAGTAGTTGGCGCATTGGCCATGCAGTCATGCACAAAGGACAATGCTAATGACGCCGTAATTGAAGGCGGAAACAACGGCGGTACAGATATTACTGATATAGGCTCAGGCGACATTGGTATATTAAACTACGCTTACGCGCTTGAACAATTAGAGGCCGCGTTTTACATCCAGGTAGTAAACTCTTTCTCATCTGAATTTACTACAGACGAAAGAGCCTTATTTACTGACATCCGCGATCACGAAGTGTTACACCGCGAGTTTTTTAAAGCCGCGTTAGGTGCAAAAGCTATTAAAGGCTTAACTCCTGATTTCAGTAAAATTGATTTCAGTAAAAAAACAAGCGTTTTAGGCGCTGCAAAAGCATTTGAAGATTTAGGTGTAACCGCGTACGATGGTATCGCTTTCAAAATTGAAAATGCCGATTATTTAACCCTTGCCGGTAAAATTGTATCGGTAGAAGCAAGGCACGCTGCTTTGATCAGTAACCTGATCACCGAAGGTAGTTTTGTTGACAGTGATCAGGTAGATGCCAATGGTTTGAATATTTCAAACGGACCTACTAAAGTATTGGCAACAGCCAATCTTTTCCTGAAAACTAAAGTTAGTGCCAAAAGTTTCACCTTTTAACCAAACATCGCCATGAATTTATTTAATGTAATAGAAGAAATAGAAAAGATCGATCCGGAATTTAACGATCGTATCAACCCGCGCCGTGCCGCGATAAAAAATATAACGAGCTTTGGTTCAAAAGTAGCTGTTGCAGCAATGCCTTTCGCTTTTGCAACACTGTTTAAAAAAGCTTACGGACAAACCGCCGGTACTGATGTTAACTCGGTATTAAACTTTGCTTTATTGCTGGAGTTTTTAGAGGCTGAGTTTTATAATAAAGGTGTTGCGGCAAGTGGCCTTATCAACGCTAATGATAAAGCTAACTATTTTACTAAAATAGCGAGAGACGAAAATAACCACGTTGCATTTTTGCAAAAAGTATTAGGTACTGCCGCTATTTCAAAGTCATCATACATATTTGATGTAACCGGCGGTGGTGCTTTTGCCGATGTGTTAACCAACTATGATACCTTTTTGAAAGTATCGGTTGCTTTTGAAGATACCGGTGTACGTGCTTACAAAGGTCAGGCCCCCTTCCTAAAAGGTAACCAGGTGGTATTAGGTGCTGCTTTAGCAATTCACGCAGTAGAGGCAAGACACGCTTCTGCTGTACGTTATCTGATCAACAAAAAGCTTAACCTTGGTCTTAAACCTTGGATTACCAGCGATACTAAAGGTAATGATACCGGTATTGCAGCTGTTGACGGTAACTACGCAGGCGAAGATAATATAGTACAAGGTGGTGTTACACTTACCAGCTTACCGGCTGTAGGTTCAAGTAACAGCAAAAAATCAGCTACCGCTTCGTTTGATGAACCATTGGAAAGAGCCAAAGTTGAGGCCCTGTTAGTAGGTTCATTTATTAAACCAGCTTAAGTTAAAGTTGAATATAAATTAAAAGGCCGGGTGCGTAAGCATCCGGCCTTTGTGTTTTTTAGTAGTTGATCACCTGTTCTTCTATCTGAACAGGAATATCGCGCCACTCATATTTTTGGGTGCGTAATTGCGGCTCGAAACCGGCTTCAATAATAGATTGCTGTATACCTTTAGCGGTAAACCTGTGCGGCGCGCCCGCGGCAGATACCACATTTTCTTCTATCATGATAGAGCCAAAATCGTTAGCGCCTGCATGCAAACATAGTTGCGCTACCTGTTTACCCACTGTTAACCATGATGCCTGTATGTTTTTAATATTGGGCAGCATAATACGGCTCAGGGCTATCATGCGAATATATTCGTCGCCGGTTACATTATTGGTGATGCCGCGTACTTTGCGCAGCAAGGTGCCGTCGTCCTGAAAAGGCCATGGTATAAAGGCGATAAAGCCGTAATGCCCTTCCGGTTTTTCGGCTTGTACTTCGCGTATCCAAACCAGGTGCTCAAAGCGTTCTTCAATGGTTTCGATATGGCCAAACATCATGGTAGCCGAACTTGGTAGGTTCAACTGGTGTGCGGCACGCATTACATCCAGCCATTCTTTACCACCGCATTTACCTTTTGATATCAGTCGGCGTACACGGTCGTTCAGTATTTCGGCGCCTGCACCGGGTAAGGAGTCGAGCCCGGCTTCTTTCATTGCTTTCAGCACCTCGTAATGGCTTATGCCCTCCAATTTGGCTACGTGCGCAATCTCCGGCGGACCTAAAGAATGCAGTTTCAATTTTGGATATAGCTCTTTCAGTTTGCTGAACAGATCGGTATAAAAAGCCAGCCCAAGATCGGGGTGGTGGCCGCCCTGTAACAGTAGCTGATCGCCGCCATACCTGAAGGTTTCTTCTATCTTTTGCTTATAAGTTTCTATATCAGTAATGTAGCTGTCCTCGTGACCGGGGCGCCTGAAAAAGTTACAGAACTTACAGTTAGCTATACATACGTTGGTAGTGTTAACATTCCGGTCTATTTGCCAGGTAACCTTATTGTGCGGCACCTGTATTTTGCGCAGCTCGTTAGCCACGTGCATCAGTTGTGCGGTAGGGGCGTTATTGTATAAATAAACACCTTCTTCAATACTCAAAAAATCAAACTGCAACGCGCGTTGCAAAAGATCGGCTGTATTCATATAACAAAAATACGTCTATTTAATGCTCATTTAAAATTACTATAAAATAATTGACAATAGCGGTACACACATAAATACATCAAAACAGATAACTATATTTATACCACCATGTTAAGCCGCCCAAAATTTACCAAATTATATTACCCGGGTTTATTAAGCCTGCTGGTATTGCCGTTGCTGTGTGTTATTTACATTCAATATCACGAGGCAGGCAAAATATGGTACGGTGCTGATGTTGCATACAGAAGTAAAGTTTCAGTGAAAATGTATGAGTTATCTAAAGAACCACAACTGTTAAACAATTACAAGGTCATTAGCAATGGTTTATCGCACGAAGACATTGAGCAGGTTATTTCACAAACTAATAAGGCCATACTTAACCTTGTAGCAAATAAGGATACCGTTAATGGTATAGCAATCACATTTGGCGGCAAAACACAATATGCTGATATGGTTGAAGTAATTAACCTTTGCTACGGTTACAAGGAAAATAACGTAATATGCACCTTTCAGGATGACAAGTGTTTAATACAACATATTAATACCCCAAAGTCTGAAGTTGGAATGAAGATGCATTGCGCAGGTATGAATTTTATTCCACGTAGTGAGCCTGCTGATTATAGTTCATTATCGGCCGTATATACATTAATAAAGAGCAGTCCTGTAGCACAATCATTTTACCTCATATTAATATTATGGGCTGTAATGATTTACTTAGTAATCCTCAACGTTAAAAGAAGAATTATACCATCATTTTAAACCACTCGTCCTTTATCCAGCTTTAAAACCCTGGTAACGCTATCCGGAATTTCATGCTGGTAATGGCTTACATAAATCAGCGTAACATTGCTCAGGTTGCAGATGGTATCGGTGAGGTGTTTAAAATGCAGTTGCTGAAATTCATCCAGGCCCTGGCAAGGTTCGTCAAAAATGAGCAGGGGCGGATTTTTGATCAACGCGCGGGCCAGTAAACATAGCCTTTGCGCGCTGGCCGGTATGTTTTTTAGCAGGGTGCGGGCGTATTGATCTATTTGTAAAGCTTTCATCCAGCGCAACGCGGTCGCAGATCTTTTCGCATCGCTTGGCCTGAACAAACCCAACGTATCATAATACCCCGATTCGATCACCTGCAAACAGCTGTTATCAGTAGGGAAGTACTGGTAAAGTTCGGGAGAAACAAAGCCTATGCGTTTTTTTATATCCCAAATGCTTTCGCCGGTGCCGCGTTTTTTATCAAATAATACTATATCATTTGCATAAGCCTGTGGGTTATCGCCATTAATTAAACTTAACAAGGTTGATTTTCCTGCGCCGTTAGCACCCAGCAATGCCCAGCGTTCACCGGGTGTGATGTGCCAGCTAACATCATCCAGAATGATATTTTTATCATAGCGAATGTGTGCCTTATTGATCTTCACTATATCATTATAAACTACGGCTTCGGTGTTGTTAAGCAGTTCCTGTAATTCGGTTACATCAATATCGTCCTGAATGTTCGACGCGAATTTTGCCGGGTCGAAATCTTTTTTAGCGATCACCGCGGTTATTTCCCCGTTATCAATCACCGCGATGTGGGTTATGGCATCAGGTATTTCGCGGGGAGAGGTAGCTATAATTACGTTAATGCCCGAAGCTATGATTTTCCCGATAATGCCGTTAAACTCTGCACGGGTTTGTACATCCAGCCCGGTCAGCGGATTATCGAGCAACAATATCAGTGGGTTTTTAAGCAGGGCAGAGGCCAGCCTTACCCGTTTGGTTTCGCCGTTAGAGAGTTTGATGAGTTCTTTACCGGTTAATTGGGATAGGTTAAGCAACTCAACAACGTTTTCGTATTGCCAATGCTGCAAGCCTGTAAACGATACAATATCGTGCAGGTATTCTTCAACGGTTTGCGCGTCTTCCGAATCCGACGAGTTATAACGCTGCTGGTAATAAAAATCGGTAGTGTTTGATTTGTTTTTGAAATGATGCTTGCCTTCTACCAATGATATAAAATTATGAAAGGTGGTCAGTCCGTCTTTTTTTGGTGGATGCTGCGTTATAAAATCGTCGAAAAAATAATTATGAACTTCGCCGCCACTTACGCTGAACTTACCCGCTATGGTTTGCAGCAACACGCTCTTGCCCGATCCGCTTTTACCTATCAGTGCCCAGTGTTCGTTTTTGTTTACACTAAAGTTAAGATTACCAAAAAGCGTTTTGTTTTGTGAGCGTACCAACGCGTTTTTTATAGATAGAATGGGCTGTAGCATAATTAAAATAGTTGCCGCTAAAACTACATAACTTATCGGCAAATTGAAAAGCAGCGTTGTGTAACTATGCTGATAGGCGATAGCAGCCTGAAGCAAATTCGCTTGCCATAATTAACCTTAAATTTCATTTCATTAAAACTTTAAGTTAAATTATAGCTATAAATAAATGTATTATAATAATTGCGCCTTTTTATTGAAAAAAATGTATTTTTAATAAATCTTTTACCGGTGTACCAACACCAGGTTGTATTAACCTAAATACCTTGCTTTTTAATGTTTGCTTAAATGTATACGGCTGCAAAGCCGGTAATTATACTGATTGGCATTTTGTTAAATGGCTATGAGTATGCGTTTTATAAAATTATGAGAAAGTTAAATGTATTGTTACTGGCGCTGGCTATGATGACTTTAAACAGTTGTTCGCTTATTGTGGACATATTTAAGGCCGGGTATTATGTTGGCATCATCGTTGTAGTTATAGTATTAGGAATTATTTTATGGCTATTCTCTTTATTTAGAGGGCGCTAAATATTTACTATTAAAACTACTACAATGGAAAACACGCAAGCAACAATAGAAATATTGAACGATCTGATCCAGATCAACAACGACCGTATTGCCGGTTACGAACTGGCATTAAAAGAATTGAAAGAAGAAGATGCCGATATCAAGTATCTTTTTACCAACCTGGTAGGCGAGAGCCATCAGTTTAAGCTGGAACTGGGTACCGAGGTACAGGTATTAGGTAAAGATATTGACAATACAACATCGGCCAGCGGTAAAATACATCGTGCATGGTTAGGTGTTAAAGCCACATTTACCGGCCATAATACCAAAAGCGTATTAGAAGAATGCGAATTTGGCGAAGATGCCATAAAGTTGGCTTACAGAAGCGCGATTGAAGATGAAGCACTGCCTGCGTATATAAAAGATATACTATACAAACAGCAGGAAATTTTACAGGCCGCGCACGATGAGGTAAAAGCCCTGCGCGATCATGTACAATAAGAATAAAAAATAGTACCAATAAAAAAATCCGGTTCAAATATTTGAACCGGATTTTTTATGCTTTGTATTTTGCTTGCGCAAAAATTACATTTTAGCAGCAGTATCAGCAGCTGGAGAATCAGCTTTAACAGTGTCAGCAGCTGGAGAATCAACTTTAACAGTATCAGCAGCTGGAGAATCAGCAGCAGCTGAATCAGTTGAACCTGAACCAGAACCTTTGCAAGCTGCAACTGAGATAGAGATAGCTAAAGCTAAAAAGCCGAATTTGAATGCATTTTTCATGATGAATTTTTTTTAAGTGATTTAATAGTTTTCACCCTTAATACCGGAAACTAAAAAAGGTAACCCAATTTTTTTGAAAAAAAATTAAGATTACCTTTTTTAAGATTATTTCCCCTAAGGGAGATAATTATTTTTTAGTTGTATCAGCTTTAGCAGTGTCAACTTTAACTACAGTTGTATCAACAGCTGGAGAGTCAGTTTTAACTACAGTATCAACAGCTGGAGAATCAGCAGCAGGAGAATCAGTAGAAGCACCACCTTTACCACCGCAAGCAGCTAAAGAAACAGAGATAGCTAAAGCTAAGAAACCGAATTTGAATGCATTTTTCATGTTAATATCTTTTTAATTGTTAGTTGTGAGCCTTTTATACCGGTAAATGAAAAAGGTAACCCAATAAATTAGAAAATAATAAGAAAAATATTACAATCATTTATAAATCAATGATTTATATTTTAATGCTATACTTGTGTTTTTGAACGTTATGTTTGCCTGTATTATGTAACGCCGATAATAAAAATATTTTTTGCGGGTATGGGTTACATTTTAATATAAATTGTATTAAGTAGTGAATAAACATTTAAACAGTTCAACACCAACAGATAGCGAGGTAATTCTCGGTATCCTTAATAATTCGGAAACGGTTTTAAAAAAGCTGTATCTGGCGTATTTCCCGATGGTGTTGCAGTTGATCATAAATAACAATGGCAGCGCTGATGACGCTAAGGATATTTATCAGGAAGCCATTATCGTTCTTTATAATAAGGTTAAGGCAGGTAATTTTGAGCGGAGTAGTAAGCTTAAAACCTATATATACTCGGTAAGCAGGCGCTTATGGCTTAAACGCCTAACGCAAATGAGCCGTTACGGAGGCGATATAAAGGATTTTCAGGAGTATGCCCCGGTTGAGGAAGATGAGGCGGAAGCACACAGCGACAGGGATATACAGTTCAGCAAAATGGAAAATGCCTTAAAACTGCTGGGCGAGCCCTGCAAAACCATTATGGAAGATTTTTATATCCATAACCGGTCTATGCAGGAAATTTGCGAACGCTTTGGTTATACCAATGCCGATAATGCCAAAACCCAGAAGTATAAATGTTTACAACGGTTAAAGAAATTATTTTTTCAGCAAGATTAAAGTGATGAGCGATACTAAAATGTTAGAACAGATTGAACGCTACCTCAACGGCGAAATGAGCCTTGAAGAACGCGCGCAGTTTGAGCAATTGCGTAAAGAGAACGCGGTTATCGATAGTCAGGTTGTTGAACACCAGGCTTTTGTTGGCCTGTTAAAACATTACGGCGAACGTTTAGACCTGGAAACCAGGCTGAACGCTATTCATGATGAAATTGATGTGAATACACTGAAGGAAGAACTGATGGTTCATCCGTCGTGGATTGTGAGTATATGGCGCCATCATCACTCAAAAATATCTGTAGCGGCGTCTATAGCTATTTTTGCTATGCTGAGCACTTTGTTCTTTACCGGCAAGTTCAATAATAAGGATTCAAAATATCTTGAATTGCGCGATAAGATAGGTAGTTTGCAAACTTCAACCGCAAGAATAAACGCTACCAATAACCGCATACTTAATAATATCAATAAATCGGATAAGCCGAAACCTGTTATTAATCCGGGTAATTTTCGCGGTACCGGTTTCGCGCTTACCTCAAACGGTTATATCGTTACCAATTACCATGTAATTAAAGGTGCCGATTCGCTTTACGTACAAAATGTAAACGGCGATTCGTACCATGCAAAAGTGGTATACAGCGAGCCGGAACATGATATTGCTGTACTGGAGATTAACGATTCGGAATTTAAAAACTTAGGCGCTGTACCGTACAACTTCAAAAAATCAAAAAGTGATTTAGGTGAGGATGTATATACTATAGGTTATCCAAGTGATGCAATCGCTTTCGGACCGGGCTTTTTAACATCGGCAGCAGGCTTTAACGGCGATACCACTGCTTACGAGGTATCTATAGCTGCCCGTCCGGGTAATAGCGGTGGTCCATTGCTGGATAGCAAAGGCAACCTGATTGGTATTATCAGCGGTAAACAAACGCAATACGAAAGTTCTGCTTACGCCATTAAATCAAACTATTTGCTGAAAGCTATTCAGGATATTCCTTCTGACTCGCTGAAACGTAAGCTCAGCCTTAACACCAAAAATAAAACCAAAAGCTCACTGGCAGGTTTAAGCCGCACGCAACAGCTTGCAAAGCTGCAAAAGTATATTTTCATGGTTAAGGTTTATTAAGCCCCATAAAAATCCAAACATATATTGGCCCGGTTGAAAAATTTCATCCGGGCTTTTTTGTTACACATTTAACCGGAATGTTATATTTGACCATGGATCAAACACAAACCTTACCTGTATTAAATGATAGCGAGCTTAGGGTATTAGGCGTACTGATAGAAAAATCGCGTACCACGCCCGAATATTATCCGCTTACTTTAAATAGTTTAACCACTGCCTGCAACCAAAAAACTGCCCGCAAGCCGGTGGTTGATTATGATGATGAGGTGGTTATAACGGCGCTTGATACATTAAAAAGAAAAGGGTTGATCTCTACCGCAACAGGTGGTTCAAGCCGTGCTACTAAATATAAGCATAACTTTGCCATTGTATTCCCGGTAGTGCCTGCCGAACTGGTCATTATCAGTTTATTGATACTTCGCGGACCGCAAACACCCGGCGAACTGAATACCAATTCGGGCCGTTTATACGAGTTTGAAACATTGGACGAAGTACAGGAAATACTGGATAAATTAGCTACCGAAGAGCCGCATTACCTGCAACAGTTGCCTAAACGTCCCGGTCAAAAAGAGGCTCGTTACATGCACTTATTAGGCGGTTCGTTTGACGTGAACGACGAGGAAAGCTTTGCCGAACCCGTACGCAGATCGTCAGGTGAACTGGAAAACCGAGTAGCTATATTGGAGCAGGAACTGGCGGAGCTGAAAGAAGCCTTTAACAAACTGATGAAAGAGTTAATGGGCTAATTGCCCGTTAACGGAATGAATGTTTGATTAAAAGCGACCAACACTTCAAGGAAAATGTTTTTACCCAAGCCAAAATCTTCTGGCATTTCGGGTTTAAGCGGCGTGCCCTCTTTGTAATAAACCGGGAAAAGATCGATGAAGCCTTTGAGGGATATTTCGTAGCTCAACCAATCGTGCTTGTGGTAAATTTCTTCAAGCTTCATCTCGTACAGCGAAGCGCTTAGCGGGTCGTGATCGTCCATTATAATAACAACAGTAGGGGACAAATTTATAACAGCAGGATATCAATTTTATGGGCGTGTACCAAGTTCAATTGGTTCGACCAGGAGAAGACAGTAAAATGCCCGTCCTGCGAGGCAACCAAAGCCAATGCGTCGTGTTGGTCGTGTACAAACTGTGCCGCGGCCAAATGCCTTGTACCCCCGTTTTGCGCGGGGTGGCGGCGGGTAGCCTTGCCATCTACAATAGGTTCGGTAACAATTAATTGTTCTACCGGCACGCTGTTCTCTGATCGGGCTATTTTGGCACCAAAAGCCATTAACTCGTGCTGATCGGTAATTACGGTAGCGCCATCTACAGCGGTAAAACCACCGATCACCTTTATGGCATCCAGTAAAGCCTCCTGCCATTCCAGTGTGTCACGCTCTTCCAGGTCCATCTGCATCAGGTTAGTGATCACCGTATAAGCAGGCGTAACGGGATAGTTCATGGGCTGCACAATAGAATTGCGCCAGGTGGCCGAGCCCTGTGGTACTATCAGTAATATACCGCCCCGGCCGTGGCTCCGCATAGATGAAGCCAGCTCAACTAATACGTTTACACCTTCTTCGGTAGATGAGGGCAGGGGCAAACCAAGTAACGAAGTCAATAAACTCGGGCAATCGCCTACGCCGGATGTTTCTTCGTCAACAATTTTTATCTCGTCGCCTTTTAAAATGGCAATGTTCACAAACTTGCCAAAGCCATCAATGCGTTTATGTTTTATAACCAGCAGTCCTGGTTCCACCACTTCCAGCACAAAGCAAATACCCGGTATGGAGTTGGTAGTGCCCCAGATGTAAATATCATCCTCCTCGTGCCAAATGCCTAAATGTATGCCCGGTTGCTCAACGGCAGGGGCAAGTTTTATTAGGTTTTGAGGTGTTAGCCTGATGCGGTTCTCAAATAAAAGCGGTTGTTCTGATTGTGAAGGGTGCAGCAGTGCCATTGATATTTTAGGTGGTTTGCCCTCTTCGCGGCGCAGGCTGGCCCAAAATGCTACATCAATAACTGCTTCAATAATGCGCGCGCTCAAATCCCGCGACAAATTAAGGTCGCTGAAAACCCTTGCGGCGGTAATATGCTTGGCAAAATGGTTCTCAATAGTAGAAGCTACCATTCGCGCAGCCAGGTATGTAGGTTCAGATAGCATGTAATATCAAATGATGAGCAAAGGTACTATATAAAGGTATTGCAATTGTATACGCTTGGTAAAACTACACAGCGCCTAATAAGTTTCAGCATCAGAATTTTATCCTGCAATTTTCCGATTCCATCAGGTTCTTGTATTCGGCAATATCATCAGGTGTTTTAATGCGGGCAAATTCATCACGATAGTATTTCTTAAGCACCTTGCGCTGCATCGCCTCAAAGTATCGTCTCAATTCGGTTTGGGTTTCCAGTATAAGGCCGGGCACAGGTACAGTTTTGTTATTGTCCATAGCCACCATGGTGAAATAACTCGTGTTAGTATGGGTGATAATATTGGTACGCACATCTTCAGATTGTACCCTGATACCCACCACCACCGAGGTATTGCCCGTGTAATTCACCGAAGCCAGCATCGATACCAGTTGGCCTATTTCCACCGGGGCAATAAAATTCACCTCATCAATAGAGGCGGTTACACAATAATAACCGGTATGTTTCATGGCGCAGGCATAAGCCACCTTATCCATCATAGATAGCAGCACGCCTCCGTGTATCTTACCACCAAAGTTGGTGTATGAGGGAATCATCAGTTCGGTTATAACGGTTTCAGAGTTTTTAGCGGGTTTAAAAGTGCGTTCGGCCATAAAGCTTTTGTGTTGATATTACGATAATACTGAAAGATTTTGCAACCCCATAAATTTAATGTTGTTATATTGGTTTTAAATGACGCCGATGCGATAAACTTATGCGTATTATTACCGTTTATCGCATTTACTACACACTGATACATGAACAGCTGGTTTAAAAATTACAAAGGGATAATTTGGTTAATAACGGGTATTATCATAGGTAGTATTGCCGGCGCTGTGCTGGGCAAACAAGCCGAAGTGCTAAAGCCTATCGGCGATATCTTCCTGAACCTGTTGTTTACAGCGGTAATTCCTTTAGTGTTTTTTGCAATTTCATCGGCCATTGCCAATCTAAGCGGTTCTAATAAACTGAGCCGGATTATGGGAGCCATGTCGCTGGTGTTTTTATGTACGGTGCTGATATCGGCATTTTTAACCATCGTAGCCGTTTGGATTTTCCCGATGCATCAGCAGGTTTCGGTAACCCAGCTTACCGAAAATATAGTTAAAAAACCTTTCGGCGACCAGTTGGTGTTGCTGTTTACCACCAGTGAATTTTTCGATCTGCTATCGCGCAAAAGCATGATGGCCATGATGGTATTCTCGGTGCTTATCGGTTTCGCTACGTTGCGTTCCGGCGAAAAAGGGGCGGCGTTCACTCGTTTTTTAAATGGCGGTAACGAGGTATTTAAAAACCTGTTTACGCTGATCATGAAACTCGGACCAATAGGTTTGGGTGCTTACTTTGCTTACCAGGTAGGCGTGTTTGGTCCGCAATTGTTTGGTACTTACGCGCATGCTATGGGCTTATATTATGGCGTGGGCGCCTTTTATTTTGTGGCGCTGTTCAGCGTATACGCTTTTATTGCAGGCGGTGTAAAAGGTGTAAGAAAATACTGGCGAAACAACATTATACCATCTGCAACAGCAGTAGGAACTTGCAGTAGCATCGCCACCATCCCGGCTAATTTAGATGCCGCCAGAAAGATTGGTATCCCTGATATTATTACCAATGTAACCATCCCTTTAGGGGCTACTCTGCATAAGGATGGATCAAGTATTTCATCCATCGTTAAAATGGCGGTGGTGTTTGCCATGTTCGGTAAAAGCTTTGACAGTGCCGAAGCTGTGCTCATCGCTTTAGCCATGACGGTACTGGTAAGTATGGTTGAAGGCGGCATCCCCAACGGTGGTTATGTGGGCGAACTATTGTTCATCTCCGCTTATGGTTTCCCACCCGAAGCCTTACCTCCGGCCATGATCATCGGCACGCTGGTTGATCCATTGGCAACCTTGCTGAATGCCACCGGTGACACCGTAGCTGCCATGCTGGTAGCCCGCTTTACGCATGGTAAAAACTGGATGGATGCAGAATTACAACAGGAGGTATAAGTTTTCTATTTAGTAATCGTATAGTCAACTCACCCGGTCTACGCTTCGCTGGACCACCCTCTCTGCTTCGCAAAGAGGGTTGAATAGAACAGTAAAATTAATAAACAAAACCCTTCTTTGCGAAGCAGAGAGGGGTGACGAGCAAAGCGATGTCGGGGTGAGTCGATATAGCCGCTTTTTCATTAACAGCCCTGTTTTCTACAATTGCCTACAACAAAGGCGACAATCCCTTTTGCAAACGTTGCTGACGTAACAGCGCCTCCAGATAATAATAATCTGCGTAAATTATCGGTACATCTATCTCGCTTTTGGCGGGTTTATGGCCGGTGCTGTGCAGTAAAATAAAGCCTTTGTTTGTTCCGGGTTGTGCCTGGTAATGGTCGTGCAGGTTCTTTACAATTTTATCCGCTAAGGCGCGGTACTGTTTGCCGTTTTTGCTGTAGGTTGATAACTCATACAATGCCGAAGCCGCTATGGCTGCCGCAGAAGCATCGCGCGGGGCATTCGGAATATCGGGCGCGTTGTAATCCCAGTAGGGTACAAGGTCTTTCGTTACGGATGGATTGTTGAAAATGAATGCTGCGATTTTATCAGCCTGTTGTAAATAAGCCGGATTTTTGGTTTCGCGGTAACTCATGGTATAGCCATACAAGCCCCATGCTTGTCCGCGTGCCCATGCCGATTCATCAGCATAGCCTTGGTGCGTTTGCCGATGCGCTACCTTTCCGGTTTCGGTATCGTAATCAATTACATGGTATGAACTATTATTAGCCCTGAAATGATTTTTAAGTGTAGTATTGGCATGCGTAACGGCCACTTTGTAATAGGTAGAATCGCCAGTGAGTTTGGTCGCTTCAAAAAGCAATTCCAGGTTCATCATGTTGTCGATAATGACCGGATACTTCCATTCGGGCCTGCCATCCCACGATTTAATGCAGCCCACTTTTGGGTTAAAGCGGGTGATGAGCGTTTTGGCCGATTCAATAATTACCTCTTTATAATGCGGATCTTTAGTCGCTTTGTAGGCATTGCCCACGCTGCAATACAGCATAAAACCCAGGTCGTGCGTGCCGCCATTGGTTTTCTCTTTTTCAACTATAGTTGTATATAGTTTAGCTTCTTTAAGCCATTGTTCATTTTTAGTATAGTCGTACAAAAACCAAAGTTCGCCGGGGAAAAAGCCGCTGCACCAATCGGGCGATGGTATAAGTTTCAGGCTGCCATCTTCTTTTAACGACCTCGGGATACTGTTCTTATCACCGGCCTTCTGCACGCTGTCTATATTTTTCAGCATCAGCCGGGTTTGATCTTCGGCAAAGGCTAAACCGTTTTTGGTTTGATTTTGGGCATATCCGCCAATGGCGAGGCCAAGCAGTACGCCGGTTATTACACCTCTGTAACTCATTTCGCGGCTTTTATTTTAATTACCAGTTTCTTCACCACATCAACGCCCTCTACCTTAATGCTTGGGCGGTGCACATCATTAGGGAAAAACAAAAAGAATATGCTTGGTTCGGCATTGTAATATTTGCCGTTGCCGGAGTATTTGGCTACATCTTTAACAGCATCGTAAGGCACGGTAACTGTGGCGCTTTTAAGCGGCATCACCTCAATTTGCTCTTTACCCTTAATTACATATTGCAGGTCGATGTAGTTTTGGTGTGCTTCCCAACGGGCGCTGTCGGGTTCTTTCGATGGGCCTTCGGTAATTGCAGCGTACACGTCGTCGCCATCAATAGGGTATTTGCCGGGAGCGATGGTATTCAGGTCGGTATTTTTCAGGTAAGCGAATGCTTTATCCCAAAGCGCTTTGTTAGCGTGATATTGTTTATAAAACGCTACAGCATCCACATCGGGGCTAGGTTTTATGGTAAGCCCGTTGGCCCAGGTTTTACCCTTAACCCATGTTAAAGCAGTTTCTTTTGCAGGTGTTTGCGCAAGGGCATCCTGGTTGATGGCGTTAAAGCTCATGATAAATAAAATTATGATACAGGTAAATGCTCTCATTTTGTATCAGGTATAATTGGTTTACAACATCAATATTACGATGTATTTAACTGAAATGAAAATGGATAGCGATAAATAATCACATAAAAAACCGCCTGCGGAGTTGAGCCGCAGGCGGAATGGATTTAAACGATATGTGATGATGGTTTTATTCGCTGCGTAAGTTTTTCACAGGATTGGTCCAAGCCGACTTAATGGCTTGCCAACTAACCGTAAGCAGGCATATCACCACACTCAATAGCATGGTTACTACAAATACCCAGCCACTTATTTCGGTATGATAGGTGTATTTAGATAACCAGTTATCTACATTATAGTAACTGATGCACGCGCCGATAACAAAAGATATAAGCACCAGCTTAACAAACTCCTGCGATAGCTTGAACCATATATTGGCCGTACTTGCCCCTAATACCTTACGTATACCTATCTCTTTTTTGCGCTGCTCTGCCGAGAATGATGCCAAACCAAACAAGCCCAGGCATGAAATGACAATGGCCAGCGCTGTAAAACCGGTTGCCATATTACCCAGCAGTTGCTCGGTGTTTAGCTTTTCGCCGAATACCTCATCGGTAAATTTATATTCGAATGGGTAGTCGGGGTTATATTTTTTGTAGATGGCCTGCACGGTCGCCATGCTTTTTGATACGGAAGCGTTAGGGGTTAGGCGCATGGTTATACCGCCAACCCATCCTTTAACCTGTCCCATCATGGCGGGTTTAATAGGTTCAAAAGGCGAGCCCCATACAAAATCTTTTACTACACCAATAATGGTGCGATTTTCGCCCTGCCATTTTACAATTTGGCCCAGCGGCTCTTTCATGCGCATCAGTTTCACCGCGGCCTCATTAACGATGAGGCCAAGGCTATCTGCCGGGCGACCGCGATCAAAATCGCGCCCTTGCGCCAGTTTCAAACCAAAAGTGCTCACAAAGTTGTAGTTAACCACCATCTGGTCAATAGGGATCTTATCCTCGCCCTGCAATTGGCCGGGCCATACAATGCCCCAGGAGTTGCCGTTGGTATTGGTAATACTGCCCGATGTTAAAGCGGCATCGGTGATGGCTCCGCTGCTGATGGCATCACGCCTGAAGGCGTCAAAGTTTTTATCAATGCTGCCTTCCACCTCAATTTCTACCAGTCCGTTTTGTTCGTAACCAACGGGTTTGTCTTTTATAAAGCTGATCTGTTTATATATAAATATGCTCGACAGAATGAGGCATATAGCAAAAGTGAACTGCACCACAACCAAAACCTGCCTTGGGCGTACCGCGCTTTTAGTGCTTACCAGTTGTCCTTTTAAAACCTTTACCGGTTTAAACGACGACAGGAAAAGTGAAGGGTAGCTGCCCGCTACAAGGCCGGTAACCAAAGTAAGCGCAAGCGCGCCAACCCAAGCCCATACGTTGGTGTAGGGCATAGTTAATTTTATCCCTATTATCTGGCTGAAAGAAGTTAGCAGCAGGCTGATAATAATAAGCGATAAGCCTAATGCGAAGAAAGCCATCATTAAAGATTCGCCCATGAATTGGATGATGAGCGAGAACCTGCCTGCGCCGATGGCCTTGCGTACACCCACCTCACGCGCCCGGCGTTCTGACCGCGCGGTAGAAAGGTTCATGAAGTTGATACAAGCTACCAGCAATATGCCAATGGCCAGCATCAGGAATAGGCGCACATACTCAATACGGCCGCCTATAGCCTTGTAATTCTTAAACTCATTATACAAGTGCAGTGACGCGAATGGGTATAATGACACATTGTTGGCCTTGTTATTAGGGTCGTATTTGGCTATCAGGCCTTTTATTTTGTTGTTTGCCACATCGGCGCTTACACCGGGTTTCAGCATGGCAAACGTGCTGAACGAATAATTGCCCCAGCCTGAAGTAACCAACCACGGCATTTTTGCTTCGAGCGCTTTCCACGACATTAAAACCTTGAACCTGAATGATGAGTTTAATGGCTGATCTTTTATTACACTGCCTACTTTATAAGTACGGTCGTTATCAATTTTTATGGTTTGGCCCAAAGGGTTGGCATCGCCGAACAATGATTTCGCTGCGGATTGAGTAATCACTACTGATGAAATATCGGCCAGCGCGCTGCTGCCTTTTGGCCCGCTTACAACCTCAAAACTGAACATATCCAACAACGATGGATCGCTCGACATGATGGCCAGCTTTAATGCTTTTTCTTTATAATTTACAAGGGTAGGGTAAGGGCCGGTAGTGCGTGCAACCTTGTCAAACTCGGGGTAATCTTTCAGTAAAGCTTCGGCAAGTGGTTTAGGGGTTGAAGAACCGGTACGCACCTCGCCATCAACCGGTTGGTTGTTCATTACGCGGTAAAGACGGTCATTATTGGCATGGAACTTATCGTAACTAAACTCATTATACACATACAGCAGCAGCATAAAGCTGATGGCCATACCCAAGGCAAGGCCTCCAATGTTTATCGCGCTGTATAGTTTATTGTTAAGCAGGTTCCGCCAAGCAATAATAATGTAATTCTTCAGCATAGTAATCAATGATAGTGATGGTTTGCATGTTGAAGAGTATAATATTAATACCAAAATTGTAAAATATTGATAATTAGTATTTTGTGATTTTAATATATGATAAAACTGTTCGCTATCGAACAATTATTCGTTCGCAAGCGATACAATTAGGGGGGCATTTTTTTAGTTAGTTCTTCGTTAGGAATGTTTGTGCTGTGATTGAACGTTAGTGGATGTAACTTTCTTTTTTCTCTCAAAAAAGAAAGTCACCAAAGAAAAAAGTCGCGGCTGCGCAAGGAACTATTAAAGGTTGTGCTTGGGCAGGGCTTGTGCTATCCGTTCCTTACGATGCCGCATTTTGTAGGTTATTTGAGTTTGTGCTTTTGCATTGTGCGATACACCCACTCCGCAGCCGCTTGGCTCCAGCCAAGTGGCAACTATTACGCGGCCTCCGGCCGCTTTACCATCAATCCAGTCAGTAAGCTTTCAGGTGTGGGATTTCAAGGGCGTCTATGTTGTTTACAGAAACCGGCATATTTGTTCTTTTTCGTCAGCAAACAGCTTCGGGTGAAAGCGGGCAGAACTGTGTTGGCCATGAGCGCAAAGGCGGGCATAGCGAACTTGTTGCATGTGGGGAGGGATACGAGCGTTAGGGCAAAAGTTCCAGCCCCGAAGTTCTGCTCGCTTTGCGGGGCAATGGCCTTGTGCGGCAAAGAAGCCTTTTGCTGGACAAGGGTTTTGTTACTTTTGCCCTCAAAAGTAATGGGGCACTGCGCCCAAGAGCAGGCTGACATTGATTACAGCACAAGCATAACCTAATTCGAGATTGCTTCGTACAGTAATGACATGAGGTTGCTTATTTAAACATTAATATATCATCCCACCATAGCTCCCTGTGTTTCACTACCCAAAGCAACCTAACTTGCATCAAACCCTACGCACCTGCTTCCTGTGTCAGTTTTTCAAGCCCTTTTTGGTTGGCAATGGCGATGCTTTTGCCCGATAACTTAATCAGTTTGTCTTTAACCAGTTCGTTGATCACCCTGAAAACTGTTTCGTAAGTGGCGCCTGAATAGGAGGCCAGGTCTTGGCGGCTCAAGTCGATATTGATAAGCCCGTCTTTAGTAACACCGAATTGATTTTGTAGTAATATAAGCGCTTCGGCTACCCGGCCTTTAACAGGCATGTGGGCGAGGTTGCGCATCTTTTTTTCAGACTGGGCAAGCTCTTTGGCAAAAAACATCAGCAGATTGTAGGTAAACTGGGGGTTTACCTTAAGTGTGGCTTCAAAAAAAGCGAGGTCGATATAGCAGACTACACCGGGTTCGAGTGCTGATGCAGATATGGCGTAAACACCATCGCTGCCTAAACCCCTGTGGCCAAATATCGATCCTTCATTGGCGAAACGGATAATGAGCTCCTTATCGGCATCCCACTTTTTGTACACCTTGAAATTGCCCGAATGAACAAAGTATACACCTGTAACAGGATCGCCCTCTCTGAAAATTACTTCTCCCTTTTTTACTTTAAAGTTCTTTTTGTGTGCTTCAATAGCCGGAAGCCACTCGGGTAAACAGTTTTTTGTTAAATAGCAACTGTTTGCATCGCAAGGTGAATTTTTTTTGATCATTTGTCAGTTAAAAGCTCAAATTTAGCGATATTATTTATTCATAAATCAATATAATTTATAAAAAAGACAATTTAATTTATTGTATTGATAATATATTTTAGTGTTTTTGATAAAATTACTAAAATATATAAAACATAAACAGTTGAATTATGCATGTTTAAACCTATTTTGAATATTTAAAACTGATATTGTTTTATTTGTTTGACAATTTTGTAAATACACAATTGTTACTGTGTTTATCTATAGGTGAATTTGTAGTAGCTGAATTTTGGAGCTAATAAAATACCGTCTTAAATTCCGATAATTAAATTGTTACATGTAAAATGAGTATGTAAGTTCATTTCAAGCTATTTTTATCAGCACATAAAGCCGCCTCATGAAAAAATTACTACTTACTACGCTTATTTCTTCACTATTTTTTGCCGGGTTTGCTCAAACCACCATACATCGCGACCCGGTGATTGAAAAAATGGTAAGCGAGGTATCGGCAGATTCCCTGCACGCGCATGTAAATAAACTGGTTTCCTTTGGTACGCGTAATACGCTAAGCAGTGTTACCGATAAAAAGCGGGGCATAGGCGCGGCAAGGCAGTGGGTGCTTGGTAAAATGCAAAGTTATGTGGCGGGCAGCAATGGCCGTTTGTCGGTTAAGTTTGATACCAGCACCTATCAGCCCGATGGCAAACGAATAGATGCCGTTACCGTACTAACCAATGTAGTAGCTACGCTAAAAGGTACCGACCCGGCAGATCATCGTGTGTTTGTTATTAGCGGACATATAGACAACATGAGAACCAGCGTAATGGACAGAACCGGCGATGCGCCCGGCGCTAATGACGATGGTAGCGGTAGTGCAGCTGTTATTGAATGTGTGCGGGTCATGAGTAAGCAGAGCTTTCCGGCTACTATAATTTTTGTTACCGTTTGCGGCGAGGAGCAGGGTTTGTTAGGCGCATCGTTCATGGCATCTAACGCTAAAAAGAACAATGTTGAAATTACCGCTGTGCTTAATAACGATATTATGGGCAGCAATAACAGCAACGAAACCAATATCATTGAAAATACTAAAGTGCGAGTATTCAGTGAGGGGCTGCCTGCCTTTGGCCTGGATGAAAAGAAAGCGGCAGCAATTCGCAGTTTGGGTTTAGAGAACGACGGGCCATCGCGCCAACTGGCACGTTATATAAAAGAAATAGGGGAACGTTATGTAGATAACCTGGATGTGGTGATGATCTATCGTCCGGATCGTTTTTTACGCGGTGGCGACCACCTGCCTTATCAGCAACAGGGTTTTACCGCGGTGCGCATTACGGAGATGAACGAGAATTTTTATCATCAGCACCAGGATGTGCGCAAAGAAAATGGCATACAATACGGCGACCTGCCCGAATTTATGGACTTTGAATACCTGCGCAAAAATACCTGCATGAATTTGAGCAACCTGGCTAATTTGGCCAAAGCCCCTGCTGTGCCGCAACAGGTAAATATGCTGCTGGCCAATCTTAGCAATTCTACCGCTTTAAGCTGGGAAGTACCTGCAACCGGCAAGGTAAAAGGCTACTATGTAATGATGCGCGAAACCACCAGCCCGGTTTGGCAAAAAAAGATATTTACTACGGATAAAAGCATTATGCTGCCATACTCAAAAGATAACTACTTTTTTGCCGTACAAGCTGTAAGCGAAGATGGTAACGAGAGTTTGCCCGTTGTACCATCCGCGGTGCGTAAAACTAAGTAATACGGAAGTTTAATTAAGCGTGAGCGGGAACGTTTTGTTGTTCGTTGTTGAAGTTTTCCATTACCAGCACAGCCGCGCCTATCAGTTCGGCATCAAAACCGATATCTGAAATGAAGATCTCGGTACCGCCTGCTAAACGGGGGATACAATATTTATTTAAGGCCTGCTGGATAGGGGCAAGCAACAATTTACCAACTTTAACACCACGGCCGCTTAGTACAATAGCTTTCGGGTTAAGAATATGGATAAGGATAGACAATCCGCGACCTATTTTATAAGCGGCATCCGACAGTAGTTCGATAGCAAACTGATCGCCTTTGTTGGCGGCGTCCATTACCTCATCGCCAACGGCCAGTTTTGAGTCGTCATCTGATATAAATTGCAGACTTGTTTTTTGTCCGTTCTTAACGCCATCAATGGCTTTTTCGGCCACAGCAAGTAAAGAAGCTTCTGCTTCTAAACAGCCTTGTTTACCGCAGGCGCAAAGTGTACCATCCTCGGTGATCGGAATATGGCTAAACTCACCGGCGAAACCGTTTTCACCACGGAAGATCTGCCCGTTCAATATCATACCCAAACCAATACCCCAGCCGATATTGATCACCATTACATCTTTAATTGATTTAGCCACGCCAAATTTCAGTTCGGATAGGGTGATCAAGCTCGAATCGTTATCGATATATACAGGCAAACCAATAACATCGCTTATGTGCTGGGTAAGGCTTTTGTCGCCTGCATCAAGGTAGGTGTAGTTTATGCCTTCGTGTACATTTACAAAGCCCGGCATACCAATACCTACGCCAATAATTTTCTCTTTATCAACACCCGAATTAGCAATGTGCTTAACCAGCAGATCGGTAAGCGTATTTAAAGCATCAGGATTATCCTTTAATTTAAGGTTGATGATCTCTACCGGGGATACATAATTGTTCAGCAGGTCAACAATGGCTATGCGGGTGCTCAGCTGATCCATCGCCACGGTTACAATGTACAACCTGTCGTGCCTTACCGAATAAATAAGCGGCCTGCGGCCACCGCTTGAAGGGGCGTAACCCTGCTCAATAACAAAACCAGCCTCAATAAGATGATTGATGGCTTTGGTTACCAGTGGTATGCTTTTATCAATTCTGATGCTTAATTCAACACTTGAAAGTTGTTCACCATAATACAATTGCTGAATAATTTCAGCATACAACTTCGCGGTTTTCTTATTTGTATTGAACATATCGGGTTTAGTACTGTTGGATAATGATCCGGCGTGGTGATGCAAAACTAAATAATACAAACGATGCTTTTGTTATGTATCAACAAAATTATATAACAAAAGCATCACCTGTTTTTAATTAAGCTTTAATACGCTGCTGCTCCTGCCGTTGGCGCCAAAAGCTCTTAGCTTAATGGTGCCGCCTGCGGCAGGTATCTTGCCTGAAAATATTTTACTGGTATTGGTGGGTACACTTCCGTTGGTGGTATAACGTAAAACAAAGCCCGGTAATTGCATATTGGCCTCAATATTTCCGTCTTTTATTATAGCGCCCGGTGTAGGCACCCGGTAGTTGAAACCTCCGGCATAATGGTTTAACCTCGGCAACTCACGGGCTACCTTATTTGCAAATACCGACCATGCCGTATTATACATGCTTTCGCTTAGCGCCGTGTCTTTTTCAGTAGCCCAATCAGGGTCAACGGCCCAGGCACGTTCGGCTACGGCAAATAGCTTGGGCAATAGCAGGTATTCAAACTTATCGGCACTAATAAGGGTTTCGCTCCATAACGGGGCTTGTATACCCAATATATTGGCACGCCCAGCATCTGTCAATTGCAGTTTATTATCAAAATACCCTGCCGGGATGGGTTTGCCCTCTTCGTTTTCCTTTTGGTTTTTATAGTAATTGTAGGGGATAAAAGCGTATGGTTTATTCATATCTACATAACCGCCCCAATATTGCCCGCGCTCGCTGATGCTTTCGTTATAAGCCAGGTCGAGATACAGGTTGGTGACATTGGTAAGTACCACCTTGTACCCGGCATTGGCCAGTTTGTAAGCCAGCTCTTCATTGCCCGATAGGTTGTTCCATACATCTATATGGATATTTTGATCGGCCATGCGGGTATCAACTATCATTTGTTTTTTACCGTCGATCGTTACTTTTCGCAGGCCAACTTCTTCCCAGCCAGATAAATACAGTTTGCGGGCTTTCAGCATGGTGTTGATCTTTGAAAAATAGTAATGCCACATTTCGTCTACATTTTTTACGGAAGTGTCCTGCTTCAGCACGTTGGCCACAGCGGGCGATTTCTCCCACACACCTGCCGGTACTTCATCGCCGCCAAAGTGGATAGTTTCCAGCGGTACGCCTGCTTCCTTGTGCATGGTAATAATTTCGTCGGTTACCTTGGTTAAAAAGGTGTATACCGATGGCAGCGCCACATTAATCACGTTATCATCCCAGCCCTGTACCGAGCGGTATACTGATTTATCGTTTACATCGCGCAGCAAATATTTATTAGCTTCGGCAGCTTTTCCGGCTTTCATCAGGCGATCATACCGCACATCCATGGATTTAATGGCCGCGCGTGCATGCCCCGGTGTTTCAAATTCGGGAATCACTTTAATATGGCGATCATTGGCGTATTTTAAGATCTCGATATAATCGGCACGGGTATAAAAACCGCTTCCGGCTTTGTTGGCGGCATCGGGCCCCGAACCATAGGATGGGTGAAGACGGTTTTTAGCGTTTATGGTATGTCCCCTTTGCGATCCTATTTCGGTCAGTTCCGGCAAACCGGGGATCTGTATGCGCCAGCCTTCATCATCATTTAAGTGGAGATGCAGTACATTGAACTTATACAACGATAGCAGGTCTATCAGTTTTAAAACCTCCTGCTTTTGCTGAAAATTACGGGCTATATCCATCATAAACGCACGGTGACCAAAACGCGGGGCATCCGTTATGATTACGTTGGGCACCTTAATATCCTGTTGCACGCTTGCCCATGCGTTTGGCGGTAACAAAAGTTTTAACGATTGAATACCATAAAAAGCGCCTGTAGCAGTTGATGCCATAATGGTGATTTGCGATGAGGTTACCTTTAACTCGTAAGCTTCCGGCGCAATGGCTTTATCCAGCTCTATCATAATCCCGGCAGATTTATCACCTGTGGCAACTGCCGGCGCTTTACCCAACACCTTGCTTAATTCGCTTGCCAAATAGCGGGCTTCTTTTACAAACACCGCTGCCGTACTGATCTTAACAGCTGATGTAAGGCTGAACGCCCCCAGTTCGCGGGTGTATTTTACAGGGGTGGGCAATACCGGTGGCAGCTCACTTTCAGGCACGCTTTTAATCAGTTGGTTTTGATTGTATACCTTTTCGGCCAGTTGCTTTTCGCGCTCATCAATATTGGCCGTATTGTCAAATTCTGTTTTTATGGGGAAGCCTTTGCCGGGTTGCTTATCAAAAACAAGGTAAAAACCTTTCGGGAAATCGGTGGCGTTTTTAATATCGCCTGCCCGCAGATGCGATTTTAAAACTCCGCCTGCCCGTAGCGTGAAGCTTTTACCCGGTGATAATTTAAACACATCGCCGTTTACCTGCTTTACAATAATGTTGCTATCGATACCCGCGCTTTTTGCGCCGCCGGTGTTAAAGTAAATTGCCCATCCCGAGACAGGGATAGACTTTTTACCTTTATTACTCAAGGTTAAAATTACGTGGGTATCGCCGCTGTTCAAATGGTTTTCCTCGGCCGATTGCCAGGTAAGTTTAAGATCGGCAACATTAAAAGGTGTTTTGTTTTGGGCTGATGCACTTACCGCGAACAATAACAGCAACAGGATATATAATAATGTTTTTTTCATAGTTCTATCAATTGTTTTGGCTGTGGTATTTCACCAGCCCTTCAATAGGTGTTTTAATAATATTGCCGGTACGCATGCCGTAACCGGCAGCTACAGTACTTAATAAGTCCGAAAATTTGTAACCTATAGAACCCACACAGTTCAAGGTATAAGTTTTATAAGCCGGGTATAAACTGATCAGGTTGTTGAAGCAATCGGCAAAAGCGCTTTTCACTAAGGCCGACATATACGGGTGCTGGATATGCAGTATAATAAAGCGACAAAATCCTGCGCAAAACCTGTTCGGCATGGGCTTGGTGTATACCTCGTTAATAATATCATCGGGCGATAGTTTGTAGGTATCAAAAAACTCGGTTTTCAATTCTTTTGGCATCCTGTCGCGACCGTAATCAACCAGCAGTTTTTTACTGATGTAGGCACCGCTGCCTTCATCGCCCAATATAAAACCTAATGAATCTATCTGGTGTGTAATCTTTTCGCCGTTGTAAATGCAGCTGGCCATGCCGGTGCCCAGTATGGCCACAAAACCCGGTGAGCGGCCCAACACAGCTCTTGCGGCAGCCAGCAAGTCGTGATCCACCGTAATAACTGCCGCAGGGAATACGCTTTTTAAGGCTGTGCTTACAATATGGTTTTTATCGCCGCTGCAACCCGCGCCATAAAAGTGTATTTCGGCTATGTCTTTCGCGGCAATAACAGCCGGGAGCTTTTCAATAATGCCGGCCCTTATGTATTCGCTATCTACATAGTACGGATTAAAGCCCTCTGTGTCAAAGTAAATTTCGGGTTGGTTATTGTTTATTAAGCACCAGCTGGTTTTAGTTGAGCCGCTGTCAGCTATTAGTTTCATGCTGTAAATCGTTATCGTATAAAATTAAACCCTCACATAAATGTGCTTTTTATCGAGCACCAAACCCACCAGCCAGCATATCAGCATATAGCTTAAAGCAAATAACAGCGAACCTATGGCACCGGGGGCTATTACCTGGTAAATGGTGTCATTTATCCAGCTGTACAGGTTAAGCCCTTTTCTTACATGGATCATCCAAAAGAATTGCACCAGTATTTCGGAGAGCAGGTAAATAAACAAGGGGTTTTTGCCAAAGGTGATGAAGAAGCTTGTCCAGTTATACTTGTTCCACGCCTTTATTTCAAGGGCGTAAACAAGGGTCGACAGGATAACCAGGTCCAACCCGGTAGTAACCAGTACAAATGAACTCGACCATAGCTTTTTGTTGATTGGGAATACCATGTTCCAGCATAGGGCTAAAAAGATAAATAGGCAGCCCACAAGCAATAGTTTGGCAATGGTATCATAACCCTTGCCTTTATCCTGAATAAATTTGCCCGCATAATAGCCTACCACCACGTTTACAATTGCAGGCAAGGTGCTCAATATCCCTTCCGGATCGAAAGCGATGCCTTCGCCATGGTAAAGGTGACTATCGCCGAGTATAAATTTATCAAGGTAGATGCCCGCGTTACCCGTCATGCTCAACGGATCAACCGGGCTACCATAAATAAGCAGCAATACCCAATAACCTACTAACAACAATACCGATGCGATGATAACACTGCGTTTGGATAAATAATGGATCATGAGCGAAGCGAAGCAATAGCACAACGCGATGCGCTGTAATACACCCATAATACGTGTGTTGCCTATAGGCGACAAAGTAATGTGATCGCCGCCAAAATTAAAGAAGGGGAACCAGTACATGAGGTAGCCTATCAAAAATATAAGCAGGGTACGTTTAAATATTTTACCTAACACAGCCGCGTTGCCAATTTGCTGGTAACGTTTCATAGAAAAGCTCATGGCATTACCCACCGCGAACAGAAACGATGGAAACACAAGATCTGTAGGGGTAAAGCCATGCCATGCCGCATGCTCCAGCGGAGCAAAAGGCGTAGCACCGCTCCCGGGGGTGTTCACGATGATCATAAAACAAATGGTCATTCCGCGAAACACATCCAACGATAAGAACCGCGATGAGGATTGAGTCATATTTAGTTTATAATAGGTTATACAAAGCCGGTTTTAAGCCGGCGAAAAGTTGTTCATTAATGTTTCAGCCTGTGGTCGGTGTTTAGCCTGTGGTCGGTGTTATCACCGCACCACCACTAACTCACGTCATTGCGAGGAACGAAGCAATCCCCGATTAGCAGAGCCGCTCTGTATATGTAGAGATTGCTTCGTACCTCGCAATGACGAATTTTTATTATGTCCGCTGTAGCGGAACTTTTTTCACATCCCTCCCTGGGGAGGGGTGTGATGGAAAGTGCGGTGGCAGGGAGGGGTTTATGCAGTATTTCAAAATAGCTGATAAATCCCCTCCCTACACCCTCCCAGGGGAGGGAATCGCACATTGCCCCACTTGCTTATTGCACTCCCGTCATCACCAATGACGAGTTTTTATAATCAATGATACCCAGGATTCTGCTTTAGCTTAGCAGCGCCGCCCGCCGCGCTTAGGTCAATCTGGCGTTGGGGGATAGGGTAGTACTCATTCTTGTTTTTGGTGAAACGACCGCCACGCACATCATTGGTCAGTTTACCCTGGTAAGTAAAGTATGCGTTCAGTTCGGTATCGGCAATGCCCCATCGCACTAGGTCAAAAAAGCGGTGTCCTTCCATGGCAAGTTCTATCTTGCGTTCAAAGTAGATGGCTTTTAGCGATAGCTCCTTTGATGAAAAATAGCCCAGCGGATAAGTGCCTATTTTATAATTAGCCGCAGGTTCGTCGCTAAACCCGCCCGTTGGGTCTTCATCGTCGAGGTATTTATGCACCCAGCCCTCGGGTAGTGCCGCTCGTTCGCGCACCCGGTTAACGTAGCTTTCGGCTTTGGCAAAATCACCCAACTGAGCTTCTACTTCTGCCGCCATTAGCAATACATCGGCAAAGCGGATAATATTATAGTTAATGCCCGAGCCCGGTGCCCAGGAATGGTTATCGCCCTCGGTGTCCTGTAACTCCTGGCCATAAACGTTTTTCAATGGCGAATACGGACCACCGTAAGCCTGATCGCGGATCCAGTCGTTACCCGGGTGTATACCCCAGTCAAGGTAAGGGATTCCCCTGCGGCCAACGGTCCAGTCGAGCCTTGGGTCGATGTTTTTGGTATCCGGTGTAAAGTTGTCGTCCGATCCTAAATTCATGTCATTCTTGATGGCATTATCGTTATAAGCATCTAAAAATGGCAGGCCCGCTGCATCGGTGCGGAAATGATTCACGAGGTCAATCGACGGCTGGTAAAACCCGCAGCAACTGAACGGACTGCTGTTGCCATACGGAAAGTTCAGCATATCGCCGTTATTGGCGTTCGACGGGCCATCCGGATCGGCATTGGCGGCGGTTTGCACCGCGAAAACAGATTCTTTACTGTTATTGGTAGCCGCCCTGAAATTGTCGTCGAACAACTCGTTCAAGTCATACTTTTTACCGTTGGCGGTAACACCTTGCGCTATCACCGCATCAAAAACCGGCCTTGCTTCTACATATAGCTTTTGGTAAAGATAAGCCTTGCCCAAATAAGCGCCTGCCGCCCATTTATTAGCACGACCTGCATCAGGTTGTGTATTAGGCAGGTTTTCGTAGGCATACTTCAGGTCATCGGTTATTTTAGGCCAAATATCGTCGGTATTGGGTTGGTTAAAGTCGGTTGTGGTTTCGTCGATGTAAGGCACATTATTAAACATCTTCTTGAGGTCGAAATAATAATGCGCGCGCAGAAAGCGGGCCTGACCAATAATGTTCTTTTTCTCATCATCGGTAAATGCGCTTACCTTGGCTACCAACTTTAAAACCGTGTTAGCGCGAGATACGCCTTCATAATCGGCCTTCCATTTACTGTTGTAAAAGCCGTTGCTGGCATCGCTGGTGAATTTTAATATAGAGTTGATCTCGGTAATATCGCCGGCATTGCTACCTTTTGAGGCATCGCCGCCGGTAAGGCCGCCATAGATCCAGTTATCGGGTGGGGTTTCCCAAGCACTGCCGCCACCAATTGCCGCATCGCCGCCCTGCTGCCCGTCAAGCGCTGCATAAGCGCCTATGAGTACACCCTTAACACCTTCTTTGGTTTCAAGCAAAGGCGTTTCGAGCGCGCCGGTGAGCGGTTTATCTAAATATGATTTTTTACATGATGCTAATGCCAGTGCAGTTACTATCGTTAAGGTGATATATATTCTTGCTTTCATCTTGATCTTTTTTAATATCATTTATAATGAAAAGTTAACGCCAAATAAGAAGGTGCGCGGAGTGGCATAAGAGCCTTCGTCAATGCCAAAATTGGTTACGCCGCCATTAAGTTCGGGATCGATACCGCTGTAGCCCGTAATAGTGAACAGGTTAGTAGCCGATATATACACGTGCAGCTTTTGAATATTGGCTTTCTTTAACCACTCGCCGCCAAAGGTGTAGCCAATTTGCGCGTTACGTGCACGCAGGTAAGTGCCGTTCTCTACAAAGTAGGAGTTAGGCACCGAGCCACTGCTAAACGATGCGTCTAACTCCTGGATAGGGGCTTTGGCATTGTGGTTGTCGGGCGTCCATGAATCGTACAGGGCGGTTTTACTTTTGGCAGTTTCGTAGTTGGCGTAAAAATCGCGCCAGTACTTCACATTGTTCCATACCTTGTTGCCGAAGGTTCCGTACAGTAAAATATTAAAATCGAAGTTTTTATAGGTGCCACCCAGGTTTAAGCCCCCGCTGAATTTAGGGCTGGGGTTACCCAGAAAGGTTTTATCGGCATCGGTGATCAGCCCATCGCCGTTCACATCCACATAACGGAAACGGCCCGGTTTAACATCCTGCTGAAAAAACTCGTCGGGGTTACCGGTTACCGCTTTAGCATGGGCGTCGGCAGCGTCAATTTCGTCCTGGCTGTTCCAAAAACCGGCTATCTTATAACCGTAAAACTCACCTACCGAATGGCCTACCTCGTTACGTACAAAGCTGGTACCAAAACGGCGGGCTATGTCTGATGGGAAGTTGTTTGTATTATCCGACAGTTTGATAATCTTATTGTTATAGGTGGTAAGGGTAAGGGTAGAGTTAAAAGTGAAATCTTTACTGATCTTAAAATTACCCGTTACCGATGCATCCAAACCGTCGGTTTTCATTTTGGCTATATTGCGATAAGGCACTTCGCCGTTACCTGCGGTACCCAGTAGCTCGGGATTGAACAACAGGTCGCGGATATCCTTGCGGTAATAATCGATGGTGAATGATAAGGCGTTATTTAAAATAGTAGCATCAAAACCAATGTTGGTATTAGCATCCTTTTCCCAACGGGCATCGGCATTACCTATATGTGCCTGGTAGTAACCGGGGGTAATTACACCATCGCCGCCAATGGCGTAGTACGATTGGCCTATGGTGCTGCTAAAGGTATCAAACCGGTTGGCATTGGTAAGGTTGAGCTGGTTACCCATTATACCATAACCACCGCGAATCTTCAGGTCGTTAAGCCAGGTTAGGCTCTTCATAAAATTCTCCTGCGATATGCGCCAGCCCAAACTGAATGCCGGGAAGTAACCGTATTGTTTGTTTTTAGAGAAGTTAGATGTACCATCATGACGTATGGTGGCATTGAAGAGGTATTTGTCGTTAAAAATATAGTCTAAGCGGGCAAATTCCGAGAAAAGCGAGGTAGAGCTGCGGCCGCTATAGTTGTTCTGACCGGCGGCATCACCTGTAGAAAGGTTAACATAATTAGGGTCGAAAGTGTAATAATTTTGCCTGCTGCCGCCCAATGAGCTGTAATTTTCCTGATTCGATTCGGTACCTACCAATATTTTTATATCGTGCTTGTCAATGGTTTTATGGTACGATAAGGTGTTGGTCCAGTTGTAAACGTAGTTGCTGTACGAGTCTTCATTATAACCGTTCCTCGATTGATTTTCCACGTTTTCGTACGACGGATAGGTGAAGTAATGCGAGTTACCTGAAGAAGTTTCACCACCGAAAGAGGTACGAAGGGTTAAGCCTTTGATGATATCCGCCTCGGCGAACATGTTACCGAAAAGCCTGTAATCTGTTTGGCCGCTGGTGCGTGTACGTTGTTGAATGGCTACCGGGTTATTGGCATCGCCCAAACCACTGCCGTAGCTGCCCGCGTAATTACCCATAATATCATAAACCGGAATAATAGGCATTTGCCTGATAGCCATGGTGATCACACCATCCGGATCGTTACCACCCACTTTAGGGTTACTGGTGATAGAATAAGCCAGGTTTTCGCCAATGCGAATGTTTTTGCTGATGTTATACGATGAGTTGGAACGCAGGGTATAGCGCTTTTGATAAGTTTCTATCAATGTACCGCGCTGGTTAAAATAGTTTAACGAGAACAGGTAACTGCCCTGATCGCTGCCGCCGCTTACACTTAGGTTATGACTGGTGATAGGCGCGGTTTTAAATATGGCATGATACCAATCCGTACCGGCCTTGTTGGCTTTTACAATGCGGTAAAAACTGTTCAAATCATCGGGCGAAGTGTAGTAAGGGTTTACATAATATTTTGACGGATCAACCGACGGATCGCCTGCCATTGCCCCGGTAGGGAAAATATAGTCGGGCAGTACGTATTTTGCTCCGTTGCCGTAAAGGTCATCACTGAAATCGGTATCGCCATGGTTGGTTTTGGCTACCCGTTTAAGGTCGGCCATTTCCTGCGGGTTTAAAGTGTTCCAAACATTGCCGCCTTTGGGCACCTGCGAGCCGTAATAGGCATCGTACTGTACATTTACCTTGCCTTTACCTTTTTTGGTGGTGATAATGATCACCCCGTTTGATGCCCTCGCGCCATAAATAGAGGCCGAACTGGCATCTTTCAAAATCTGGAAGGTTTCTACATCGTTAGGGTTCAGTGTGCTTACATCCTGCGTTGGTACGCCATCAACCACGTATAGCGGTGTGTTATTACCAAAGGTGTTAAATCCACGGATGCGCACCTGCGGTTCTTCGCCCGGCTGCCCCGAACCAATTACCGACACACCTGATGCCTGGCCCTGTAACTGTGTATTAACTGAAGATGAGGCCGTTTTATTTAAGTTTTTTACATCAACCACTGATACCGCGCCGGTAAGGTCTTTTTTGCGCTGGGTAGAATAACCCACCACAACCACTTCATTAAGCGCTTTGGATTCTTCCTTCAGCTTAACGTTAATCACCGTTTGCCCGTTCACCGCTACTTGCTGACTGCTGTAACCTATATAAGTGAAAATTAGCGTGCCGCTGCCGTCGGGTATGGTAATGCTGTACTTGCCGCTGGCATCGGTAGTGGTACCCAGTTCGCTGCCCTTGAGCGATACACTTACGCCGGGCAGGGTTTCGCCGCTTTCGGATGTTACCGCGCCCGTTACCGTTAAGGCCGAGATATCCTTATCGTCGCCGGGTTTTATAATAATGATATCGCCGATCACCTTAAAAGCGAGGTGCTGTTTTTGAAGCACTTGCTTCATTACGGTTTCGATAGAAGCATCCTGCACGGTAAGCTGGATCTTTTGATCAACATTAACCTGGTCGAGACGATAAAAAACAGTGTAGTTGCTGCTCTTTTCTATCTGTTTAAACATCTCCTTAACGGTTATGTTGTTAATGTTAAAGCTGTAAACATTCTGTGAGAATGCCGTTGCGTGAATTTGCAAAATACCTGTAAAGAGCAGAATAGTTACAAGCTTCATAATGGTGATTATTTTTTGCCACGTATGCGTAGCCTTTCCAGAGGTTCTGTAAAAAAATATCATAAATTTGTTTTTTTAATTAGTTAATACGATGCTTCCCCAAGCGTAGGGTATTAGCTATTAGAATTTTAAATTACCCGGAGTGTTAGCGCATTCCGGGTTTTGTTTTTCGGCCTTTTAAAGTTTCTCCATATTTTATTTTTTGTTGTTAGCGTTGGTTTTTATAATGTTAATAGTGTTGTTATCTATGGTGTAATTGATAGGCGTATTGGCTTTAATAATCTCCAGTACGTTTTGTATACTATCTATATTTTTAAAGCTGCCGTAATAGCGCAGGTTTTGCAGTTCGGCATCTTTCATGTTTATCTTAACATCGTACCTGCGTTCCAATATATTGGTGATCTCGGCAAGGGTATTGCCGTCAAACACCAGCAGGTCTTGTTTCCAACCGTCGTACCGGTTCAGCTTTGCCGAATCTATTTGCAAAACCTGTATATCATTGAGGTCGGCATTTTGGGTGGCATCCTGCTTGTATGCATATCCTTCGGGTTTTGGCTTGTTTAATATGCGCAGCACCTGCCGTTGTTTAATATGAATGCGGCTGTTATCGCGGGCGTTGCTGTTAACGTTGTTTTCTACCGATACTTCACCGCTTACCACCGCGGCTTCAAATATCGGGTCTTCAGGGTAGGCCTTCAGGTTGAATTTAGTACCGATATCCCTTATGGTATAATTTTTAGTGTTAACGATGAAAGGCAAATCTTTTTTACCCGGCGCTATATCAAAAAAGCCTTCACCTTCAAGGTATACGGTACGGTTGCTAACGCCAAAATCGGCGGTGTAATTAAGCGTGCTGCCGGCGTTAAGCCAAACAATGGTACCATCGGTTAATGTTACTTTACGGATGCTGCCTTTCTTAGCGGCCACCAAGCGTTTGTTTTGCTGATTGGTGGTATAGTGCTTAATTACATTGATGCCTAAAAAAGTAGCGACGGTTATAATAGCGGCTACCTTAAGCCAACGTACATATCCTTTAGGTTTTACCTCCTTAACAGGTGTGTGGCTTTCTACAAAACGCTCGTAAGCCTTGTCTTCATCAATAAGACCCGGCTCCAGGTAAAGCATGTTTTGCCAGGTTTCGTATAACTGGGCAAAGTACTGCTCGTTCTCGGGGTGTGCGTTTACCCATGATGTTACCTGTTTGGCTTCCTCTGTGGTAGCTTCGCCGGTAATATACTTTACTAATAATGTCTTAATATCCTCGTTACTCATGCTCTTATACCTCTAAGACAATTAAAAGCTGACCTACCCTCAATGTGTAGTAATAAATTTTATATTTTTATTAAAAACAGTTATTTGCAACTGTATAATAAAGTGTGACGAAATATTATACTTTTTGAGTGTGTGGATAATTTGATGTTATTTAATTCAAAATTCTTTAACATTAATTTGTAATGTGTTCAAATAATCAATAACTTGTTAAAAATTTTATTAAGTACCTCTACCTTTTATAACCATAGGTTTTTATGAATACAGAAGCCAGTATATTTAAAGCCAAGTTTGCCCAGGGGGATACCAAGGTATTTGAGGCGCTGTTTAAATTATACTACACCAGGCTTACTTTATTCGCCAATCGTTTTACCAATGATTTGGCTGTGGCCGAAGAAATTGTAGCCGATGTATTTACCTTATTGTGGGAGAGGGGGCACGAGATAGTTTTCACCACCTCATTAAAATCCTACCTGTTTACTACCGTTAAAAACCGATGCTTAAATCATCTTAAGCATCAAAAAATAGAGAACCTCTACGTTAACTATTTAGAGAAGAACAAACTGCTTGATGAGGTAATGAGCGCTGTAGAGAATGGTTACGAAGAAAAAGAACTCGCCCTGCAAATAAAACAAGCCATAAGCACCCTGCCTGAAAAATGCCGCGAAGTATTTGTAATGAGTCGCTTCAGCGATATGCGCTACAAAGAAATTGCCGATCAGCTCAACATCTCACCCAAAACGGTAGAACGCCACATGGGTATTGCCCTTGAAAAACTCCGTAAAATATTGAAGCATGTGAGCTACATGTTGTTTCTGTAATGTCGATAGGTGGAATGATCAATTTTGTTTGATACGTAATATTTAAAAGCCCGGCTTGTCACCTTGAGTTTGTCGAAGCATGAGTGGGTGATGGCCTCTGCGCACGATCCTTCGACAAGCTCAGGATGCCCCATTTGCAAGTACTTTTAAAAAAGATGCCATGCTGAATTTATTTCAGCATCCCACCGGAAAAGTCTCAAATAAGCAAAGTGTTTATCCGGCTCATGAGATGCTGAAATAAATTCAGCATGACTTTTATATTCTTTTCAAGCCAGTCCTTTAACACCATCAGCCTTTAATTTCACGCTTTCCACTTTTTGCATAAACAATTTTTTAGCAATGGGTATTATTTAATAATATGCCATAACTTGCATTAACTAATTTTAGGTCCTAAAAAAATTATAAAGCTACTACATGGACAATAACGAGCTGCGCAGTGCCGATTGGTTTGGCCGTACCGGTAAAGATGGTTTCATTTACCGCTCATGGATCCAAAAACAGGGCATTCCATCCAATTTTTTTAGCGGTAAACCGGTAATAGGCATTTGCAATACCTGGAGCGAACTTACACCCTGCAATTCGCACTTTCGCGAACTGGCGCAAAGTGTAAAGAACGGCATACTGGAAGCGGGCGGTTTCCCGGTAGAGTTCCCGGTGATGTCGCTCGGTGAATCATTGATGAAACCTACCGCCATGCTTTACCGCAATTTGGCAAGTATGGATGTGGAGGAGAGTATCCGTGCTAATCCGCTGGATGGGGTGGTGCTGCTTTGCGGTTGCGATAAAACCACGCCATCGTTATTAATGGGCGCGGCCAGCGTAAACCTGCCTACTATAGTAGTAAGCGGTGGCCCGATGCTAACGGGTAAATATCGCGGCAAAAGTATCGGCACGTCAGACCTCTGGCGCTTCAGCGAAGAACAGCGTACCGGTGATATTTCGCAACGGGAAATGTTTGCCATTGAGGCAGGCATGTGCCGCAGCAATGGGCATTGCGCGGTAATGGGCACGGCATCCACCATGGCTTGCATGGTAGAGTCGCTTGGGGTATCGTTGCCGGGCAACGCGGCCATTCCCGCGGCCGATTCGGCACGTAAGGTTTTGGCGCATCTGTCGGGTGTGCGTATTGTGGAGATGGTAAAAGAGAACTTAAAGCTATCGGATATTCTTACTCGGCAGGCTTTTGAAAATGCTATTATCACCAATGCTGCCATTGGCGGCTCAACTAATTTTGTGATCCATCTGTTGGCCATTGCAGGCCGTATTGGCGTACCGCTTTCGCTGGATGAGTTTAATGATATTGGCAAGGATGTGCCACTGCTTGTTAACCTCGAACCATCGGGCAAATACTTTATGGAAGATATGTATTACGCGGGCGGCTTGCCTGTGGTACATAAAGAAATAAGCGGGTTTTTGCATAACGATTGCATTACCGCCAATGGCAAAACCATACAGGAAAATTATTCGAGAGCTGAATGTTATAATCCCGAAGTGATTGCTTCGATAGATAATCCGGTAAATCCTATTTCGGGCGTGGTAGTTTTAAAGGGCAATTTATGTGTAGATGGCGCGGTGATCAAACCATCAGCCGCCAGCGACCACCTGTTGCAGCATACCGGCAAGGCGGTAGTATTTGAAGATATTGACGATTACAAGGCCCGTATTGACGACCCCGATCTGGATGTTGACGAGAATAGCATACTCGTACTAAAACAGGTTGGCCCCAAAGGTTATCCCGGCATGCCCGAGGTGGGTAATATGGGCCTGCCCACCAAGCTGCTCGAAAAAGGCGTTACCGATATGGTGCGCATCTCCGATGGCCGCATGAGCGGAACCGGTTTTGGTACGGTAGTGCTGCATGTATCGCCGGAATCGGCTATTGGCGGTACTTTCGCCATTGTACAAAACGGCGATATCATAAAGCTGGATGTGTTCAATAAGATATTGCATTTAGAGGTATCTGATGAAGAAATTGCCGTTCGTAAAAGCAAACTGCCTCCGTTTGTAGCCATAGCTGATAGGGGTTATGTTGGCCTGTATCAAAACACGGTAGAGCAGGCGCACTTAGGTGCCGATCTGGGTTTTCTGAAAGGTTCATCGGGCAGCGTGGTAAGTAAAGATTCACATTAATCAAAGTATCATATAATTTATGGCGAACGGTCCATTTACAGGTCAGGTTGCGATAGTGACAGGGGCGGGGCAGGGTATAGGTTTTGAAATAGCCCGGCAACTGGCATTGCAGGGCGCTAAAGTAGTATTGAACGATGCCGACCCTGAACTAAGTGATAAAGCGGTATCTTCTATCACCAGCGAAGGTGGCTTGGCTTACTCCATGCCGGGCGATGCCTCCGATATTGCTTTCATCCGCAGTATGGTTGCCGAAGGCGTTAAGCAATTTGGTAAGGTTACTTTGGCTGTGGCCAACGCGGGTTTATCGCTGTATGGTGATTTTTTGGAATATCCTGAAGAAGATTTCGACCGGGTGATGAAACTTAATTTGGGCGGTAGTTTTTACCTTGCGCAGGCCGTAGCCAAGCAGATCATCGCGCAAAAAAGCGGCGGTAGCATTGTGTTTATCAGCAGCGTTACAGGGCACCAGGCACACAAAAACTTGGGTGCTTATGGGGTAACCAAGGCCGGGTTAGAAATGCTGGCCAAAAATCTCGTAATCGAATTATCTCCCTACAATATCTCTGTTAACGCGGTAGCCCCCGGCGCTACTTTAACCGAACGCACGCTGAGTTTCGCGGGATATGCCGATACATGGTCGTCATTAACACCGCTTGGCCGACCTGCAACCGTGCAGGATATCGCCAATGCCGTACTCTTCTTTTTGCTGCCCGCATCAAGGCACATCACCGGCCAAAGCCTGGTGGTTGATGGTGGGTGGACATCCATCAGCCCTGCTCCGAATGATAAATAAGGTTGATCTTATTTGTGCATACATATAATTGTTTATTATACGGTTTGTGTTAGAAATAATTGATTTGCAAGTGTAAAATATATTACTATGTTTGTACATTATAAACCAATTATTCATCAAACCTATTTTTCATGTCCAATAAGTTCATATCTTCTGTCCTTGGTGCTAAATCGTTTATTGCTATGTCGGCATTGTTGCTGGCCTCATGCGCGGTAAAGCGCGAGAATGTATTAAAATATGTTGACCCTAACATTGGTACCGCCCATAGCAGGTGGTTTTTTTATACCCCGGCCGCTGTACCTTATGGCATGGCCAAACTGGCACCGTCAACCAACGGGCATTATGGTAACCCCTCGGGATGGGAAGCTGTAGGGTATGATACCCGGCATAATTCTATCGAGGGCTTTGTCCATTTTCACGAATGGCAGGTAGGCGGTGTAAGCGTAATGCCGGCAACAGGCGCGCTGAAAACCATTCCCGGTGAGCTGGATAAGGCGGGCAACGGCTATCGTTCACATTTCGACCGTAAAAATGAAATAGCCCAACCCGGTTACTACAAAGTATTACTTGACGATTATAAAGTTACCGCCGAGCTTACAGCTACCAAACATGTGGGCTTTCACCGGTACACTTTTCCTAAGAGCGATCAATCGCGCATTATACTGGATATTGGCAACAAGCAGGGCGAAAGTGATGAAGTGACCGATGCCGCAGTACGCATGATAGATGATACTCATTTCGAAGGCTTTGTAACCACCTATCCAAAGTACGTACACACTTATGATGCCGATGGCCATGTATCCATGTATTTTTGGGGCGAGGTAAGTCGTAAGCCCGATGATGTAAATACTTTTACTACCGGCAGTATTCAACTGCATAACAATACCGTTAAAGGCAAAGGCGCAGGTTTAACCCTCGAATACAAAACACAGGATAAGGAAGCGATAGAGTTGAAAGTTGGCCTATCCTACACATCTACCCAAAATGCCAAAGCCAATTACGAAGCAGAAGTACAAGGCCTAACCTTTGAAAAGGCCAAGTTACAGGCGCAGGAAATCTGGCAGCAGGAATTGGGCAAGATCTACGTGCAAAGCACGGACGAAAAAAAGAAGATCAAGTTTTACACAGGGCTTTACCATGCCTTGCTGGGCAGGGGCGTAGCTAATGATGTGAACGGCGCCTTCCCCAAACATGGCGGAGCGATAGGGCAGCTGCCTAAAGATAAATCGGGCAAGTTCAGCTATAACTTTTACAATACCGATGCTATATGGGGCGCGTTCTGGAATCTTACCCAGTTGTGGGCACTATCATATCCCGAGCATTATAACGATTATGTACATACCGAGCTGGAAATTTATAAAGACCGTGGCTGGTTCGGCGATGGCATTGCTAACAGCAACTTCGTATCGGGTGTGGGTACCAATTTTGTCGGACTGGCCATTGCAGGCGCCTATCAATCCGGCATCCGCGATTATGATACGGTTTTGGCCTACAAAGCCATTAAGGAGAACGAATTGAACTGGCAAAACCGCAAAGTAGGTTCGGGTAAAATGGATGTGAAGGTATTTGTTGATAAAGGCTATGTGCCCTATACCGAAGAGGATAAAACGGATAGCACTTCGTCGCATTTCGCGGCATCGCATACGCTGGAGTATAGTTTCAGCACCTTCGCGGCGGCCCAAATGGCAAAGGCTATGGGCAAGGAGCAGGATTATCAATCGCTCATAAAATACTCTAACGGCTGGAAACTGCTGTACGATCCGCAGCAAAAACTGATACGCCCTAAATTGGCCAATGGCAGCTTTATAGATCAGTTCGACCCATACCAGCCATGGCGTGGTTTTCAGGAGGGTAACGCTATACAGTATACCTTTTATGTGCCGCAAAACCCGGATGCTTTGGTCAGCGCCATAGGTAAAGATGCCTTTAACAATCGTTTGGATAGCATCTTCACCTTAGCGCAAAAGAACAGTTTTGGCGGCGGCAAGGAGATTGACGCTTTCGCAGGTATTAAATCCATCTACAACCACGGTAATCAACCCAATCTGCATATCAGCTGGCTGTTCAACTTTTCGGGCAAACCCTGGCTTACCCAAAAATGGACACGCGCTATATGCGATGAATTTTATGGTATCGAAAGTATCCACGGTTACGGCTACGGGCAGGACGAAGATCAGGGGCAATTAGGCTCGTGGTACGTGATCTCATCGCTGGGGCTGTTCGATGTAAAGGGCTTTACAGATCTCCGGCCGATCATCGAGATAGGCAGTCCTGCATTTGACATGGCCGACATTCAACTGGGCAACGGCAAAAATCTCACCATCGAAACAAAAAATAATTCGGCAAAAAACGTCTACATACAATCGGCCGAATTTAATGGCAAAGCATTAAGCAACTGTTGGCTATACCGCGACGAACTGATGCAGGGCGGCAAACTTAGCTTTGTAATGGGCGATAAACCCAACACCGGCTGGGGCAGTAAAACGCCGCCGCCATCGGCACAATAGCAGTAATTGATAGTGGTTGAAAAATAAAACCCGTAGTGTAAATACATTACGGGTTTTATTTTGATGTGTATTAAGCTTGTTTATTATATTTAGGCACCATTTAAATTGTATGCTTAAAAACCTGCTTATCACCCCGGTATTGTTAATAATTCTTTTGGGCAATGCCTTTGCGCAAATACCTACAGGCGCTGATGTTTGGCCGAATATCGAATCAGATATCAAGTGGAAAAATAACTTGCAGGATACCCGGCAAAAGTTGTTATCCATGCAGCAAAAAGCAATAAAGACTAACGACGATATTACACATGCCCGCTGCCTGTACAGCCTCCTCAAAATTAGCGATCAAATTACCGAAGATAGTCTGTATTTCAGGAATAGCGCTTTTATTGATACCATACTCAACAGTAAGTCGGCATCGTTAAAATTAAAAACGATGTTACACCTATTGCAGGCGCAACGTTTGGCAGGTTTTGGCAATAAATATCTGCGGTTTAAAAGAGAAACCTATCAAACGCCCAAATTACCAAATAACTATGCGGCCTTAAGTAATGCCCGGTTGGATAGCATGGCTTATAGCCACATAGCAACCGCCGCAAAGATCAATCCGTTCAAAGGCCCAATTGCCGATCTGTTATGGCTATCATCAACCCCGGATGTGTTTTTATTTGACGGAGCCGGTTTTAAGGATATTATTTATGCCGAACAGGTGGCAATGGCATCTAAAAATAATTATACTAATGATGAGCTTTGGATCAAGTTGCCATCGCCGGCTTTTCGTGCACGTTTAGATAGCGTTGCGACCTATGCAAAAAACAAGCTACCGGTACTTGCGGGTTATCAGCAATGGATGCAGGCCAACAAAGGTGATGAGCAAAAGGTAAGCTTTATTGAATCGTTGGCGCGTAAGTACGTCTGGATGAAAACCGATCAGGATTCGCTAAACACGTTACACTATACCAGATATCTTAACGAGTGCTTGAAGTCGCCGTATTCGGCTGTTAAGGCACATGGTATATATCAGCTTTGTTTATTATGGAATAAGGATGGTAAGCAATACTATTCTAATGACGATGAATCTTATAGCTGGAGAGCCGGAAACTCCTGGTACGCTAAATTCAATACTAAATATAAAAACAGTTTACAACAGGCTTTGAAGCTGTATAATGATAATGAAGCGCTTTTGTCAAATTATCGGCCGTTTTATAAAGTGCTGTACATAATGAAACAGCAAATTTTAGCGCCTGATATTAATATTGATACGCGTACAAACGTACTGCCAGGCAAAGATTTTGTTGCACATGTAAAATATAAAAATACAGGGCATTTATATTACAGGTTGATAAAAACAGGTATTGGTGCTTTACCTAAAGAATATAAATCAAGCGTACCCGAACGTTTTTTTAAAATAAAGCCTGCTTTTGAAGATAGCGTAGCATTACCCGAAATAGATGATCATAATACGCACAGCGCGTTTTTGAAATTACCGGGTTTGGAGTTGGGGCATTATTTATTATTATTTAGTGATAGTAAGCTCAGACCTGATAAGCGATATGTTTATCATATTGAAATTGAAATATCCAATATTTCCGCTTTTAATGATGATAACAGGGTATATGTAGTAAACCGCGAAACCGGCGTACCTATACCGGGCGCGGATGTTAAAATATATTCTTCTGATGTTTATACAGATACTTATTCATTGCTGGGCAACAAAACCGTGGTAGCGGATGGATCAGTGATTATTCCTTATGAAAATAGGGCTAAAAAACTATTGATCAGCAATGATAAGGATACTACTGAATATCAATACAGTGCACGTGAAAACGATGAGCCGGATGATATTTATGAAAAGGATGAAGACGATAATGAGCAAGACGAGGATAGTGGTTTAGCCGAGTATTACGAAGATAATATTAAAGTACACCTGTTTACCGATAGAAGTATTTACCGCCCGGGGCAGCAGGTGCATTACAAAGCCCTGTTTATTACCAAAAATCCTGAAACAGGCCAACCTATGCTGCTTAGCCGCGATAACCTGAAACCAGGTTACGCTAAAAAGAACTTTGATAAGTGGATAAAGGATATAGGCGAAAAGGTAATGCTCGAAAATCCCTTTAGTAAAATAGTCGACTCGGCGGCCATCGCCATAAATGAATTCGGCAGTTTCGCGGGCACATTTACCATACCCAAAACCGCCGCCACCGGCGATTGGGAGATAAACGTGGGGGACTTGCATACGGATTACCAAAACAGGGGTGAATTTAAAGTAGAAGAGTATAAGAGGCCAACCTTTGAGCTGGTTTTAGAGAAGCCTCGTAAAATGGTGAAAATGGGCGAGCCATTTAATATTAAGATAAAGGCACACCCGTTTAGCGGTGCCAATATGAATAACTTGCCTGTAAAGTATAAAATCACACGCTATTACGGCTCGATGGTGGTAGAAAGGCTGAGCAAAAAGAGAGCCCAATTGCCGTACGACTATAAGTTGATCGATAGCACCGGCATTACAGATGCAAATGGTGATATATCGATAACCATTAAGGATTCTTTATTAAAGCAATACCTATTCGCGGAACGCCCTTCAGACATTTCATACAACATTGAAGCCACAGCAACTGATGCTACAGATGAAACCATAGAATTATCTGAGAGTATTTCGGTGCCTGTTTTGCCTGTAAGTATCAATATCAAGCTCGAAAAATTGTATGATATTGTAAAAATGCCCGGCCTCAATGTAACTGCAACTGCTAATTTTGAAGGTAATGTTGATCGTAAAGTTGAGGTAAAACTATATAAGCTATCATCTTCAAAAGGCGCTGTTTACAATTATACCACTGTAGATCAATGGTTGTACCCACAGGCAGATTGGCAAAAGTGGTTCCCGCGTATTGAGTTGAAAGATGCGCCAAAGGATACGGTATTGGTATGGCAAACCACCATTAACACAGCTGCCGATAATATACTACGGTTGCCCGCCGGTAAGCTTAGCGCGGGCAAATATCAACTTATTGCTACCTGTAACGATGGCGGGGAGCTGAGCGGAAAATCGGAATACGGTTTTAGTTTATTCAATAGCCGATCAAAAGAATACGCCGGTGATGCTGATGAGTTTAATTTTTTGCCGGTAAACAGTGTAAAACCGGGTGATGTGCTTACCTGGCATACCGCCGCCGATAGTAAAACGTATTCTGTTTACCAGGTGCAATATATTGCGCTAAAGAAAAAGATCCCTCAAATACGCACTATATATCAGCATATTACCGAAGAGAAGGGAATAAGGATATTTCGTTTCCGCATACCCGCCGATGCTGCTACCGGGAAGGTGCTGTTGGCCAGGGCATATGTAAAAGATAACTATTTATATACTATTCAGCAAACAGCGTATTTATGGGAACCCAGGGAGATTGAGCCCGAAATTATTGTAGAAAAATATCGTAAAGTGATGGTGCCTGGCGCGAAAGAAAGCATTACACTTTCGGTTAAAACTAAAAGCGAGAATGTAGCAGCCGAAATACTTACAACGCTTTATGATGCAACGCTCGATAAATTGAACCAGCATCAATGGTTAAAACCCAACCTGGAAAAGGAGCAATTATACCTGAATAATAACTGGGAACGTACTTTGACAAGTAATGTTGCAGCCGGTGATGTGGGTAGCCGTATACCATTTAATAATGAAGATGATGTCCATTTTAAGACAGATGTAACTACTTATTTGCAAGGCAAGGTATCCGGTTTAAGTGTGTCTAATGCATCGGGGTTAAATGAGGTGGTAGTAGTTGCTTATCAAAAAAGTTATTCACTGGGGGCTTCTACAAGTGCAATCAGGATACGAGGTACGAACTCCTTAGCCGGAATGGGTAAGATACTTACCATAGTTGATGGCGTGGTGGTTGAAACCGATTTGAAAGATATTGACGCTTCGAAAATAACCGAGGCGATTATACTTAAAGGGGCCGATGCTTCGGCATTATATGGCGCACGCGCGGCGCAAGGGGTATTGGTGATAAGTACAAAAGGCCGTATTGTTTTGCCACAACCTGAGCCGCCCGTAGTAAAGGTGCGTAAGAATTTCAATGAAACCGCGTTCTTTTTTCCGCAGGTGCATGCCGATGCTAAGGGTTATTACACCTTTAGCTTTACCATGCCCGAAAGTGCCACCGAGTGGAACTGGAAAATACTGGCGCATACCCGTAATGCAAAATTCACTTATGCCGAACGTAAACTGCAAACACAATTAAACCTGATGGTGCAGCCCAACATACCCCGCTTGCTATACCAGGGCGATAAGATAAAACTGCAAAGCAGGGTAAGCAACCTCGATACCACGGCTATTAACGGAACGGTAACCTGCAAAATTGAAGATGCCGTTACCGGCGAAGATATTACTGCCAAACTGATCGCTGAAAATGATAAAGCCTTTAACGTTGGTAAAAAAAGCAGTGGTTCATGGGCTTTTATGCTGAACGTGCCTGCATCGCAAACCAATCCGCTTAAAATAGTGATAAGCGCGGCAACAAAAGGCGCGGCCGATGCCGAAGAGCATATTATTCCGGTATCATCATCACGGTTATTTATCAGGCAAAGCCTGCCCCTTAATTTTAATAATAAAACACAGTTAAACATATCATCTTTAAAACTGCCGGTAAATGCTTCGCTGTTTGGGATAGGCCTGTCTATTGGGCAAAAGCCGCAGGCTACTTTAATTAACGCGTTGCCTTGGCTGGCCAACTACTCCTATAACTGTGCCGAACAAACCTTTAATAAGCTGCGCGCGCAAGTCACTGCGGTAAGTTTAATGCGTACTGATACCGCGCTGCAAGCGGCTTACAGCAGAGCGGCGTCGACTGCAAAAACCGATACTGCAACCGCTATATTGCCAGATGAACTTGCCGATGAAACCATGCCATGGCTGGGCGCTGCAAACCAAACGGCCAAGCAGCAAAAGCAATTGCTCTTGCTATTTGATACCTTAAAAACCAATGCCGGTATAAAACTGCACCAGGAACGTTTATATAAACTACAACAGGCTGATGGTGGCCTCGCCTGGTTTGATGGAGGTAAGAGCAGTGATTATATCTCAGCTTACGTTCTGGCAGGGGTGGGGCAAATGAAACAAAGAGTTTGGTATTATAAAGCAGGTGAGATTAATGCTTATGAGGCATGGCTTAAACGGCTTACTGATTATGTACAGCAGCGTTTTACCCAGGCAAATGATCCATTTAAAGGCGAAGATAAATTATACCTTTTGTATGCCTTAGGTTATTGGCGAACATCAGCCCAAACAGTGCTATTTGCCGACAGGCTGAACGAAGTACTAACTTCTGAATGGAGGGGCGTTGATCAAACCGATCTGGAACGCCTGTCGTTGCTGATCATTAATACCCTGAGGTATACCCGTGCGGGTACCGTACTGCATAAAAAAGCCCTTGGCCAGCTCGAATCAATAAGGCAACAGGCCATTGTTGATAACGAGAACGGAACGCGCTGGAAGGCTTTGGCCGATGCTGATGAACTGAATAACTCGGCAGAAGAAACAGTAGCCATGCTGTCTGAAGCGTTTGGCTTAGCTGGTAAAAACGAAAAAATTGACGCTGGTATCATCAAATGGCTGCTTACCGCTAAAACTGAGGAACGGTGGAGCACCACTAAAGGAACTGCCGCGGCTATTGCTATGCTGCAAAAACAACAAGGCGAGGTATTGGGCAAAACAAAAACCATATCGGCTGCAATAGCGGGTAAGCAGGTAACGGTTTCTGATGGATTGCTTGACGGTGTACCATCAGCTTTTACACGTACAGGCGATTTGCCATCTGATATTGCTTTTACAGATAACAATCAAAACACGCGCGGCGCGGTAACATGGTATTACTTTGCCGAACCATCAGGAGCTGACACGCTTAACAAAGTGGTGAAAATAAGCAGGCAGCTTTACATACGTGATAAGAGCGGAAAGCAAATATTGCTACAACCTAATACTGTTTTAAAAACCGGAGATAAGGTAACCGTTAAGCTGAGTATTAATGCAGGTAAACGTTTAAAATTCGTATATATAAACGACCCCCGTTCGGCGGCGTTTGAGCCAAATCAATTGCAGAGTGGCTACGAGTACGGCGATGGTTTAAGCTACTACCAATCAGTGAGAGACGCGGGGATGCAATTTTTCACAGAGGCCATTCCAAGAGGTATTTCTACCATAACGTATGATCTGGTAGTAGCACATGAAGGGCAATTCACCGCAGGTCCGGTTTCGTTGCAGTGTATGTATCAACCATCAATTGCGGCTTACAGCAGCGCAATGCAGGTAACTACAACAGCGCAAGCCGAGCAGAAATAAATGTAACCGCCGATGATTTGACAGTTTATTACTAATACTACTTCAAATAAACCGTTTGCGTATAAGCGCCATTAGCCGCTACATCCCAGGCCTCAATACGTGCCCATTTGCGGCCTTTGAGGTTGGTGGTAAATGTAAAATCGCGGGTGCCAAAGGCTTTGGTGTTGTTCATGTCAATCTTTTGGCGATAGGTTTCTTTACCATCGCCGGAGATGATCTCAATAAAATTAAGCGGGAATGTCCAGTTTACTGATAGTGATATAATGGCGTTCCCTCTTTTATCCAGTTGTGCTGTTTCGCCCGCGCCTTTATCGTTAATGGTAAAAGACGGAAACAATACTTCGCCCGTAGTGGTGAAGAACTTGCCCTGCTGCATGGCGTTCACTACAGGCTGCCAGCCGTCATCGTAATCGGGTAGGTCGGCCAGTTGCAGGTAGTTCACGTTCATGTGGGCATACATTTCATTCTCGGGCTCAATAGTAAACAGGTCGGCTTCGCCAATCATGTGTTTCTTAAGTCCCCAGTTATTCATATCGTCCAGCAGGTCTAAAGCACGTTTGCCCATCCTCGGCAACGAAAGATCGGCCGGGATGTGTTTCCAGGCGGCTCCCATAAAGCGGTCCGACAGGTAGAAAGGTTCGTTCTTGTAAGCGTCCGGGAAACCGGTAGAACCTTTAGTACGCGCATGTGCTGTCCAGGCCAGGCCTTTTTCGGCTTCCAGTAATTTCAGCATATCCTGCTTATCGCCAATATGGTAAACCTTGCCGTGTTGCGGGTCTTCGGTAACAAAAGGCTGATCGGCCTTGCGCGACATGATCCAGTACACCGGCTTCGGAAAGAAATCCAGCCAGTGACCGCCAAAAAACTCGTTAGGTTCTTCGCCCGGTAACAGCAGGAAGGTTTTATCCGATAGCCTTTTGCACTGCTTAAACAGCGCGCTTAGCTCGGCAAGGCGTTTTTCGTCCGGTCCTTTTGGGTGAGCGGTGTAATGAAACTCGGCAAGGTGTACAATATTTACGCCCATGTTTTTAAACACCTTTACAAAATTGGGACTATCGGGCACAGGTTTATTAGCCATTACCACCTGCATTATAAACTCGTTATGGAAATGGCTCGCCATGGTTTTGTAACCCGATACAGGCTTGTAAACATCGTTATGCGTAAATCTTTTTACTTCAGCCAACAGCGGACCGGCCGCGCCATCGTCAAGCAAGCAATAAAAGTTGAGGCGCTGGTGGGTATTGGGTGGCGAGTTAAACCAGGGCACAAAACGGCGGTCACCTTCCAGATCCTGGCGAATGCCTATTCCGTAGCCTTTCAGCAGGTCGCGGTAGTTATTGCCAAACCACGTGAATTTCAGGTTGAAGGCTTCATCCAGAGGGTAAAAATATTGGTGTGGAGCCGGGAAAACAGCGAGGCTGCCATGTTCGCCTTCACCAATAATGGCGCGGTACTTTACGGCAAGGTTACGGCTGCTATCGGCGGCTTGCACGGTGTGGCTTTGCAGCTTGCTTTGTGTATCAGCCCAGCTAATGCTGCTCCACACGGGTTTTTTGCTGATGAGCGCCGCGTCATACAAAATAGCGGTCGAATCTTTTTGGGTGGTCATTACAGCAGCCACGTTAAACAACGGCGAACCATTGTAAAAGGTAACTTCTAAATAACCGCTAAAGCCCGGTGCCGATAAACCCGGTACCTTTACTACGGTGCGTGAACCATCGGTGGCTACGCTGGCATTCTGCTTTTTTAGGTCGATGGTGTATGACTGATGGGGCTTTTTAGGCACCTTATCAAAAAAGATGTTCCAGCCGTTTTGCGATATCAGGTCGCGCTTACCAACGGTTAAAATAAACCCCGGATCAAGCTCTGTGGCTATCTCCTTGTAGGCATTATCTTTTTGTATGCCGATGCTTTTAAACAGCGGCTGCTTGTTTTTAAGGTTAAAGGTTACCGAGCCTTGTTCGTTATTGCCCGATGGCCAGCTGATGCTTAACTGGCTGCCTTTGGCAATGGCTTTTACCTCGCCGTTACGCGTGAAATTTGAAAGATCTACAACAGATTGCGCCTTTACTATGAAAGGGGCAAGGAGTAAGATCAGGATCAGGTTTTTTCTCATGAGTTAGGTGTGATAGGCCATAAATATAGTAGTAAATTGTTTTTGCAAGGCTATAAAAATAAATTTCGTGCAGTTTTAATTAGTTAAAATATATGCTGTTAGCTATTAAAATTATGAAACACGCAATTGATTTATTAAGTTTATGCTGACTAAACTTATGAACAGGCTTATGATATATACCCAACAGTATATTTTTATACGCCGGCAATCACTCTTAAAACACAGGCTATGGCTCTAATTTTCATCCCCGCCGTATTTACTTTATTCGGCTTTATCGGCAAAAAAATGGGCCGGTCGTATTTTAAATGGGGATTGATAGGCATGGGAGCATTCGTAACTTTCCTGCTGCTTTGTTTACCCGTGTTGTTATTAAATAGCCCGGTGTTTAATATGCAGTTCTGGACATTTTGGGCGCCAGTAGTTAGCCTGTTGTTCACTTTGGGCATAGCGCTGTTAATAGCAAGAAAAAATAAAATAGTACTATATTAACCTGCATATTTGCCGCCGGTAAAAACAAAGAATAATACACCACTACTTATACCTATGGAGAAAAAGAAAGTACTGATAACCGGAGCAAGCAGGGGATTGGGTTTAGCCATCTCAAAAAAGCTATCGGCCGAGTACACTTTGATATTGCATGCCTCAAAACCCGAAAGCTTTACCCATGTTGAACCGGGCAGCCATATACTTTGCGCCGATCTTTCAGACGGGGAGCAATTAACCACCTTTTGCAAACAACTGAAAAAAGAACACGGCGATTCGTTATACGCGGTGATCAACAATGCAGGGCTTACGCACGATAAACCGCTGCTTTTTCAGCCCGAGCGCGAAATTGATGCCATGCTCAACGTAAACCTTAAGGCTCCTATACTCATCAATAAAACCGCTATGAAGATCTTTGGTTTAAACAAAACCGGGGTGATCATCAACATCAGTTCGGTAGTGGGCGAGAGCGGCCATGCCTTTCAATCGGTATACGCGGCTACAAAGGCGGGTTTGGTGGCCCTGTCACGCTCGTTGGCGCAGGAGGCAGGTGTATTAAGCGAGGATGGCCATAGTATTAGGGTGTTCAGCGTATCGCCGGGTTTTATAGAAACCGACATGACGGATGCTATCCCGCAGGTTGAAAAAGAGAAAATATTAAGCATGATACCCGCTAAACGTTTTGGCAAGGTTGATGACGTGGCCGATGCCATTGCCTTCCTGCTGTCAGACAAGGCGGCGTACATCAACGGAACCAACATACATATAAACGGCGGGCTTATATAAATGGAAAACAACGACATACTTGTAGGGATTGACCCGGCAACCATGCTGCTGCACGGCCCAACAAAACGATTGGTTGATAACTACCATTACCACTCGCCCAAGGTGGGGATTGTGGCAAGCTATACGCCAAAACCGCGCGATGTGGAAGATCACTTTGGTGTTTTTCGCGGGGTAGATCAAATTGAGGCCTTCGCGCAGGCGACTATAGTATCTTTGGCAACCTACCTCGAATCAAAAAAACATGGTTACACGGCAGATGATATGCGCGATAAATTTATCCCCGCGTTCATCAGCACCGGGCCCGTTTATTTCCATTACTATTTGGAAACAGGGGATACCTTTATTAATATTGGACAGATCAAGTTTTATAAATTCAGGCAGATGGTATGCGACGGCCGTATCTATAAAGTGCCCAAGGGGCTTGATCTGAATGCCTATTTTAGTGATTTTACTGATGAGCGTTTACTCGCTTACGATATCAGCAGCGAATTTAAGCTGGTAGCCGAACTGTTTGACATCACCGGCAGGGCAATAAAAAAAGAACTATTTGAAAAATAACATAAAGCAATATGGAAAGACAAGAAATTATTGATGGTTTAGTAGAGATCTTAAAAACTGTTAGAACAATTGATCCTGAAAGATTGAAGAACGTAACAGAAGAAACAGATTTCCGTGGCGACCTTAACACACCATCAACCGAACTCATCAATATTGCTGCAAAGGCCGAGCACAAGTTCGGTATTGAGTTTGAAGATGATGATATTGACGATTTAGGCTCAACCGTAAAGGATATTGTTGATTTGATTTTAAAGGTAAAAGCAAGGGGATAATACGATGCAGGTAGCGGGCAGAAAAGTGGCTGTAGTAGGCATGGGCGGGGCTTTCCCTACCTGTACCGGGCTTAATGATTTTAGCGAGAAGTTATTCGCTAACAAGAGCCTGATCAGGCAGTGGGACAAGGTAGCGCAATATGGCAAACAGATACGTTCAACCGTATCGGGCTATATTACCGAGGAGGAGATGGGGCTTGAAGCCGTTATAGCGCCTATTGCCGAAGATTATCCCGAAACTTATATTGATAAACTGGGCCGTATACCCGATGCCAACCTGGCCACTGCCGATATGGGCAGTATATGGGCCATGCTGGGCGCGCAGGATGCTACCAAAATTGCCGGATGGTCGAAAAGTGAAATAGAATCGGAGCAAACCGGGGTAGTGGTAGGTTCGGGCGGCGCGGGTAATTTGATACTGCGCATTGCCTGGCACCATTTCTTTCAGGAGGGCCGTAAAGCCCGTATCGCGGGTTCGCATACTATTGACCGTACCATGTTTTACCGTGACGCGGCCAATATATCATGCCTGTTGAAAACCAAGGGTGTTTGCGAGGCCATAGGTTCGGCATGCGCTACCGGTTTGGGTAACATTGGTTATGCCTACAGGTTGATCAAGTTCGGCATGCAGGACAGGGTAATTGCAGGTGGGGTAGAAGGCAGTTCGGTGGAAACCTTTGTAGGTTTCGACGGCATGATGGTGTTGAGCAAAGGCTTTACGCCCGAAGAAAGCTCCCGCCCGTTCGACCTGAACCGTAACGGTTTTGTATGCTCGTTTGGTGCCGGTATCGTCGCGCTGGAAGAATACGAAATGGCCAAAGCCCGTGGCGCCAATATTTTAGGTGTTATCGACGAATACTTTAATAATTCTGATGGCGACGGCGATATGTTCTATCCGTCATTCGCCGGCCAGCAGCGCATGTGGAAAGGTTTACTGAACGATCGAGGCGTAAAGCCCGATGTGGTAAAAGTGCACGGCACCTCAACCCCGGCAGGTGATGCTATTGAGTTGCTAAGCGTGGTAGATGCATTGGGCGATAGCGGTTACCATATTTCGGCGCCAAAATCGCAGTTTGGGCACATGCTGGGCGGCGCCGGTTCGGTAGAGTTTATTACCGCTTTACTGATGCTGGAGAACCAAAAGGTATTGCCATGCCTCAATTCATCTACGCTTAATCCCGAGTTGGAAATCTTCCAGAAAGCTGAAGGTTGGACCGGGCCGAAAAATCCATTGGCGGCATACCGCCATTTGGTACCGCAGGAAAGTTTTGCGAAGGAAATTAACAGCGTAGCCTGTTTAAATTACGGATTTGGCGGTACCAACAGCGCCATATCAGTTTCAAGGGATATATAAATGATTGATAATAAAGATAAAGTAGCGGTAGTTTTTGGTGTGCGGAACGAAAGTTCTATAGGATATGATATTGCTGTAAAGCTGCATCAGTCGGGCTGTAAGGTGGCTTTAAATTACGTTGACGATACTAAGGACGAAGTGCTGTACCTGATGGAAAAGAACGGTATGGATCCGCAATACTCGGCCCATGTTGATGTGCGCGACGAATTGCAGATCACCGCTTTTTTACAAAATGTATACAACAGTTTAGGGCCTATTGATTACATATTGCATGGCGTGGCCTACGGCAGTCAGCAGGTAATGTGCTACACTTTGCCGGGCAGTAACGAGCCGGCACCAGAGTATATCGATATTCCGTTTGAGGATTTGATGGATGCCTTTAATATCAGTTCCTACTCTTTTTTGAGGATCTGCCGTGTGGCGAAACCACTGCTGGCAAAAAACGCGTCGATATTAACGCTTACTTACAATGCTTCGCAGCGGGTATTTCCGGGTTATGCGGGCATGGGTATTTGCAAAGCGGCGTTAGAAAATATGGTGATGTACCTCGCCAGCTATTTTCGCGATTTGAACGTGCGGGTAAACGCTATTTCTGCCGGGTTGGTAATGACTACTTCCGCAGGCGGTATTTTGGGTGTGCGCAAACTGCGTAAGATAGGCAAGTTTACCGCGCCGCTGGGCAATATTGATGCCGGTGATGTAGGTGACGCGGCTTTGTATTATTTTTCAAGCCTGTCGAAAAAAGTAACAGGTAATATCCATTTTGTTGATGGCGGTTTTAACATAATGGGTCTTGGGGTTGATGGAGAGTAAATTGTTAAAAATAGTTGAAGATTTAGTGGGCGATAAAAGCTTTGCCATTGGCAATGATGTGGTATTGCTAACCGACTTTCAAAAATCATTTAATGATGTGTTTAAGAATAAAGTATACACTTTACCTGAAGTAAATTATTGCGATAGCTTCGATGACGCCCTGCTCCATTACGCCTCCACCTTCGCCGCTAAAGAGGCCGTTTACAAAGCCCTGAAACAACTGGACGATTCACCCATCGGCTGGAAAAAAATTGAGATCATACGCGGGAAGTTGGGTGGCAAGCCCGAAGTAATTATCCATCGTGATAATGCTCCGCAGGTAAGCCTCTCCATTACTCATGATGGCGATTATATATGGGCTGTGGCCTTAATAGCCACCGATAAATAAGCCGCATCCGCATGACAGATCATTACTTTGAAAACGCGCTGGTTAACCTTCACTATTACCAATTTGGTAATGGCGAACAAAAAATGCTGTGTTTTCATGGTTACGGGATGCACGGGAAGCAATTCAAGCTTTTTGAAGATACCGTGTTAAGTTCTAAATACACCTTTTACGGTTTCGATCTCTTCTTTCATAAGCAAACCAAACTGAAAGATCAGAGCCTTGCTACTGTTAAACAAGGCATCACCAAAAAACAACTGGCCGACCTGATCACTGATTTTTGCAGGCACGAGCAGATAGACCGTTTTTCGGTGATCGGCTACTCTATGGGTACACATTACGCTACAGTAGTAGTTGAAGAACTGGCCGATAGGATAGATGAATACATCGCGATAGCGCCATCATCAATTAACCCGGGGACATTGGTTACCTTTTTCAGTAAGAACAAGTTAGGCAACCGCATATTAAGTAAGCTGGCCTTAAGCGAAACCGCGCTCATAAAAATGCTGGGCTTTAGCAGGCGACTTGGCTTTTTAGATGATATAGGCTACAAAATACTCTTCAACGAGATCAATACGCCCGAACTTCGCTTTAATTTTTATGCCTGCTTTACCTATTTACGCTTTTTTGAAACCAACGAGCCTAAATTGATACAGGCCCTGGATGCGCAAAACATCAAAAGCATTTTTATATTTGGCAAACGCGATAAAATGTATCCGCCTGCTATGGGCAAGACATTCATTGCTAAAGTTAAAAATGCGGAAGTAATTGTACTGGATGAGAACCACGAGATGATCAACCAGAATTTTGTATCCGCATTATCGGCTGTATTGTTATGATCATCAAATCAAAACCACTTCCTTTATACCTGTTAAAACTGGCGGCTTATTTTTTATCGCTGGTGTTTAAATATCGCTTCAATAAAGTTATTGTAAGACCTGCCGATGTAAAACCCGATCATTCGTACATACTAATGTGTAACCACTTTAGTTTTTGGGATGGTTTGTTCGCCTTTTACCTGGCTATATATGGCATTCATAAACAGCAAAACGTTAAGGCTTTATATGTAATGTCGGTTAAAAAACAAATGGAAAAAAAGTGGTGGCTGCGGTACATCGGTTCATTCTCTATTGAGCCCGGCAAACGTTCGGTACAGCAAAGTTTGGAGTATGCCGCCGAAGTGCTAAGTACCCCCGGCAATGTATTACTCTATTATCCGCAAGGAAACTTAGAAACCAGCCATATCAGGCATATCGTATTTAAGGAGGGGATACTGGAGATCGTACAGCGCATTAAAGGCAATTGCCAGCTGATATGGAGCAGTAACCTAACCGATTACTTTGAAAGCCTTAAAGCATCGCTCTATTTCAACATGTACAATTGTGGTACCAACCACGATTTTGATTTTGATGAACTGAAAGCCAAAGTGAACCAATACCATCTGCAAGCCATCCAAAAAAACATCCGCTTTACGGATGAACCCGAAGCTTAATTATTTGCCCAGTCTTTTCAGTCCGTCTTTGGCCTCGTTATCAATACTGCTTTTGTATTCATGGTCGTCCATATCAATGGCCTGCTTGTAAAAGCTGGCCGCACGTGGGTAATCCTTTTTTCGCTCGTATATGTAGCCTATACTTAGTGCCGCGTTAGCCGCGTAATAATAGCTGGTTTTTTTACCCAGGTTAATAGCCTGCTGATAGTTTTGCAAGGCTTCGTTATCATGTTCCATTCGGTCGTACACACGACCAAGGCGGTAGTAAAACTCTATTTTATCCCTTAATAGCTTAAAGGTGTTTACCTTTTCGTCCTTTAACTCGGCCAACGCTTTGTTGTAATAGCCGCCATCAAAATAGAAACGGGCACGCAGTAAATCCGTATCGGGTGGGGCATCGTTGGCTTCTTTTAAGGCTTGTTTATCTTTCTCGTCAACCGCGTAACCTTTGGCGCGTACCTGTTTCAGGTAGTAATCGTACTTGGCATTGTCGCCTTTCAGCAGGTAAAAATAAGCCAGTTTAAGATAGGTGTCTTTAATGAAATTGATGCCCTTATAGCTGCGCAGGTAATTGTTCAAGTATACGTAAGCATCGGTATCCAGCCGGTTAAGTTTGGCATTGCCCAGCAAGTAATCAATAGGCGGCATGTCAATATAAATAGTTGATGCAGGTGCCGATTTTAAAAAGTTGATAGCCTCTTCGTTATGCGCGCTTTTGAAGGCCACGTAGCCTTGCAGGTAACTTTTAAGCAGACTCTTGCTATCCATATCGGCTACATAGCCGATCAGTTTATCGTAGCTGTTTTTATTATGCAGTACATCAATATTAATGTAACACAAAAAGAAGATCACTTCATCTTTAAACAGCTCATACTTTGATTTTGGTAACTCCAAACGCAACGCTTCTAACTGTTTAATACCGGTTGGTGCATTGCCCGTCATCCCCAAAAAACTGGTAATGCCTTTCATATTGGAGGGTATCGATCCGAAGATGACGTTCACCAACGCTATGCCCTTTTTATTGGGTGTAAAATCAGGGAACTTTTTGGTGTTTTCTTTAAGCAGGTTGCTCGCTTTCTTCAAATCGCGGGCTGATGAAAGGTAGTCGCCGAAACGGCCTTTCAGCAGTCCCCATTGCAGGTAAACCTCGGCCTGGGTATATAAGTAGTAGGGTGATTTTTCGTCGCTGTTATCTTCCAAAGCCGATAACCTGTCCGATCGGTAATCTTTCAGCCTTTCGTAGTCGTTCTTATTATCTGATGCCATCAGGCTAAAAAAATCCACATAGTTTTCCAGCATTACAATGATCCCGTTTTTAGGGTCATGCTGTTTTTCTTTCTGTATCAGCTGCCTCGCCTCGTTAATACGCAGACTGATAATGGCTTCGTAAGCATTAACGCAATTGGCATTAAAGTTAAAATTGGCGTAAGTACTCACGCTGCAAACACAAAAGAAAAAGAACAGTAGCAGATGTTTTTTGGTCATGATAGGGCCAAAGATATTTAAAAATGTGATTTAGGGGATTAAGCCCCGCGGCTTAAACTATTCAACGATAATACTTGCAATAAGTTGCAACAAAAAAGCCGCCCGGTATAATACACGGGCGGCTTTGATATTGTTTCGGTTAACCTTATATCAGGTTAACACTGCGGTTAACAAACTCGGTTAACTCGGCACCGGTTAATAAACCTTGCGATAACAAGGCCAGGTCAAACGCTTGCTTGGCCAGTTGCGCTTGTCTACCTGCATCTTCGGTTTCCAGTATGCGGGTAATCAGTTTGTGGTTACCGTTCACTATCACCTTGTAGTTATCAGGCATGCTGCCGTAAAAGCCCATACCGCCGCCCATAGCTGCCATGTCTTTCATGCGGCGCATAAACTCGTCCATGGTAACGGTTACAGGCAGTTCTTCGGGGCTAAGGCTTTCCAGCTCAACTTTGTAAGCCGGTTTGCTGATAGCGCTATCGAAGATCTCTTTTACTTTGGTTGATTGCTCTTCTGTTAAAATAGTTTCCAGCGTAATGTCCTTTTTGATCAGTTTATCGGCAACATCGGCATCAACACGTTTTAACGATGTTTTCTCCAGTTTTTGCTCTAAATGACTGATGAAGTGGTTATCGATAGGCGAATCCATCTGCAAAATATCGTAACCCTTTTTATTGGCCGATTGGATGAATGAATCCTGCTTAGCCGGATCATTAGTGTACAGATAGATCAGCTGACCATCTTTATCTGTTTGTGTAGCTTCAACTTTGTCTTTATACTCGTTAAGGGTATAGTTTTCTTTAGCGGTGTTGGTTAACAAAACAAAATCTTTGGCTTTATCATAAAACTTGTCTTCGCTTACCAAACCGTACTTCACGAATAAACCAATGTCGGTCCATTTTTCTTCGTAGGCTTTGCGGTCGGCTTTAAACAGTTCGGCTAATTTATCAGCTACCTTTTTGGTGATGTAGGTATTGATCTTTTTAACGTTGCTATCGGCCTGTAAGAAACTACGTGATACGTTCAGCGGAATATCCGGTGAATCGATAACGCCATGCAATAGCATTAAAAATTCCGGAACGATGTCTTTTACCTCGTCGGTAATGAATACCTGGCGCGAGAATAATTTGATCTTATTACGTTGGGTATCAAAATCGTTCTTGATTTTAGGGAAATACAATACACCGGTAAGGTTGAAAGGGTAATCAACATTCAGGTGGATCCAGAACAAAGGATCTTCAGAGAAAGGATAAAGCTCTTTGTAGAACTTCAGGTAATCTTCGTCCTTCAATTCGTTCGGTGCTTTTGTCCAGATAGGGTTGGTATCATTGATGATGTTATCAACCTCAATAGTTTTGTATTTGGTTTTACCTTCTTCGTCAACACCGTCTTCTTCTTCCTGCTCGTTAGCGCCAAATTTAATAGGCACAGGTAAAAATTTACAGTATTTATCCAGTATCTGCTGTAGTTTACCCTTCTCTAAAAACTCTTCAGATTCGGCGTTTACATGCAGGGTAATTTCGGTACCGCGCTCTTCCAGTATACCTTCGCCAATTTCAAACTCGGTGCTGCCATCGCATACCCAGTAAGCAGGCTCGGCGCCATCCTGGTACGATAAGGTTTGAATTTCAACCCTGTCGGCCACCATAAATGCCGAATAGAAACCTAAACCGAAGCGGCCGATGATCTCGTTGGCGTCTTTGGCTTCCTTAAATTTCTCCATAAACTCGGTAGCGCCCGAAAATGCGATCTGGTTGATGTATTTCTTGATTTCCTCGGCTGTCATACCGATACCGTTATCAGATATGGTGATGGTTTTAGCCTCTTTATCAACCGAAACTTCAACGCGCAGGTTGCTTGCATCGCCCGAATACTGACCTAATGATGCCAGTCTTTTCAGTTTTTGCGTAGCATCAACCGCGTTTGATACCAGCTCGCGCAAAAATATCTCGTTATCAGAGTACAGGAATTTTTTAATTATCGGAAAAATGTTCTCGGTGTGGATCGAGATCGTGCCTTTTTCTTGCATAATTCTATATGGTTATAAATTAAATGATCATTTGTTATCACGCAACCATCAAGGCTCGTTCCAAATGTAAGCAGGTTGTCAAATTGGCAGTAAGTGGTTAGCTTATCGCGGTTAACAACGCGTTAAAGCAGGCAACAATGTGTTCTTCGGTTTCTTTATCCGTCACATTGCCATCATTATCCATTTTTGAGCGGATGTAGGGGATACACAGAGCCGCGCCCTCAACCACGTTTGCCGATAGCGCGCCAAGCGTAAGCAGGAGCGAGGCATGGGCATTGTGCCCTACAGACGAAGCAGTAATTAGAGCCACAGGTTTATCAACCAGTGTACTGCTGGATACCAGCCAATCCAAAGCGTTTTTGAGCGAGCCGGGCACACCAAAAGCGTATTCAGGCGTACAGATCAGTACCGCGCCGGCCATGGTAAGCAATTGGCGCAAGTCAACAACTTCATCAGGCGGGTTATCATTATCCAGGCCCGGATCAAAAGGCGGGATATTTCTTAGCCGGTTATAAATAACATATTCAATAGTATCCGGGCAAAGCGTTTTGATAAAATTAAGGATAGCATGATTGGTTGAACCATCGCGCAAGCTGCCCGATATGGCTATGATTTTTAAACGGTTGGTAGCCATTAATACGGTTAAAACTGCATGATGAATGAAGAACCCTTGCCCTCGGTTGATTGTACCTGTATGTTGCCTTTATGCAGCAGCATAATCTGTTTACACAAGCTTAAACCAATACCGCTGCCTGTTTTACGGGTACTGAAAAATGGAATAAATATCTTATCTAAGAGTTCAGGTGGCATGCCTAAGCCATTGTCGCTCACCTTAACTAAGGTTTTATTTTTTTGTATTTCTGCGGATAGGGTGATCTGCGGATGCTCGCGGTCTTTAACGGCCTCAATAGCATTTACCAGCAGGTTGATCAGCACCTGTTCCACCAAATTAATATCGGCCTCAATAGCCAGTGCAGGGTCGCGGAGGATGATGTCGAGCTCTATGCGTTTTTTATCCAGTGTAGGGCGCATGAGGCTGTTCATATTCTCAAACATATCGCGCACCATTACCTTGTCCAAATCGAGCTTGGTAATTTTGTTAAGGCTGCGGTAGCTTTCGGTAAACTTAAGCAAACCCTCGCTTCGGCGTTTAATGGTGTCAATACCCAGCTCAATATCTTCCAGTTCGTCGCTGATATCGCTATTGGCAATCTCAGGGCTTTGCAGGCGGTTCTTCAGGGTATCGGCCAGTGACGAAATAGGGGCTACCGAGTTCATGATCTCGTGCGTCATTACGTTCAGTAATTTCGACCAGGCCTTTGATTCGGTTTCGTCCAAAGCTTCGCTCACGTTTTGAAAGGCCAATAACTTGCTCGTTTTATTATCAGTACGCATCAGGCTGGCGGTGATGAGTATTTTTACCAGTTGCTGATCACGCGTAATGGTGAGTACTTTGTTATCGCCCGGTTTTAATTGGGTGATCTCATCATACAAGCCATGGTCACGTTTTTCGAGTGATTGTATCGATTTGAGGTAGGGGACGTCAATCAGTTTCTTGAACGAATCGTTTGTCCAGTTCACTTCGCCGCCGTCCTGCTCGTACGATAGTATGCCGGTATCAACCAGTTCGAGTATCTTTTGCAGGTATTGGTATTGGGTTTCGCGTTCGCGGGTAATTTGCTTAAAGGTGGCGTTGATCTCATTAAAACCATGGCGAAGCGGCTTTAGTTCGTTAGGTGCTTTGCGTACATCAAAATGCCTCGAAAAATCGCGGTATTGAATGGCCTCAACAAATTGCTCCACTTCATCCTGCGCCTTTTTCTGAAAATGGATCATGCGCGATATGATATACAGCAGCAGCGGCCCGGTGATCATTAAAAACAGGTACTTCCCGTTGATAACAACTAAGCAGGTGGCCGTAACTACAATAAACAAGGCCACCACACGAAGCAGCAGCCGCCATTCGTAACTTTTATATATCATACTTGCTTAATCTGCGATAGAGGGCCGTACGGGTTAAACCCAGCTCTTTGGCGGCGCGGGTAATATTGCCGTTGTGCTTTTCAATAACACGTAATATGGCGTTCTTTTCCAGTGTGCTTAACGGAATATTGTCTTTCTCTTCCTGTATCTCATTGCTGGTTTCCAGTACCGAGAATAGCAGGTCGTCGGCCTTTAAAATATGTTCATCGGCCATAATTACGGCACGCTCAATGGTATACTGCAACTCGCGCACGTTACCCGGATAGTTATACGATTTTAGCTTTTGCAATGCCGCTGCCTCAAACTCCATAGTTGGTTTAAGGTATTTATTGGCATATAGTTTAGCGAAATGCTTGGCCAGTATTACAATATCCTCATTACGGCGGCGCAGCGGTGGCATAGTAATTTCAACGGTGTTGATGCGGTAAATTAAATCCTTACGGAAATGGTTTTCGTTAGCCAACTCATACAGCGGCACGTTGGTTGCGCATATCAACCTGATGTCCACATCTACCGGGCGGTTGGTGCCTAAACGTGTTACCTGCCTGTTTTGCAGTACGGTGAGCAGCTTAGCCTGTTGTTGCAGGCTGATGTTACCAATTTCATCTAAAAACAAGGTGCCTCCCTGTGCTTCTTCAAAGCGGCCCATGCGATCCTCACGAGCATCGGTAAACGCGCCTTTCTTGTGGCCGAACAACTCACTCTCGAAAAGTGTGTCGGTCAACGCGCCAACATCTACCTTAACAAAGGGTTTATCGGCACGCAACGAGCGCTCGTGTATGGCCTTTGCCATCAAATCCTTACCCGTTCCGTTTTCGCCCAGTATCAATATGTTGGCATCGGTAGGGGCTATTTTGTTTACCTTGTAAAATATATCCTGCATTACATCGGCCTCGCCCAGTATGGCCTGGTCGCCGGCTTTGCTTTTTACCGATGCTTTGGCAGGCTTTGCGCCGCCTTCTTTTTTATCGAGCAGGTCGGTAATGGTATCAATCAGTTTTTCGTTATGCCATGGCTTAACAATAAAATCGTTAGCGCCCTCTTTTAACGAACGTACCGCGAGGTCGATATCGCCGTAAGCGGTTATCATAATAACGCATACGTTGGGTTTCCATTCCTTCACCTTCCGCAGCCAGTAAATACCCTCATTGCCGGTGTTAATGGCGCTGTTATAATTCATGTCAAGCAGCACCAGATCAACCTGGTTACGTTGCAGCAGCCAGTTTATATTTTCCGGATTCTTCTCGGTAATAATTTCCTGTACGGCCGGTTTAAGCAACAGCTTTACCGCGGTAAGTACATCGGGGTCATCATCAACAATTAAAACGGTAGCTTTCTTAAGTATCATTGGTGCTGTTGGTTTATTTATATCGTATTAAGGTGTTAAAATAGGTATTTTTTCGCATTTATAAATTTAAGCGACCTGCAATTGTACGCTTTTTAACTGTACTCAAATACCCAAAACAGTAACCAAATATCCAAAATATTGAAATACAGCATATTATTAAAACAGGCCTAAAATACACTGTATCATAACCGTACACCTGATGTAACAATAGCGTACGGTATTATTTAATAATACTCATGTAAAATACTGAAAAACAGTATTTTAATTTATGGCATATCTTTTTGTATCTGTTGTTCAAATATTAATAAAATACTGTGGACAGAATTATAGAAAAAAAGAAGTGGAACTCTAAAAAGATAATGACCATTGCCGGCATTACCGCTATTGTAGCGCTTGTTGCGGGCAGTATATTTTTCACCTCCGGTAAAAGCAAATTGAATGTTGATGTTGAACGTATTACCATCAGTGAAATTAAAAAAGGCCCTTTTCAGGAGTTTATACCTGTTAATGGCGTGGTAATGCCGCTTACTACTATTTACCTGGATGCCATTGAAGGCGGCCGGGTTGAAAAGAAATTTGTAGAAGACGGTGCCACCATGAAAAAAGGCGACCCGATACTTAAACTGGCCAATACCGATCTGGAGCTTAGCCTGGCCAATCAGCAAACTTCGGTATTTGATGTATTAACCCAAATGCAAATTTCGCGTTCGCAGGCGCAGCAAAATACCATCGGCAAGCTAAATCAAATGGCCGATGTTGACAATGCTCTTAAAGAAGCAGACCGTATATATAAACTGAATAAAAAATTATACGCGCAAAAAGCTATCGGCTTGCAGGAGTTTCAATCATCTGAAAATACTTATAACTACCAGTTACGCCGTAAAAAACTGGCATCTGACATATTAAAACAAGATACCATATCGGTTAGCAAGCAATTGCAGCAATCAAACGAATCATACGCCAACATGAAGGCTACTTTAGAGCTGATGCGCAAAAAGGTAGGCGACCTGATAGTACGCGCACCGGTTGATGGTCAGCTTACCTCAATGGATGCCGAAATAGGGCAGAGCAAAAATAAAGGTGAGCGTTTAGGGCAGATCGACGTGCTTTCGGGCTTTAAGGTAAAGGTTGATATTGACGAGCACTACCTGTCGCGCATTTACAATGGCCTTGCAGGCGATTTTACTTTCGCTGATAAAACTTATAAACTGAAGATCAAGAAGGTATACAGCCAGATCACCAATGGCCGTTTCCAGGTTGATATGACCTTTGACGGTAAGGTGCCTGCGGGGATCCGCCGCGGCCAAACCCTGCAAATAAGGTTGGCATTAAGCGATGAAACACAAGCCGTACTGGTATCAAAAGGTGGTTTTTACCAACAAACCGGTGGCAGCTGGATCTTTAAACTAAGCGACGATGGTAAAACAGCTTACAGGGTTGATATACAACTGGGCAGGCAAAATCCTGATTATTACGAGGTAATGCAAGGTTTACAACCCGGCGATAAAGTAGTAACATCGAGCTACGAAACCTACGGCGATATGCAGGAACTGGTACTGAAAAAATAACGATAACTAATTATAAAACATAAATCACAATTAAAATTTAAAAGCCTTCCCGTTTCGGCGGGCAGGTTTTCAGGAGGGCCAAATGATAAAAATTACTGATCTCGAAAAATTTTACCGCACCGAAGAAGTTGAAACGGTTGCATTGAACAAACTATCAATGGAAGTTAACACCGGCGAATTTGTGGCCATCATGGGCCCATCGGGCTGTGGTAAATCAACCCTGTTGAACATACTGGGTATGCTCGACGATCCGGATGCGGGCAGCTACGTATTTAACGATATTGAGGTAGCCCACTTTACCGAGCGTAAACGTGCCGATCTGCGTAAGCACAACATAGGTTTCGTGTTTCAAAGCTTTAACCTGATTGATGAACTTACTGTATTTGAAAACGTTGAGCTGCCGCTGATTTATACCGGTGTACCTGCCGCCGAAAGGGTAACAAGGGTAGAAGAGGTATTGAAAAAAATGCAGATCATGCACCGCCGCAACCACTACCCGCAACAGTTATCGGGTGGTCAGCAACAGCGTGTGGCCATTGCCCGCGCGGTAGTAAACAAACCAAAACTGATACTTGCGGATGAGCCTACCGGTAACCTGGATAGCAGCAACGGTAACGAAGTAATGGAGCTTTTAACTGATTTGAACGAGCAAGGCACTACCATTATCATGGTAACGCACTCCGAGCACGATGCACGTTACAGCCACCGTATTATTCGCTTGCTTGATGGTAATACCGTTGTTGAGAATATCATGATCTGATCATAATAAAATTAAAACCGCCAATCACCTTTAAACCATGTTCAAAAATTACATTAAAATAGCCTGGCGAAACCTTTTACGTAATAAAGGTTTCGCTTTCACCAATTTGCTGGGGTTAACTATAGGTATCACCTGTACCATGTTTATTTTTTTGTGGGTAAAGGATGAGGTGTCGTTTGATAAGTTTCATAAAAACTACGATAATATTTACCAGGCAATAGCCACCCGCGATTTTAAGAACAACATTTTTACCGACGAGAACATGGTGTTCCCGCTGGCACCAGCGCTGCAAAACGATTATCCGCAAATTGAACATGTAACCTGTGTATCGCAAACCCAGGGCAGCCTGATTGAGTATAACAACACACGTTTAAAACGCGACCTGCTGTTTGTGAGCAATGGCTTTCTTGATGTTTTTTCTTGGAAGTTTATCAAGGGGAACGCGGCAAACGCGCTTGCCGATCCGTCGTCTATCGTTATCACACAATCATTCGCTAAGGCGTTTTTTGGGGATGCCGACCCAATGAACAAAACGCTGAAAATAAATACCGGCGAAACCGCGAAAATTACCGGCGTAGTTGCCGACCCTCCGGGCAACTCTACCATAAAATTTGACGGATTAAGGCCGTTCAATTATTCAACTGAAGAAAGCAAACGTAACATGAATGAGTGGGTAAACTCATCGTGGTACGTTTATATCAAAGCCAAACCGGGTACTACTAACGCTGCGTTGGATAAAATTGTGCACGGCGAGATGAAAAAGCACCAGCCCGACGAAAAGTTTAGCACCTACTTTACCTACCCCATGAGCAAGTGGCATCTTTACCATGAATTTAAAGATGGTAAAAATGTTGGCGGTATGATAGAGTATGTGCGCCTGTTCACCATTATAGCGCTGGTTATTTTGCTGATAGCCTGCGTCAACTTCATGAACCTGTCTACCGCGCGCAGCGAGAAGAGGGCAAAAGAGGTTGGGATCCGCAAAACATTAGGCTCAAACAAAAAACAACTGATACTGCAATTTTTTGCCGAATCAACCATATTGACAACGATAGCTTTCGCGCTTTCTGTCATAATTGTGTTGGCATTAACCCCGATGTTCAACCAGTTGGTTAATAAACAGCTAAGCATCAACTTTGCCGAGCCTTTATTTTGGATAGGGGCATTAATTATAGTCGTATTTACAGGTATTACAGCGGGTAGTTACCCGGCCCTGTACCTTTCATCTTTCAACCCGATAAAGGTTTTGAAAGGCACTATAATGGTAGGCAAAAGCGCGATTATGCCAAGGCGCATATTGGTAGTTGGCCAATTTGTAATGTCGATACTGTTGATATCGGCCACTATAATTATTTACCAGCAGATACAACACGTAAAAAACCGAAATACAGGTTACAATGCTGATAACCTGATCATGATACCTGCCACCGGGGCTGCCAATAAGAACTTTGACGTGATTAAGCAGGAAATGCTTAAAACAGGCTTGGTTAGTGGGGTAACACGCACATTTTCGCCCATTACTGATATATGGTGGACTACTGCCGGCCCTGACTACCCGGGCAGACCTACAGGTTCAACCATTATTTTCTCGGGCATGTCTGCCGATAGGGATTTTACCAAAACAATGGGCGTAAAAATTTTGGAAGGACGCGATTTTGATGGCAGTCCTGCCGATAGCGCCAATGTGCTGCTCAATAAAGCCGCCGTTGAAGCCATGAATCTGAAACAGCCATTAGGCACAACGTTGCGCTACGATAAAACACTCCTTCATGTAATTGGCGTTACTGATAATATCATCATGTCGTCGCCCTATGAAACCGTAAGGCCGATGATCACTTATTTTGGCCGTGGTTTAAACTGGGTAAATGTGAGACTTAACCAGGGTGTGCAGCCTCAAAAAGCGATAGCCGCTTTTGAAAACATTTATAAAACCTACAGCCCCGATGATCTTTTTGAGTACCAGTTTGTTGACACCGAGTTCGGCAAAAAATTCGCTACCGAAGAACTGATCAGCCGGGTGACCAACATTTTCGCAGGCCTTGCCATATTTATCTGCTGCCTTGGCTTAGCAGGTTTGGCATCGTTCACTATCGAAAAACGGATCCGTGAGATAGGTATTCGCAAGGTGCTGGGTGCCAGTATTCAACAAGTGCTGGTACTGATATCAAAAGAATTTATGAAACTGGTATTTGTAGCCTTTGTAATAGCGGTGCCTTTAACCTGGTGGCTAATGTACAACTGGCTGCAAAAATACACCTACCACATTAATGTAAGCATTTGGATGTTCGGCATAGTAGGCCTGTTCATACTGCTGCTCACGCTGACGGTAGTAGTGCTCAATACCTTCAGGGCGGCATCAAGCAACCCTGTAAAAAGCCTGAAGAGCGAGTAAGGGGAGCTGAAAGCTGAAAGGATAAAGCTGAAAGGTAAAAGGAGAAAGGTTAAAGCGGAAAGCTAAAAGCGAAAAGCAATGACTGAATGCCCAATGACAGCATAGCTCAATGACTAATGACTAAATGACTAATAAACATGATTCGTAACTACATAAAAACAGCATTCCGCAACCTTCGTAGCAATAAGGGCTTTACAGCTATTAACATAGGTGGCCTGGCGCTGGGGCTTGCCGCGTGTTTGCTGATCGTTTTTTATGTGGTTGATGAGCTTAGTTACGATCGTTACAATATCAATGCCGACAGGATCTATCGTGTAAACGAAGACCTAAAATTCGGTAATAACAGCGTTTTATACGCGGTAGCTATGCCGCCGCTGGCCGATGCTTTAAAAGCGGACTTTCCGCAGGTAGAGAACGCGGTACGTATCAGGAATGCGGGTACTTATCATATAAAAAAGGATGGTATCAACATTAAAGAGAACAAGGTTGCCTACGCTGATCCGGCTATATTTAAAGTGTTTACCCTGCCGGTGATCAATGGCGATGCGGCGACAGCGCTTTCGGAACCGAATACTATTGTACTTACCGAAACATCTGCCAAAAAATATTTTAACAGCACCAATGTAGTAGGTAAAACCCTGCTGATAGACGATCATATCAACTTTAAGGTGACCGCGGTAATAAAAGATATCCCAAAGCAATCGCATTTTAATTTCGATTTTTTTGTATCCATGACCACCTGGCCCGATAGCCATACCAACCAGTGGCTGCGCAGCGATTATAATACCTATGTATTACTTCGCGAAGGTGCCGATGCCAAAAAGTTTGAGGGTGCTTTACAAGGGTTTTTAAATAAGCACAGCGCCGCCGAAATGCAATCGGACCTTAACATGTCTATCGATGGTTTTGAAAAGAACGGTAACTATTTCAGGCTGAATTTAACACCGCTTACTGATATTCACCTGCGCTCTAATCGTACCGGCGAGCTTAGTCCTAACAGTACCTTACAGTATGTATACATATTTTCGGCGATAGCCTTGTTTATCCTCATCATCGCCTGCGTAAACTTCATGAATTTGGCGACCGCCCGCTCTGCAAACCGGGCACGTGAGGTAGGAGTACGTAAGGTTTTGGGTTCGTCGCGCGGATACCTCGTAGCCCAGTTCTTAACCGAATCGGTAATGGTTACTTTGGCCGCTACCCTTATTGCCTGTGTGGTGGCCTTGCTGTCGTTGCCTTATTTTAACGATCTGGCAGGTAAAGAGATTGTGGTAAGTGCGCAAGCCTTAAAATGGCTGGTACCAACATTAATTTTAATTGTAGTGATAGTAGGGGCATTGGCAGGTTCTTACCCGGCGTTTTACCTGTCGGCATTTCAGCCTATCAATGTGTTAAAAGGTAAATTGGCCAACGGCTTTAAAAACGGGATGCTGCGTAGTTCGCTGGTTGTATTTCAGTTTGCCATATCTATCGTGCTCATTATAGGTACGCTGGTGATTCATAATCAACTTAACTACATTCAAACCAAAAATCTGGGTTACAACCGCGAGCAGGTGCTTATAGTACAAAACGCGTTTGAACTGAACGACCAGGCCTGGATATTTAAAGACGAAGTAAAACAGCTGCCCGGTGTAAGCAATGCTACACTTACCGGCTTTTTACCTACGTCGCGCTGGCATAATACTTCTATGTTCTATAAAGATGCCACGCTCGATCCGAAGAAATCTCTATTCCCGGAAACCTGGCAAATTGATGACGACTACATCAGCACCCTTAATATGAAAATGGTTGCCGGGCGTAGTTTTTCTAACCGGATGCCTACCGATTCATTGGGTGTTATCATCAATGAAACCGCTGCCAAGTTTCTGGATATGAAAGAGCCATTGAACAAGGTTCTTTACCGTTCGTTAGGGGGCAAGCATGCGGCCGAAAACGTTAAAGTATATCATATAGTAGGCGTGGTTAAAGATTTTCACTTTAGCTCGCTGCGCGAAAATATTGCACCCGTGGTAATGGTGATGGACAAAAACAACGGGGCTTTAAGTATTAAAGTAAACAGCGCGAACATTAAGGATGTGATCGCCAAAGTTGAGGACAGGTGGAAAACCATCGCCCCAAGCATAAAAATGGACTTCTCGTTCATGGATCAGGATTTCGATGCCTCGTACCGTGCCGAACAACGTGTAGGACAAATATTTTTGATTTTCACTACACTGGCCATCATCATCGCTTGCTTAGGTTTATTTGGCCTGGCTGCCTATGCCGCCGAGCAGCGCACCAAGGAGATAGGTATCCGTAAAATATTGGGCGCCAGTATATCGGGCATAGTGGGTATGTTATCTAAAGATTTCCTGAAACTGGTATTTATCGCCATACTGATAGCCACGCCTTTAGCCTGGTACATGATGTACAAATGGCTGCAGGATTTTGCCTACCGCGAAACCATCCACTGGTGGGTAATAGCCACAGCCGGTGGAGCAGCCATAATAGTAGCGTTTTTAACTATCGGTTTCCAATCAATAAAAGCAGCACTCATCAATCCGGTGAAGAGCTTGCGGAGCGAATAGGGGTTGAAAGGCGGAAAGCTGAAAGGTTAAAGCAGAAAGCGAAAAGGAGAAAGCTAAAACAATGACTGAATGACCATTGACCGATGACTAAAAACAAATGACGAATAATAATGACCATCGACTAATGACCCAATAATATGATCAGAAACTACATAAAAACAGCATTTCGCAGCCTTAGTAAAAATAAGGGTTTTACTGCCATCAATATTTTAGGTTTGGCTTTAGGGCTGGCTACCTGCTTGCTGATTGTTTTTTATGTGGTTGATGAGTTAAGTTATGATCGTTATAATACCAGGGCCGAAAGAATATACCGTGTAAATATTGATGTTAAATTTGGTGGTAACGCCAACTCTTACGCGGCTATTGAATTGGCACTGGCCGGTGCATTGAATACTGACTTTCCGGAAGTAGAGAAAGCGATAAGAATGCGCCAGCCTAAGTTTGTATACACTTATCCTAATAAATTTCAGGTAAAAAAGAATGGCGAAAACATAACGGAGAACAATGTAATATTTACCGAATCGGGCATATTTGATGTATTTACCCTGCCGCTGCTTAATGGCGGGCATGCAAATAGTTTAACAGCCCCGCATACTGCCGTAATTTCCGAAAGCATCGCCCAAAAATACTTTGACAGAACAGATGTTGTAGGGCAAACTTTAACCCTTAACGACACCAGTAATTTTACTATTACCGGCGTAATGCAGAATATGCCAAGGCAATCGCACTTCAGGTATGATATCTTTTTATCATTGGCTACGTTGCCCGAAAGCAGTCAGCCTAATTGGAATGGCGGCGGCTGGCAAACTTATGTATTGTTAAAGCCGGGTGCCAATGTAGCGAAACTAACAACAGCCATTCAGGCCGAAGCCGAAAAGCACTTTACAGTGAAGGGAAACGGCAACTATGCCCGCCACAATCTTACAGCCCTTACCAATATTCACCTGCACAGCGATATGCAGCAGGAACTCAGCGCTAATGGTAGTATACAGTATGTATACATATTTTCGGCCATTGCCATATTTATATTGCTCATCGCCTGCGTAAACTTTATGAACCTTTCAACCGCCCGTTCTGCTAATAGGGCTAAAGAAGTTGGTGTTCGTAAAGTGTTGGGTTCTGCACGCAAATACCTTATAGCGCAGTTCTTAACCGAATCTGTACTGGTTACGCTGGTATCAACCATCATAGCGGTATTGGTAGCCTGGGCTATGCTGCCCTTCTTTAACCGGATGGCCGGTAAGGAGCTGAGCATTACGTTGCAAACTTTTTACTGGTTGCTGCCGGCGCTTATACTAATTGTTGTGGTGATCGGTAGCCTTGCGGGTTCGTATCCGGCGTTCTTCCTGTCGGCTTTTCAACCGATAGAGGTGTTGAAGGGAAAGGTGTCCACCGGTTTTAAAGGCGGCTTTCTGCGTAGCTTCCTGGTGGTTTTCCAATTTTCGGTTTCAGTTTTTCTGATCATCGGTACACTGATTATTTATGATCAGCTTAACTATATACATACCAAAAGCCTGGGTTATAACCGCAGTCAGGTGTTGATCATTAAAGATCTGGAAAGCCTGGGCAGTCAGGCCAAGATATTAAAGCAGGAAGTTAAGCAACTTCCCGGTGTGGTAAATACCACCATGACCACCTTTGTGCCAACCGGCACCGACCGTAATATGACGGCACTGTTCCCCGAACAGGTGATAGACCAAAAGCAAGCCGTGCTTACCGAGTTTTGGCCGGTTGATGAAAGCTACATCAATACGATGGATATAAAGCTGATAGCAGGTCGTAATTTTTCTGATCAGATGGCCACTGATTCATCTGCCGTTATCGTAAACGAAGCCTACGCCAAGTTATTAGGCGAAAAAGATCCGCTGAATAAAAACATCTATCGCAACAGCTTCGGTATACAGCAATATCATATAGTGGGGGTAATGAAAGATTTTCATTTCAACTCGCTGCGCGAAAATATAAGTCCGGTGGTGTTGTATTATGCTGAAGACAGGGGAGCGTTGAGTGTGCGTGTACATACTGCCGATATGCCTGCATTGCTATCTCAAATTGAAAGTAAATGGAAAGGCATATCGCCCAATCATCAGTTTGTTTATTCGTTTATGGATGAAGATTTTGATGCTGCTTACCGGGCAGAACAGCGCATCGGGAAGATATTTGTATCGTTTACCACGCTGGCTATAGCCATTGCCTGCCTCGGCCTGTTCGGCCTGGCGGCTTATGCTGCCGAACAACGCTCAAAAGAGATAGGCATACGTAAAGTACTCGGTGCAAGTATCTCTGCTATAGTGGGCATGCTTTCGTTAGATTTTATCAAACTGGTGTTTATCGCTATTGTAATAGCATCGCCACTGGCCTGGCTGGTTATGCAAAAATGGTTGCAGGACTATGCCTACCGTGTAAATATTCAGTGGTGGATAATAGCCGCCGCCGGTGGAGCAGCAATAATGGTAGCGTTTTTAACCATCAGTTTCCAATCGATAAAAGCCGCGCTCATCAATCCGGTGAAGAGCTTGCGGAGCGAATAGGTTAGAAAGGCGGAAAGCTGAAAGGTTAAAGCAGAAAGCGAAAAGAAATGACCACTGACTGAATGACAAATGACTACTGTAAATGACTGAATGACCCAATGACGAAAAACAAATGACCCAATAATATGATCAAGAACCACTTTAAAATAGCTTGGCGCAACCTTACCCGTAATAAGGTTAGCAGCACCATCAACATTAGCGGACTTGCTATCGGTTTGGCCTGTGTTTTACTGATAGGGATGTATGTTAATGATGAGTTTGGTTATGATGCTTTTTTTAAAGATGCCAACCGCATTTACCGGGTTAATATAGATGGCAAAATGGGCAATGATGAGTTTGTTGCCGGTCATACGCCGCCTACAGCCGGAGCCGCTTTAATGAACAACTTTCCGGAGGTGGAAAGCTATACCCGTATTTATAAACCGGGTAACGAAATTATCCATTATGAAAAAGATGGTCAGAAGAATTCGCTAAACGAGCAAAACTTGTTATCGGTTGATTCTAACTTTTTGCAGTTCTTTCACTATGCCCTGGTGGCGGGCAATGCAGCCACCTGCTTAAACGGAACAAATTCGGTGGTGCTTACCCAAAAAGCGGCCAAAAAATACTTTGGCAATACCAACCCAATGGGTAAAACACTGGTATTTGATGAATATTCGCTGCCGTTTACCGTAACGGGAATATTGAAAGATCTTCCGGCGCAGTCATCATTGCAGTTTGATATGCTGCAATCGAACCTGGGGATGCCGCCTGTAAAGCGCTTTTCGTGGAGCTGGGTTTGGCTGCAAATGAGCACTTATGTTAAACTCAAAAATGTTACCGACGCGGCGGCCATCACTAAGCTGGAAGACAAATTTCCGCAAATGGTGAGCCAGCAGGCGGCAAGCGCGTTTAAGCGCATAGGGCAGCCTTTTGATGAGTTTAAAAAGAACGGCGGCCGCTGGGATCTGCATTTGCAGCCTTTAACTGAAGTTCACCTGTATTCGGGTAATATCGTTACTGCTTTTATTACACAAGGGAGCATTAAAAACGTGTACATATTTTCGGCCATCGCGCTGTTTATCATATTGCTGGCCTGTGTAAATTTCATGAACCTGGCTACCGCGCAATCTGCAAAAAGGGCCAAAGAGATAGGTATCCGTAAGGTGCTTGGTTCGCTGCGTAAGCAGTTGGTGGGGCAGTTTATTACAGAGGCATTGCTGTACTGTTTGTTTGCCGCTGTTATCGCAGTTGTAATGGTGGTATTGGTGCTTCCGTACTTCAATCAATTAGCTAATAAGGCGCTTTCGCTTTCGGCATTTTTAGATATAAGAACATGGCTGGCCATTGTAGGGCTTGTACTGCTTACAGGTTTATTGGCAGGCAGTTACCCGGCATTCTTCCTTACTTCGTTTAAACCGGTCAGCGTATTAAAAGGCAACCTGTTTAACAGTACCGCGGGTAAGTTTGTAACCCGTAACGCATTGGTGGTGTTTCAGTTTACGGTATCAACCGCATTAATTGTTTGCACCATTGTAGTTTATAAACAGCTGAAATACAGCCAATCTAAAGATCTTGGTTTTGCTAAAGAGAATGTAGTGGTTATTTCCAATGCCGATAGGTTGGGCGATAGCGAGGAAAGCCTTCGGCAGGAGTTGCTTACGCTGCCGCAGGTAAGCAGCGCCAGCATTTCAACCAGTGTACCTACCAAAAACTCCTTCGGCGATTTTTATACGCCCGAGGCCGATGCAAACAATACCAAAAGCGACGAAACCAAGATCACGCTGTCATCATTTATTGTCGACGAGAATTTTATACCCACCCTGGGTTTTAAAATGGTTAAAGGCCGTGCCTTTGCCAAAGACTTTGCCGATTCGGCTTCGGTAATACTCAACGAAACTGCCGCCAAACAAATAGGCTGGAAAGATGCCATTGGCAAAAGCATCCTATATCCCGGTAACGGAAACCAAAAGTTTAAAGTGATAGGCGTGGTGAAAGATTTTAATGTAGAATCATTGCACAGCACCGTATCGCCATTCGCGTTGTTTTACACCACCTCTAAATCGTATTATACCGGTTCATCATACATCACCGTACGCATAAAACCAGGCGATTACAATAAAACCATCAACGCGCTGCAAAGCAAGTGGAAGCAGTTTATGCCCGATACGCCTTTTGAATACAGCTTTTTAGATGCCGAGTTTGATGCCCTGTACCGTGCCGATAAAACAATAAGCCAGGTGTTCAGCGTGTTTACGGTGCTATCGCTTACGGTGGCTTGCATGGGCTTGCTTGGTTTGGCTATTTATACTGCCGAAAGGCGCACCAAAGAGATCGGTATCCGCAAGGTGCTGGGTGCTTCCGTAAAAAATGTGGTGGCTATGCTGTCAACCGATTTTCTGAAGCTGGTTTTAATAGCCTCAATAATCGCTTTCCCTATAGCCTGGTACGCTATGAACAAGTGGTTGCAGGATTTTGCATACCGTACCACCATCAGCTGGTGGGTGTTTGCGCTGGCAGGTTTTGCAACGGTAATTATCGCCTTGCTTACAGTAAGTTTTCAGTCGGTTAAGGCAGCTATAGCCAACCCGGTGAAGAGCTTGAGAAGCGAGTGAGTTTGAGCTGAAAGGTAAAGGGGAGCTGAAAGCGGAAAGACTAAAGCTGAAAGCTATAGCTAAGCGGAAAAGGAAAGGCTCAACGCTGAAAAATGACCTTAATGACTAATGACCACTGACTAAATGTAAAATTATGTTAAAGAACTTCATAAAAATATCATGGCGAAACTTGTATAAGAACAAGTCGTTTTCGCTTATTCATATTCTTGGGTTAACTATTGGTATTACGGTTTGCCTGATGATCTTTTTGTTTATTACCAATGAGTTTAGCGTTGATAAATTTCATAAAAACAAGAATATATACCGGGTAATGCGTGGTTTCGACGTAGATAAAATGAAGGTGCCCTACGTGTCGGCACCCTATGCGTCGGCTTTGTTGAACGATTATCCTAATGATATAAAAAGGGCTGTACGCGTAATGCCTAACTCGGGCCTGATCTCCTTTGGTAACCAATCTTTCAGCGAAAAAAACATTTATGTAGCCGATTCCGATTTTTTTACATTATTCACCTTTCCGCTCGTAAAAGGTAACGCAGCGACTGCCCTGAAAGAACCCGGCAGCATAGTGATTACCCAAACCACCGCCAAAAAATATTTCGGCAATCAAGATCCCATTGGTAAGGTGGTGCAACTGGATAAGCAATTGCAATTGAAAGTGACCGGCGTGGCTAAAGACGTACCTTCAAACTCGCACCTTAACTTTGATGCGGTAATACCAATCTCAAACTATACCAGCCGCGATTGGTTTAAAGCCTGGACCTACAACAACGGGTTTACCTACGTTCAACTGGCGGATAATGTTGACAAAGCTCAGCTCGAAAAACGTTTTCCGGCTTTTATGGAAAAGTATATGGGCAAGGATATGCAGAAAATGCATGTCAGGTTCAACCTCGCGCTTACCCCTTTAAATGATATTTATTTTGAACCGTCATCAACGTTTGATAACGTTAAGCATGGCGATAAAACCGTAGTATACATTTTTCTTTCTATAGCGGTGCTAATACTGGTAATTGCCTGTATCAACTTCATGAACCTGTCGACCATTCGCGCGGTTGAGCGCTCAAAAGAGGTAGGTTTACGCAAGGTGATGGGGGCTTTGCGTAACCATTTGATATGGCAGTTTATCGGCGAATCGGTATTGCTGACGCTGATATCATGCGCGTTTTCAATAGGGCTTTTAATGCTGCTGATGCCCTGGTATAATAACATTTTGGGTTATCATTTAACTGTGCCATGGGGTGCTTCACCTATTTACCTGTTTTTAATAGGAGTAATACTTTTCGTGGGCTTTTTGGCGGGCAGTTACCCGGCATTCTTCCTTTCGGCATTTTCGCCGGTGCAGGCGCTGAAAGGTAAACTGCAATTAGGCAAAGGCGGCTCCTTGTTCAGGCAGGTATTGGTAGTAGTGCAGTTCAGTATATCGGTATTGCTTATCATCGGTACCATTATTATCCGTAACCAAATGAGCTTTGTAAAAAACAAATCGCTGGGTTATGAGAAGGAGCAAACCGTGCTTGTGCCCATAAATAACGACGATATTTATAATAATAAGAATGCCTTTAAAAATGATCTGTTAAATAACAGCAATGTGGCATCGGTATCCCTGATGTCGGGTGAGCCGGGTGGTTTTCACGATATGCATGGCTTTGATGTTGAAGGCCAAAATGATGTATTTAAATCACGTACCGAATTTGCCGATTTTGAATATGTAAAAACGCTTGGCCTTAAAATTATTGCGGGTAGAGATTTCTCACCACAGTTTGCTACCGACACCAATGATGCCGTATTGATAAACCGAACCGCTGCCACAAAATTGAACTTTACGCCGGAGCAGGCCATTGGCAAATGGATAAAGAACACCATGCGCGATGAACACCGACGCAGAATAGTAGGTGTAATTGAAGATTATAACTTCCTCTCGCTAAAAGAAAATATGGACGCGCTGGTAATATCACCGGCAGACGACAGAAGGGTAGCCGTGATCAAACTTAAAGCGGGCAACCTGCAAAATGCTTTGGCTGCTCTTAAAGCCAGCTACAGCAAGGCCGCGCCGGTTTATCCGTTTGAATATACGTTTCTCGATCAAAAATTCGATACCGTTTACAAAACCGATCTGCGGCAGCAAACTATCCTGAGTATATTTTCGAGTCTGGCAATTTTCATCGCCTGTTTGGGTTTGTTCGGCCTCTCGCTGTTTACCGCTGCCAAACGCACCAAAGAAATTGGCGTGCGCAAGGTGCTGGGTTCATCGGTACAAAATATTTTACTGCTGCTTTCAAAAGATATGCTGAAACCGGTTCTGATTGCCACTGTAATAGCCATGCCGCTTGGGTACTACGCTATGGATAAATGGCTGCAAAATTTTGCCTATCGTGCGCCGCTCAATGCAGGCGTGTTCGTATTGGCCGCGCTTATCACTTTCGCTATCGCCTTTTTCACGGTAAGCTTTCAATCGGTTAAGGCAGCAGTTGCCAACCCGATAAAGAGTTTGAGAAGCGAATGAATTTGAGCTGAAAGCTTAAAGGAGAAAGGTTAAAGCTGAAAGGTAGAGGAAGCCGAAAGGAGAAAGCTGAAAGGTTAAAGCTAAAAAATGACCTCAATGACTAATGACCCATTGACTAATAATAATTAAAATGATAAGAAACTATTTAAAAACTGCCTGGCGTAACTTGTTGAAAAACAAATTTTACTCGGCTATAAATATTGTGGGTTTAACCGCTGGTTTGGCTATTGGGATACTCATATTGCTTTGGGTACAGGATGAGTTGAGTTTTGATAGTTTTCATAAACAAACCAAAAATATTTACCGTTTGGAGTTGTTCGGCGGTACGGGTGCCAGTAGGCAGATCTGGTCGGTTGATGTGGCACCGATAGGGCCGTTGGCTAAGCAGCAACTGCCCGATGTGCAGGAACAGGTGCGGATAACGCGCAATTATCTGTACTCCATGTATAAATACCAGGATAAGGTATTCGGCGATCAGCAGAACTTATTTGTTGATGCTTCCTTTTTTTCGGTATTTGATTATCCTCTGATAAAGGGGAATGCTGCCCAGCTTTTTACCGATGATAATTCGGTGATCATCACACAAAAAACGGCTAAAAAATACTTTGGCGACCAAGACCCGATAGGTAAGGTAATAGTAGCCGATAACAAGGTGAACTTTACGGTAAGCGGACTGATCAAAGATTTCCCGCCAAACTCAAGCATACAGTGCGATATGATAATGCCTATGGGGCATAAGATGAAGGATTTGCTTAGTCGTAATGTTGATGTAAATAACGATTTTAGCAATTTTGAGTACGAAACTTATTTTCTGCTTAAACCGGGTGTTTCTACAGCGGCTTTAGCCAAAAAACTATTCGATATTCATATTAAGCATAAGGCCGACGATACCGATGTAGAATACCTGTTGCTTCCGCTCGAAAAAATGCATCTCTACAATGCCGATGGTTCAAACCGCGGCGTACAAACCGTAAGGATTTTTATTATTGTGGCGATGCTGATATTGGTTATCGCTTGTATCAACTACGTAAACCTTTCAACCGCGCGTTCAATGCTGCGCTCAAAAGAGATCAGCATGCGTAAAATTATAGGCGCATCAAAATGGCACCTGTTTATGCAGTTTATTGTTGAAACAGCTTTGCTGTTTTCGGTAGCCGCAGTATGCGCTTTGGGTTTAATTTATGTGCTGATGCCGGTGTTCAATCAGCTATCGGGCAAGCAACTGGTGTTTAACCTGCGCGATTACCATATCTGGATGATCATACTGGCTACCATAAGCGGTACTTTGGCTGCATCGAGCATTTACCCGGCCTTGCTGCTATCGTCTTTTGAGCCGCTGAAAGCCTTAAAGGGAAAAATCACCGCGGGTATTGGCGATGCTTTGTTCCGCAAAGTATTAGTGATTACACAGTTTTCTTTTTCCATAATGCTGATCATCGGGACAATCGTAATCACCCGCCAGCTAAGCTATATCCACTCGAAAGACCTCGGCTATGATAAATCGCATGTGTTCGGTTTTTGGATGCGTGATATGGATAAGCATTATGATGCTGTAAGGGCCGAACTGCTGAAGCAGCCGGGTGTAGTAAACGTTACGCGCTCAAGCTCCAATATTGTAAATCTCGGGAACATTTCCGGCGATAACAGTTGGGATGGCAAAGCACCCGGACAAACCTTTATTGTACACCCCATGGCGGTTGATAAAGATTTTATATCTTTCTTTAAAATGAAGATGGTGCAGGGCAGTAGCTTTACAGGTGCTGTAAGCGATAGTACCCACTTTATTTTGAACGAGGCGGCCGTCAAAGAGATCGGTATGAAGAACCCTGTGGGCAAACGCTTCAGGCAATGGAAAACCGAAGGCACCATCATTGGGGTGGTAAAAGATTTCCACTTCGCATCCATGCGCGAAAAGATAGCCCCTGCTATTTTCTGCTACCGGCCGGATCTTTTCGCCACTATTTATGTAAAAACTACCGGTAAAGATGCCCCAAAGGCTATCAACGAGGCACAGGCCCAGTTTAAGCAATACAATGGCGAGTATCCGTTTGGCTATGCTTTTATGGATGAAATATTCGATAACCTGTACAAAGGCGAGCAGCGACAAGGAACCTTGTTTAACTACCTGTCGGCCATTGCCATAGTTATCTCGTGCCTTGGCTTGCTGGGCTTGGCGGCATACACCGCGCAAATACGCACCCGCGAAATAGGCGTACGTAAAATATTAGGTGCCAGTGTGAATGGCATAGTAGGCTTGCTGGCTAAAGATTTTATAAAGCTGGTATTTATAGCCATACTAATAGCTACGCCTATTGCCTGGTACGCCATGAGCCAATGGCTGCAAAACTTTACCTACCGCATACAGGTAGAGTGGTGGGTATTTGTACTCGCGGGCTTTTTGGCTGTACTCATCGCCTTTATCACCATAGGCTTCCAATCGGTAAAAGCGGCCTTGGCCAACCCGGTGAAAAGCTTAAGGAGCGAATAGGGGGGTGAAAGGATAAAGGTTAAAGCTGAAAGGTAAAAGCGGAAAGCAAAAAGACTAAAGCGAAAAGCAATGACAAATGACTATTGCCCAATGACTAAAGTAAAGCTGAAAGCAATGACAAATGACCATTGCCTAATGACTAAACAGAAATGACTATTAACAATTTACTGAATATGTTTAAGAATTATATAAGATCGGCCTGGAGAAATATTAAGAAGCATAAGGGATTTTCGTTTCTTAACGCGGGCGGGCTGGCCCTGGGGATGGCCAGCTGTATGTTGCTGTTATTGTATTCGGCCTATCATTTAGGTTACGACAGGCAATTTAAGGATAGCGAAAGCATCTACATTGTAGAAAATAATCAAAAGGGCGATGGAAAGATCTATACTTTTCCGGCTACACCTGCGCCTATGGCCGGAGCCTTGAAAAATACCGTGCCGGGAGTAGAGAAGGCCGCGCGGATAACCAGTTATAATGCAGGCGGTTTGTTGGGTTATAAAGATAATAGCTTACGTAAGGACGGGCTCTTTGCCGATAATGATCTATTTGGTATCCTATCGTACAAGTTTATTAAGGGTAATCCAAATCGCGCGTTAACGCAGCCAAATTCTATCGTTATCACAGCCGATCTGGCGAAAGCATTGTTTGGCAATGATGATCCGATGAATAAGATGATCACCCGTAACAATAAAACACAACTGATGGTAAGCGGCGTAATTGAAAATGCACCTGCCAACTCTACCTACAAGTTTGATTATATAATACCGTGGACTCTTTTCGAGAACGAGTACGACTGGGTGAAAACGTCGGGCTGGTCGAGCAATTTTATGCAAACACTGGTAAAGCTCAAGTCTCCGCAGTTTTTTGACAACGCCGATAAAATGACGCGTAAAATGATCATGAGCAACCAAAAGGAGTACGAGGCCGAAGCCATGCTGTACCCTTTTACCGCGCTGCACTTGCATTCGCTATTTGAAAACGGCAAATCGGTAGGCGGGTTGATAGATCAGATAAACCTGTTCATCATATTGGCTATTTGTATATTACTGATAGCCTGTGTAAACTTCATGAACCTTTCAACCGCCCGGTCAGAAGAGCGTGCTAAAGAAGTGGGCATTCGCAAAGCCATTGGCTCCACCCGTAGCGCGTTGATATGGCAGTTCATTACCGAATCGCTGATACTTTCGGTAGCCTCATTGGTGGTAGCTGTTATACTGGTGCAGTTGAGCCTGCCATTCTTTAATCAATTATTAAAAGTACAGTTAACTATACCATATCAAGAGCCTCTTACCTGGGTTTCGCTGCTTGTGCTGGCATTGTTCACAGGGCTTATATCGGGCAGTTATCCGGCATTTTACCTGTCATCTTTTCAGCCGATAAAGGTATTGAAAGGATTATTTAAGGGTGGTGGCAGCGCGTTATCTATCCGTAAGGTGTTGGTGGTGGTGCAGTTTGGTTTCGCGGTGTTTTTAATTACAGCTACCATTTGTATTTACAGGCAAATAAAATTTGTGCAGAGCAAATCTATAGGTTACAGCAAAAATGATTTGGTTGAGATAGATAGCGAAGGCGATTTGCCAAACAAGGCTGAAGTGCTGATCAACGATCTGAAAAAGAATAACATCATTACCAACGCCACGCATCTGTCGCAAAGTATTACCAGCAACGGCAGCAATACCTGGGGCGTAAGCTGGCCGGGCAAAAATCCGGAACAGAAGATATTGTTCGACATGTTCAGGGTAGGATACGATTTCGTAGCTACATCAGGCGTTAAACTGATAGCCGGTCGTGAATTTTCGGAAGCTTACCCGGCAGATACCGCGGGCAAAAACGTGATCATTAACGAAACTGCCGCCAAGATCATGAACCTTAAAAATCCGATAGGTGCACAAATTACAGTTGACGGTCCGGTTACGGTTGTAGGCGTTTATAAAGATTTTGTATGGGGATCGCCGTACCAAAAAATATCGCCTATGATATCGTATTGTAACATTAAGGGTGGTGTGATCGCTATGCGGCTTAACGGTAAAAGAAGCATCACAGCTAATATCGAGGGGATAGAAGCACAACTGAAGGAGATTAATCCATCTTACCCGGCCGATATACATTTTGTTGATAGCAACTTTGAAAAGAAGTTTCAAAACGAAAAAATGCTGGGTATGCTGGCCAACCTGTTTGGCGGTTTGGCAATTGTAATATCGTGTATGGGCTTGTTCGGCCTGGCTACTTACGCTGCCGAACAGCGTACCAAAGAGATAGGCGTACGCAAAGTGTTGGGCGCCAGCGTAACCAGTTTGGCAGGTCTACTATCAAAAGACTTTTTAAAGCTGGTCACCATAGGTATTGTGATAGCCGTGCCGGTATCGCTGTGGGCTATGGGTAAATGGCTGCAAAACTACGAGTACCGGGTTGACCTAAGCTGGTGGGTACTCGCCATGGCCGGGCTCATCACCATTGTAATAGCCCTGGCAACAGTAAGTTTCCAGGCCATAAAAGCAGCGCTGGCCAACCCCGTGAAAAGCTTAAGAAGCGAATAGGGGTTAAAGCGGAAAGCTGAAAGGATAAAGGTAAAAGCGGAAAGGATAAAGCGAAAAGACCAAAGTCGAAAAGTAAAATCACAAGGTAAACAATGACTTAATGACTATTGCCCAATGACCAAATGCCCCTAATGACTAACAAAAAAATGACCAGATAAAATGATAAAGAACTATTTAAAAACCGCCTGGCGAACGCTTAAAATTAACAAGGTGTTCTCGTTCATAAATGTGTTTGGTTTGTCGGTTGGGTTGGCGTGTTGTATGCTCATTAGTTCGTACCTGTACCAGGAGCTTAATTATGATACCTATCCCGAAAAGTCGGGACAGATCTATCGTGTTGGTTTGCACCTAACCGAGAATGGTGCCATTACCGATTTTCCGTTTGTGGATGTTGCCGTTGGCGCGGGCATGAAGAACGCTATTCCGGGTATAGCCGCTTCCGCGCGCCTTGCAGGCAGGGGAGCGGTTTATATTAAATATGGCAGCAACCAGTTTAAAGAACAGCATATCGCATTGGCCGATTCAAATTTTCTGCAAATGTTTAGTATTCCGTTACTGGAAGGTACCTATGCAAGCGCTTTAAAAGAGCCGCATAGTATAGTGATCACCAAGGCGATGGAAAAGAAATACTTTGGCAATGCCAGCGCTATGGGTAAAATGCTGAAGATCCCTGATAACTATCCGCTAAAGGTTACCGGTATCATTGAAAAGGTGCCCGATAATTCGCATTTCCATTACGATGGATTTATCAGCATGGCCAGCCTCACGCAATCAACCCAGCAAACGTGGAGCAATGTTAGTTACTTTACCTACCTTTTGCTTGATAAAACTGCTGATCCGAAAAAAATAGAAGCCCACTTTCCCGAACTGGTAGCCAAATATGTAGTGCCTGAAGTGCAGCACGACATGGGGGTAAGCCTGGCGCAGGCAAAAAACTCTGTCAATACTTTTCGCTTTTATTTACAGCCTATTACGGCCATTCACCTCCACTCCAGCAGCAAGTACGAGATAGAGCCTAACGGCGATATCAAATATGTATATATTTTGGGTGCACTTGCTATTTTTATCCTGCTGCTGGCCTGCATCAACTTTACAAACCTGTCTACCGCGAGTTCGGCCAAGCGGGCAAAAGAGGTAGGTATCCGCAAGGTAATGGGCTCGTTGAAAGGATCACTGGTTACCCAGTTTTTGGTTGAATCGGTAATGCTTACGGCCTTTGCCATGCTATTTGCTATAAGCTTGGTGTATTTGTTATTGCCCTATTTTAACGAGCTGTGCCAACGTAATATTCCTATGAGCTTCTTCTTTAATTACAAGATATTGCTTACCCAAGCGTTGCTTATATTGAGTGTAGGCGTACTGGCGGGCATCTATCCGGCATTTATATTATCATCGTTTCAAACCATTAGCGTATTAAAAGGCAGCTTAAGCACACAGCCATTAAAACGCAATTTCTTGCGTAGTGGGCTGGTGGTATTTCAGTTCGCGGTATCTACCGGGCTTATTATAGCCACCTTTATTGTTTACCAGCAACTGCATTTTATGCAGAACAAAAAGTTGGGGTATGATACCGACCAGATGATGGTAATTAACGATGCTTACGCCCTCGGCGAAAACATTATGGCTTTTAAAAATGAAATGGTGCAGGATAACCGCGTGATAAAAAGCACCATATCGGGCAGTGTACCGGGTGGCAGCGATTTAGATGGCACACAGATATACGCCAAAGAACATACCGGCAATGCCGACCGTAACGAGATCCACTCCAATATTTACCATGTGGATGAAGATTACATTACTACGCTGGGAATACAACTGGCCAAAGGGCGTAACTTCTATCCCGGTTTAGCCGATACCTCATCAGTGATCATCAATGAAGCCGCGGTGCGCGATCTGGGTTGGTCGGGCACTGACCCAATTGGTAAAACCATCGTGAGATCGGGGCAAAGGCAGTTCACTGTAGTGGGGGTGATCAAAGACTTCCACTATACATCGGCCAAACAAAAAATAGCCCCGCTTATGTTGCTGGCTGGTCATAGCTACGGCAATTTTATTGTTAAAGTAAAAACCAAGGACATTAAACAATTGATAGGCAAGCTCGAAACCCAGTGGAACGCCTATACATCGGCAGCGCCTTTTAGCTATACTTTTTTAGATGAACAGTTTGCCTCGCTGTATTCGGCAGAATTACGTACCGGTAAAATCTTTACTTCCTTCGCGGTAATCGCACTTATTATAGCAAGTCTGGGTTTATTCGGATTGGCTGCTTATATGATGAGGTTGCGGGTAAAAGAAATAGGCATCCGTAAGGTACTGGGCGCGTCGTCTGTCAATATCACCAAAATGCTCTCGGCCGAATTTATACAATTGGTATTGATTGCCGTATTGATATCCGTACCTGTTACCTGGTACGCTATGGATCATTGGCTGCAGGATTTTGCCTACCGCATCCATATCCAATGGTGGGTATTTGTACTGGCAGGTGCATTGGCTATGCTAATAGCCATAATAACAGTAAGCTTCCAATCGGTCAGGGCAGCCTTGTCAAATCCGGTGAAGAGCTTAAGAAGCGAATAAAGCGGAAAAGCTAAAAGCGGAAAGACTAAAGCGGAAAGACTAAAGCAGAAAGGTAAAAGCGTAAAGGTAAAGCAGAAAGTAAATGACTTAATGCCCCAATGCCCCAATGCCCAATGACCATTACTCAATGACTATTCACCACTGACTATTCACCACTGACAATTGTGTATCATAACCGTACACCCGCTGTTACGCTTGCGAACACGTTGTTATTGATTGTTTGATTTAATGCGCTGATAAACAGTTGTTTGTTGTTTTGGTATGTGATTTAGGTTGAATAAGTAACACGATAATTATCATGATTAAAAACTATTTCAAGATAGCCTGGCGTAACATTGTACGTCATAAAGCATATTCAGCTATAAACATATCTGGTTTAATGGTAGGCATAGCCGCCTGCCTGCTCATTTTTGTTGTTGTACAATACGAGCTGAGCTTTAATAAAGACAATAAGAATTTCACTAACATATATCACCTGGTAACCCAATCGTACCAGGGTAACGAAGTGGGCTATAACCCGGGGGTATCAGTACCGGCACTTGAGGCTTTACGGGTTGATATGCCCGAGGCTAAAGTTGCCGCGTTTAATACCAGCTATGGCAGTCAGCTTACCGTTACCGATGGCGTAAGCGGCACCAACGATAAAAAGTTTTTGGAGGATATCGGCGTAGCCTTTGTTGAGCCGCAATATTTTGAAATTTTCGATGGCAAGTGGCTGGCCGGTAACAAAGCCGTATTGGGCGAACCTAATACCGTAGTACTTGATAAAAGTACCGCCACCAAATACTTTGGCGATTGGAAAAACGCCGAAGGCAAGGCCCTGAAAATGGATAACCTGATAGACCTTAAGGTAGGTGGCGTAATTGAAGATGTGCCATCAAACAGCGATTTCCCGTTCAAGGTAATGGTATCATACATCACCTGGAAAAGTTATGGTAAAGATTATAACTACTCGGGCGAATGGGGTAGCATCAGCAGCAACCACCAGATATATATGCTGTTGCCTAAGAACTACACCGCTGCAAGCCTGAACAACCGTTTAAAAGCATTTTCAAACAAACATTATAAAGAAGGTATTCGCAGTAACCTCATCTTATCGCAGCCCTTGAGCGATATGCACTTTGATGTTAAGTTCGGTAACTCAACCGGCGACCACGTGACCACTAAGGCTACGTTGCGCACTTTAACATTTATAGGCATGCTCATCATCATAATGGCATCAATCAACTTTATCAACCTTACTACGGCGCAATCTGTTAGTCGCTCAAAAGAGGTAGGGATACGTAAGGTGCTGGGCAGCAACCGTAAACAACTCATTATGCAAATTATTGGCGAAACTGCCATTATAGTGATGTGCGCAGGTTTATTGGCCATTGGTATAGCCAAATTAGGCATGCCTTACCTGCAAAATATAGCGAGTGTTCCAAAAGATTTGAGTCTGTTTAATACCGGTACCATTGTGTTTTTTGTGGTGGTAGTGGTAACGGTTATTCTGCTTTCGGGCATTTACCCGGCATTGATATTATCGGGCTTTAAACCGGTATTGGCTATTAAAAATAAGATCACAGCGGCATCAGTTGGCGGCGTATCCTTACGCCGTGGCCTGGTAGTGGCGCAGTTCGCTATATCGCAATTGCTGATCATCGGTACCATTGTGGCCATTAACCAAATGAACTATGTAAACAATGCCGACCTGGGTTTTAGCAAAGATGCCGTTTTGGTTATTCCGGGTTATACCGATAGCTTATCTTTGCAAAAGATGGACGCCTTTAAACAGCGTTTGTTGCAAAATCCTAAAGTTAAAGCAGTTTCTTTTGCTTCAGATGTGCCATCGTCAGAAAACAACTGGGGTAGCAACTTCTACTTCAATAACTCAAACGAAGATGGCGAGTTCACCGTGTTCCGTAAAATGGGCGATGTTGATTATTTTAAAACCTTCGGCTTACAGTTTGCCGCTGGTAACGGTTACACCCAAAGCGATACCGCTAACCAGGCCGTGGTGAACGAAACCTTTGTACAAAAATTAGGCATTAAAAATCCTAAAGATATTATTGGCAAAATGGTAAAAATAGGTGGTAGAACACCCTGGATACCTATTGTTGGCGTGGTAAAAGATTTTAAAACCAACTCACTGCGTGAAGCCATTAAACCAACTGTTATTACCCCGATTAAAAAGTTTGAATCGCAGCTGGCTGTAAAAATTCAGGTGGCGGACATTACCGGTACCGTGGCCGATATAAAACAACAATGGGAAAGTACATATCCTGATTATGCCTACAACGGCTATTTTATGGATGAGCGCATAGCCCAGTTTTATAAACAGGAAAATCAACTTGCGCTGGTATACAAAATATTTGCAGGCATAGCCATCTTTATATCGTGCCTTGGCTTGTATGGTTTGGTATCGTATATGGCGGTGCAGCGCACCCGCGAGGTGGGTATCCGCAAGGTACTTGGCGCGTCGATCACCAGTATCATCTTCCTGTTCTCCAAAGAGTTTATCGTGCTGTTGGGTATCTCGTTCCTTATCGCTATGCCAACGGCCTGGTACATGATGAACGGCTGGCTGCAAAACTTTGCTTACCGTATTGAGCTGGGGGCAGGTGTATTTATACTGGCTATTGTGGTATCGGTATTAATTGCATGCCTTACATTTGGCTACAAAGCCATCACAACAGCCCTTATCAACCCGGTTAAAAGCCTGAGAGGGGAATGAGGGGAAGGTTAAGTTGAAAGACGAAAGCGAAAAGCTTAAAGGCTAAAGCTGAAAGCAAAAAGGTTAAAACTTAAAGGTAAAAGGCAATGGCCATTGACCATGGACCATCGACTATGGACCATTGACTATCCACCAACGACTAAAAATAAAACATTATGTTCAAAACGTATTTCAAGATAGCGTTACGCAAACTGTCGAAAAATAAACTTTATTCTATCGTAAACATAGTAGGCTTAACGGTGGGTATCACCAGTTGCCTGCTCATTGGCTTATATATCATTAACGAAACAGGTTACGATAAGTTCCAGAAGAATGCCGATAGGATAGTACGCGTAACAATGGAATACGGCGAACCGGGTAATATGAATAAGGCGGTTACTACGGGTACTAAGGCCGGTCCGCAATTGCAGCGTACCTTTCCGCAAATTGAAACTTACGTAAGGGTTATCAATTACTCAAGCGTGGTAAAGTATGAAGATAAGGTATTTACCGAACCGCGTTTTCTTTTTGCCGATGCCGGTTTCTTTAATGTATTCAGCTTTCCGTTATTGGAAGGTGATGTAAAATCGGCACTGGATGGCCCGAGAAAAGTGGTGATATCGGCTTCAACAGCCCATAAATATTTTGGCAATGCCGATCCGGTAGGTAAAGTGCTCAACGTTAACAGCGACCGCGAATACCAGGTAACCGGCGTAGTAGCCGATGCGCCCGAAAACTCGCAGATCAAATACGATTTTATAGCTTCTTTCTCCACACTATCGTCATCAAAAACCGAAGAATGGTGGACAGCCAATTACATCACTTATTTGATGCTGGACAAAAAGGAATCAATAGCTCCGTTGCAAACTCAAATAAACGCCTACATGACCAATGTAAGCGCCAACGAACTTAAAATGGGCAAGGCTCAACTGGTATATAACGCTCAACCTATCAAAGAGGTGCACCTGCACTCTGATTTGGGCGGATTGGAAGCAAACGGTAGCATCAAAACTATTTATGTGATCAGTATTATCGCTTTGCTGATATTGGTTATAGCTTGTATTAACTATACCAACCTGGCCACGGTACAATCAAGCGGCCGCAGTGCCGAAATCGGTATCCGTAAGGTATTGGGCGCGCAAAAAGGACAACTGTTTGGCCAGTTCATCGGCGAATCATTTTTGATCACCTTACTGTCGCTTACTTTGGCTATTGTATTGGCTGCTGCTTTAATGCCGTACTTTAATGATTTGACGGGTAAAGTACTTGCCATCGCTTCGTTATTTAAGCCACTGCCTGTTGCCGCGCTGGTGCTGTTATGTGTACTGGTGGGTTTTGCTTCGGGCAGTTACCCGGCGCTTGTACTGGCCAATGCCAAACTGATCAGTACCCTTAAATCGGGTTTGCGCCTTAGTTCATCAGGGAGTTATTTCCGTAAAACGCTTATTGTGTTTCAGTTCGCGGTATCAATTTGCCTTATCGTATCCACCTTTGTAATATTACAGCAGCTCAACTTTATGCGCAATAAAGATTTGGGTTACGATAGGGAACACGTAATTGTACTGCCTGTTGACGAGCAAATGCAAAACAGCTATGAAGCCATTAAAGCGGCTATTAGTGTAAACCCTAATGTGATCAGTGTGAGCGGTGCCAATGCCAGCCCTACATCAGTGGGTTGGGGCGATGGCATCGATGTGGATAACGGACAAAAGAACGTTAGTTTACAGATTACCGCCCTGCCGTCTGACCTCGGTTTCATCAAAACCATGAACATGAAGATCATCGCCGGAATGGATTATACCGAAGCCGACTATGCCCAGATGGATACTACCAACCACGGCAAAAATTTCAAATACGCCTTTATCCTGAACGAAACCGCCGTAAAAGCGCTTGGCTTAACGCCGGAACAGGCAATCGGTCGTCGTGCCGAAAAAGGTGGTACGCCGGGCGTGATCAAAGCGGTAATAAAAGATTTCAACTTCGCGTCGCTGCACGAAAATGTTGGTCCGCTGATGTTGTTTCTCGATAAGGAATTTACCAATGATATCTTCATTAAAACCAATGGTAAAAATATTCCGGCCACGTTAAGCTTCCTGAAAGCGATGTGGAAGGAGCGTGTACCGCATCGTCCATTCGAATACAGCTTTTTAGATGAAAACTATAACAAGCTATACGTAACCGAACAAAAAACGGCGCAGATATTCAGTACGTTTTCTACACTTGCTATTTTACTGGCCTGCCTTGGTTTGTTCGCGCTGGCGGCATTCGCTACTATGCAACGCACCAAAGAGATAGGTATCCGTAAGGTACTTGGCGCAAGTGTAAGCGGTATAGTAGGGTTGATATCAAAAGAGTTTTTAGTACTTACGCTGATAGCCATTGTAATAGCATCGCCCGCCGCCTGGTACTTTATGAATAAATGGCTGCAGGATTTTGCTTACCGCATAAATATACAATGGTGGGTGTTTGTAGTAGCCGGTGGTTTAACGCTTGTCATAGCCTTTATTACAGTTTCGCTGCAATCAATAAAAGCGGCGATAGCCAACCCGGTAAAGAGCTTGCGAAGCGAATAGGGGTAAAAGCGGAAAGCTGAAAGGATAAAGGTTAAAGCAGAAAGGTAAAAGCGGAAAGGATAAAGCTAAAAGACCAAAGCAGAAAGATAATGACTCCTCACTGCTACCTATTCACTATTCCCACTGACCATTGACTATTGCCCAATGACTTAATGCCCAAATGCCCTAATGACCATTAATAAGGTGTATCATAACCGTACGCATCTTGTACATAAACGAACACTTTATTAATGGCTTTTTTAATTTATTGAATTGATTATCAGTTGTATATGTGTTTGGTATATTATTGATACATTAATGGTAAATCGGGTTTATATTTTTAATTTGCCGGCATCATTAACCATATACTAAAGTTTAAAAATGTTATCACTTCAACACATTTCAAAGTACTACCAAACTGGCGCAAGCAAAACCTTTGTGCTTAATAATATCAGCCTCGAAGTTGATGAAGGCGAATTTGTATCTATCATGGGGCCATCGGGTTCGGGTAAATCAACCTTGTTAAACGTAATAGGCATGCTTGATGAGCCAACAGACGGTTTTCATTACTTTGCCGGGCAGGCCGTGCACCAGTTGAAAGAAAAGCAGCGTTCGGCTTTATATAAACAATACATTGGCTTCGTATTTCAGGCTTACCATTTAATTGATGAGCTTACCGTTTACGAAAACATCGAAACACCGCTCATCTATCAAAACATAAAAGGTTCGGAGCGTAAAGCATTAGTGGCCGATATATTGGACCGCTTTCAGATAGTTGGTAAAAAAGACCTTTTCCCGGCGCAGTTATCAGGCGGGCAGCAGCAGTTGGTAGGTATAGCCCGCGCGCTTATTGCCAAGCCTAAGTTATTACTTGCCGATGAGCCTACCGGTAACCTGAATTCAAAACAGGGCGAAGAAATTATGGAGCTTTTCCGTAAACTGAACCAGGAGGATGGCGTAACCATTATACAGGTAACCCACTCCGAAAAAAATGCCGAGTTCGGCACCCGTATCATTAACCTTTTAGATGGCAAAGTGGAATCATCTAAAAACCTGAACAATAAATAAACAATGCGCTATTTAAAATACCTTTTATCTGCTTTTACTTTAATGCTGTCTGTATCGGCCTACAGCCAAACAGATTCCCTGCTTAACCTGCAACAATGCGTTGATATCGCCATAAAAAACAACCTTGATGTAAAGAGGAGCGAACTGGATATGCAAACCAGTCGCGTTTATTACAACCAGGCACGCGAAAACCTGTTGCCTACGCTAAACGGTAGTGTTAACCACTCTATCAGCAGCGGCCGCGACCCTTTTAGTAATGGTTCGTCGAGCGGGTCAACTACCGCGGCAGATTATAGCCTGAACTCGGACTTGGTGTTGTTTAACGGTTTGTCACTGCAAAACAGCATCCGCCAAACATCATTGGCGTACCAGGCAGGTAAAATGGATTTTCAGCAGGCAAAAGATAATATTACCCTGAACGTTATTACCGCTTATTTGCAGGTGCAAAACAATGTTGACCTGCTTACCCAAGCCACCGCGCAGGTTGATGTATCAAAAAAGCAGACCGAAAGGTTAAACATTATGAATAAAGAAGGTGGTGTTAAACCATCTGAATATTACGATGTAAAAGGCCAGCTGGCTACAGATCAGGTTACTTACATTAATGCTAAAAACGCGCTGGCTTTATCAAAACTAAACCTGCTGCAACTGATGAATGTGCCTTACAAGAGCAACATTCAGCTACAGCGTTTAAATGCTGAGCAACTGCCGGGCAAATATGTAAGTACCGAAGATGAGGTGTACAACAAAGCACTAAGCGACTTGGCATTGGTTAAAGCAGCAACCCTGCGCAGGCAAAGTGCCGAAAAAGGGGTGAAGGTAGCTAAGGGCTCCCTGTTCCCTACTATTAGTATCGGCGGCGGTGTGGGTACAAGGTATTCGAGCGCGGCAAGGCTTACCAATTTTGGTGATTCGTCGGTTGTAAATACCGGTACATTTGTAACCACAGCAGGGGTGAGGCAACCGGTAAGCGCCGTGCAATATGGTTCTACCAAATATGCTTATTTTGATCAGCTGCGTAATAGCTACAATACCCAGTTCAATGTAGGTCTGCGGATACCGATACTGAATTACTTCCAAAACAGAAATAAAATAGCTTTGGCTAAAATACAACTGCTTGATGCCCAATACACTGAGCAGAATACGCTGATTAAACTGAAACAGAACGTAGAACAGGCCTACCTGAACATGACGGCCGCTTACGAGCGTTACAGCGTAGTTACCGATCAGGTAGAAGCATTTGCCGAATCTTTCCGCATAGCGGAGATCAGGTTTAATGAGGGCGCGCTGAACTCGGTTGATTATGTGGTAGCTAAAAATAACCTCGACAGGGCAAACACCAGTCTCATTACCGCGAGGTACGACTATTTTATCCGCACCAAAATATTAGATTATTACCAGGGGAGATTATCGTTGTAATAAATTTTGTACTGAAAATCATTATAATTTCATGTAATTATCGTTATTTGTACAAAATTTCACGCAGCTAAACGATCAAATTCACAACCTATATGAAAAAATTACTCCTATCATTAAGTATCCTGTTAGGTACATCTTACCTGGCTTCGGCTCAACTTATCCCGAACGCGCAATTCGGCTTAAAAGCAGGTGTTAACTTATCAAGTTTTTCAACCAACAGCACTTTCAGCAGCGATAAACGCGCAGGCTATTTAGGCGGTGTATACGCCCGTATCGGCGGCCTGGGTTTTAACTTTCAGCCGGAGCTTTATGTTACAGGTAAAAACCTTACCATTAAAGACGGTACTAATGAAAATAAAGCTAAGTTCACCAGTTTGGATGTGCCTTTATTATTAGGTACTAAAGTTGGCGCTTTTGGTTTTGGCGGTCGTTTTTATGCAGGTCCGCTGGTGTCATTTAATCTTAATAAAGATCAAAGTGTTGGGGAAGCAGCAGGTAAGGCCGTTACCTTTACCGATTATAAAAACCAAAACTTTGCGGCTGTAGTAGGTGCAGGTGTTGATATCAGGGATTTTTCGGTTGACCTTCGTTACGAAGCCGGTTTAACCAAACAAAAATATAATGACGGTAATTCAAGTATCCGTGTAAGTTTGTTTACTTTAAGCGTAGCTTATAAATTGTTCTCACTGTAAAAGAGAATTATAAAAAACAAAAGCCCTGCTGTAAATTTTACAGCAGGGCTTTTTTATGCTTTGGATATTTGATGAAGGACTAAAAGTGTTCAATAGCTTCTTTAAGCGCGGCGTTATGTTTATACCTGAACACAAACGGAAATACAACAGCTATTACCAGGGCATAACCCGCGAACGTAAGCCAGATGCCTTGCCAGTTCTTGCTTTGATCGGCAAGAGTGAAGAATTTATCGATTACGAAACCGCTGGCGATACTGCCAAAAAATGCCCCGAAACCGTTTACCATCATCATAAATACCCCTTGTACGCTGCCGCGAATTTCGGGTGGACTTTGGGTTTCAACAAACAATGACCCCGAGATATTAAAGAAATCGAAAGCCATGCCGTATACAATACATGAGGCGATGATCATCCATAAGCCATCGGCAGGGTCGCCAAAGGCGAAAAGACCAAAACGCAATACCCAGGCCAGCATACTGAACAGCATCACATACTTAATACCAAACCTGCGTAAAAAGAAGGGGATAGCGAGGATGAACAATGTTTCAGATATCTGCGATATCGACATAATGATAGCAGGATATTTCACCGCTATGGTATCCTTGTAAGCCGCTACTTTACTAAAATCATGAATATAGGTATCACCGTAAGCATTGGTAAGCTGTAAGGCTGCACCCAGTAATAACGAGAAAGCGAAAAATATAGCGAAACGTGGTTTCTTGAACAACGCGAAAGCATTTAAGCCCAAAAGATCAACAAATGATTTGCTGCCCACTTTTTTCATTAAAGGCGGCGCTTTTGGCAGGGTGAATGAGTAAACTCCCAATATTAAAGCGACAGCCCCTGCTATGTAAAATTGGTTGGCCGAAGTTTCATTGTGTGTTAAACTCACAGCCCATAGCGCGGCTATGAATCCGATTGTTCCCCAGATACGGATAGGCGGATAATCTTTTACCACATCTTTATTACTGCCTTTTAGTGCCGAATAGGCAACCGTGATAGATAGTGAAAGGGTTGGCATGTAGAAAACCATGTTGAGTAATATCACCCAAAAAAATGTGGAAGGGTCCTGAACCATTGGCAGGCTAAACAGTACCAACGAACCCAGGATGTGCATAATACCGTATAGTTTTTCTGCATTGATAAACCTGTCGGATATGATACCGGTAAGGGCAGGCATAAATACTGCCGAAATACCCATAGTAGAGAAAATGGCACCAAATTGTGCGCCCGACCAGTGTTTATTTTGAAACCAATATGCACCAATGGTGAGCAGCCAGGCTCCCCAAATAAAAAACTGCATAAAATTCATCAGTATTAAGCGGAACTTAATATTCATACGGTGCCCTGGTTTAAAAAAATGTAGTCAGTGTTAATTAAAAGCGGAAAATACTCAAATTAAGCGAATCAAAAAACAATAAAAATTGAATTTGACCGGAAAGGGAATGTTTTAAACTGACCAACGAATGATATAACTGCCGGTATTGACGCTATATCATTCGTCGGTGGGGTTTTTTCTGTAAAATTATTGAAATTATGATGCCTTGCGTTTATTCAGCTCATCGCGAATTTTAGCGGCTTTTTCATACGCTTCTTCGGCAAGGGCTTCCTGCAACTTGGCTTTAAGCTCTTCGTCGCTTAGTGATGTATAGCTGCCGGTAGATGCTACCGAAGTTTTTTCTTCTACAGGTTCGTTAATGTTTTCGAGGTATACAAAATCATTACCTTCTATTACAATACCCGCGGTAGAGAGGATAAATTCGTAAGTGAAGATAGGGCAATCAAACCTTACCGATACCGCTATGGCATCAGATGTACGGGCATCAATTTCCATTACCCGCTTACCGTCCGAGCAGATGAGCTTGGCGTAAAAAATGCCATCAACAAGGTTATAAATAATAATTTCCTGTACGGTAATATTATAGGCTTGTGCAAAGCTTTTAAACAAATCGTGCGTAAGCGGACGGCTTGGCGTCATCTTTTCTATCTCGATGGCTATGGCCTGCGCTTCAAAACTACCTATAATAATAGGCAGCCTGCGGCGGCCGCTTACTTCACCTAAAACCAAAGCATACGCGCCGGATTGTGTTTGGCTGTAAGACAAACCTACAATATCCAGCTTTATTTTTTTCATGTTATTACCCATCGCAACAATCTTTATGCTACAGCTTTATGTTGTTTAATTGCTTCTATTAATTTGGGCACCACCTCAAAGGCGTCGCCTACAATGCCGTAATCGGCTACTTTAAAAAACGGCGCTTCGGCATCCTTGTTGATCACCACAATCACCTTCGACGAGCTGATGCCAGCCAGGTGTTGTATAGCACCCGAAATTCCAATTGCAATATACAAATTTGGACTCACAGCTATGCCTGTTTGGCCAACATGTTCGCTATGGGGCCTCCAGCCCGCATCTGATACCGGTTTTGAGCAGGCTGTTGCGGCACCTAACAAAGCTGCCAGTTCCTCAATCATCCCCCAATTTTCGGGCCCTTTTAACCCACGACCAGCAGATACCACAATTTCGGCATCGGGTAATGAAACTTTGTCAGTTGAACGTACAATTTCTTTCAGCAAAGCCTTAAAGTCACTTTCTTTAGTTTCAACGGTAAAGTCTTCTACTTGAGCGGTTGCGCCGGTCTCTACCACTTTATACGTATTAGGTGTAAGCGCGATCACTTTATTGGCTGATGTTAATTCGGTTAGCGCGAAAGCCTTGCCCGAGAAAGCGGTTTTCTTCACCACAAACCTGCCTCCGGTGGTATCGGGTAGCGAAACCGCGCCGTCAATAAGGCCTGCGTCCAGTTTTACGGCAACACGCGGCGCAAGTCCGCGGCCTGAAAATGAATTGGATAGTACTACAATAGCCGCGCCCTCTTTTTTAGCGGCTTCGGCAATTACCGAAGCGTAGGCCTGGTTAACAAAGTTCTTCAGCTTATCGTTAGTTACGTTGAGTACTTTGTCGGCACCGTATTTACCCAAAGCGGCAAGTTCATCAGCGCTTACATCGCCAATTGATATAGCAGTTAACGAGGTATTGTTTTGGTCGGCAATGGCACGTGCGTAGCTTACAGCTTCAAAAATGGACTTTTTGAATTTGCCCTCCGCATTTTCGGCATATATTAAAACTGGCATATTGATGTATAAATCAAAAAAAGTTCAAAAGGTTTTTATTATATCACACGGGCTTCGGTGTGCAACAGCTCAATAAGTTTGCCCGGGTTATCGGCAGGTATAAGGTTAACCTGTCCGCGTGGGGCAGGGGTTTCATAGCCTACAATAGTTGATGTAACCTGCACGCTAACCGGCTCAATAACAGCCAACGGTTTGGTGCGTGCCGACATGATGCCCCGCATATTGGGTATTTTAGGTTCGGCCACGCCTTCGGCAGCGCCTGCTACAAATGGTAATGGTATGGTAAGTATTTCTTTACCGCCTTCAATTTCGCGCTCCACAGTAGCGCTATCGCCCTCAACGTTTAGTTTTTTGATGATAGATACCGATGGCAGATCAAGCAATTCGCCCAGCATGGCAGTTACCTTTGATCCGTTATAATCTATCGATTCACGGCCGGTAAGTATCAGGTCGTATGGGTTGGCTTTCACATATTCGGCTATCTGGCTGGCTACAAACCAGGCATCCTGCGGTTGCGCGTTAACGCGCACGGCATCGGTAGCGCCAATGGCCAGCGCTTTGCGTATGGTTGGTTCGGTACCGGCTTCGCCCACATTAATAACGGTTACGGTGCCGCCATTACCTTCGGTAAGCTCAATGGCGCATGCAAGTGCTATCTCATCGTAAGGATTTATAATAAACTGAACGCCGTTTGTATTAAATTGCGTGTTGTTATCAGTAAAAGTTATTTTTGTGGTGGTATCAGGAACATTACTTATACATACCAGGATCTTCATAGAAATAGGTTTTTGCAAATTTAGTTAAAAAAGACAGAGTTTAAAATGCAGGGAAGCAGATTAGAGAAGCTATTAGAATTTATAAAGAACGAGCCTAACGACGAATTTTTGAAATACGCGCTGGCTACAGAATACCTTAATTTAAACGATATTGAAAAGGCCTTGTTTTATTACGAAGACCTGGTGACCAATCATCCCGGCTATACCGGTACTTATTACCATTTGGGTAAGCTCTATGAAGCGCTTAACCGTACCGATGACGCTATACGTACTTACGAAACCGGTATGGAGGTCACCAAGCAAAAACGCGATATGCATGCTTTCTCTGAGCTGAAAGCCGCCTACGTACAGGCTGCGGGTATTGAGGAAGATGATGACGATTATTAGATAAGAGAAACGCATCTATCGTCAATTGCGAGGCACGAAGCAATCCCTACTTAGGTTTGGTTTGTGCTGTGATTAACATCAGTCTGCTCTTGGGCGCAGTGCCCCATTACTTTTGAGGGCAAAAGTAACAAAACCCTTGTCCAGCAAAAGGCTTCTTTGCCGCACAAGGCCATTGCCCTGCAAACCGTGCAGAACTTAGGGCTGGAACTTTTGCCCCGCCGCTCATTTCCCACCCACATGCAACAAGTTCGCTATGCCCGCCTTTGCGCTCGTAGCTACCGCAGTTCTGCCCGCTTTCGCCCGAAGCTGTTTGCTGACGGAGAACACAGCCCATGTCTTTTGCGTTCAGTTTCGCCTGTTTTTGCCTAAAGCTGTTTGCTGACGATAACACAACCCATCTCATCTCCCTTTCATTTTGATACTATACAGCGAATAATTGAGAATTTAAGCCGAACTTAAATTTTGCCTATTGCCTATTTTCGGCATTGTAAATAAATCTTTATTATGAATAGTGTGGTTATCTGTAAAGGCCATATAGCTGATGGCGTAACTGCACCTGTAAAATGTTATCTTGAAAAATCATTCCAATCACCACCACACCATGACCAATAAATTCAGATCGCGGATTATTCGTACCTGCTGCCTGTTCGCCAGCCTCTTCGCAGGTTGTGTATCGCACGCGCAGGACTGGACCATGAAAAAAGCTCCCCTCATGACCAAATGGGCGGCCAATATCAATGTAAATAATCCGCTGCCCGAATATCCGCGTCCACAAATGGTACGTAAAGACTGGCTGAATCTCAACGGGCTTTGGGAGTTTAAAAGCGGCAAGGCTGATGATGCAGTGCCTGCCGGCGATAAACTACCTGGTAAAATACTGGTGCCATACCCGGTGGAGTCGGCGCTTTCGGGTGTAATGGAGCATCACGACAGGCTGTGGTACCGCCGCGCATTTATTGTTCCGCAAGCGTGGGGCAATAAACGGGTGCTGATGCACTTTGGCGCTATTGACTGGGAAGCCGAAGTATATATCAACGGCAAGAGCCTGGGCGCACACAAGGGTGGTTATGATGAGATCAGCCTGGATATTACCCCTTACCTCACAAAAAGCAAAGAGCAGGAAGTGATCGTAAGGGTTTATGACCCAACCGAAGGTTATGGACAGCCACGTGGCAAGCAGGAAAATCCTCCGCATGGCAACCTCATTATGTACACGCCGGTAACCGGTATTTGGCAAACGGTTTGGATTGAACCTGTGCAAAACATCAGCATAAAACATTTAAAACTGGTGCCCGATGTGGATGGAAATCGTTTTAAAATAAAGGTAGATACTGCCGGAACCGGTAATAATATCCAAGTGGTGGCTACCGTGAAAGATGGGGGAAAAGTGATCGGGACGGTGTCGGGTAATGCAGGTGCCGAACTGTCTATCCCTATCAAAAATGCCAAATTGTGGTCGCCTAATAATCCATTTTTGTACGATTTAACCGTGGAGGTAAAAAGCGGCAACACTACCGTTGATAAAGTGGACAGCTATTTTGGCATGCGCAAGATCAGTGTTGAGCAGGTAGGCAATGTAAAAAAGATCTTCCTGAATAATAAACCGTTGTACAATCTTGGCTTTTTAGATCAGGGTTTTTGGCCCGATGGTATTTACACCGCCCCTACAGATGAAGCGTTGAAATTTGATGTACAGATTCAGAAAGATTTTGGCTATAATATGGTGCGTAAGCACATAAAGGTAGAGCCGCAGCGCTGGTATTACTGGGCCGATAAATTGGGCTTAATGGTTTGGCAGGATATGCCGTCGGCTAATTCGTACAGGCATAACCCACCGCCGGTAGATACCGTGCAATACCGCAAAGAACTGGAGCGTATGGTTGACGGCAGGTTTAACAGTCCGGCTATTGTTACCTGGGTGCTGTTTAACGAAACTCAAGGCCAAAAAGCAAGCGATGGCAGCAACTTAACACAGCGTATGTACGATGTTGTAAAAGCGAAAGATCCAAACCGGCTTGTTAACCCTGCCAGCGATAATATTTATAAAGATTACATAGGCGATATACTGGATTACCATTCATACCCCGGCCCTAAAGCGGTTGATAGTAAAACCATGGCCACGGCCTGCGGCGAATTCGGCAGCGTTGGCTTGGTGCTAAACGGGCACGAATGGCTGACCGGTAAAGGTGTAAGCGGCATAATGGTGAAAAACGCTAAAGAACTGGAAGATACCTACGAAACATACATCAATATGCTGGCCGAATTTAAGGCAAAAAATGGCATGAGCGGCGCGGTGTTCACTCAACTGGCCGATGTGGAACAGGAGATCAACGGCTTTTTGAGTTACGATCGTGTTTCTAAAGTGAACATCCCTAAAATTAAGGCGATGAATGAGCGGCTGATCAACCAAACCATCGCTAATACAGAGCAGTTACTGCCCGATGCTACAACTACCACGCAAGTATGGAAGTATACCGTTACGAAGCCATCGGCCGACTGGTTTAACCCCGATTTTAAAACCGCAGGCTGGAAAAGCGGTAAGGGTGGATTCGGGGCAGGTTCGCCGCCTAACAGTATTGTAAATACCGAATGGAATACAGGCGATATATGGCTTCGCAAAGAGTTTAAAGCAGGCAAATTAACCTCGGGCGATTTGGATAACATATCCTTCCATATTTATCACGATGAGGATTATGAGATCTATCTAAATGGCATTTTGGTGGCCTCGGCTAAGGGTTATACATCTAACTACGCCACTGTGCCATTATCTGCCGATGCTAAAAAAGTGTTGAAGCCCAATGCCATCAACACAATTGCTGTACACTGCCATCAAAATGGCGGCGGGCAGTATATTGATGTAGGTTTGTTCAAGGTTAATTATAAGCCGGACAGATAGTATACACACGATTATAATATTGAGTAAAACAAGGCTAAGTGATCATATCGCTTGGCCTTGTTCGGTTTATCATGTAATTGTAAGGGTTATGTTATGGTCTTTTCAACAAAGTAAATTCGGTCTTGTCAACAAAGTATCCGGGCTGTTTTGCATGCAACTTTGTACTATACAAAATCAAATAAAATGAGCAAAACAGTTTTAATAACAGGATCATCATCAGGTATAGGTAAGGCGGCAGCCAAATTTTTTCATCAAAAAGGCTGGAATGTAATAGCCACCATGCGTTCGCCCGAAGAGGAAACGGAACTAAAGGATCAGGATAACTTTTTGATAACCCGTTTAGATGTGCAAAAGCCCGATACCATTAAGGCAGCAGTAGAGGCAGGCATTGCCAGGTTTGGCAGTATCGATGCCTTGGTAAACAACGCGGGCTATGGCCAATACGGTGTATTTGAATCGTTAACACCGGCAATTATACAGGAGCAGTTTGATGTAAATGTGTTTGGGGTAATGAATACCATACGCGAAGTGCTGCCTCATTTTCGTGAGCGTAAAGCCGGTACTATATTAAATATCAGTTCGGGCGCAGGGCGTTTTACATTGCCCATCATATCTATGTATTGCGCTTCAAAATTCGCGTTGGAAGGTTTTTCGGAGGCTTTATCATTCGAGTTGGCGGCTTTAAATATCGGCGTTAAAATTATTGAACCGGGTGGAACCAGCACCAATTTTATTGCTGAAAGCGCACAGCGTTTCGCAAGCAAAGAAGGCTTGGGCGAGTACGATAACTTTTTAGCCGCGGCAGGCCAAATGTTTGATAGCCTGAAAGGTATGCAATTGGCCACTACCGAAGAAGTTGCCGAAGTAATTTACAACGCCGCTACCGATGGTACCGATACCCTGCGTTATGTAGTAGGTAACACTGATTTTAAACAGCGCCTGGCCAACCGCCTAACCATGCCCGATCAGGATTATATCAATTCGGTTAAAAATGGCTACTTGAAATACATGCAGGCCGAATAACATTAAATTATAATATCATGTTAAACAGTTGTAATGATGAACTTTAATTATTGCAGCTGTTTAACATTCAGCGATATTTGCCTTATGGTTATGGATTCAAACAACAGCAGCGATAATTACGCCTGCCATACATCGCCCCAGATATCTAAAGAGCAGTTTATTCCCGAACATGTTTTTAGTTACCTTGTAGCGGGCACCATGACTGTTTTTGACAGCAATGGCTCGTGGGATATACATGCCGGCGAATACATTATTTACACTCGTAACAGTTTTGGCCGTTATATAAAAACACCGCCGCCCGGCGGCGATTTTAAAACCATCTCTATTTTTCTGAACCAGGAATTTCTGCGTGGTTTTAGTAAAGATTATGGTTATGTAGCCGATGGTGTGGTAGATAAGCCTACCGTTATCAAGCTGAATCCTGAGCCCTTATTGGCTAACTTTGTGCAATCAGTACAACCATACCTGCATCTTAAAAGAGAGGATTATAACAGCTTCCTTTCACTAAAGATGAGTGAGGTCACACTGATTCTATTGAAGCAAAACCCGGCTTTAAAAAACATCCTGTTTGATTTTAGCGACCCGGGGAAAATTGATCTGGAACAATTCATGAACCGTAATTTCAGGTTCAATGTAAGCATGGAGCGGTTCGGCTACCTTGCCGGGAGAAGCCTCACCACCTTTAAACGCGATTTTGAGCGGATATTCCATAGCCCGCCCGGCAGGTGGCTGCTTGATAAACGATTGACTGAAGCGCACCACCTTATTACGGAAGAGCATCAAAAACCATCAGAAGTGTACTTGCAGGTCGGTTTTGAAGACATTACCCATTTTTCGTACGCGTTTAAAAAGAAGTACGGCGTATCGCCCAGTCAGCTTAAAAAAAGCGCCTGACAGGTGGCTTTGTCCATCCAATTAATGATCGGACGATGGTATCACCAACGCCCGTTTTTTATCGCGTTTAGCAACAAATAACAGCAGCGGCAGCACCACTACAAAAAATAAACCGATGAGTAAATAAGCGTCGAGATAACTGGAAAAGGAGGATTGTTTTACCACTACCTTTTCCAGCAATTGCAGCGCTTTTTGGTGCGCGTCGAGCAAGCTGGCTCCCTTTTGCTGAAAGGCATGCGTGTAAGCACTTATACGGTCGGTAGTTTCGGTATTAAAGGCAGAGATATTACTGATCATATCGGTACGGTGCGATGCCACCCGGCGTGCTACGTAGGTATTAATTACCGATATACCGAACGAGCCGCCCAATTGCCGCATCATGTTATTAAGTGCTGTTCCCTGCGGCATATCCTTCGGTTCCAATGACGATACGGCAAGCGTACCCAGCGGTACAGTAAGCAAGGCCATGCCAATAGCCCTGAAAATGAGGTTAAGTGAAATGGACGAACCCGGTGTATCCATATTAATGCCCGACATGGCCCAATTGAAATAAATAAAACACAGAAAGCCAAACAGCACAATTAGGGCGGGCGATACACCTTTTTGCAACAGCTTCCCCGTAACAATAAGCGCCAGTACGGCAATAATAGAGCCGGGTAACAGCAACTCGCCGGATTGCGTAGGAGTGAAGCCCAGCAGCCTTTGCGCTACAACTGGGGTGAGGTAAATAGAAGTATACATTCCTATCCCGGTAATGAAGGTGAGCACAGCCGCTATGCTTAAAGACCGACTTCGTAATATGCGCAGATTAACCACCGGGTTGGGCGTTACCAATTCCCACCAAACAAATATGGATAGCGATACAACTGCCAGTATAGAAAGGAATACGATATAACCTGCAGCAAACCAATCGTCGGTTTCGCCGCGTTCCAGTACCGTTTGCAACGAGCCGATGCCTATGGTGAGCAGGATGATGCCGAGCCAGTCGATACTGTTTGCTTTGGGCTTAACAGCAGGTTCAAACAGCAGGAAGTAGCATAAAATAGCGGTAGCAATGCCAATGGGAACGTTGATATAAAAGATCCATGGCCATGAATAGTTTTCGGTAATGTAACCACCCAACGTAGGGCCAATTGTTGGCCCGATGAATACGCCTATACCAAACAAGGCGCTGGCTGTGGCTTGCTTTTCTTTCGGGAATAATTCGTAAACCACCGTTGCCGATACCGAAAGCAAAGCACCACCACCCAAACCCTGCATAAAACGAAAGGCGACCAGTTCCCAAATGTTGGTGGCGTTGCCGCACATAAAAGAGCAGATGGTAAATAAAATGATAGAACCGATGTAATAATTGCGCCGCCCAAGGTTATTCACCAAAAAGCTCGTCATAGGTATGATGATCACATTGGCGATGGCGTAGGAGGTAATCACCCACGAAGTATCTTCGAGCGTGGCACCCAAATTACCGCTCATATAATTAAGGGCAACGTTTACAATAGAGGTATCTATCAGTTCCATAATAGCGGCGGCAATTACAGTAATGAGCAGGATCTGGCGTTTTACAGGATTCATAAATAATACTTATCGGTATATTTTATATTGTAGCTATTTGTGCTTTTACATTAAACTTTAAAAGTTTACAAAAATACCAATTGGTATTAAATTAAAGTAGATTGGATGTCATAAAAGGAGGGAGAGATGAAAGGTAAAAGGAGAAAGGTAAAAGGAGGAAAGGAGAAAGCAAAAAGGACTAACAGAAAAGCTCCCTCTTTGCGCAGCAGAGAGGGAAGTCGAGCGCAGCGACGACAGGGTGAGTACTCAAGTGCGAATGTAAAGTCGAAAGTAAAAATGAGACAGCATAAAAACTCCCTCTTTGCGCAGCAGAGAGGGATGTCGAGCGCAGCAATGACAGGGTGAGTCCCACCAATAAAAAAGGTTACAAAGAGCAAACCTCCCTGTAACCTCCATATACTCCGCGAAAAACTCTGCTAACTCCGCGGTTAAATAAATTAATAAAATCTGATTAAAATGGTGCCTCATCATCCATATCATCCATACGCGATGGGCGGATAATGAAGTTGCTTGGGTTAGGGTTTTCAAAGCCCTGGCCCGGTGCAAGACCAGCAAACGCATTGTTGCCGGCACTGAAGTCGTCCATTTGCTCCAGGTCCGTAAACTTAACGTATTTACCCACAAATTTAAGCCTTACACGCCCGGTTTCACCGTTACGGTGCTTGGCTATAATTACCTCGCCCACGCCTTGTGTAGGGTTGTTGTCCTCATCCACTTCCAAACCGTAATATTCGGGACGGTAAAGGAACAATACCATATCCGCATCCTGCTCAATTGATCCCGATTCACGTAAATCCGATAGCATCGGCCTTTTGGCACCACCCGGGCGACTCTCCACCGCACGACTTAACTGCGACAGCGCGATCACCGGTACGTTCAGCTCTTTAGCAACCGATTTTAACGCACGCGATATACTACCAATTTCCTGCTCACGGTTACCGCCTTTACCATCGCTCTTACCATGCATCAGCTGCAAGTAGTCAATTATGATCAGTTGGATATCGTGTTGTGATTTTAACCTCCGGCATTTAGCACGAAACTCGAATATATTAAGCGCCGGGGTGTCGTCAATAATTAACGGCGCTTGTTCCAGGCGACCAATTTTAGTGTGGATCTGTTGCCATTCCCAATCTTCGAGGTTACCCTTACGGATCTTTTCCTGTTCAATTTGCGACTCACCGGATATCAAACGATTAACCAACTGAACCGACGACATCTCCAGCGAGAACACTACTACCGGCTTAGCAAAATCAACCGCCGCGTTACGGGCGCAGGTAAGTACAAATGCCGTTTTACCCATCGCCGGACGAGCCGCGATAATTACCAGATCGGATTTTTGCCAGCCCGAGGTCATACGGTCCAGCTCGGTAAAGCCGGATGCCACACCCGTTAAACCGTCTTTTTTATCTTTCAGCGATTCAATGTCGCGTAAAGCCTCGGTCATCAGGTCGTCCATCTTACGCGAATCGCGGCGAAGGTTGTTCTGTGCTATATCGAAAAGGTTTTTCTCGGCCTTGTCCAACAGGTCGAATACGTCGGTAGTATCTTCGTAAGCGTTGCTGATCACCTCTGTAGATATACGGATCAGCTCGCGCTGGATGAATTTTTGGATAATGATACGCGCGTGGTATTCAATGTTAGCTGCCGAAGCCACACGGTTGGTAAGCTCGGTAATGTAATATGCGCCGCCAACCATCTCCAGGTCGCCTTGCGAGCGTAATTGGGCGGTTACGGTAAGTATATCCACCGGCGATGTTTTTTCAAACAGCAGGCGTATGGCATTGAATATCTTTTTATGATTTTCTTTGTAAAATACATCGGGCTGCAAAATGTCTATCACCGTTGATAGCGCGTCTTTTTCAAGCATTAATGCACCCAATACAGCTTCTTCAAGGTCAATAGCTTGTGGCGGAAGTTTCCCTGCCCCGCTGTACTGACTGATGGTAGGAAACCGGTTTCGTCGTTCGTTAGTGTTCGGCTTGTTCTGCTGGTTATCGTTCTCGAAAATCATAGCCACAAAAATATACAAAAAAATTTCGTATTCGCTAACATCCTGTTCAAACAGTTAAAAATAAACGTTGATTATATAAGGCTTAACGCTTTAAGAAATCAACACGTTTTCCACACCTGTTGTTAATAACGGCATTAAAGTGCTGTAAATCATGCTATGTTGATAAAAGTAAGCCGGTGTTAATTACTTCAAAAAAACCGAAATGGCACTTGAGTTCAATAACTGCTTAATCAATAAATATAGCTACTTTTGTCAGTTCAAACAGATGTTATATGGCTTTTAATTCCAGACCTCAACGTGGCGAGAGTAACCAGATGATCTTTGGTATCCGCGCGGTGATAGAGGCAATCCGCTCAGACAAAGAAATAGAATCACTTTATATTCAGCGCGGCCTGGGCGGCGCTTTGCTAAGCGAGTTGAAAGGCCTGCTGGGCGAGTACAATATTACCGCGCAGCAAGTGCCGGTAGAAAAGTTGAACCGCCTCACCATGAAAAATCACCAGGGTGTGGTGGCATTTATTTCGCCTATCGTATACCAAAAAATAGAGAACATCATCCCCGAAATATTCGAAAAAGGCGAAGTGCCGCTGATATTGGTATTGGATAGCATCACCGACGTACGCAACATGGGCGCTATTGCCCGTACGGCCGAATGTACAGGCGTACATGCCATTGTAGTGCCCGCGAAAGGCTCGGCGCAGATCAATCCGGACGCTATTAAAACTTCGGCAGGTGCGCTTTATAAGATTCCTGTTTGCAGGCACGATAACTTTATGCAAACGGTGAAATTCCTGCAAGAATCAGGTTTGCAACTGGTTTGCTGTACCGAAAAAACAAACGACTACATCTACAAGCCCGACTATACCGCCCCAACAGCCATCATCATGGGCTCGGAAGAAGACGGTATCCGTAACGACATTATCCGTATAGCCGATCACCTGGCCAAAATACCCATGTTCGGCGAAATAGAATCACTCAACGTATCAGTATCAACAGGCGTGATATTGTATGAAGCGGTGAGGCAGCGAAATTACCCCCCAGCCCCCTGAAGGGGGAGTGAAAGAATCAAGAATTGAGATTCAGGAATCAGGAAAGAAAATAAAGAAAGCCGATCAGTTTGTTACTGATCGGCTTCTTTTGTCTTGTATCCTGAATCTTTACTCTTGCTTCTCAAAAGCTCCCCCTTCAGGGGGCCGGGGGGTTAAATATACTTCGTGCCGAAATTCTGTTTAACATCGGCTACTACTTGTTTTACATTCTGCTCCTGGTCGCGGGGGCAAATGAGGAGGGTGTTGTTTGATTCTACCACGATAAAATCGTGCAGGCCTTGTAATATCACCAGCTTGTCTTCGGGTACGTTTACCATGCAGTTTGATGAATCGTACATGATCACCTTTTCCGACGGGATAACGGCATTACCTACGTAATCTTTCTCGGTAAGGTCATAGATAGAGGCCCAGGTACCCAGGTCAGACCATCCAAATTCCGATGGTAGCACGTATACATTTTCGGCCTTCTCCATAATGCCGTAATCTATCGAGATATTGGTGCATTGCTGGTAGGCCTTGTGTATGTGGCTCTTTTCGTTTTCGGTATTATAAACGGCACGGGCATCCGCAAAGATCTCGTGCATATCGGGCAGGTAATTGCTAAACGCGTTTACGATGTTACTTGCCGACCATACAAATATCCCGGCATTCCACAAAAAATCGCCGCTTTGTATAAAAGTGCGCGCCAGTTCAATATTGGGTTTTTCGGTAAAGGTTTTTACTTTATGAAATTCCTCTTTAATGGTTTGATCGGTATACTGAATATAACCATAACCGGTATCAGGCCTCGAAGGCTTTATACCAAGGGTGATGAGGCACTTATTTTCGGTGGCTGTTTGTAATGATTTTTCAATGGCGGTAACAAACGCCGCTTCATCCAATATCAGGTGATCTGATGGTGCTACCACAATGGCTGCATCGGGGTTTTGGCTTTCAATTTTGAAACAACCGTAGGCCACACAAGGAGCGGTATTACGCATAACCGGCTCGGTAAGTATCTGGTTATCGGCCATGTCGGGCAGTTGCGCTTTTACCAGTTGGGTATAGTTCTCGTTGGTAACTACAAAAATATTTTCTTTCGGACAGATCTTTAAAAAGCGATCGTAAGTGTTTTGAATGAGGGTTTTACCGGTGCCCAGTATATCGATAAATTGTTTAGGATGCGACGTACGGCTGATAGGCCAAAAGCGGCTTCCTATACCACCTGCCATAATAATGGCGTAATAATTTTTATTCATGAAAAAGTAGAAATATTTTAAAACTGGTATGCTCCGGCAAAGGTGTGCATTAATTTGTAAAATACACATTAAATCGCCCCGGCAATGGTACCGCAATTTATAATGTTTAAATCAATAAATTGTTTTTCATTATTTAATCATTTTTGTATAAAATTTTAATGTAAACATATCGTTTATTTAAAAAAAAATGTTACTTTGAACTTTTAATTTTCAAGCACACACACTAAGTAATGATAGAGACTAAAAAGTCGCTTTTTGATAATCTCCAAAATTTTTTCGGTTTTGATAATTTTAAGGGGGAACAAGAATCGATTATAACAAATATTCTTGCCGGTAATGATACCTTTGTTATCATGCCAACAGGCGGGGGTAAATCCATGTGTTATCAACTGCCTGCGCTGATGAGCGAAGGTACCGCCATTGTAATTTCTCCTCTTATTGCTTTGATGAAAAACCAGGTTGACCAGTTAAGGGCATTCGGCGGATCTGACAGCATAGCACACTTCTTAAATTCATCGCTAACAAAATCTGAAGCCGCAAGGGTAAAAGAGGATGTTTTAAGCGGAAAAACAAAATTGCTTTACGTAGCGCCCGAGTCGCTTACCAAGCAGGAAAATGTCGACTTTTTACGTCTTAACCAGGTGTCGTTCGTGGCAGTGGATGAGGCGCACTGTATATCAGAGTGGGGACATGATTTTCGCCCCGAATACCGTAAGATACGCCAGGTGATCAGCAATATCGGCGAAAATATCCCGATCATAGCGCTTACCGCAACTGCTACACCAAAAGTGCAGCACGATATTCAAAAGAACTTACAAATGAACAATGCAACGGTGTACAAATCATCGTTCAACCGTTCAAACCTGTTTTACGAGGTGCGTGCAAAACGTACGGTAATTAAAGAAATTGTAAAGTTTGTAAAACAAAACCAGGGTAAGTCGGGCATTATTTATTGCCTTAGCCGTAAAAAGGTTGAGGAAGTGGCCGAAGCGCTTAACCTCAACGGTGTGCGCGCCCTGCCTTACCATGCCGGTTTAGACCCTAAAGTACGTGCCGATACGCAGGACAAGTTCCTGATGGAAGATGTGGAAGTAATTGTTGCTACCATAGCTTTCGGTATGGGGATCGATAAACCCGATGTTCGTTACGTAATACACCACGATGTGCCTAAAAGCATGGAGGGTTATTACCAGGAAACAGGGCGTGCCGGTCGTGATGGTGGCGAGGGTGTTTGTGTGGCTTTCTATTCGCAAAAGGATATTGATAAGCTGCAAAAATTCATGAAAGACAAACCGGTTTCCGAACGCGAGATTGGTACCCAGATATTAAAAGAAGTTATTGATTACGCCGAGTCATCGGTATGCCGCCGTAAGCAGATATTGCATTACTTTGGCGAAAACTTTGAAGAAGCTACCTGTGCCTGCATGTGCGATAATTGCAGCGCGCCAAGAACTTACTTCGACGGCGAATCGCATTTGCACAAGGCTTTAAGCCTGATCAAGCAGATAGGCGAAAAGTTTGACGACCGTTACATTATCGATATTTTAATTGGTGCCGATAATCCGCAGGTGCGTAATTATGAGCACGATACGCTGCCTTACTTTGCATCGGGCAAAGAAGATGGTGAAAACCTTTGGAACTCACTGTTAAGACAAGCCTTGCTGGATAATTTCCTGTCGAAGGATATTGACCAATACGGACTGTTACGCCTTACCGAAAAAGGGAACGATTTTATTGAGAACCCATACAGCATCCGCTTTATCCTGAACAGAATAATAGAGGCTGCCGATGATGATGACAGCGAAGATGGCCCTAAACAAGGCGGTGGCGCTTTAGATGCGCAGTTGCTGCAAATGCTTAAAGACCTGCGTAAAAAGATAGCCAAGCAAAAAGGTCTTCCTCCGTTCGTAATCTTCCAGGATCCATCGCTCGAAGAAATGTGCACGCATTACCCGGTATCAACCGACGAACTGAAACAAATATCGGGCGTAGGCGCGGGTAAAGCTTCGAAATTCGGCGCGCCGTTTATCGAGCTAATTAAGAAATACGTAGAGGATAATGATATTGACCGCCCTATTGATATGGTGATCAAAAGTGCCGCTAATAAATCGGCCCTTAAGGTATACATTATCCAAAATATCGACAGGCATTTAAACCTCGATGATATTGCCGCTTCAAAAGGCTTATCGTACGAAGAAATACTGCGCGAGGTTGAATCGATAGTAAACTCGGGTACTAAGCTTAACCTTAATTATTTTATTGACGAGGTAATTGACGAGGATAAGCAGGATGAAGTATTCGATTACTTTAAAACAGCCGATAACGACTCGATAGACCAGGCTTTAATTGATTTGGGTGCTGATGATTATACCCGCGAAGAGGTACAGTTAATGCGCATAAAATTCATGTCTGAATTGGGTAATTAATCCCATATTATTATATAATATTAAGCGGCCGGTAAAATTTTTACCGGCCGCTTTTATTTAACAATTTTTAGCATTTACATAGCGTTTAATATTGTATAATTGCTGTCAGTGTTACATTTAAACACTTGCAATTTCTTATCACAAAAGCCTGGATGAAAAAACTTATACTATTGATGCTGTTTACCACCAGTATATCAATATGCCTTGCACAAAACCGCGTAACCATAAAAGGAAAAATTGTTGATTCGGTAGAGAAAACCCCGCTCGAATTTGCAACCGTTGCCGTTTTAAACGTTAGCGATTCCTCACTTATATCTTATACGCTCACTAAAAAAACAGGCGAGTTTGAACTGCATAATTTGCCTTTACAGCGCGAAATAAAGCTGTTGGTATCCTTTGTATCCTACAAAAGCTATCGTAAAATATTCAATTTTAAAGAGGGCGGTACTACTGATCTAGGCGATGTAGCGCTTAGCACCAAAATGATGGACGAAGTAACCATTAAGGGCGAACGCACACCCGTAATGATGAATAAGGATACCATCGAATTTAATGCCGAGGCCTTCAAAACCCGGCCGAATGCGGTGGTGGAGGAATTGCTTAAAAAGTTGCCCGGTGTACAGGTAAATAAAGACGGCAGCATTACCGTTAACGGCAAAACGGTAAGTAAGCTGTTGATTGATGGTAAGGAGTTTTTCGGTAACGACCCAAAAGTGGCTACCCGTAACCTTGATGCCGAAGTGGTGGCACAGATACAGGTGTACGACGACAGGCAGAACGATCCCGATCACCTGATCAGCGAAACCAAGGTGCCTAAGATCATCAATATCAAACTGAAAAAAGCCATCAAGCGAAGCATATTCGGTAAGGTATTCGCCGGCGGCGGTACCCGCGACAGGTACGAAACCGGGGGATTATTCAATATGTTTCGGGATACTTTGCAGTTGAGTGTTATAGGGCTTAGTAATAACCTGAACCGCACGGCTTTTTCAAACGAAGAACTATACTCACAAGGCGGCTTTAACCGCAGCGGCGGCGACGCGTTGTATAACGGATCCGTCAATACAGGCGGGCGAAACTGGGGTGGGGGTATCGAGAAGATCACTTCCGGCGGTTTTAACCTGAATACCGACTACGGCAAAAAGCTAAAGATGAACCTGCTCTACTTTATAACCGAGCGCAGCAGCGTGGGCGAAACTTCAAACTTCGGGCAGCAGTTCCTGAAAAACGATACCACCTTGCTGTCTTCGTCGCGCTACAGCAGTCGCGATAAGAACTATTCGCACAGTGTTAGCGGGTTGGTGGAGTGGAATCCCGATACCTTGCGCAGCCTGCGTTATACGCCTAAATTCACCCTTAATTCGGGCAATAGCATATATGATTCTTTTGGCAGCACCGATCTTACTGTTAGGGATACCAGCATGCGCGAACGGGCAAACGAAAGCCGGGGTAATAATGTAAACAGCACTAATTCGAAGAGCTTTTCGCAGGATTTTTACTTCAATAAAAGATCGCGCACTAATAAGGGAGAATCTTTTACGGTATCGCACAACCTGCAAATAAATCCAAGCAACGATAAGGGTTATAATAATAACGATGTAATATCCTATTTGCCAACCACGCCATCCGAATCGCAAAGGCAATTGGCGGTCAATAAAAGGAATAGTATAGCGGCCAGTATTAACCTCAGTTACCGTTATCCGATAACAAAGAAGCTTACGGTTGATATTGTTACCTGGGGAAACTATAACCGCAACAAAGAGCAACTGCTTAATTTTAAGCGTAATGACAGTACTGAACGCTACGATATTTTGCTGCCCCTCCAAAGCAGCGACCTCACCCGCAAACAATGGAACGAAGGCGTTAAACCGGGTATAACCTATCAGCTTACCAAAAAGATATCGATAATTGCGGGGCTTAACCACCAATGGCAGCAAATAGAGAATAATTTTAGTTACAGCAAGCTCAATCAGCATTACTTTTTCCTGCTGCCAACTTTCAGGATAGAGGCCGGAAGTTTCTCTTTGAGCTACGATAAAGGGATAGAGCAGCCCTGGATCTCGGCTTTACAGCCGGTTACTATCGTGTATAGTCCGTTGTATAGTTACACCGGTAACCCCGATTTGAAACCTACTACCAATACCAACGCGGGCTTAAGTTACTGGGCTTATAATAACGAAAAGCAGATTAGCTTTAATGCCTACCTATCGTACTCTATGGCTAAAAACACTACTGTTAGCAAACAAACCATCAAAAGCGATGGCGCGCAAACCAGTACCATGGTAAACCGCGATGGCAGGCCAAATATCAATGGTTATTTGAGTGTAGGTAAACAATTTAAAAAGACTAAAGACTGGCAGGCAGGTGTTTCTACATCAGCCTACGCGTATTACGGCCAAAACCTTAACCTGCTGAACGATGTAGAGGGCTGGCAGAAGAACCTCACCATGGGCATCAGCGAAAACTTTAATGTGAACTGGAAAGACAAGGTAGAACTGAACGTTGGCGCGGGCTTTAGGGAGGCTGATACGAGGTACGATTATGACGATTTTAAAAAGGTATACACCCGTAACTTCAATCTGAACAACAGTCTGCTGGTGCGCTTCCCCAAAAAGATAATATGGGAAACCAAGCAGGATTATAGTTATAGCTCGCAAATAACCGATGGTTTCCGCAAAGGCGTAAACGTGGTTAGTTCATCGCTTGCCCTGCAAATGCTGGCTAAAGACCGCGGCGAAATAAAACTGACCGTATACGACGTATTCGACCAAAACATAAGCGTATATCGCTACACTGGTACCAACTCCGTGTACGATACCCAAAACAACACCCTCAAAAGATATTTCATGCTGACGTATACTTATAAGTTTAATAAGTTGAGCACGAAATAGGTTGAAAGTTGTGCGTTGTAAGTTGTACGGGGAGGAGAGGTTTCAGGGGCGGGGTTCGGGGTTTGAGTGCTTGCGGAAATTTCGGATGTTGGCGAGCGGCGGGACGCCGCGGGATAGTGATCACTTGGCTGGAGCCAAGCGATTACGGAAATTGCTTGATGACTTTTTCTCTTTCCCTCTTTTTGCTTGCAAAGAGAGGGACGCCCAGCGCAGCGTCGGCGGGGTGAGTCCTCAATACCTAACCTTATATCACTTCGATATAATCTTAAACTCCGTTCTCCGGTTAAGTTTGCGGCCTTGTTCGGTGGCGTTATCAGCTATTGGTTGGGTTTTGCCGTAGCCTTTGAATACCAGGCGGAAGGTTTCGAGTTTGTGGCCGATAAGGTATTGGTAAACCGCTTTGGCGCGATTTTCTGATAGTGCTTGGTTTTGCTGATCGTTACCCACGTTATCCGTATGCCCGGATATTTCGATGTTCACGTTCGGGTTGTCGCCCAAAAACTGTATCAGTTTTTGCAGTTCTGTTTTTGATTGGGGTTTCAGGTCGAATTTATTGGTGTCGAAAAAGATGTTCTTTAATACCACCTTTTTACCGATATCGATAGGCGATAACGATACATTAATGATGAAGGGCTCTTTAGGTTCGCGGCCAAGTAGTGAGAAATTTTCGGAATAGAACAGGTAGCCTTTCTTCGATATATTGATGCCATAGTTCTTACCGGAAGTCAGCGTGGCCAAAAAATCACCCTTCTCGGGCGAACTCGAATCTTCATAAGCTGCCTTGTTACGTTCAAGGTCGACGATCTCAATGTCGGCTTCTAAAGGCTCGTTGCTTAGGGCGTCTCTAACTATACCTTTTACATAAGTTACCAGCTTAGGCCTTATGTTTTGTGGCATCTCGAAGGTATAAATATCGAAGCCACCCAAGCCTTTCAGCTTGTTTGATGAAAAGAATGCATACCTGCCATTGGCCGTGAGCGTAAGCCCGTTTTCATCACCGCCGGAATTGATAGGATAACCCAGGTTCTCGGGCTTCTGCCACTTTTCATCCTTGCCCAAGCGACTTATGAAAAGATCTTTATTGCCCATACCCGGCCATCCGTTTGAGCAAAAATAGAGGGTATTATCATCAGGATGAATAAATGGTGATTGCTCATCATAAGGCGTATTGATGTTGGGGCCGAGGTTTTCAGGTTCGGCCCAGCCGTTATCGGTTAGTACGGTCTTCCATATATCGTATCCGCCCAAACCACCGGCCTTGTTGCTCACAAAATACAAAGTACGCCCATCGGCACTGATAGAAGGCTGCGATTCCCAGGCGGCCGTATTTACAGGCGGATTAAGTCCTATAGGTTTCCCCCAGTCGTCACCACGTTTTTGCGCAATGTAGATATCGCAACGTCCTAATCCTTCGGGGCGGTTACAGCCGGTAAAAAACAGGTACCGCCCATCCTGCGAAATAGATTGGGCTCCCTCGTTATAAGTAGGCGTGTTGATCTGGTTACTTAAATAAGTGGCCGTTTGCCATTTATTGTCAAGCTTAACGCTCTTGTAAAAATCTTCGTTGTTGTTAATCTTACGGGTGAATATCAGCGTACTTTCATCAGCGGTAGCAACCGGCAGATACTCGTCATCCGCCGTATTTATTTCCGGCCCAATATTCTGCGGATCAAATTTAACCGGGTGCTGCAAAGCCTGTATGCCAAACTTGCAATCAATTATCAGCTTTTGCGAATAGGCAATATTTTGTGGTGTGTTGTTCGGATAAGCTAAATACTTTTCGAGGTGCTGTTGTGCCTGAGCATACTGGCCGTCGCCTATTTCAACTTCGCCAAGTTTAAGGTACACAACCCGGGTAAATTCGGGGTTAATGGCTACTACCTGCCGGTAATGTTCAACAGCCTGTTTGTAAAGGCGGCGTTGCCTTGATATATCTGCCAGTTGAAAATGCGCCTCAATAAATTTCGGATCTTCTTCAATGGCCTTGGTTAGCTTGGCCATGGCCTCATCATACAATGATTTGTCGAGATCCTGGCCGGCGGCGGTGAAATATTTGAGGGCCTGTTTATCGGTTGTGCTATACCGTCCGTTCTGCGCGCTGCTATTGAGGCACACCATTAGCATAAAAACTAAAAGTAAAGCAGTACGCATAATTAGGTTTATTACGGTAATTTCACCGTAAGTTACAAAACCTACGGAATATTCAAATATTTATGTGTTTGTAAAGATATTTCCCATTGCGGGTTATTCATCACATAATCAACAATCAACGGGGTCATTTCTTTGGCTTTTGACCATTCCGGTTGCAAAAAAAGCTTACAATCGGGCCCAACCAGTTTAGCATTCTGTTCGGCAAATTCAAAGTCTGATTTGTTGAAAACGATCACCTTTAACTCATGCGCGGCAGCAGCTACATTAAGGGTAGGGGCTTTAAACTTTTTAGGTGAAAGGCATATCCAGTCCCAATTACCCGATAACGGATAGGCACCCGATGTTTCAATAAAAGTTTTGATGCCGCGTTGCTGCAGTTGCGTAGTAAGATAATCAAGATTGTATATTAACGGCTCGCCGCCTGTTACCACCACGTTTTTAGCCGGGTGTACAATAGCATGGTCAACAATGGTATCGGCAGCGGTAAGGGCGTGTAATTCGGCATCCCAGCTTTCTTTTACATCGCACCAGTGGCAGCCTACATCACATCCACCTAAACGTATAAAGTATGCTGCTTTGCCTGTATTGTACCCTTCGCCCTGTATCGTATAAAATTCTTCCATTAAAGGAAGCAGCGTGCCGTCGTCCGGAATTTGGTGTGCCATAATATTTTGCAAATATACGCATTCAATTAATGCAGATTTATTTGGGCCTTCTATTTGTAAAGTATATTCGCTATTATTACTTAAAATTTACTTTAATGAAGAAATTTTATCTGCCTGTCATAGTTTTTCTTCTGCTTACGTTTACATCATGTGTAGATGTGGAAGAACGTTATGATTTTAAGGTAGATGGCTCATGCAGCGTAGTTTACGGATTTGACATGAGCCGGGCTGTTTCGGTTTTAATGAACCTCATGACCGATTCAATAAAAGCCACTCCCGATTTTGCCGCCAAAAAAGATACCACACTAAATTTTTACAGTGCCCTGCCCGACAGCATTCAGCAAACAATGGATAGCAGCGAGGTGAAGCTGGCTAAAACCAGCGATCTTTCGGTTAAAATGGACCTGAAAAAGAATTTGATGAGGGTGAGCGTTAACCATGTGGCCAAAAATACGGCCGACCTGGAATATTACCTCAAGAACATTTCAAAAATATCGATGAACAGTCAGCTGGCGGCTATTACCAAAAATACCGGGCAAACTAAAACCAACGATGCACAGCAACTGATCACCGGGCAGGATTACTACACCTATGAAATTACCCCGAGCCGGTTTTCGCGCATCATTGATAAGATAAAGTTTAACGCTTTTTTGAAACGCACACAATCAACCCTGGTAATGGCTAAGGCCATGCTGATAGATATGCCTTACAAGCTGGTGCTCAACTTCGCCAAGCCTGTTAAACGTGTTAATAACCCTAAGGCCGTACTTTCTGCCGACCGCAAACGTGTTACCCTTGAAACCGATATGGACGAGGTGATCAGAAACCCGGCGGTAATGAACTTGCAAATAGATTTTTAAGCTGATTATGAAGTGGTACCGTGTACCTGATGTAGAGCCTAACGGACAGCCATTTATTAAAAAAATAAAACCGGATGGCAAAAATATCTGCCTGGTAGGGTATGAGGGCGAAATATTCGCGTTAAGCGCCCGTTGCCCGCATGCCGGTGAAGACCTGAGCCGCGGCTGGTGTAAAGAAGGTAAGCTGGTATGCCCAATACATCGTTTCTCGTACGATTTGGAAACAGGCAGAGGCAGCACCGGCCAAAACGATTACGTGAATACCTATCCCGTAAAAATAAAGAATAACGAAGTGTATGTGGGTATAAGCTCCTTTTGGGGGAAGATAAAGAGCTTGTTTAAAAGAGACGAAATAGACGATCTATATTGAGTTATTGATTTAGTGAATGAGTGATTTAGTGATAAAAAAACATTGCTTCTTTAACCACTCATTCACTAAATCGCTAATTAAATGTATACTTCTTTGTTAGCCGACGCTAAAGTATTTTTCAGCAGGCCAACAATGGTCATTAAACCAACACCGCCCGGTACCGGGGTAATCCACGAAGTTTTAGGGGCAACGTTATCAAAATCAACGTCGCCGTATAATTTATAGCCCGATTTGGTAGTGGCTGATGTTTCGCGGTTCATGCCTACGTCAACAATTACAACACCTTCTTTCACCATGTCGGCAGTAATAAAGTTCTTTTTACCAATGGCTACGATCAGTATATCGGCATCAAGGGTGAACTTTTTAATATCGGGTGTACGGCTGTGGCATATAGTTACGGTGCAATTACCCGGTTGGGTATTGCGCGCCATCAAAATGCTCATCGGCGAACCGACTATATTACTGCGACCGACTACCACGCAATGCTTACCAGCGGTTTCAATACCGTATTCCTTTAGCATAAGGGTAATGCCATAAGGCGTTGCCGGTATAAATGATGGCAGGTTGCGTTGCATACGGCCCAGGTTAACCGGGTGAAAACCATCCACATCCTTGCGGTGATCTATCTTTTCGGTTACTTTTTCAGGGTCGATATGTTTAGGGAGCGGTAGTTGAACAATAATACCGTCGATATCCTCATCTGCATTTAGTTCGGCTACTTTTACCAGCAGGTCTTCCTCGGTTACATCATCTTCATAACGCACCAGGGTCGATTTAAAACCTACCTTTTCGCAATTTTTCATTTTGCTGGCTACGTAGGTTTCGCTGCCGCCGTCGTGTCCAACCAATACGGCCACGAGGTGTGGTTTGCGCCCGGTTCTTTCTAATATTTTCGCTGCTTCTTCGGCTATTTCAACCTTCAACTTTTCTGATACGTATTTTCCGTCGAGTAACTGCATGCTTTTAAAACGCTTTAAGTAAAGAATCTATTTTGTGGCTCGCGCCGATAGGGTTGAAGCCATTATCAACACTGGCCCTGTAAGTCAATTCGGCACGTACAGCCGCGCCATACATATCGTTCAATTTAGTGGCCTCGTATTGATCTATCAATGTTTTGTATTTGTTTTTCTTTAGCGGATCGATGATCGCTTCGGCATCTTTGCGGGTTTGTAACGGCTTTAGTTTAGCCAGCGTGGTAAGTTGCTCATTGGTAACCAAAGTGCCGAAGAATTTGTTCGACAAGTCATCCGGAACTTTGATGTTATCCAGTTGTTCTTTGCTGATCCCTTTAGGTAACCATAACTGACCGGCTGTTTTATCGTTAATATCTTTAAATATCAAAACCGAATACCTTTTGGCCGGGTGCGGATCTGTAGTAAGCGGGATAGAATCCAGCGCTTCGAGTTTCAGAATAGTGTAGCTGTTCCGTTGCTCGGTACTTAATATTTTATAATGCCCCGGCGACTGCTTAAAGTTGGTTTTATAATCTGGTGAAACCTTGTAAAGCAACAGCGTATCCTTGCTCTGCCTGAACATTTTAGTATCATCAACAGCCACCATGTAGTAATCCGTTTTTAAAACGGTAGCTATTGGGGTGCTGCTTTTGCATGCCGATAGCAGGATGATTAAAACGATAGATAGTATATGCGAAGGTTTTAAACTCATATATACAGATATATTAATAAGAATATTTTAACAGTTTTACATTTAAGCCTCGATCACTATAAGGATATAAACTACCCAAAACATAAAATGTGTTGTTAGCAGATTTTTTAATGGATGTTATTCTTCCATTGCCTCCTAAATTTTCTTGCTTTAATACGTTGCCATCAGTATCTAAAATACTTAAAAACAATTCGCCTCCATCTATCGTGCTTATCTCAGGAACACTGTAACCTCCTATAACCAAATAATTAGGTTGTAATGCTTCTATTACTATTCCAACATCATTATAATCTCTTCCGAAACTTTTGGTAGTTATTAAATTACCATCCAATGTAAATTTATCAAAAAGAAAATCTCTATAATAAGTACTGGTTGCATGCCCTGTTAAATAAAAATTGTTGTTAAATTCAACAATGCTGTGCGTGTGCTGATATCCTTGGGTTTCTGTTATGTCCTTTCTCCAAATTTGTTGGCCATTTGGCGTTAATTTCAACAAACAAATTTTAGTATTGCGGTTTTTATCAAACTTTACACCAGCTATTATAAGGTTATTGTCTGAAGTTATTTTTAGTTCGCCGGCATAAACCACGTCAGCTATTGGCTTAGTGTTAAACGTAGAATTATCAGAGCTTATGAAAACCAATGTACAATTAGCCTGCGAACCTTCGTTAGGATTAATAAGCAGTGTGATATCGCCTGCATCATTAACAACACAGTTGCCACCACCGTAAGCGCCTTCGTGCGAAATGCTTCCAATATTTCTTTTCCATAGCACATCACCGTCTTTTGTAGCTTTAAATACATAATCAACAGCTTCAGATGTGCCTGAACTTATGATCACGTTATCGTTCTTATCTTTTACTATCGCCCCTAACACATATGGATAAAATTGATCATCAAATAAGTAATCACCACTTAATAGCCGTTTTCTCCATAATACATCTCCTGCGGCGTTAACTTTAATAAGTGATAACTTTGATCTGTCAGAACCTTCATCTTTTGTTGATGCTAATATCATTATCGAACCATCGCTTAGTTCAACAAAGTCGTTCGCGTAAGTGTTATATCCGCCTATATTATATTGTTTATCTAATACTTTAGCAAGCTTAAGCTCTCTTTTACTGCTGTCATCGCTTCCGTTTTTTTTGCAGCAAATAAATAGTGAAATGATGAGGAATAAGGTAAGGTATTGTTTCATTTAATATGCATTTAGGGTTAAGGTTAGGTGTAAATTAAAATGTTGAGGCACCAAGCGGCACCTCAACATTTTAATAAAAATTTAATCCAGTTTCAATACCGCCATAAATGCCGATTGAGGTATCTCTACGTTACCTACCTGGCGCATGCGTTTTTTACCTTTTTTCTGTTTCTCTAACAGTTTACGCTTACGCGATATATCACCACCATAACATTTGGCTGTAACGTCTTTACGTAAGGCTTTTACGGTTTCGCGGGCGATAATTTTGGCACCGATAGATGCCTGTATAATGATCTCGAATTGCTGACGGGGCAATAGCTCTTTCAGTTTTTCGCAGATCTTTTTACCAAAATCATAAGAGTTACCACGGAAGATCAACGACGACAATGCGTCCACCGGTTCCGAATTCAGTTTGATATCCAAACGTACCAGGTCCGACTGGCGGTAACCTATCTGGTGATAATCAAACGAGGCGTAACCCTTTGATATAGTTTTCAGTTTATCGTAAAAGTCGAACACGATTTCGCCCATTGGCAACTCAAAGGTAAGTTCCACACGATCAGACGTTAAATACGACTGGTTAGTGATAGTGCCTCGCTTTTGAATACACAACGACATTACCGGGCCAACAAAGTCGGATTTGGTGATGATGGTAGCCTTGATGTAAGGCTCTTCAACAAAATCAATCTTACTTGGGTCTGGTAAATCCGACGGGTTATTAACGATCATGCTCTCACCCTTGGTAGTGTAGGCGATGTACGATACGTTGGGTACGGTAGTGATTACCGTCATATCGAACTCACGCTCTAAACGCTCCTGGATAATCTCCATGTGCAGCATGCCCAGGAAACCGCAACGGAAACCGAAGCCTAATGCAGCCGATGATTCCGGTTCAAAAACCAGTGATGCATCGTTCAGTTGCAGCTTGGCCATTGATTCGCGCAGTTCCTCGTAATCCTCGGTATCAACCGGGTAAATACCCGCGAATACCATCGGTTTTACTTCCTCAAAACCTTGTATACCTTCGGCACAAGGGCGGTCAACGTGAGTAATGGTGTCACCCACCTTTACCTCTTTTGATTCTTTTATACCCGAAATGATGTAACCTACATCACCGGTTTTTATAACATCTTTAGCAAACGGGCGTAGCTTCAATGTACCCACTTCATCAGCAAGATATTGCTTTTCGGTAGCCACAAACTTTACCTTTTCGCCTTTGCGTATTTCGCCGTTTATTACTTTAAAGTAAGCGATAATACCACGGAACGAGTTGAAAACAGAGTCGAAGATCAACGCCTGCAATGGCGCATTTGGATCGCCTACCGGGGCTGGCACACGGGCAACAATAGCCTCCAGTATATCATGCACACCCATACCGGTTTTACCCGAAGCGGCGATGATCTCCTCACGTTTGCAACCTATCAGTTCAACAATCTGGTCTTTAACTTCCTCGGGCATAGCGCCGGGCAGGTCCATTTTGTTTAATATCGGGATGATCTCCAGGTCGTTTTCAAGCGCCAGGTAAAGGTTTGATATTGTTTGCGCCTGTATACCCTGGGCGGCATCAACAATCAGCAGCGCGCCTTCGCAGGCTGCAATTGAGCGCGAAACCTCGTACGAGAAATCCACGTGGCCCGGAGTATCAATAAGGTTCAGTACATATTTTTGACCATTAAGCACGTAATCCATTTGAATGGCGTGGCTTTTAATGGTGATACCGCGTTCGCGTTCAAGATCCATATCGTCAAGCAATTGTGCCTGCGACTCGCGTTGGGTAATAGTGTTAGTATATTCAAGCAACCTATCAGCAAGTGTACTCTTACCGTGGTCAATGTGTGCTATAATACAAAAGTTACGAATGTGCTCCATACAGAACCGCAAAAATAACTTTTTAACCGGATATTTCGGTATGCTGTTTTTTAAAGTATTTTTAGTTGATTGCCGGTAATAATATCTGATGATATTTTAAGGTTAATATTTATAAACGATGCCAATATCGCGTGCTTTAGTAAAAATAGTAGAAGAGCGGCTCGCCGTGAAATTTAAAGGGTTTGAACCTGTAGGCGGCGGCAGTATAAACAGCACGTATAGCCTGCTTACCGATAAAGGAAGATACTTTGTAAAAACGAACAGTAAGCCCCGCTTTAAGGGAATGTTTGAAGCAGAAGCAAGAGGATTGCACCTGATAGCAGATACCCAAACTATTGCCACCCCGGAAGTTATTTTGCAGGATGAAACCGACAGCGATTACTTTTTATTATTGGAATGGATAGATACCAAACGACCGGATAAGAACACTTCGCAATTATTGGGGACACAACTGGCTGCCATGCACCGGTATAGCTCACGCTCGTTCGGGCTCGATCATGATAACTACATGGGCTCACTAAATCAATCGAACAAGCAACACAATACCTGGGGCGATTTTTTTGTTAATGAACGACTGATACCCATGGTAAAACTGGGAGTTGATTTACAAATGCTCGATCAAGCAGATGTTGCACACTTCGACACGCTATATAAACACCTGCCAGAACTGTTCGACGAAGAACCGCCCGCGCTTATTCACGGTGATCTTTGGGGCGGCAATTATATTATAGGTGCCAATAATAAACCCTACCTGATTGACCCGGCCGTGAGCTACGGGCATCGTGAATTCGATATAGCCATGACCACCTTATTCGGCGGTTTTGCCAACGAGTTTTATATAGGTTATAACGAAGCCTATCCGCTGGCCAAAAACTGGCAGCAACGCATCAATCTTTGGAATTTATACCCGTTGCTGGTACACGTAAATATATTCGGCGGTAGTTATGTAGGTCAAACACGCGATGCTTTAAGGCAGTTTGTGTAACGCGTTACTGTTTATCAGTAATCATATAATCCTGATCCGTCAGGTCTTTTACTGAACCAAAGCCAATAACATCTTTTATCACTTTACCATCGGTTAGTTCAACGGCGCGTACCAGTTTTTCGCTGCCGAACTTGCCTTTTATGGCATGCATGGCTTTAAGGGCGGTTTCCTTGCGGTCCATGTCTTCAAACAGGCTGTACATTTTATCGCCGTTGCCAATAAAGTTGGTTACGGCCACCCGCATTTGGGTAATTTGGGTATTCATTACGGGAGCCGAACCCGTGGCTTCTTCAAATTTATCAATCCGGATACGGATCATGCGCATCAGGCTTACGGCATCCTGCACCGGGGTACTGATGGTAAAGGCATCGTCCCAGCGGGTATTATCCTCGTACCGGGCAGTAAAACCTATTGATTTACAGTAGAACTTATGGTGTACCATCCGCTTTTCGAGGGTGAGGCATAGCGTCATGAATAGTTGATCTATATAGTCAATATTCTTGCGTTTTTCAGCCGAGATCTGCCGCATAGCCTGCATACCGCGGTAATCGTGCGCTACAATATTGGTTTCAATAAAGTTGAGCCGGTAATGCCAGTAAACGCCCTCTATACTTTTAAATATAGCCTTCAGTTTTTGAGGAGTGGCATACCGCATTTCCAGCGGGGTGGTAATCCCGTTGCGTTCCAACCTATACGACATGTTCGATCCTATTCCCGGCAGATCGCCAAGCCGCAGTGTCTTCAATATATCATCAATGTTCTGCTCGGTGATCATAATTAATCCGCCGCGCTTTTTACCATAAACCGAACCCAGTTTGGCCAAAAAGGCATTAGGCGCCATACCGATAGAACAGGTAAGCCAGTCGCCCACCTTTTGTAAAATATCGCGTTGTATGTTCTTGGCCACCGTAAAGGGATCGGCATAAGGATAATTGGTGAGGTTAATGATCGCTTCGTCAATACTTTTAGGTACCACATCGTTACAATACTGCTTAATTACGTTGATTATCCTTTTATGGTATTCGCGGTAACGCTCCGGGTTACTTTCAATCGGGATAAAATCGGGGCATTGCTCTATTACATCATTCAGGCGCATGCCCGCCTTTAAGCCACGTTCTTTGGCTTCGGTAGATAATGAAATTACGCAGCCAAACTTACCCGTGTACACACAAACCCCGCAAGGCCGGCCCCGCAGCCAGTAATTTACCTGCTGCTCGCAACGGGCAAAAAAGCTGTTCATATCAACAAACAGTACCCGTGGTTCGGTTTTTTTATTTACGGAGTTTTGATTCACAAAAACAAAATTGCTAAAAATATTAGTATTTAATGTGTGTTGTGGATAAGTTTTTTACTAATTAGTTTCAATAGCTTGAGAGTGGCCCACTATCCTGATCATTACAGGTTCTCAAACAAAATTTAAGACCAGCCGAGTCTTTTTTATCACATCTGTTAACATGGAATGATAACTTAACATTAACATCATATTAAAATATTTCATTTGTATGCAGTTTGATAGGTAGGTGCGTTACCGCGCTTAACATGCTGTTATCACAATTATTGCATCAGAAAAAATATGATCCGTAAGGTTTTAAGGTTAGGGCCTTTTTTAATACTGTTTGTATTTTTGGCTACGTGTTTTACAGCACTTGGCCAGGTAAATGACAAGCAGGAGTTTCAGCAGGTACGCACGCTAAGTCAGCAACACCCCGACGAAGCGCTGATAGAACTAAGAAAGATACACGCGCAGGCACAAAAAGATGATAAACCCATTGTTGAGGGCACCAGTTTGCAGCAAATGGGGCAGATCTGTTTTAACCAGGGCCACTATGCACAGGCACTGGAGTTTTACCTGCGTGCCGACAGCATTTTTGTAAAAGAGAATAATAAAGATCTGCTCGCCGAAAACCTGAGCGAAATGGGTAACCTGTATTATTATAACAAACAGGCCGATAAATCGCGTGAGATGTATAGCAAGGCGCTTGCCCTGTACGAGCAAAAAGGAAACATTGCAGGCAAGGCTGAAATTTACGGGCAGATAGGCCATTTCTATGAAAAGCGCCGACAGTATGACAGCGCCTTTTATTACCAGCACATCGCTTTACAGCAGTATGATAAAATAAACAATAAAAGCGGTACAGCCAAGATCTACGAAAACCTGGGCAGTATTTATGAGGATTTGGCCAAATACGATTCATCATACTATTGCTTCAATAAATCGCTGCAATTATATAAGGAGGATAATAATCGCTTAAACAGCATCGAAGTAATCAATAACCTCGGTGATGTATTGCGTAAAACCGGGCGATATAAAGAAAGCCTCGTGCTATCACGCCAGGCATTGGCCATGGCCCGCGAAACCAATAACCTTTACCAATTAGCGTCCTCGTGCCGTGATCTGGGCAAAGCTTATCAATTATTGCATCAACTGGATAGCGCGTACCATTATGTGGAACTCAGCCGCCGTTACTCGTTAGATGTATACTCGAAGGAAAGCCTCAATCAAACCGCTTTTTTACAGGTGCTGTATGATATGGATAAAAAAAGCGACGAGATAGCCCGCCTCAACAGTATCCGTAAGATCAACCGCATTTTGGGGATAGGGGGCAGTATTATCGTGTTACTCATAGTAGTGCTGGCTTTTGTAATATTCAGTCGCCAACGACTTAAACTACGCGACCAGCGGGTATTGGCCGATCAAAACAGGTCTATTTTTGAAGCCCAGAATGAACTGATGCAGCTCGAACTAAAGAATAAACAGCTGGAAGAAGATAGTCTGAAGCAGCAGCTCGAAGTAAAAAGCAAGGAACTATCGGGGCATACCCTCAATTTGATAAAGAACAATCAGCTGCTGGAACAAATGCGTAATACCTTACAGGAAATGGTGAAGGAGGATAAGCGCGACCAAAAGAAACAAATGCAGCAGATCATTTACCAGATAAACCAAAGCTTTAACCACGAGCAACACTGGAAAGAATTTACCACCGCCTTTGAGCAGGTGCACCAGCAATTTTTTGATAAGCTTAAAAATTATAGCAATGATCTTACCTCAACCGATATCCGTTTGATAGCGCTCATCAAGGTAAATATGGAATCAAAGGATATTGCCGGTTTGCTGGGCATATCAATGGATAGCTTGCGGGTATCCCGTTATCGCCTGCGTAAAAAGCTAAATATTCACCAGGGAGAAAACCTTTCCACATTTATTCAGGCACTATAAATATTGGGCCGGTTTTGCCGATAAAATAGTAGTTAACAATTGCTTAATGTAACGGTAATGAAATGGTAATGGCGTTAATTTTATTATAAATATAATTGATAATCAGTTATTTATAAAAATGTGTTGACGTTGTGTATACGGTGTATGTAACGGTGTTTCCTTTTTGTAACGCTTAAAATTTCGGTAGCCATTTTGTGTTGCTAACCTTTGCGCCATCAAAAACGAAACAGCAATTTTTATTAATCATTTCAACAATGAATAAAATTTTACAAACCTTGTTATACATGGTTTTATTTGTAACGGCCGCAAACGCTACAAAACTGAAAGGCCATGTGTACGATCAGAAAACAGGCGAGCCATTAGTTGGCGCTACCGTGGTACTGGAAAACGCCAACAGGTCGGCTTCAACCGGGCTCGACGGATCTTTCGAACTGAAAGATGTTCCAAAAGGCGAATTTACCCTGAAAGTATCTTATGTATCATACCGCACGGTTACCCAACAGGTAGTTATACAAAAAGAAGATAACCCGCATGTTAAAATATACATGGAAGAAGCCGGTAAAGATTTGCAGGAAGTTTCCGTAGTATCAAAAAGGGATGGCTCAACCGATAGGGAGGCACGTCGCCTTGAACAGCAATCAATACAGGTAATGAATGTGGTATCAGGTAAAACCATCGAGGTATCTCCCGACCTTACTGTGGCTAACGTTATCTCACGTGTATCAGGCGTATCGGTGGAGCGTAACAGCAATGGCGACGGGCAATACGCCATATTACGTGGTATGGATAAACGCTACAACTATACCCTGGTGAACGGCGTTAAAATACCAAGTCCGGATAACAAATACCGTTACGTACCTCTGGATATCTTCCCTTCCGATCTTTTGGAAAGGCTGGAAGTATACAAAACCCTTACCCCGAACCTTGAAGGCGACGCGGTTGGCGGCGCGGTAAACATGGTGATGAAAGATGCTCCTCAGCGTTTAACCGTTAACGCTAACATTGCCGGTGGTTACAGCCAGTTATTTTTCGACCGTAAATTTATGAGCTACGATTATGGTAGCATCAGCCATAAATCGCCATACGAGTTAAACGGCAAAAGCTACAACGCTACACAAAGTGATTTCCCTAAAGGTACGCTCGATTACAGCCGTAAAAACCCTGCACCTAACGTAGTAGGAAGTTTAACTTTAGGCCAGCGTTTCCTGGATAATAAATTAGGTGTATTGGTTGCCGGTAGTTATCAAAATACCTATAGAGGTAGCAACAGTACTTTCTTCAATTCGGCGGTAGTTAATACTGATAAATTTGCTTCTGTCACCAGCAGAAGCGATAGGGAATATTCGGAACAACAAAAACGTTACGGCTTATTCTCGAAAGTAGATTACGTGATTGATAACCGTAACAAACTAAGCTTATTCAATACATACGTTAAGTTAGATAATATACAGGTGCGTGATGAGTTTACTACAGATTTTTCGAGTGAATACCATCCGGAAATAGGTAGTGCTAAATTAACTTACTCAACCCGCAGCCGTTTAACAAAACAACAAATATACAATGGCATGCTTCGTGGCGATCACTTGTTGCTTAATGATAAGCTTAAGATTCAATGGTCGGGCGTATATTCATCAGCCGAAAACGATGTGCCCGATAATACAACCATCAGCCTTAACGGTGTGCAGGAAAACTACGTAAACAGGCGTACGCTGCTTGCCAACGGTACCGCGCTTACTCACCGCTGGGAACGTAATACCGACGAGGATAAAGCAGGCTACCTTGATCTTACTTATACTGCGCCGGTTGCAGGTGTAAACGTTGATTTCATGGCAGGTGGTTTATACCGCGATAAACAACGCAGCAGTTTCTATAATAACTACTCGCTTGCGGCAGCTGATCCATCATTAGTGTATGGTACCGATTATACTGACTTTACCCAACTTAATTTTAGCGTTAATAATCAGCAAGGCGCGGTAAACAACCCTTTAACTTATGATGCATCTGAAAAGATCAGCGCGGGTTATGGTATGTTTAAATTTAAAACCGAAAAAATACAGGTTATTGGTGGTGCCCGTGTAGAGCATACCAATCAGGGATATAATTTGCTGTTTCCGCAAGGCGAACCACGTCCAACCGGTAAACAAGTTTATACCGATGTATTGCCAAGTTTAACACTGAAATACTTTTTAACAGAGAATTCACAATTACATGGTTCATACTTCCGCTCACTTAACCGCCCAGGCTTTTACGAAATTGTACCAAGCAAGGTGGTTAACGAAGAATACCAGGAACGTGGTAACCCTGACTTGAAACGTGCCATTGCCGATAACTTCGACTTGCGTTACGAGTTGTTCCCTAATGCAAGCACCCAATTACTGGCGGGCGCGTTCTACAAAACGATCAATAACCCTATCGAATATATTTTCCAGGCTGATGCAACACGCGGTCAGGATACATATTATAGCCCGGGTAACTTTGGTACAGCGCATAACTATGGTTTAGAGTTGGATTTCGTTAAATTCTTTAATTCGTTCGGTGTAAGGGCAAATTATACCTACACGCATTCGCGCATCACCACACCAAAAGATACACGTATAATTGGCGACGATGGCGATCCGCATAAAATATCAGTAAAGCAAACAAGGCCTCTTTATGGTCAGTCGGAGCATATTGCTAACGTTTCGTTACTGTACAAAAACGTTAAAAGAGGCTGGGATGTTCAGCTGGCAGGTGCGTACACAGGTCCGCGTATTAATACTGTATCGCAATTCCTTGATAACGACCTGTGGCAGCAAGGCTTCATCCAGATGGATGCTTCGGCCGAAAAAAGATTCAAAAGCGGTATAAGCATTTTCGCTAAAGCTGGTAACCTGCTTAACACCCCAAGCAAATTATACATAAAAGGCACCAATGCCGCTAACGCCGGCATAGCCGATGAATCAAACGGTCATACCCTTATCCGCAGCGACTACTACAAACAAACTTACCTTTTAGGTGTACGATACAAATTTTAAATAAGTAAAAACATTATCAGCATGGCAAACTTCAAACAATTTTTTACAGCGATAGCATTATTGGCTGTAACAATTACCGGTTGCGAAAAAGCAAATATAGATGTAGATACCAGTTCGAATGACGGTAAGGCTACAGGTGAAATATCAGGTGTGTGGGCAAAAGGTAGCACGCACGTAATTGAGGGCGATGTAATTATCCCCGAAGGAAAATCATTAACCATTGAAGAGGGCGTAACCGTATTGATGGATACAGTTGCCAAACCGGAGTTTATTGTAAAAGGTAACCTGTACTCATTGGGTACTGCCGAAAACCCGGTAAAATTTACCGTAAACGATTTCTACAAAACCGAAGCTAAAAAATTCGGTAAAATGTGGGGTGGTATCCTTGCAGCGCCAACCTGTGCCGAACTGGTGCTTGATCATACCATATTAGAATACGGCGGTTCAACCACATCTGATGGTTCACTATCAGTGAAACTGGGTTTATACAAAGCAGTAGCCGGTGAAAACCTGCCTGCGCTTTGGTTTTCAAACGTAAACGGTAAACTGATTGTGGTTAACAGCACAATTAGGAACTTTCAGGAAGATTGTACTTATATAGAAGGTGGTAAGATCATCTTCGCTAACAACACTTTTTACACTACAGGTGTAACCGGCGGCGAAGCCATGAACTTTAAATCGGGCTGTTTGGCCGATGTTGGCTTTAACCTGGTATACAGCGCCAATACCAACGCGCTTAAATTATCAAACTCAGGCGACCGTACCCCGCAGGCCTATATTATTGCTTACAACAACACCATGGTAAACACTGGTTGGAGAAGACCATCGGCTAAAGGTGGTTCTATATGGGTAGAGGCTACAGTACATGCCGACCTGTATAACAACCTGTTTGCCAATACCCGTTTCGGTATAAAAAGAGATACCAAAAAGCCTGAAGATTCACGCTCTGTAGTTAGCAATAACCTGTACTATGGTTTCGATCAAACTACGGTAAACCAGTTCCAGGTTTCGGCAGATATATTGGGTGGCACTAACGAAATAAGAGGTACAAGCGCGGGCCAGAACGATCCGAAGTTTGTGAACTATCCATTGTCAAATTCAGAGCTGAGTCCATCATTTGATACCAGTTGGGATTTCCACTTGCAAACTGGTTCACCTGCATTAGGCAAAGGTAAAACAGATTTTACCCGTCACCATGCTGCCGGTATCTTGGTTAATGGTATCACTTATGTATCACCTGCACCGGCCAGCTATATTGGCGCGTTTGGTCTTAACTAATTGGTTTTAATTGTTTTCAGTAATGCGGGTCCCTTTAACCGTAGTTGAAAAAAAAGGGCGTTTTTAATAATGAATAAACTAAGTAAATATACTTTCGCGCCGCTTGCCCTGGGCTTATTCGTAACAGCATGCGGTCAAAACCCGGCAGGTAAAACAGTTGCCGGTGTAGCCGATACATCACAGCAGATAAAACCTGCTGTGATTACCGAGCCTGTACAATTTGATACTGATGATCCTGCAATATGGATTAACCCGGCAGATCCGGCAAAGAGCCTCGTGATAGGCACGGATAAAGACGCTAACGGTGCCTTATATGTGTTCGACCTGAATGGTAAGATTGTAAAGGATAAGGTTGTAAAAGGCTTGCAACGCCCTAATAATGTCGATTTGGCTTACGGCCTGATGTTAAATGGTAAGCCAACCGATATTGCCATTACAACCGAGCGCATAACGCACAAATTGCGTATATTTTCGTTACCGGATATGAAACCCGTTGACAACGGCGGAATAGATGTATTTGTGGGCGAAACAGGTAACGAATACCGCGACCTGATGGGTATTGCCATTTACACCGCGAAAGATAAAAAGATGTACGCCATTGTTGGCCGCAAAAACGGGCCGCTTACAGGTGGTTACCTGTGGCAGTATTTGTTGCAGGATGATGGCACCGGCCAGGTAAAAGCTACGCTGGTACGGAAGTTTGGTAAGTATAGCGGCAAAAAGGAAATAGAATCGATAGCTGTTGATAACGAACTGGGCTACGTATACTATTCTGATGAGCAAACAGGTGTACGCCAATATTATGCCGACCCCGAAAAAGGGGATAAGGAACTGGCCATATTTGGCACTACCGGTTTCGCGGTTGACCATGAAGGTATCTCTATTTATAAACTGACTGATACTACAGGTTATATTCTGGTGTCAGACCAGGGAGCTAACCGTTTCCAGATCTTTAGCCGGGAGGGTACTAAAACCGAGCCGTTTAAACATCAGTTATTGAAAATAGCCAATGTTACGGCTACCCAAAGCGATGGTTCTGATGTAACTACCACACCGCTAAACAGCACCTTTAAGCATGGCTTATTTGTGGTGATGAGCGATGATAAAACTTTCCATTACTATCGTTGGGAAGACATTGCAGGTAAGGAACTGAAAGTGAAATAAAAGCTTTTCCATTCTTCTTCTAAATAAAAGATCCGGTATGTGCAAAACGCATGTACCGGATCTTTTTTATGTGGGGAGAAATTTAATTTTTGATGAAAGCTAAATCTGCGTTTTTGTAAGCGGGTTTTTGCAGTTGGATCTTCAGGTTCCTGAATATCTTCATCGGCCCATCGGTAGCGAACATGTTTACCAGCCAGGCAGGCAAGGCACCTCCCGGGTCAACATGCAGGCTGTATTCTACCTTTATCTGTCCGTTTTTTAGCGGGGTAATCATCCATTTTCCTTTGGAGTGATCTATCCTTACAATACCATCTTTAACCGGAACAAAACCGCTTACTGATGGACCATCAATAGTGGTCACCTTGGTTTCTTCGTTTTGCGTTACGGTTAAGTGAGCCACAAAATCGCGGTTCTCGGCAGGCCAGGGCAGGCTGATCTCCGAGTAATAATATAACTCGGAAGGGGAAACCTGTTTAACCAACGAACATGATTTGGTATGATAAACCCATTCGGCGGCGTTTTTGACATCCAGTATCACGCTCACAAATTGCGATACGGTGGAGGTGAAAGAACATTCAACTTTAATGGCTTTTATTTTAGAATCGGGAACTATGCTGGTGTATACCTTAATGCCTTCTTTTTCGGTACTTAACTGCCAATCTGTTTGGGCAGATGCGAAGTTAAGTTTTAGTAGAATAAGGCAGGTTAGTGCTAATGCTTTGTACATTTTTATAATTATCCAAAGCCCAAAAATACTGCAATGCAGGCTGCAAAGTGGGTATTTAGCTTAATTTTACAAAACAGAAACTTTTGAGGATAATTATTTATAGCCTTTTACGGCGCGAGCAGATAACGGAAATGTGATAAGAATACAGCAGTAAGTATACAAAAATGGTTATCAAACAAGCTGCAAAAACACCTTGGCTGATAACCATTTCAGTTGAAAACTATTAAGCGTGGGCAAGTATATGGCCATCGGCCAGGTAGCTTTTTACCGTATTAATAAGCGTGTTGATATCGAAAGGCTTGGCTATAAAGGCATCCGAACCAAAATCGCCAAAGGCCTCACGTAGCCTTGGGAAACCCGATAGTAAGATAACCGGTAATGCGGCGGTTAAAGGGTGATTCTTGATCTCGCGGCATAATTCGCCACCATTTACACCTGCCAGCAGGTGGTCGAGTATCACCAAATCGGGTTGATGCTGGGTTACGCAGCTCACAATATCATCAACATAAACCAAAGTGGTAACCGCGAAACCTTCCGGTTCGAGAATGTCTTTCATTAACTCCAGCATCTCCGGCTGATCGTCAACAATCAATATATTTTGTAACATGAAAAATAGGATAATTGGTGATGGTATAACAATGCTATCCTGCTACTTGTTTTGCCGCTGTTAATAATAAACATTGTTTAAATCAATAACGCAATTTGGGGTACGCATGTTATACTAATATTATCAAACTATGAAATTTTTTCGGGTGGTGACAGGAGCAGGAGAGTTAGACTGATTCACTGTTGCTGATTAATTATGTGTTAATTTAATAATTGAAGTATTAAATTTTTGTTAAATGGTAATTGTGCTGTTGCAATTTGCTTTCTTAGCCGTAATGGTTATAAAATAACCCTTATAATATGAAAACAAATACCCTTACTAAATTACTTACTTTCGCTTTGGTATGCGCTATTACATTTACGGCATGTGTTAAAGGCCGCTCGGTTGAGCTCGAAAAGAAAATTTCTTTGGCAGGCAGCTGGACCGAAACGCCGCCGGCCGGTGAATATACCCGTGAGCTATTCTTTAGCAATGACAGTGCTTTTACTATGCACTACATAGGTCTGGTTACACCTCTTTTCTCTGCAACGTCAACCGGCACTTACAAAATAGAGGGTGATAAATTGATTGTTAGTATTAAAGAAGTGTTTGTAAAGGAAGCCAACAAACCCGGCATAACCACTACGCTTGATCAGATACTTTTTGATAAGGCCACGTTTACCCTTAAAGACAACCTGCTTAACGTTGATTTTGTTACTTACCCTGCTGATGGGCCGGTGCCGACTAATTTGAAGTTCCTGAAGAATTAACTGGGTTTAAAAGTTTTTTGTAACGGATTGATAAAATAGGGGCGCTTTAAAAGTGAAAAGGTTGGCCGCTATTTTATCAATGCGTTATAAAGAATCTCTACAGGGTGTAAGGCAGTAACCTTAGTGCCGTCTTTTATCTGGTGACGGCAACTGGTGCCTGTTGCCGCAATAATAGTTTCGGCATCGGCCTGGCGTACTGCGGGGAATAAAACCAGTTCGCCAATTTGCATGGATAGGTCATAATGTTCTTTTTCGTAGCCGAAAGAACCCGCCATTCCGCAGCAGCCTGACGGAATGGTTGTTACCTTGTAGTTTTGCGGCAGCGATAATATTTTCTCTGTAGCACCCTGTGCCGCCCATGCCTTTTGCTGGCAGTGCCCATGTAGTTTTATTTGCTGATAGGCACCGGTAAACTGCGATGGCTTGATATTGCCTTTCGCAGCTTCGCGGGCTAAAAACTCGTCGATTAAAAAGGTATTGCGTGAAAGCTGTTTGGCGGCGTCCAATTGTTCGTCGGGTACCAGGTCAGGGTATTCATCCCTGAAAGTTAGTATGGCCGATGGCTCTACGCCGATAAGCGGGGTGTCATTGGTAATGAGTTCGCTTAACAGCCGTACGTTTTGTGTGGCTATTTTTCGGGCTTTATGTAGCAGCCCTTTTGATAAGGCGGCCCTGCCGCTTTCAAAATGATTAGGCATCAATACACGATAGCCAAGTTTTTCAAGTAAGAGGACACCCTTTTTGCCTATTTCGGTATCGTTATAATTGGTAAACTCATCGCAAAAAAAGTATACGGTGCCAATGGGGGCATTTACAGTTTCTGCTTTTCGGTGATTAAACCAGTGCCTCAATGTCGTTTTATGCAGATTTGGCAATGAACGTTCTATCGCGAAGCCTGATAGCTTTTTGATGATGCCAGATGTGGCTTTGTTGTTCACCAATATATTGTAAAAGCCCGGCATTACAGCGGCTACACGGTTAATGGTGTTAAATTCTGCAATTAAACGGGAACGAAACGGAATGCCATTAGCATCATGGTATTGCTGTAAAAATTCGGCCTTTAACTTGGCCATATCTACGTTGGATGGGCATTCGGATTTGCAAGCCTTACAGCTTAAGCAAAGATCCATTACCTCTTTAAGTTCGGGATGGTTAAACGGGTTGCTTTGATTGCCCCTCGTGAGCATTTCCCTAAGCATGTTGGCGCGTGCACGGGTGGTATCCTTTTCGTTATGGGTAGCCATAAACGAGGGGCACATGGTACCGCCCGCCAAATGACTTTTACGGCAATCGCCCGAGCCATTGCATTGCTCGGCATGTTGCAATATGTTTTGCCCGTTAAAGCGGAAGGTGGTTTTTATCTCTTTATTTTGTTGGCCGGGTGTATACCGCAGCATGGTATTCATGGGCGGGGTATCCACAATTTTGCCGGGATTGAAAATATTGTTCGGGTCCCAGGTATTTTTGATCTCCCTTAGCAGGTTGTAGTTGTGCGCGCCTATCATTTGCACTATAAACTCACCTCGAAGCCTGCCATCGCCATGTTCGCCGCTTAAAGAACCTTTGTAGCTTTTAACCAAAGCGGCAATTTCCTGCGCTACCTGTCTGAAAAGCGCGTTCCCTTCTTTAGTTTTCAGGTTGATGAGCGGCCGTAAATGTATTTCACCCGAACCTGCATGAGCATAAAAAACGGTATGTAGTCCGTAGCTTTTCAGCAATTTATCACAATCGCGAATGTAGGCGGGGAGGTCGGCCACGTCAACGGCGGTGTCTTCAATTACCGCTACAGCTTTTTCGTCGCCGGGTAAATTACTTAACAGGCCAAGCCCGGCCTTGCGCAAGGCCCATATCCTTTTGGTATCAGCCCCAAACAATAGCGGGAAGTGGTAGCCAAGCCCGGAATTACGCATTTCGGTTTCTACCGTGGCAGCAATGCTTTTTACACCTGCTTCGTCAGCGGCAAAGTATTCAACCACCAATACCGCTGCCGGGTCGCCTTGTACAAAAAAGCGGTTCTGCGCGTGTTCAATATGGCCGTTGGTACAATCGAGTATGTAATGATCTATCAGCTCGCTTACAATGGGCTTATGTTTCAGCGCGATGAGGTTGGCATTCAGCGCGTCGTCCATACTGTTAAAATGGATACAGAGCAAGCCACTTATTCCTTTAGGTATAGGGGTAAGGTTCAGCCTAATTTCGGTGATGAAAGCCAGCGTACCTTCACTACCCGCTATCAGTTTGCAAAAATTGAAATCATCAGTATCGGCCGTAAACGGCGAGGTATCCAGCAAAGCGTCTACCGCGTAACCAGTATTACGGCGGTGAATGTTTTTCTTCGGGAACTCCCGGCGGATCTCTTCCTGATTTTCGTAATTACCTAACAGGCTTCTTATTTGGCGGTATATGTGGGCTTCAAGTGTTTCGCCGGAACATTTGGCTATAAAATCGTCAAAGTTGAGCGCCTTAAATACCGCGTCAGATCCATCTGATAATATGGCTTTTATTTCGAGCAAATGTTCGCGGGTGCTGCCATAGGTTACCGAATTTGATCCGCAGGAATTATTACCCACCATACCACCAATCATAGCCCGGTTGGCTGTTGAGGTTTCGGGACTAAAGAACAAACCATGCGGTTGCAGGTACAAGTTCAATTCATCACGTACCACGCCGGGTTCTAAACGTACCCATTTTTCGTCGGCATTAACTTCAATAATGCGGTTAAAGTGTTTGGATACATCAACCACAATACCGTTGCCCACTACCTGACCAGCCAGCGAAGTACCGGCCGTACGCGGAATTAGCGATGTTTTTTCTTGATTGGCAAAGCCGATGAGCGCTTTAATATCGGCTATTGATTTTGGGATTGCTACAGCCAATGGCATTTCGCGGTAGGCCGATGCATCGGTAGCATACAGTATGCGCATCTGCTTATCGGTATACAGGTCACCATCGAGTTGTTTAGCGAGTTGCTGTAGCTTGCTTATCATTATAAAAATTCCCCAACAGGGCCAAATTTAAGTAATAGGCGTTAGGTTTATGGCGATGCTTAAAATATGCCTAAAAACTTTTTTCGCTTTTTCTTTTTGGGAGGTTGCTGTTTCAAGATCTCCTGTTGGGCAACCGAATCAATAGTGCTGCGCATAAGCGCGTTACGCCGTGCCTTTATGCTATCGCGTTTGGCCCGCATTACGCTATCGTGGTTGTAATACTTTACAAATATAAAAGGTGAGCGGTAAGGCTTAGTTGCCGCTATAGGGGTTGTAGTTGCTGTTACGGCTTTGCTTTTATCCAGCACAGCGTACAAAAACAGGCCTAAAAATAAAACCGCGACGCCTATCAAACCCGCGAATGCCCGTTTAGTGAGCTGCACCTTATCAGTACCGGTGTTTTGCGGAACTACTGAGGCCGTATTCGCTGTTTGGTATTGCAGCAATTGCTGGTGTAGCTGTTCGTTCTCTTTTTTAAGGTCGATAGTAACGGGGTTGTTTGCGGTAGCCAGCGTGCCTTTTACAATGGCCTGGTGCAATGCCGAACCATCGCTGTAACGATCTTGAGGGTTCTTTTGCAGGCAGGTATATACCATTTCCAACATCCATGCCGGTACCTGCATCTGCTGCGCTTTCTTTTCTGCCGACCATGTTTCGGGCAAATTATTCTCGCGTAGCAACATGGCATCGGGTATTGTACCCTCGATATGGCCCAGCATAACGGCGTTGCGCCCTGTATCGCCATCGCCGTGCAGCGGGAAGGGTACTTGCCCGGATAGTAATTCAAATAAGATCACCCCGTAACCATATACATCGGTTTGCAGCAGCATTTTACCCTCGTGCTGTTCGGGAGCCATAAACTCGATAGCCCCGGCATGGCGAACACTGCTGCGGCGTTGTTCGTCGCTCATGATGGCCAGCCCGAAATCGAGCAACACGTAGTTACCGGTATGGATGTTGTATTTTACGTTGTTACTTTTAATATCGCCATGCTTTACCCCAACATTGTGGCAATGCAGCAGGGCGCAGGCCAGTTGATCGGCAACTTTTATGAGTTCTTTAAGGGTGAAGATCTTATCATGCGGCGCTTGCAGTAATTCGCACAGGTCGGGCCCTTCCACATATTCCATTTCTATGTAGGGGAACGATCCGCTTTCGGTAATGCCGTAGCTCAATATCTTTACCACATTGGGGTTGGGCTCTTCATTTACCTTTTGCAGCTTGGCTACCTCGTTCTGGAAGTTGCGGTAGTTCTTATCGTCGGCACTTTCCAAATAAATAGGGGTAGGTATCAGTTTCACTGCCGAATAAATAGTACCCGTACGCCGCCCTTTATATACCGACCCTTGTCCGCCGGTACGCAAAGCCCCTAAATTTTCCAGTCCGTCAGCTATCGTAAATACTTTACTCATTTATAATGGTTTATAACTGAATAATAAAACCACCGATTCGCCCAGTATGATCTGGTCGCCTTCTTCCAGCTCATAACCAATTTCGGTAGAATGCAGTTTGGTAAGTTGCTCGGTAGCATCCGACCGTACCTTTACTTTATTGCGTGGCGGTACGCCGCCTTCATCGGCAAATATCATAAACCTGCCTGCCTCATTTTTCCACTCAATGTGGGCATGTTGCCGGCTGATGTATTTATTGCTCTCGTTAGCGCTATCAGACGGGAAAGCGATATGATTGATACGGAAATAGCCCTCATCAGATTGCGCTTGTTTATCCCTGCCAATGTTGATCTTGCTATCGTCGGACGTTATGCGGTATTGCTGCTCGGTAGTTTCGCCGCTTAATGGCCTTAGATAAGCAGTAATGGTTTGCTTGATGAAATGCTTGCTGGTTTTTACAAAAAACGCCGCATCCACATTGGCAGCCTTTACGGCTTCGGACGGGATGACTTCGTCAAATATTACTTCCAATGTCCAGTTTGGGGGCAACTCAAGCGCGTAATCGTCTGCAATACGTTGTATCTCATCCTTAAACTTACCGGGTTCATCGGTATACAAAGCGGTTTCGTAAACATGCCTTTCTGCCGAATTGCACGACAGGTAAAGCAGTACGCCCTTAATATTATTGCCTTCGCCGCCTTCGGCCTTTTGCAGTTCCTGTTTAATAAATTGCAGCAAAGCATGGCGTATACCTTTCACATCGGTAGGGCGCTCATCTGCATCGCTTTTAAAAAGATTAAATATCATACTGCCTTTATCAGTTTAATAGTGCTCAATTTTAGTTCAACTTACAGCTTATTCATTTGTTTGCTGTACAATACTTTTAATATAACCCTTTTTTAGCAAAAATGGTATAACGTGTTTGCCCGCCAGCTTAACCGCGTCAGACGAGCCTTTGGTTGCCTCCACCCGGATACACACCACCACGTTATCGTTCCCCTTTGCCATCGGCGCGAAAAATACGTACCAGCCATCGTTGATCTGTTCACCTTTCCATATCCGTTCTGGCGTACCGGTTTTACCAGCTACCGAGATACCGAGGGTATAGGTTTTAAGCGCGCTTTGCTCAATCATATATTTACGCATCAGCTGCGCGTATTGCGCATTGTTCACCAATTTTATGCCCGGTTTTACCGTGGTTGATGAATCGCTTACCTTCAGCACAAAACGGTTGCCTATCATATTGCCGTTATTGGCAACACCCGCCACCATGCGGGCAACAGCGGCAGGACTCGCGATCAATTCGCCCTGCCCCCAGGCCATACCCGAAATACCCTTGGCGCGTGTTTTATGCACGTTATTAGGGTCGTATCGGGGTTTGGTATTAAACTCGGTTTTGCGCCATAGTTCGCGCCATTTTTCTTCCTGTTTTTCGTTAGTGGCTTGTTTGTTATAATAATAACCGCCCGCGCCATGCAAAAACATCCCGGTTTTGATATACAGATCGGCCATTTGCTCCTGCAAATGCTCTTCGTTGGCCAGCTTAATAAAGTATACGTTGTTTGATTTTACTACTGCCCGTTCCAAAGTGATTATACCGGTTTCATCGGGTTCGATGCCTTTGGTGCGTACACGTTCATTCATACTTACGGAGTAGGTTTTTTCGGCAGCAGCCAAACCGAGTTTGTTGAACGCCGCCAGCGAGGTTAATACCTTTGCCGTGGAACCGGGCTGGGTGAATAGGGTAAACCCAAGGTCGGATGTAGTCATCCAGTTAGCCAGTTGGTTCTGCTCGGCAGTGGTCATGGTCAGCTTTTCCCAATCGTGCACAGGCGGCAGGGGGTAAACGGCGGATGTAAGCACATCGCCCGTACCGGCCTTCATGATCACTACGGAAACTCGATTGTCAAACAAGGAAGTATCGGTAGCTATAGATTGCTGAATGCTTGTTTGCAGGCCTGCATCCATCGTCAGTTTTACATCGCGGTTACGGTTTTTAAAGGCTGCTACTTCGGGGCTGTTGATACCGGCCAGCAGGAGCGGGGCAAGCTGTGCATAGTCTTTCTTCACCACCGTCATTTCCTTTACGCCACGGGCTAAAAACTTATCCTCGCGGTAGCGATTGGCCACTACATCAAATTTGGTAGCAGGCAGTTTAAAGCCACGTAGTTCGGCGGCGTGTTCGTATTCGGCAAAGTAGCCGTTGATGCTGCCGTTGAATACACCTGTATTGGCATCGCCCGTCCAAAAGAACATTTGTTCTTCAAACGGGTAATACCGGTCTAATCGCTTATGCACGGCCGAATCCAAATTGTAATCAATACCCGCAGCGGCAAGTTTAAGGCGTTGTTTTTTAATGAGATTAGGGTTGCTGGTAGCCAGTAGTAAACCGTTACAATCATATAATGCCCCGGCCTGTAAACGATTCATTAATATGGCGATGCGTGGATTATAACTGAACATGCGCGCGCCGCTTCTATCGGCAACCAAGGCGGGTTGTACCACCCATTTTTTATTGTTGAACAGGTAGCGCGATACACTTACGCTAAGCAGCAGAATACCCAAACAAGCTGCAATGAGCGCAGGTACCAAATTTTTATCCTGTTGTTTAGATATATAGCTCATTTGCACCGGCGTGCCCCTAACCAATGATGCCGACAGTAAAAAACCCGATGCCAAAAGGTTAGCTACTAATGATGAGCCACCATAGCTTTGAAAAGGCAACGATACACCCGATAAAGGCAATGCCCCGGTAGAGCCGCCCGCGATCAGCAAAAATTGAACGAATGTAGATATACCGATGCCTGCGCATAGGTAAAACAGGAAGGGCGCACCCGTTCGCCGGCCGATAATAATGGAACGGTGCAGGTACAATAAAAACAGCAGGAAAATACATACAATGCCCGTCCAGCCAAATTCTTCGCCCATAGAAGGCAGTATCATATCGGTATGTGCCTCGGGGATGGTTTTGGCAAAACCTTCACCAACACCCTGCCCTGAAAATCCACCGCTCGACATCGCCCAAAGGCCGTTGGCTACCTGGTCGCCGCCGTAAACTTCATTGTTCCAGGCATCTTCCCAAATGGCTTTGCGGTCGGTAAGGCGCTCAACCGGACCGGGAAACAGTTTGCCTAAATAAGGTATTTGGTCGATAGTTAAAAATGCAGCCATAATTACCAGCACCATCACTGCCGATTCGCTCAGTTGCCTGCGCTGAAACAGCATCAGCAAGGCCACAATGGCGGCGGTTATAACAGCAGAGAGCCAAACATTGCCTATTACCCACGATACAATTACGTATATAACTACCGCGCCCGCCATAAAGGCAAAATCGCCGCGGGAGAAGGAGAAGAGCGTGATAAAAGTAAAGCATACCACCATCGCCGGACCCAAATCGCCCAATAATAAAAACAACATCAGCGTTACCAAAATGGCTATCAGCGCGGTTGAAAAGAATGACCAGCGTTTTGTCCAGCTCGCGTATTCGCTGATCAGTTTTTCGTTTACGGCGAAAAAGCCTGCCAGGAAAAAGATGATCAGGTATTTAACAATTTCGCTGGGCTGAAAGCCAAACAGGTTCACCTTAACGCCGCTGCCTTCGGGGCCGGTACCGAAACCGATGGTCATGGCCAATAAAGTGATTGCCAGTAAGGCCCATGGCCAGCCGCTGGCGGCCGACCGTATGTTTTTAAATAGCAACATCCGGTATAACCACGAATCGGTATTGAAACGGCGAAGTTTTACATTCAGCATCACTATCAACGCTGCCATGCCAATACCCAAATACACCAGGGTATCCTTCGCTAAAAAGCGGTCGCGAAGTGGATCCTGCAAACTAAGCAGCGTTAAAAACGACAAGCCCGTTAACAACATTACTATGGGTAGTATCAGCTGATCGGCCTGGCTAAATTTCCATGATAATAATATGTGGATGATCACAAAGCCGCCTACGAAGCTGCCCGCAATGATCCAAAACCATTCATTAAATTCTTGTGGTGTACGGATAATGAGCGATTTTTCTTTTTTGAGGATATTAAAATCGCGCGTAGAAAATAACCTGATCGTATGCGGCGACTGATGGAACGTGAGCGATACGTCTTCATCTAAATTTTGCACACCCTGCGAGGTGCCAAACTGAAAGCCCGGCTGCAAAGGCAATACTTTAAATGCTTTATTATTTGGCAGATTTTTAAAACTGAAGTGCCCATCGGTACTTGTGCGGGCGTAAGCAGTTATTGATTGCAGGCGTGGTTTACCTGCGCTATCCGGTAAAAATGTTTCGGTAAAGCCGTCGCCGTGTTTGGTACTTGTAGTAATGTCTTCGGCAAGTTCGTCGGTAAGCAGACTGTCCTGTGGTAATATCATTTCGAGTTTTACCAGTACGCCGGGTACGGAGTGCTCCTTGTTTTGTATGCTGCCGCTGATGCTGTAAGTGCCTATGCCCAGATTAGTTTCGGCAGGCAGGGCAGGGGGCGATGTTTGTTCCTGCGTAAAACGTAAAGAATCTTCACCGGTATACCCCAATAGCGAGCGCGACGCGCTCACCCGCTTTTTAAACGATTCGCCGCCACGGCGAAAAGCTTCGTCGGCACCAATGTAATATTTGCGTTTGTTGAGTTCGCCAATATTATCTATCTGGTCGCCGATGTTTATGTTTTGGGTTACAGTAGCTTCAATAAGCGTTATGTCGCGTTTATCATCAAAGTAATAACCTTTTTGCAATAACCTGCGCAGGCTTACGGCCGGCGCTTTATCGTTCAGGTTGATCATAGTGCCATCCTGTAAACGTTTGTCAACGTCAGCAAAGCGTAGTTGCAGCACCGTATGCAGCCTGTAAAACAGCAGCGAAAGCAATATAGTGATCAGTAATAAAAACAGACGCTCCTTACCGCGCGATACCGACGGGATGATCTTACTTTGCTCCATTGGCCGCGCTTGTTTTTTTGATCAACGTATCCACTTTAATGGCATTCGCCGGTAATTGGGTTGATATATATTTGCCATTGGGTAAAACATAAGCCCTTTGCACCGGGAACGGGCTATTGCCAAATTGCACATGCTTTAGCACCAGAGTGCTGTTAACCATTAAAACGGTGGTTTTAAAATCCTTAAACTGTAAGCTATCAAGTACAGTTAAACGGCACCTGGCAGAAAGCGACAATGCCGGGCCATTGTAAGTAGTATCTTTTGTAAAGAGGATGCCATTGCCTTTAATATACAGACTATCCTTTTGAATACGCAACGCGTCGCTCAATACCACCGGGCTTTTATAATCGGCAACTGAAAGTACGAGGGTATTGCCTTTCAAGCTATCGATCGCTTTTTGCAGCTTTAGCTCCTGCGCGTTACGGCCTGGTTTAACAACCGCGACAATTTGCTTTTCGGGAACTTCTGAATTTTTCCATTGAAAGTAAAAGCCTACCGCGGCAATTAAAAATATCAGTGCCAGCACAGCGAAAAACTTGGTGAAAAAACTGCCTTTCTGCGTTGAAGGTTGAACCTGTGTGCCGGTAGCTTTGGGCTCCCGAACGGTTGTATCTCCTTTGCCATTTTCGCCCGGAAGCTTGGTTGTACTTGTTGGTTTGGTGGCCGTAATTACCTGCGGGGCCTTGTCGTTTTGCACCAGTACCACGGTAATATTGTCATTGCCGCCGTTGTTGTTGGCAGCAGTTATCAGGCTTTTGGCTTTTTGTTGTAAGGATGTGGGTTGGGTAATAATATCGGTTATCTCGGTTTTATCTACCATATCGGTCAGCCCATCGCTGCATAGCAGCAGCATATCGCCCGGTAAAAATGGCGATTGCCCGGTTTCGATATAAGTATCGTCAGTATCCATCTGGATGTCAAAACCCAATGCCTTGTTGATCTCGTTACGTTTCGGGTGTTGCATGGCGGCCGTCTCCGTCAGCCTGCCCGAATCTTCCAGGAAACCCACAAAAGAGTGGTCCTTAGATATTTTCACCAGCGAATTATCGCGAAGCAAATACAAACGCGTATCGCCCACATGGGCATAATAAAACAGGTTATTGGCAACATCGGCCAGTGCCATGGTTGATACGCAGGCCATGCTATCGTTCACACTATCCTGTGCCTTTTTTTCGATGATACGCCTGTTGGCCAGCTTAAACGCGCTGATCATGGCCGGTATAACCTCATCATCGGCATGTTTCAGTACAGCAACAATCTCGTCGTGCGCTATGGCAGCGGCTACTTCGCCGCCGTTGTATCCGCCTACGCCATCAATAACGCAGCCCAGCACATAGCGGTTATTCATTACCTTTTGGGCAATAAAGGTATCCTCGTTATTGGTGCGTATTTTACCGGTATCGGTAAGTCCAAAAAAGTTTTCAGCCATTTTGTTTCCCCGAGTTTTTAATGTCAATAAAGTGCGTTGCCAGCAGGCAAACCACAATTACTAACAGACCAATGGATAATATTTGCGACATAATACTTAGCCTTTAAACAGATTTAAGCCGATAATGCCGTTCAGCAATATGCGTGAATTAACAGGCAGTTCAACCCAAACCGGCGCGTTCACATCACTGCGGCTGATCACGTTTTCGTTGAGTGTGGTGATCTCACCGAATGATGCCACGTAAAATTTACCATCGGCTTTATTAAAGCGGATCTGCAAATGTGGTGAGTTGACCCATTCCGATGGGATAACGAAAATGTTATCTTCTTCGCGTGGTTCGTCATTGCCTGATACGATGATGTCGTCGTCTTTCATCAGGTACTCCACCTTTTTACCCGCGAATTGCTTATCAGGTATAATGGTTTCTAAACGGGCAAGGGTAGGCTGTTCTTTTTTCGTGCTTTCTTTTTCAGGCGCTTCCAAGTGATCTTCGTAGGGAATCTCCATGTAACCATCGCTGTAATAGGTAAACCCCTTCAAAATATCATCATTCACATCAAAAGTTTGCGCTATACCCGTTTGCCTCGGGATAAAGGTTACCCGCAGGTTCTCCGATTTTTTGGTGCTGTTGCTGTTATCGGGTAATAGTTTGCCTATAAAGCCTTTATCGCCGCGCACATAGCTGGGGTGTGTAACCAGCCTGAACACCCATTTTGAGCCTGATGGCTCAACCGTTTTGCCCGCTTCGCGATAGGTGCGCAGTATCTCGTAAAATTTTTTTACGCTTTCATGCACTATTAGCCCGAAAATGCCTTGTTTGTTTTGAACAAACTCGTTATAATCTTCGGTATTAAAGCTGATGATGAACTCGTGGTAAAAAACCACACGTCCGGCAAAAGAGAGTTCCCTTATCGATTCCTCAAATTTTTCAATAATGTAATTATAAACCGTATCGGGCGTAAGGGGCTGGGCTTTACCGGTAATAGTAGGGGCATCATTGGTTAAAAACCAATCCTGTATGCCTAAGCGCTGCCAAAAGTTATTCTTGGGTTCCATTATTGATGTAAAAATATTTTATGCTAACTGAACGTAAAAACAACAAACGTTGTTTGGTTGTGCAGCAGCTGGTTTATTGGTTCGCAGCCGTATCGGGTTGATTCCCCACGGCACTATCCGTATTTGTTTGGGGTTGTAAAATTTCGGGTTGTTTGTTCTCGTTGCCGTTATCCTGAAGCGAATCCTGGCTCATCGGGTTGGCATACTCGTTCACCGGTTCTTCATACTTGGGTTCTACCTTCGGCGTATCCTTCTTCATCTGTACCGAATCCTGCGTGCTATTGTCCTTTAAACGGGCATCTTTTTTCAAAAAGGTAGCATAAATAGAAAAGCCCATAAAAATAATGAGCATTGATATCATGGCGTAAAACACCGGTTTCGATAGCGTAATTTTCGATTCATCCGCAACAGGTTCGGTTACCGCATTTGAGTTTGCCGCTGGTAAAACAACCGGATTAACAGCAGGCGCTTGCCCCGCAGCTACATTAGCCAGGCTGCCGCTCACAATAGCATCATGCAACGACATGCCGCTGGAGAACCTGTCTTCCGGGTTCTTTTGCAAACATTTGTAGATGAGGTTCAGCAGCCAAACCGGTACCTGCATTTCCTGCGCCTTCCTTTGTGCCGACCAGCCTTCGGGCAGGTTGTCTTTGCGCAATTGCATGGCATCGGGCACAGGGCTTTCCATGTGGCCCAGCATCACGGCGTTGCGCCCGGCATCGTTTTCAGATTGCAGCGGGAAAGGTACCTGCCCGGTGAGCAATTCGTACAGGATTACACCGTAACTATACACATCCGTTTGCAGCATCATTTTACCGTCGTGCTGTTCGGGTGCCATAAACTCAATGGCCCCGGCATGGCGTATGCTGCTGCGGCGTTGTTCCTCGCTCATGATGGCCAGGCCAAAATCGAGCAGTACGTAGTTGCCGGTATGTACGTTGTATTTAACGTTGTTGCTTTTTATATCGCCATGTTTTACACCCACCATGTGGCAGTGCACCAAAGCGCAGGACAGCTGATCGGCTACCTTAATGAGTTCTTTCAGGGTGAAGATTTTCTCGTGAGGCGGTTGTAACAACTCACCCAGATCGGGGCCGTCAATATATTCCATCTCGATGAACGGGAACGAGCCGCTTTCGGTAATACCCCAGCTTAATATTTTTACTACGTTGGGGTTGGGTTTTTCGTTTACCTTTTGCAGCTTGGTAACTTCGTTCTGAAAATTGCGGTAATTTTTATCGTCGAGGCTTTCGGTGTGTACCGGTGTAGGTATAAGCTTAACTGCCGAATATATAGTGCCGGTGCGCCTGCCTTTGTATACCGAGCCTTGTCCGCCCGTGCGCAGTGCACCCAAATTTTCTAATCCTTCCGTTATTGTAAATACTTTACTCATTGCTGCTGTAAGTTACACCTGAAAAGCTTTAATTGTTATGGCTTTTCAAAAATAATATCTAACGGTAATGATAACGATAAAGTAGCTATAATAATTTGGCCGCTTTAAAAATTAAAGAAAAAACGTGTGATGAAGGTTTGAAAGGCTGTTTTTGAGCAGATTGATCCTGGCATCGCGTAACACAATACATCAAATAAATGGATACTGAAATTAAATTCAATAGTGCCTGTATATCAATTGGTATAACGTTTTATCAAATTTTGATCGTAAAGCATTTTGCAGCTTCGTTTCAACACTTATATTTGCCGTTAAATGAAAAAATTAACCTACCTCATTCCCGCGCTGCTTTTAATGGGTGGCGTAAGCACTTACGCGCAAACCGTAAACGATGCCGACAGGCATGAAATAGTTGAAAAATTAGGCAACAAGCTTGTTGAAGTATATCCTTTCCCCGAAATAAGCAAGCAGTATAAAGACGCGCTTACCAAAAATGAAGCCGCAGGCAGATATAATAACCTGAGCGAAGACGAACTGGCTTCAAGGCTGACCGAAGATTTAAGCAAAGCCCATAAAGATGTTCACCTGCGTATTATGCGTAATGTGGATACTTATAAAAACCTGACCGAACCTCGTGAAGGCGGCGGTGGCGGCAGAAATTCTGAAGCTGAATCGCAACGTAAATCAAACTACGGTTTTAAAAGTGTGCAGATAGATGGCGCTACCTCAACTGCTTATGTTGATATTCCGGGGCCGTTCTATGGTTCACAGGAGGCATTTGAAACAGCAGCCGCTGCTATGAACATGTCCGCAAACAGTAAAAATATTATATTGGATATCCGCCATAACCCGGGTGGTACAGGGCAAATGGGCCGCTTTTTGGCATCGTACTTTTATTTTCCGGGTCAGGAGCAGTTTTACCTGAACGGTTTTTATAAAGACCGCAAAATGGATGAGCAGGAGTGGACCTACTCGTACGTACCGGGCAAGCGTTTAACCAATACTTCGGTATACATATTGGTTGGCCCCGGCACAGCTTCGGCATCTGAAGGTTTTGCTTATGCCATGCAGAAATTACGCCGTGCTACCATAGTGGGTGAAACTACAGCGGGTGCAGGCATTGCAGGTACGTTCGTCGCGCTTAAAAATAATCTGGTTGTATTTACGCCATTTAAAATGGTGGTTGCCCCTAACAGTAATGTTGGTTGGGAAGGTACAGGTGTTATCCCCGATGTAGTAAGCGGTAAGGAAGATGCACTGGCAGTTGCCCGCAGGCTGATCTTACAAAATATGGCAAGCAATGGCTCGGACAGCACCCAGAAAGAAGCTGCTCAATGGATATTGGATGATGGCGTTTTTGCTACTAAAAAAGCTATCGATTTGAAAAGTAAATACGGCGAACTGGTAGGTAAATACACCAACAACGTAACCGTAACTTACGCTAAAGGTAACCTTACATGGAACCGCAATGAGCCGGGTAAACCAGCTGAAAGTTTTATAATAAAAGAGCTTAAGCCTGATGTATTGGTGATTACAGGTTTGAACAGCAACATTGGCCCTAACAGTTCGCGCGCTTATATTAACCGCGACGCGCAAGGTAAATTCATCAGCATTACCCGCAAAACCATGATGAATAATGGCAGTATCTACGTAGGTCCGCAGCCGTTAACAAAGCTGTAGAAGTTTGATAAATATGGAATAGAAACCCCGGTAAGGCTTGATCTTACCGGGGTTTTGTGTTTAAAGGATATGGTATCTACCTGAATAAGGACGAGCCACAATACTTGCAGAACAAGGCATCTGCTTCATGGCCTTCACGACCGCAGGATGGGCATGCTTCGGGCAGATCTTTTCTTTGACGGGCAGCCATGGCAATATCATGTGTGATGATGCCCGTGGGCACCGCTATAATGGCGTAACCAATAAGCATTACTACTGATGCTACAAATTTGCCCATAGGCGTTACCGGCGAAATATCACCGTAACCAACGGTAGTAATGGTAACGATGGCCCAGTAAACACTTTCCGGAATGTTTGAAAAACCATTTTCGCGTTTCTCTACCAAATACATGATCGAACCCAGTATAACGGTTAAGGTAAGTACCGTGAGCAGAAACACGCTGATCTTGCGTACGCTGCCTTTCAGCGCTTCTTTTAAAAAGTTTATTTCGGTTAAGAAATGCCCCAGCTTAAAAATCCTGAATACCCGTAATAATCGCAGTGCCCGAAAAACGAGTAACGATTGCGCGCCGATAAAGAATATGCTTAAATAAGAGGGGATGAGGGCGATCAGGTCGATAATACCTAATACGCTTACTACATAAAGGATTGGTCGTTTTATACTTACTAACCGTAGAATATATTCAATGGTGAAGAGCGCGGTATATCCCCATTCGAGCGTGTGCAGTAACTTGCCATAATCTTGATGTATACTTGCTACGCTATCCAGCATTACGATGAGTATGCTGGTAAATATGGCTATCAGCAAGCCTACGTCAAAAGCTTTGCCCGCGCGCGTGTTTGATTCGTAAATAATTTCGTGCAGCCTGAAACGCCAGTCGTTTGATGGAGGTATTGCCATATAAAGCTTAAAAGGCCGGGCTTTTAGTAAATGCCCGGCCTTTGTATAACAATAGCTTTAGCTGTTTGTGTGCGCTGTATTGCTTCGGGTTTATTTTTAAAACTGGAAGTAAATAAAAGATTTACTGGTGCCCTGGCTTAAAACGATCAATATCAGCATTAGCGACCAAACCACGCCTGTAAGCCACCAGGGCATTTTTGCTGTTGTTTTTAAAACACTGCTGTTCCGCATAAACCAATGGAAACCTAACATCAGGCTTATTACCACGCCCACCTTTATAATAGTTATGGTAGCCAGCAACGGAGGCCCGGCTGCCGGTATACGGCCCGACATGGCACTTAAAATTTGCCATGCCCCGCTAAATGTGCTCGACCTGAAGAATACCCAGGTAATGCAAACCAGTAAAAAGGTTAACAGCGCGTATAAAAATCCTGCGGATTTTTTACCGGTCAGGCTAATGCCCATTGAGGCGGTAGCAATTATAGGTGCGTTTTCGCCGCCTTCGGGTTGTGAGGATGTGCTTGCCCGGCTATCGTTAATGGCGCGTTCTATCCATAAATACAAACCATGCAAACCACCCCAGGCTACAAATGTCCAGCTGGCACCGTGCCACAGGCCGCCAACCAGCATAGTGATCATCACGTTGATATAGGTTCTGAACTTACCTTCACGGTTACCGCCCAGCGGGATGTACAAGTAATCGCGCAGCCATGCCGATAGGGTAATATGCCACCTGCGCCAAAAATCGGAAAAGCCGATGGCCGCGTAGGGGTACCAAAAGTTTTGTGGCAATATAAAGCCCAGGCACATAGCCACGCCTATGGCAGAGGTGGAGTATCCGGCAAAATCAAAAAAGATCTGCCCGGAAAATGCCAGTACGCCCGTCCAGGCATCCAATGCCCCCAAACCTCCCTGAGAGCTAAAAACGGTATCTGCCGCGCCGGATAGCAAGGTATCGGCACAAACTACCTTCATAAACAAACCAAGGGTTAGCAATAACAAGCCGTTCATTAATTGTTCTGAAGTAGCTTTTCTGGGTGTTTCAAACTGTGGTACCAACTGCGGCGGGCGTACAATAGGCCCTGCCACCAAATGCGGAAAGAAGGTAACGAATAACGAAAAATCAAGTAGTGATTTAACCGGTTCGCTCTTGCGCTTGTACATATCAATAGTATAACAAAGCGTAGTGAAAGTATAGAAGGAAATACCTGCCGGCAATATGATGTTCGGTTTGGCCGGGTGATAATCAAAGCCTACTAAATTGCTTAACTGTACAAAGTTATCAAGCAAAAAGTTACCGTACTTAAAAAAGCAAAGCATACCCAGGTTGCCAATTAAACTTACTACCAGTAAAACGCGGCGTTTATGTTTGTTAGGTTGGGTATAAAGTGCCCTTCCCACAAAAAAATCAACTACGGTTGAGAGCCAGAGCAGGAGGATGAAAGGTGGGTTCCAGGCGGCGTAAAACAGGTAGCTGGCCAGTAACAGGTTTGTCTTTTTTGCTTTCCACGATATGGGCAGGTTATGCAAAAGCAGCATAATGGCAAAAAATACAATAAAGGTATAGGAATTAAAAACCATGGTTAGTTTGGTTAAAGATGAATCAGTTTTATTAATTACTTGCGGTAAACTGCCAGCCTTTTTCTTTTTGCAGAATAGCCACTAAATTGTTGGTATACACAATGGCATCTTTAGGAGTTAAGTGCGACCATTCGGGGCAGATCAGTTTTGCCGTGCCGGGATAATCAGCGAAGTAAATTCCCTGGCAACCGGTAGTTTTCAGCAGCCTGTCCCAATATAATTTACGCGGGAAACCCATACTTTCGCCCATAAACATAGGGCCGCTTGATGGCGTACGTGTAAATATGACTTCGCCGCCACGTGCCTTTATTTTATCTACATTACTTTTTGCCGTCTGCATAATCTCATCCAGCGGTTTGCCGCTAAGGGGTGGTGTACGGTCTTTCCCCAGCATGGCCCATACACCTTTAACCTGGTTTTGCAGGTTGGTATCGGCCACAAAACTGTCGGTCATTTTATTTTGCCTGTCGAACATGGTAGGGCCAAACTGCCACGGAAAATTAAGCGGCGGAAAAACACCCGGCCTGTCCGGAATATGTAAATGATTTAGTTGGCCGTTGAGCGAAAGGTAATCGGAGTTTAAAAAGGCCAGATTACCTTCAACCGGCCTATTAAGTATAAAGCTTGCCTTTTGGGCCAGCGTTTCGCTATTGTAATAATTGATACCCTCGTTTGGCGATATGGTGAAGAAAGGAGCGGGGTTAAAATAGAGTATTTCTGTTATATCAACTATCAGCCTGCCTTTAAATTTAGGGTCGTTAGCGAGGTCGTCGAACATTGGCCTTGGGTTTGAGCCGGGCATGGCCAGTTGTATGGCGTGTGTGCCGGTAAGTTTTTCCCAGGTTGGTATATCAAGGTCGTACTTAATGCGCGATGAGCCTACAAAAACGGTAGCCTTATCTGATGGTTCGTACACCATGGCGCGTTTATCGGCCCAAAGTTCGGGGCCATCATCATAATCGGCAGCTACACCTTTTTGGCGTAGGTAAACCTCCCACGATATAAAAAAAATGAGGGTAAGGGAAACAGCCAATACAGCCGATTTCGCAGACGGAAGAATTTGCATAACCTGAAAGTTAAAGATCAAAGTGAAATTGTAGCAACAAGAATTCCGCTAAACGCTTTTCATAGTAATAGCTTTCACACTATTCAGAGGAATTGATAATACGGTATAAGTGCATCTAATATAGGTACTTATGTTTTTATATCGGTATTTTTCTCAATATTGTTATGAAAGTGTGGTATTGCCACAGCAGGCGTAAGGTAAATTGTACATGTAGATAGTAAGTTTATTTCGCGGCTGATTAAACCAAAAGCGGCGATTCAGGGTCAAAATGCCGTTATTGTACGCGTAGCAGAGGCTATTAATTGTGTTTATAAAGTGGCGCAGTTCATCACTAAGTAAAAATATATTCATATTAACATAAATTAACTTATAGGGGCTTGCTTTATAATATTTGCAACTGCAATTTGCGTAACTTTACTTAATTAAATTAAAAGTGATGAAAAGGAATATCATTATGATGGCTTGCGTACTGTTATGCGGCCTGTATAGTGGCATAGCAAAGGCTCAAACCGCTTTGGTAGCCGATCAAAATCCAAGATATTTGGTAAGCCAGGTGAAATACACCCGCATGGCCGATACCCTTAATAGCTTACACGGCACTACCGTACAAAATACCTACAAGGCTTACGACTGGTACGAAGCCAAGCTGGAACGCCGCCAGCAAAACCGGGAATGGAGACACCAGGAACGCATGAATGGTTATTATGATTATTCACCGTCATGGGGTTTATATGGCGGCAGCTATTACTCACCTTTTAGCAGCTGGGGTTACGGCAGCGGCTGGGGGCGTGGTGGCTGGGGAGGCCGCACCAGCATTGGCGTTGGTTTTGGCTGGTAACAAATAATGCAGCATTCAATCTAAAATAGTATAATTAATAACAATTCAAATGAAATTTAATAGGATTTTAACGGTTGCTGCTATAGCAGTTTCAGGGATATTTATAGCCTCATGTTCAAGACAGGTAACACGTGTTAGCACCGAGGAAACTATAGATGTAAGCGGCAACTGGAATAACAGCGATTCGCGGATGGCTGCCAACGACCTTACTACGCAAATATTAGGCGCCAACTGGATAGATACCCATACCAGCGATCACCAGGGTAAAAAGCCGGTAGTGATTGTAGGTTTTGTACAAAACAAAAGCCACGAGCATATTGAAGCCGAAACTTTCCTGGCTGATATTGAAAGCGCTTTCATCAAATCGCAAAAAGTACGTTTGGTACAAGGCGGTAAAAAACGTGAAGAGTTGCGTGCCGAAAAAGCCGATCAGCAAACCAACGCCACCGTATCAAGCATGAAAAAATTCGGCTTAGAAAATGGTGCCGATTACATTTTGCAAGGTTCAATTAACTCAATTGTTGATTCGCACAAAAAGAAAAAAGTGGTTTATTACCAGGTAAATCTTGAGCTTACCAATATCCAAACCAACGAGGTAGTTTGGATTGGCGAGAAAAAAATAGCCAAATACGTAAAAAACTAAGCCGGTAATATACATTGCCCCGAACGTGGTATTCTCACGTTCGGGGCAATATGCCTTTTATAATGATCAACATACGTACGTATATTTTCCGGGCATCATCTGTTTTCGGGCTGATGCTTTTTTTATTGGGTTGCTCAACCTATAATCAAAGTATTGCACCTTATTATAAAAGTGTTTCGGCAGGTAACTATCAGCAGGCCGAAAAAGACCTTAGCAATACCGGCGCTTTAAAAAAGTCGCGCAATAAGCTGCTTTACCTGATGGAAAAAGGCCGTATAAGCCATCTCAACGCGCAGTACGATACCAGCAACAAGTATTTTAACGAGGCCGATCAACTGCTTGACCAGGGGCTGACCAGCGTAGGCGACGACGCGGTAGGCGTATTGCTTAACCCGGCCGCGCAGAAATATAAGGGCGAGGATTTTGAGAAATTCATGATCCATTATTATAAAGCGCTCAACTACCTGTACCTTAACAAAACGGAAGATGCCATTGTAGAGGCACGCCGCATTACCTTGCAGGCACAAGCACAAGGCGATAAGTTTAACAATAAAGATTCCCGGTACTCTAACGACGCTTTTTCGCTCACCTTACAAGGCATGCTTTATGAGCGTAATAATGATATCAATAACGCCTTCATCTCATACCGTAACGCGGCGGAGGTATACCTGAAAAGTCCGGATAAAACTTATTATGGTACCACCATGCCACTGGGTTTGCAGCAGGATGTTATCCGCACGGCTAAATTAAATGGCTTTAATACGGAGGCCGATGAGTTTGAGCGTACCTTCGGGATCAAATATGAACCTGCCAAACCATCGGAAGGCGGCGAACTTATATTTTTTTGGGAGAACGGACGTGCGCCCGTTAAAACACAGGTTGATCTATTTTTTAGCCTGATCAGGAACAGTAACGGCGACCTCTTCTTTACCGATGCAGGCGGCGGAATACTGATCCCGTTTAATTATGATGGCGACAGGAGCAAGGTGAACACCAAATCGGTAGAAAGTTTGCGGGCGGCATTTCCTAAATACATTGCCCAAACACCCTATTACACCAGCGCTACACTCACCACTAATAACGAGCAAATAGCTTTTTCTAAAGCCGAAGATATTAATGAACTGGCCTTTAAAACCCTGCAACAGCGCATGCTGAACGAAATGGGTAAGATATTATCGCGCCTGGCGGTTAAAAAAATAGCCGAATACTCTATTCGTGCGGCAGCAAAAAGTAATGGCAAAACCAACGATCTGCTGGAAGGTATTGGTTACGGTATACAACTATACAGCCTGCTATCCGAAAAAGCCGATACCCGTAACTGGCAAAGCTTACCGGCATCCATCTCTTACGCCCGCATCCCGCTGCAAAAAGGGGACAACAAGATCACCATCAGCCTGAAAAATGCCCAGGGTGCAACTGAAACCCAAACCATCAATGTTGAAGGTAACGGCAGGTTGAAGTTTTATAATTACGCTACCTTAAAATAGGTAGTGTAATATTTCGCATTTAGTCATCCTCAATGCCCCGGCATTTATTTGCCAACCCCATTCTATAATTATTCATCTCCAAACCATTTACGTTATCAGGAATAGCCGCCCGGCAACCGGATTTCGTTCGCAGGTATATGATGTTATTTATCATAATGCTGATATACAGTGTTTTAATAAATAAATAACTATTGCTTAATAGTTATTGTGTCGTAATTATTCCTTAAAAAACTTCCGTATAACATAAAATACTGTCCCATTTTCGGAAAAGATTATCCCGATTTAGTAAATATTATATCGAATCAGTCGCCTATATTTGTTTTGTTTATTTAGACTGATTAAAAATAAAGAAGTCTGAAAATTACACTAAACTTTATATAGCATGAACCAAGTCCGACCAATATGATAAGGTTGCAAAATAAAAGCAACCGTACCGAATTGACAAATTAAATAATCCTCCGAAATTTTATTATGAATAAGAAACATTTACTTCTCCTTCTTTTTACGGCAGTTATCGCCATCATTACCTCTTGTACAAAAACGGTAGACTTTGAACCGCTCGCCAAAAATAACATGGTGGAGTACAAGGTATCAAACCTTACCGATACCGTTATTTATGGCGCTATCGATAACCAGCAAAATACCATTACCGTATATGTGCCATTTTATTATAACCTCAGCATTATCGACCCATTGATTAAGGTTGAAGATGGCGCTAAACTTAAAGACGAAATTTTGCCGGTTGAACTGGGTAGTACCTCCCAAACCTATACCGTAATAGGTGCCGATGGTTCACAGAAGGTTTATAAACTGATCATTATTGAGCAAAATACGCCTTCGCTTGAACTTATTTACAATGATCCATCTAACCTGGTAACTTACCCCTTAGGTACATTGCCAATTATAAGGGGCAATTTATTCAGCCGGAACCCACAAAACCTAAACGTATCGCTCGTTGCCAAAAACTCATCAAAAGTTATCCCTTTAGATAATTCAACCGCTCAAATTTTCTTAAGTATTGATGATGGACTTTACACTATGCAGTACATTAATATACCGGCCGATGCGGATACAGGTTATTTCGATGTTAACGTGAAATTTTTAGGGCACGATGTTAAGCTGGGTCAGCCTGTGCACATTATACATCGTCAACCCTATGTTACTACTCCTTCGGTTACAGTAAAACAGGGCGATAATCTTACTTATAATGCCTATCAAAGCTTATTACTCAATTTAAAATCGGTAAAGGCAACACTTGGTGGTAAAGTGTATGATTTCGCTATTGTAAGTTCTAACGCCCTGTCTGTAACCATAAAAGTACCCGACGATTTCCCGGTTGGGGTTTATACCGCTTTTGCCGACAGGCCACGAATAACATTTGAGTTTGAAGGCTGGGCTCCGCATGTTGGTACACAGGCCATGACGGTTACTGCCAAATAACAAGCATTAAGCCGCTTAGCGTACGTAAGCGATTAATATAGTTCACACGAAAAATTTACCTAAAACAAACGCCTATGAAGAAAGGATCAGCAAAAAAATAGAACAACACCAAATAACAAAGCGAGTGTACCGGTGCAATCTCGCCAATAACCGGTAAAAAGAAAGCCGGATGAGCAATAAAGTAATTCCTATTAGTAGTAGCAATTACAATAAATGTTGCCCAGCCAGCCTTCAGCTAAATAATTAATAAAATAATAAAAAATTAAGTTCAAAAACAAATACCATGAATTCAAATTTCAAAAACATAGCAAAAGCAGGATTAGCAGTTATAGCCTTATCATTTGTACTGGCGTCTTGTAAAAAAGATGCTAACGTAGCTAAATTAAACACCGTTAACGAGCAAGCCGCCGCTACAACCAATGTAACCGGTACTGTTTACGGTCACTATGGTAACCCAACTGTTTTCCCGCCAACAGGCTATGCTACGCTTTACCTTGGTTTAACCGGTACGCCAACTACCGATACCTCTTCAACAGCAGGCTCACGTGTATTAAAATTGGTAAGCTACAATAACTCATTTGCACAAGCTGTTGATACTACCAAATACAAGCTGTACTACTACTACAATACTTCAAAAACATGGTCAACATTAAAAATTACTGACTTTACAACTTCAGGTATTGCAAAAGCAAGTATTGGCCAGGCAACAACCAGCACTTCAAACGATGGCTGGTATACTTATGATGTTGCAAATCCTAATCACCCGATATTGGTAGCCGGATTTTTCATCGGCGTGGTTTCTAAAACAGGTTTATTGCCAAGCTATGCTGTTAAATTCAATTCAGTTTCAGGCGATGGCGGTCCTACTGCTAACCGCGGTATCTATGTTATTCAATACGGTACATTGAACAACTTATAATCTGCATACCATGCTCAATAGCCATCCGGGTAATATCCGGGTGGCTTCTTTCAACATCCTATAAATTACGTTTTTATATGAACAGGAATATTTTACTTTTAATAACAGTCATCATCGCACTTTTTGCATTTTCTTGTAAAAAAGAATATGTAAAAACACCTTATAACACTATTGAAAATTTTACAATTAAAGATGCCAAAGGCGATCCGCTGAAAGCCGTAATTGTAAACAACCGCGTTATTGTATATTGGCCGCCGTTACAAACCGTGCCCGATTCTATAACACCCGAGATAAGCGTATCTGCCAATGCAAGTATATCGCCCGCGTCCGGTAAAAAAATTCCTTTTAACAGCAGTGTTACCTTTACTGTAACAGCACAGGATGGCAGCACGCAACAGTTTACGCTTTCACCGGCTATTAACCAACCACCTTTGGATCTTAACTTTAGTTTAGAGCAGTATTTAGGTGGTGCATTGAATATTACCGGCGAATACATAATACCCGATACCAACGTAACCGAACTATATGTTATTAATAAAAAGGACAATAAGGCAACAAGGCTTTGGGGTTCATCGTTCAATACCTTTACAAATGCCAGCCTCTCCATTTATCCTACGCCGTTAACGCTGGATACCGGCAGTTACGATATTAAACTCATCAACGGAACGCAAACTATAACAAAAGGCCCCTTTCACGTTGGTATCCCAATTTTACGTAGTAATGAATTAGTATTTCTCGATCGCGGAAAATCATTAAAAGCAGGCGATGAGCTAAGTATAAATATACTGGACGGCCCTACATCTAAATATTATACTAATCAAATTGGTTATGCCATACTCGATATTGTTGCCGAAGACTTTTCTGACTCTCAATACCTTGTTTTACCGGTGAGCAGCCAAACGGCTACAAACGTAAAGTTTAAAATACCTGAAGATGTAATTGTTGGCTTTACAAGAACCATCTCTTTAATCAGCAAAGATGAAACGCACGGTTCAGAGCCCTGGGGTTCTGTAGAGGCCGGAGATGTTGTTCACTTTGTTAAATAATACAACCGCTATATTTTAAGTAAGATGAAATTTGGGCAAGCGAAACAGTGGATCTACCTGCTTTATCTTTGTATAACATTCGGCCTTCTTTCCTGTTCAAAAGAGCCAATGGTGAAAGGAGATGCGGATGCCATTGTTTCGCCTACCAGCGGTACCCGGTTTCAGTTTACTTTAGATTCTATTTATTTGTATGCCAAACAAATGTATTTGTGGAACGATGCGCTTCCCGATTACGCGACGTTTAATCCGCGGGTAAAATATGCAGGTGTTAATCCACAATTGCTGGCTTACGAAACAGAACTGTTTGATATAACACAACTCAAAATAAACCCGGCTAACAGCCTGCCTTTTGAAAACGCCCTTACCGCCAACGTTGCCAAATACTCATATCTGGCAAATAGAGGCTCCACACCATCCGGACTTGCTTTGGCCATTACCAATACCAACGAAGTAAGCGGAAACCCGGTAGCGGCTGTGGCCTTACTAAACGCGGGCGATGCAAAGGTGGGTTACATAGCTTTATCATCATTTCCATCGCTGGCTAATGCAAAATCATATATTGACGCTGCTTTTGCGCAGATAGCCGCAGCTAATTCTGCCGATATTATCATTGACCTGCGTAGCAACCGCGGCGGTTATATCGAAACTGCCGAATACGTGGCCAATCTGTTAATTCCGCCTGCGTTTAACGGTAAGGTGATGTATAGCGAGCTATTCAATAGCCAGATGCAGCAGGGTAAGGCTACAATATTACAGCATCAGCCATATCTTGATGCAAACGGAAAACCTGTAAACTACCAGGGCAGGCTGGCCACCATGGCCGATGTTGATTATTCGGAAGCGGGTAATACCTATATCTTCAGTAAAAAAGGCAATCTTACCAATTTAAAAAATATCTACTTCATCGTTTCGGGGCAAACGGCATCAGCAAGTGAATTGCTGATCAATTGCTTAAGGCCTTACCTCAATGTGAAACTGATTGGCAGTACAACTTACGGCAAGCCTGTTGGGTTTATCGGTATCAATATTGATGAATACACGGTTTTTATGTCGAACTTTTTGATAAAGAACGCTGCCGGCAATGCCGATTATTTTACTGGGATGCAGATTGATATTCCCATAGTGCCCGATAACCTGTATGAATTAGGCAACCCCGAAGAAACCTGCCTCAAGGCTACCATCAATTATATCAATACAGGGCAGATACCTGTCGCCGCCAATAGCAACATGAAAAAAACAACTTCGCTAACCCAGCAAGCTACCATGGTGTTGCCTATGGTTGAGCACCGTTTTAAGTTGTTGAAATGATAATCTACAATAATTAACTACGGTTTTCGTCTACACATTACAGGCTTTGGTCTACATTTTTTTACAGCGTGCCAATGTTTTATTACATAGCACGCGTAATTGAATATTTGTATGAACAGACCTGTTTTTATCGCGATTTGCCTTTGTGTACTGCTGGCAAATAACGCGATGAGCCAAAGTGATAAAGCTTTACTTCCGCCTGCGGAAACTATCATAGTAGATGGCAACCTGAAAGACTGGAGCGATAGTTTGCGGTATTTTAACGAAGAAAAAAAGTGGAATTATACCATAGCCAACGATGCCAAATTTGTATACCTCGCCATCCGTTTTAGCGACCGTACCGAGCAGCAACGGGTTTTAATGGCCGGCCTTATCTGGGGCATCAACGTTAAAGGCAAAAAGAAAGCGGCTTACACACTTACATTTCCGTCCCGCGACCCTGAGAGCGGCCCGCCTGCTATGCCGGCCGGCGAACAAACTTCCCAACCCGGCGAGCAACCCAATGAGGATACGCGTGAAGAACAACACAAAGCTTATCTCACTAAACTTCAAAAAATTAAGGTGACGGGTTTTAAGGAGATAGATTACGATTACCTCTCCATTCAAAATACTTATGGTTTTAGGGCCGCGCTTGATTATGATGCCGACGGCAATATGGTATACGAAGCTGCTATCCCTGTGAAATTTTTTGATGACGCCGATATTGCTAAAGGTACATGGGCATTTAATATCAAGATCAACGGATTTACGCGACCATCAAATGGTGAAGGTGGCCCCGGTGGTGGCGGAAGAGGTGGCATGCGAGGCGGAGGTATAGGCGGCGGTGGTCGTGGTGGAATGGGAGGTGGCGGAGGCCGCGGCGGTGGTATGGGTGGCGGTGGTGGTCGCCCGGGACGTGGAGGAGCGGGAGAGGGCAGTAGTATTGACCGTACCGCATTATCAAAGTCGGAAGATTTTTGGTCGAAGTATCAGCTGTACCAGTCAAAATCAAACTAATAAAAAACAAATGCCGCTTCATATTTGAGAGCGGCATTTGCTTTTATTAGATTTTTTCTTCTGTTCTTACAGGTGCCGGAGCAAGTGTTTCAGATACGCCGTTTTGCGAATCTTTAAACTCTTTTACGCCTTTGCCTAAACCTCTCATAAGTTCAGGTATTTTCTTTCCGCCGAATAACAGTAATACTGCTACAATAATTAAAATGATCTCTGGTGCGCCTAATCCCATGGTGATATGTTGTTAAATGAATAATCGATGCTGTAGTTACGTTTATAAAGCATAAATAGTTTTGTTTTTACTGATATATATGTTTTTATTTTTTGCAGATCAAAGAACAGTCAAAACACTCATGTTTACAGCCTGTAGTTGTTATTTTTGCAGCTATGAAGAAAGTGCTTTTTTTGATGACCATGTTGACGATCCTTTTCCCTGCTTTAGGCAAAGCGAGCGCCTATTGGATGGAAGTTAGTGGTTCGGGTAAAGTAAACGACGCGGTTACGATAAGGATTATTTATGGGCATATAGATGAGTACAGCATTCGCCATCGCGATGGTGGCAATGAATTAACCCTTGCAGGTGATTTTAAGATGAGTGTAATTGATGATAAAGGCCAGAAAGTTGACGTACCTATTTTGCGCAAGGCCGATTGCTGGGAAGGTACATTTGTGCCAAAACACAATGGTAGCTACCGCATATTGGGTATCAATGATAGCCACCCCGTTGTCGACAGATCGAAAACCGGCGGTAAAAATGTACGCCCGATTGACTACCTCTGTGCTGATTACCTGGTGGGCACAGCCGGTCCTGTTTTAAAGCCTGTTCAATTGTTGGATATTTTAACAACTGTGCAAGAGGGGATAGTAACCGTAAAAGCTTTTAACAATAATACCCCGGCATTAAACGGCACAAAACTGCGGGTGTTTAACCCTGAAAACTGGGAAAAGGAATTAACTGTTGACGAAAAGGGAGAGGCTATATTTAAAACCACTATGCCGGGCCTATACATCATCAGGCAGGATTGGGAAGAGGCTGGTGCGGGCAATTACAAAGGTATAGCATACTCAAACATCAGGCAAAGGTGCAACTATAGCCTGATGGTTAAGTGATAATTCGGACAGCTATTATTTAGCAGGTACAAGTTTCGGCTTCGCCACTGTTGATCTTCTGCGCGGCGATTTTGTCTTCGACTTCTTTTTTCTGTTCAACCATATCAGCAAGCCCGTTACCGGTAAACTGGCGGTGAATAGACACACAATAAGATAAAGCAATTTAGTAGGCCAGCCAAGCAGGCTTCCGGTATGGATAGGTAATATCATCCTGCGGATCTTGGTGCCGTTGGATAGTTTGGCGTAAGGTAATTTGCTTATGAATTTGCCCGTATGGCTGTCAAAACTTGCTGCGTCAACCTGCCTGTTCACGCTTTCTTCCAACTCTTTTTGCACTGTAACCGCTAAAGCGGGTTTTGCCGGTAAGTTAAAGGCGACAGTGCCTGTATAAGTGTAAATTTGGTTGGTTTGGTCAAGCATTCCCTGGTAAATGCCGGGCTTGGCAACCTTTAATTTTTCAAGGTTTTTAACCTTGGCTTCTTTGGGTTGCTTACCATCCGCAAGGGTATAGATCAAATCTTCGGCCCACTGATAACTCCACACGAAACCGGTGAGGGTGATCAATAATAAAAATAACGAAATATAGAAACCCGATACCGCGTGCAGATCCCAGGTTAAACGTTTACCCGATGCATCCCATTTAATTTTAAAGCGTTGTTTGATGGCTTTTTTATTGGCAGGCCACCAGATAATAATACCGCTGATCACCAAAAACAAGCAGATAGAACAAGAAATGCCGGTGATCACTTTGCCGGTTTCTTCCATCAGTAAATAACGGTGCAGGTTACGCACCTGCTGAAAAAACTCCTTTTCGTACGGGCCTTTGTATAATATAGCACCGGTGTAAGGGTTGATATAGGCTATTTTAAGCCCTTTGCCTCTTGCGCCAATGCGGGCAGTAATGCTGCGGTCGGCAGTTTCGGGTATAATGAGCCTGGCTGCTTTTTTACCCGGAAAAGCAGTGTTGGCTATCTGTACCAGGCTATCAACAGATAAACGTGTGCCGCTTACTTCAACCACCCTCGATTTTTTAAAGAAGATAGGGTCGAGCTCTTCTTCAAAAGTTAACAAAGCGCCGGTTAGCGCTACCACAATAAGGATGATACCCGATATCAACCCAAGCCATAAATGCAGCCAACCGGTAATCTTTTTAAATGCTTTCATTTGGTAATGAATTAAAAATGGGGCATTGCGTTGATATCATCAAGTTAAGCTCCTGCTATATTTACTCATCCGGTCTTAGCTTCGCTCGACCACCTTCTCTGCGCAAGTGCAAAGAAGGTTTTCTTTTTCACCCTATTTGCGAAGCAGAGAGGGGCGACCAGCGTAGCGTAGTAGGGGTGAGTTGATTAAAAACTTAATAATACCGGCATTGCGCCCCATTTATCTATTTAGAATTTTAAGCTCAGGCTACCAATAAATTGAGCCGGTGCTTGTGGTGTTAAACGTACCGACCATGCTTTTTCGTTAGTTAAGTTGTTCACCTTAAAGCTAACGCGATATTTTGGCTGATCGTAAAATAAGGTAGCATCAAACATAGTGTATGATGGTATAATTACCTTGGTTGTTTGCGTATTTAACTGGTACGATTGGCTGCCGTAGTTACCGCCAAAGCCCGCGCCCAAACCTTTAAGGTTACCGGCAGGCAAGCGGTAGCTCAACCAAAAGTTTACCATATTATCAGGTCCTGATCCATCCGGACGAAGGCCATTCACATCTGCGTTAGCATTGGTAATAACGCTGTAGTTATAAGTATAACCGGCCAAAATGTTAAAGCCGGTAAATGGGTTGGCGGTAAGGTCAACCTCAACGCCGCGGCTGGTACGTGTACCATCCTGCAATGAATAATTGGTATCGCTTATGTCGGTTCTTAATATGTCTTTTACGCGTATATCATAGTAACTCACGCTACCCGCCAAAATGTGGTTGAACAGATCGCCTTTAACACCAAACTCTAACTGGTTAGCGCGTTCTGGTTTAAAAGGTGTACCGTCTTTTGACTGACCGCTACGGTTAAAGAAACCACCCATGTAGTTACCAAAAACCGAAAAACGGTCTTTAAACACTTCGTAAACCAAGCCCAGTTTTTGTGATACTGTATTTTGGCTATACGGACCGGCAGATATACCATTGGCACCTAAGCCACCCGCGGTTTGGCCGGTATTAACGTTATATACACCCAAATACTGGTAACGATCAACACGTAAACTTGCCATGGCCAGTAAGTTATCGGTAATGTTAAATACATCCGACACGTAGATGGCGTAAGTATTATCGCGGTTCTTTTCTTTACGTAAAGTACCGCCGTTGGTAGCAATAGAGTCGATACGGAAACGGGTTACCCTGTAGTTGGTAGGTGGGTTAAGGAAACTGATAGCAGGCAGGTTAACGGTAACGCGGTCAAAATCATTATAATTATTGTAATAATCTAAACCGGCAACCAGGCGGTTCCTGAACTGGCCGATCTTGAAATCACCAATAAAGTTCTGTTGAACATCGGTAGCTATAAAGTTGGTATTACCCACTATTATCTGTGGTTGCAGGGTGCTGTTTGCACGTCCGTTTAATGCAGTTATGTAACCGTTAATGGTTGAGCGAGCCCTTGAAACCACGGTTTGTGATGTCCAATGTTCTGATATTTTATAGTTCATTTGCGCAAATATGTTCATCATTTGCGTTGAGTAAGTTAAATCGTTACCCAAAAAGGTTTTGTTGTAAGGGAAGCCAATATCAACAATTGACTGCGTTAAGCCGCTCCCGGTGAATGGGTTAAAGCGAACTACCGAAGTTCCTTTTTCTTGTCCGAATTCAAACTCAAGTAATAACGAAAGGCGGTCTGTTATCTGGTAAGAAAAGCTTGGTGCAATAGTCAGGTTGTTAGTATAACCTTGATCCTGAAAAGTTTTTTGATGTGTATTAGCAGCGTTTAACCTGAACAAAGCAGTCCTATCGGCATTTACAGGTGAGTTTACATCAAGTGTAAGGCGATTAAGGTTCCAGCTGCCTGCGCTAAAGCCAACTTCACCGCCAAAATCATTATAAGGTTTTTTGGTAACACGGTTGTATAAACCACCGTAGCTGCTGGAGATACTTGTACCGAACAGGGTAGTAGACGGGCCTTTGATGGCTTCGATACGCTCCAGATTTACCGGATCAATGGAAGAGAACGCGGCACCGGCCACACCATTACGCGCGTTTGGCTCAGTTTCAAAACCACGGGAACGGAAGGTTACTCGGCCCTGGTTAGCGATCATCGGGATACCGGCACCGGGTACACTTTTAGAGATGCTTCCCAAATCCAAAGCTACCTGCTCTTGTATCAACTCTTTTGATACGCTGTTATAAACCTGTGGGTTTTCCAAGTTTTTTAAAGGAAGCCTGGCTATGTAAACGCTTTCTTTTTTAAAGAATTTGTTTTTATTGCCCGGTATGGTCACCTCCTGCAAGGCGGTAACGTTCTCTTTCGGCAACTGGTAATCAACAATGGCCTGCTGACCAGCAATCACCGTAACCGGCAAATCTTTTTGAGCGGCACCAAGCACTTGTATTTTGATGGTATAGTTACCGGGTGTTATATTTTTAAAAGTATACTGACCTTGTTCGTCAGTTAGTGTTGTTTTGGCCAGTTCAACAAGGGTTACAGCACCCGATGCCAGTGGCTGCCCGTCAACCATGGTTAATTTACCGGAGATATTACCGGTTGTTGTTTGGGCGTTTGAATTGAAGGAGAAGACTGACAATAACGCCAGTAAAATTGCAAATAGGGGTTTCATCAAATAAATATATGAGTAAGTGTACAGTTAACACTTGCAAATATATAGCATTGTTTATAATTGGTCTAATTAAAATGAAAACTTAACATAGCCCGGGAAATTATACGCGGGTTCGTTTAATGTATTGATAACCCAGTAGATACAGGCATGGTATTCCCAATATAAAGCCACCTAATACATCGGTAAACCAATGCGCGCCAAGGTATATGCGCGATGCAGGTATAGAAAAGATAAGGAAAATACATACTGCGGCTATACTTAATCTTAACGGCTTCGCGATAGATTTTAGCTCGAACATTAACACGGTAATGAAACCGAAAAAGACCACATAAAAAAGCACGTGCCCGCTCGGAAAGCTTTGCTGGCTGCTTTTGCCCATTATAATTACCAATGTATCTGATGGGCGTGGTCTGTTAACAAGCCATTTAATAATAGTGCTGAGCAAGCCTGATAATAAGGTTAATAACACAAACAAAGCCTCTTTTTTATACCGGAAAAGGTAAAACAGCAATGCCGTAACAAATACTATAATGGGAGAGGCCGGTACAGTGCCGGGCCAGCTTATCGCTTTCATAATAGTATCCAGTAACGGATTACGATGTTCCTGTATCTCTTCTGAAAACTTAATATCGATAAACGTAGTGGGTAGTAATACTACAAAAGCGGTAATCAACAAAAAACCGACAATCAAGCCAATCATTACATACAATAATATTTTCTTTTTGCGGGCAGTTGGTTCCATTAACAGTAATTAAGATGGTAATATAAGGTACTTACACTTGTTTTAAAGTATTGTTTACAAAAGCGGGCAAACTAATATATATGTTTGCCCGCTTTTGTAAACTCAGTTTATGTTAAAAGATTAATTCTGCTGTTTAAATATCATCAGCTTAAAAGTACCGGGAACTACATTGTGGGTACCCTTTTCAAATTCGGCAACGGTGAAATAAATTTTATGGGTTTTTGTATCAAGTGCCATTGTTTTAGCCCTTTCTTGTGTTTTAAGGGTTTGTACAACGCTGTACTCATCTGCCGATTTTTGTTTGATAATAGTTGTTGTGCCATCACCGTTTGAGCAAAAGATCAGTCGCGTAGCCGCATCATAGGTAACGGCATCTACACCTTCGCCAATAGGCAGGGTGGCTATTACTTTACCGGTGCTGATATTGAGCACGCTCATGCCTTTGTTTTCTCTGCAAACAGTAAATAAACGTTGGTTTTTGCTGTCTAAAGCCAAACCTGTAGGCCCGCCGCAAGGTGCTAATGGAATATTTTTGATAACCTTCAGTGTTTTGCTGTCAATAACGTCAAGACTGCTTTTATCTTCAAGGTTATTATATATTTTCCCTTTGCCATCGGCTACTGCAAATTCAGGAGCGCCGCTTAACTTAACGGTACCAACTTGTTTTAAGGTTGCGGGGTTAATTACCGAAGCATTGCTGGTTTCGCCGTTAAATGTGAAGATTCGGTCGGAATAGCTATCGTACATAATGGCATCGCAGCCTTCGGCACCGGTAAGGGGTATTGATTTTATCTTTTTAAAAGATACGAGATCGAACACTACCACGGCATTGGCTTTGCTGTCGCTGATAAAACCTTTGTTCGCTTTATTATCAATAGCTATACCGTGTATACCTTGCAAATCAGCAATAACGCCTACCGGTTTTTCGGTATCAAGATTAACAATGTTTACCGAGTTGCCATGTGAAATAAAAAGGTTACGGCGAACCTGGTCTATTGAAAGGTAATCGTATTTGCCGTCGCCCGGCAACGCGATGGTATTATGCGGAACATAATTTTGAGCTTTAAGGCATAAAGGCGCCAGGCTGAACATAGCCCGTATAGCAAACCCTAAGATATTTTTTTTCATGTTGTTTTTTTGCGAAAGTTGATCAATAATTCTGTAGAGATTATGGATTTATCAGGCTGTTATCACCGGCGAATTATTTTTATCCTGCTTGTAAAAGATCCTGATCATACTCGGCAACACAATCAGCAGCAGGGGCAAAGCGATCAGGAAGCCCCCGATAACGGCTATGGCCAATGGCTGGTGTAATTGAGCGCCCGCGCCAATACCCAGGGCAAGCGGCATCAGTGCTATAATAGCGCCCAACGCCGTCATGAGTTTAGGCCTTAAACGGGTAGATATGGAGTAGATGATAGCCTCGTCGATAGTTTTATCCCTTGCGCTTTCCCTGAATTGCAGGAAGGTAAAAATGGCGTTCTCACCAATAATACCTACTATCATGATAAGCCCGGTATAACTGCCCACGTTCAATGGCGTGTTGGTTAAATACAATGCTAAAAAGCTGCCCGATATACCCAAAACCGCCATCACCAATATCAAAAACGCAATCCTGAACTCTTTAAACAAGAACAAGATAACCCCAAATACCAGTAAACAAGAGGTGACAAGGATGATCAGCAACTCTTTAAATGACTGTTGCTGCTCGGCATAAGCGCCGCCGTATTCCACGTGGTAACCATTAGGCAGGTTAACATGGGCTGCTATGTTTTTTTGAATGGCAGGTATAACCGTACCCAAATCGCTGTTATCCAACCGGGCGGTAATAACACCCATTGATTGCAGATCCTGCCGTTCTATCTCGGCATCACCTTCTTTAATATCTACCGTGGCCAGCTGACTAATAGGCACCAGTTTGCCATTGGCCAAAAAGATATTCAGGTTTTTAATGGCCGCGATGTTTAACGATCTGTTGCCGGGATATACCATGCGGATGGGCGATAGTTGCTGCGATTCGTATAGGTTGCCTACAATATTGCCATCTAACGCGGTTTGTTCCTGAAATTGCAGCGCGGCAGGGGTAATATTATATTGAGCCAGCCTGGTATAATCGGGCACAATGTTAACGGAAGGACCGGCGATGATAATACCGTCGAACACATCGGCCGTACCTTTTACGGCGGTTGTTTGCTCGGCTATTTGCCTCGACAGGTTTTGCAGCACATGCTGATCATTCCCGAATACCTTTATCTCGATAGGTTGCGTAGAGCTCATGAGGTCGCCCAGCATATCGGTGATCACCTGGCCAAAATCAACCCTAAGAGCAGGTTGTGTGCGTTCAATTTCGGCACGTAAGTCGCTGGTTACTTCTTCGGTTGTTTTTTGATGGCCTTTTTTAAGCTGTATCAGGTAATCGCCGGTATTGGGTTCGGTAATAAAAAATCCCATTTGTGTACCTGTACGGCGCGAATATGCCGCCACATCGGGGTGTTTGATGATGATCTTTTCCGCCTCACGCAGCATTCGGTCGGTTTCTTCGAGCGAGGTTCCCGGCGGCGAGGTATAATCCAATACGATACTGCCTTCATCCATATCCGGCAGGAAACCGGTTTGCAGGTTGGATGGCACCAGCACGATCACCGCTACCAAACCTGCTATAATGAGGATGCTCAATATTGGCCTCATAATGAAGAATGATACCCAGCCTTGCCTTTTTACCTCGTGTACTTCTTCTTTTTTGGTTGATGAATGCCCCAATTGGTTACGGGTAAGCAACAAATAAATAACCGGCAAGCCTATCCAGGTAACAAAAAATGAACATACGAGGGTAATGATCATGGTATTGGTCATCACTTTAAAGTAAGCGCCCGCCACGCCCGTCATCAGCAAAAAGGGTAAGAAAATAACGATAGTACTTACCGATGAACCCAGCATAGCCGGGAACAAATAGTCGATGGCTTTTTTCAATAGCCTGCTGGTAGGTTGCTCGGGGTGCTCTTCGTGGGTGCGGTGTATCTGTTCTACCACCACAATGGCATCATCAATAATGAGTCCGATAGCGGCGGCTATGGCACCAAGCGTCATGATGTTAAAGGTATAGCCTATTACATACAACACTATGAGGGTAAGCCCAAGGGTTACCGGGATAGTAATGAGGATGGTAGCACTCGCTTTTAACGACCGCAGGAATATGATAGCTACCACAATGGCCAGCAGTAAACCTATCCAAACGCTGTCGGTAACGCTTTTAACCGAATCGTTTACAAAATCGGCCTGAACATAGTATGGTTTAATGGTAACATCTTTAGGGAGTATTTTTTGCAGCGCGCTTACCTTTGTCGCCATATCTGTTGATAGGGAAATGAGGTTGGCATTGGGCTGTTTGATTACGGCTATCAATACACCATCGTGGCCGTTAGCGTTTATCTTGGTGTATTCAATGCCTTCGCTTACCTGTATGGTGGCAATATCCTTTAATTGAATTACCCGCTTGCTGTTATTGCTGATCACCATATTCTCCAGCTGATCTTTAGCGCTTACCGTAGCATCGGTTACGGTGAGGTACAGCATCTTATAATCGGAAAGGTAACCTTCGGATTTAATGAAATTGGTTTGCGATAGCGCAGCGCTGATCATATCGGGCGTAAGTGAGAGCGCTGTCATCTTATCCTGTTTCAATACCAGCCAGTATTCTTTATTCTTCCCACCAATTACCCTGATCTCGGAAACTCCCGCCACTTGCGACAGGAATGGCTTTACCGTAAATGTAGCCAGCTGTTTCAACTCAATAGGGGAGCGTTCGTGGCTTTCTAAGGTATAACCGCTTACAGGCAGTATGGAGGGGTTCATTTTCTCTACCGATACGTTTACGTCGGGAGGCAGCGTGTTCTGTATTTTGGCTATCTGCGATTCTATTTGTTGTTTGCTCAGATCTATATCGGCATTCCAATCCATATAGGCCGAAATTTCGGCACTGCCCCGGCTGGTTGTGCTACGTACGAGTTGCAGGTTGGGCACTTGTTTTACCGCGTTTTCCAAAGGCTTGGTAACGGTAATCATCATGGTGTTTACCGGTTGCAGCCCTGCATCGGCAATGATCTTGATCTTAGGGAAAGTGATCTCGGGGAAAAGCGAGGTTTGCAGTTTGGTATAGGCGAAAATACCGCCCGTTATCAACAGTGCTAAAACCAGCAACAGTGGTTTACGATAGAAAATGAAGAAGTTCTCCGTTTTTTCTATATGTGTATTGGCTGATTTCTCCATTATTTAATGATCTTAACTTTGGCGGTATCTGCCAGTCCGTAATTCCCGGTAATGATGATCTTATCGCCCGGTGAAAAAACCGGTGACAGGATCTCAATTTTGTCGGTAGTTTCAATCCCTTTTTTTACAGGTATTTTTACAGCGGTGGTATCGTTAATGAGTTTCATTACCCAAAAATCGGTTTGGGTTTCGTTGGCAAGTACCGCGCTTTTGGGCAGTGAAGCCGCATTGGTTTTATTAGTTTTTACAATGCGAGCCCTGGCAACCAGGTTTTCGGGTATTATTTTGCTGCCGGTAGTTCTTATCACTACGCCCTGTGTTTGCGAAAGGCTGTCTACAGCGGGCATAAATGAACTTACCTTGCCTGTAACCTGTTCGCCGCCCGGCAGGGTTAACGCTACATCCTGACTTATTGCTAAATAATTGCGGTACTCGTAAGGCAGCTGCATTACAAAAACGAAGCTCGCCCTGTCGCTGATAACGGCCAGTTGCTCGCCGTCCTGCACGTAATCGCCGGTTTGGTGGTTTAGCTGGGTAATATAGCCATGCTCGGCCGCGCGGATGCGGCTTACTCCTGAGAATTTAAAAGTGGTATCGAGCACGTTGATGGTATTGCCGATGCTTTGCGCCTCCTTGGTTTTAATAACAAACAGCAACTGGCCTTGCCCTACGTATTGCCCCGGCTGAATGTTCACTTTTTGCAGGTAACCTATAGCAGTGGCTTTAACATAACTTTTTTGTAAGAAGGTAGCGGTAGCGTTAAGGTCGATATAATCGGTAAGCGAGCTGTTATCTACTGAGGTAACTTTTACCGGTGTTTCGGTTTCCGTTTCGGCGGTGGCATCGGCAGGGGGCGTGCTTTGGCAGGCCGAAAACAACAATACAGCCAATATAAAAAAGCCCATTTGGCTAATGTGCGCCTTTGCGCGTAGGTTTAGTTTCATACTATTTGTTCCAGTAGTTTAACTGATTGATGAGTTGAAGGCGGCTAACGCTTGTTTGCGTAAGCAGGTTTTTTACCGAGTAATAGTTATTAACGGCCAGTATCAGATCGGCAATTTTAACATCGCCGGTTTGCAGTAATTGGGTATCAACCTTTATCAGGCTTTCCGAATATTTTGTTTGCGCGTTTATTTCGTTGATCAGCTTTTCTGTTTCACTGATCTGCTGGTTCAGTTGGTTGATCTGCTGGCGGTATTGGGTATTAAAAAAGGCTTTATAAGTTTGCCTGGTTTCTTCTTCCAGCTTTATTCTTTTGTATTGCAGTTTGCGCTGTCCACCATCATAAATAGGCATGGTGATGGTAAAACCAACACTGGCACCAAAATTTTTATACGGCTGTACCAAAAAATCGGAATTATAACCGCCATCGGCAAAGATGTTTGCCTGCGGCCTGTAGCTATAGTTAAGCAGGCTGTTATTGGTAGCAAGCCGCAAGCTATCCAGCTGGTATTGCTTAAAGAAGATACTGTTGTGCACCTGTGCCGAAGTCGCCCTTTGTAAGGATGGATCGCTTAGTTCAACCGCTGAAGTATCTGCAATACCGGCAATATAATTAAGTGTGGCAAAATCATTTTTGTACTGTAGCTGCGCCTGTAATAATTGCAATTGCTGTTGTTTTAAAGTAACCAAAAAAGCCAGATACTCGCTTTGCTTGTATACATTACTGCGGGTAAGCTTCTTAAGCAACAACTCCTCACCGGATAGAAGTTTAACAATTTCAATGTTAAATTTAACCTGTTGCAGGCTGCCGTAAGCGGTAATGTACTGGCCTATAACGGTACGCTTTAAATCCTGCGCGCTTAGTTTACCGGCATTTATCAATGAATCGCGCTGTAGGGTAATGGCCATTACTTGCGCGTTCATGTAGCCCTTGCTCACCAATTGCTTATTTACACCCAGCAAAGCATTAAATGTTTGCTTGTTGGTAATGGCCTCGGCATAGCCATAGCCTTTTATTACAGGGGCATAGTAACCGGCGGTGTTTAAATTTACCTGCGGACGGTAGCTGGCGCGTAAACCAAGGCTATCCAGCTTACTGCTTGCCACCTGGTTATTAAGGTCTTTTAAAAGCGGACTGTTGCTTACCGCTTGCTCCAGGTAATAATCAAGCGTTTTGGTTTGGGCGCGCAATTGGCTGTTGCTAAGTATAAAGACTAACAAAACGGGGAGCCATTTCATCGTTGATCGGTTAAGTTTCATCTAAGCTATCTAATATTTTTTATATGGTGGATGAACGATGTTTATTGTTCCCATTTACTTTTGATCTTACGCAACTGTTTCTGTTTCAAAGGTTCCAGAACCTGCTGTCCGTACTTGCTAAAATAATGGTGTTTGCTCAAAAAATCGATATTCAGTTTATCCCATTCCTCGTCGGTATATGTTTTGTTGAGGTATATTGCCCATTCTTTACGTAACCTCTCGCTATAGGATGGATAATTATCGCTGGCGAGGTGGGCCATATCGGCATCACAAATAATTTCTTCTATTCTTGAAAACGGATTTTGCGGTAAACGGGTAGCTGTAATGAGGTATTCTATTTTTTGAATGTAATCGGCAGGGCAGTCCCGTGTTTTTAAAAAATCAACTGCTATATCAATACTTTTTACTTCGTGGTTTATATAGGTATAACAATAACCGCTGTCATGAAACCACGCGGCAATTTCCAGCATTTGCAGTTGCTCATCAATAATAATGCTTTGTTCACCAATAAAAAGCACCTGCTCAACCACCTCTTCAGTATGTCGCTTTTGATGGAAGGTAAGCTCCTTTGGCAAGGCCCTGTCAAAAAGACCATTTACAAAAAAGGATACGTCCTGAATAATATCTGGTGACATCATACACAATCTTTTTACAGGCCAAATTCGGGGTCAATTCTGTAGGGAATTTGGAGGAGGCTATTATTTAAAGGGTATGGACTTATGGTATATCCATTATTAGTTACCATAAAACCTGAAAAATGGGGAGTGTTGCAACAATGTGTTGCCATACTCCCCATTTTTTAATTAGTGCTTATTTTTTAATTTGTTGATTATCAGTGTTTTGAATATTATGACCCATTTGGCATGGTTGTGTATTATACTGTATCAAATAACAAATAATAATATATACATCTAATATGAAAAAGATCATTTTATCAGCAGCATTTGTAGCTGCATTAGGAAGCGTTTCAATTGTTAAAGCACAAACTACACCTTCTACCACGACCCCTGCAACTACCACTCCTGCACCAGGTACAACTACTTCACCGGCTACCACACCAGGTACCCCGGCAACAACAGATCAGTCAACCACTGCGCCTGCTACAACAGCACCGGCTACTACAACTACTGCGCCTGCCACTACTACTGAATCAGTAGCTACTGCACAGGAAGTTTCTAAAACAGAGGTTAAATTAACTGATTTGCCTGAAGCAGTTACCAAAACTTTAAAAAGCGCCCCGGTTAGCGAGTGGACTCCAACCGATGCTTCTTTGGTAAAAACATCTGCCGGCGAATTTTACCTGGTTAACCTTAAAAAAGGTACCGATGCAAGATTTGTTCGTTTAGATAAAGACGGCAGACCGGTTAAATAAACAACCAGCGTTTCAATAATAAGCAAGAAAGCCGGGTTTTTTACCCGGCTTTCGCTATTTTTGCCGTTACTTGTTATGGCTAAAATACTACTTGTTGAAGACGATTCCACTTTCTCTCAACTCCTTCAGGGGTTTTTAAGCAAATACGGCTATGAGGTTGACGATACCAATACCGTAAAAAATGCTACAGCTTTATTAAGTAAACATACCTACGATCTTTTCCTGCTCGATTACCGTTTACCTGATGGTAACGGCCTCGACCTCTTGCTGAATGCCCGTAAACAGGATATTCATGCGCCCGCCATTGTAATGACGAGTTTTAACGATGTACGTACCGCCGTAAAGGCCATGCGTTCGGGCGCGTTTGATTATATCACCAAGCCTGTTAACCCCGATGAATTGCTAATGGTGATCAAAAGCGCCTTAAAGGGTGAAGATGAAATCGATACCGAAGAAGAAACGGCAACAGGCGATTTTATACGCGGTACCAGCGACGAAGCAAAAAAACTGTACGATTATATTGACCTGGTTGCCCCTACAGAAATGGCGGTAGTAATACAGGGCGAAAGCGGTACGGGTAAAGAGCATGCCGCCAAATTTATACACCTGCAAAGCAAACGGGCGGGCAAACCTTTTATAGCGGTTGATTGCGGCGCGCTATCTAAAGATCTTGCAGCCAGCGAATTGTTCGGCCATGTAAAGGGCGCTTTTACCGGGGCCATTACCGATAAAAAAGGATTATTTGAAGCAGCCGAGGGCGGTACTTTATTTTTAGATGAGATAGGAAACTTAAGCTACGAAGTACAGGTAAAATTGCTGCGTGCCTTACAGGAACACGTGATACAGCCGCTTGGCAGTACCAAACAACTGAATACCAATATCAGGTTGATATCGGCTACTAATGAGGACCTGATCAATAGCGTAAGCAACGGCGATTTCAGGCAGGATCTGTATCACCGCATTAACGAGTTCAAAATAAATATGCCTGCCCTGCGCCAGCGCGGCAGCGACTTAACGCTCTTTATGAGCCACTTTATTAAGCGTGCCAATAAAGAACTTGATCGTAATGTACAAACGCTATCTGCCGAAGCCAGCGCTCTGCTGCATAATTACGACTGGCCGGGTAACCTGCGCGAATTAAAAAATGTGATTCGCCGCATGGTGCTTTTAACCCCGGGAACCGAAGCAGGGATTGAGTCGTTACCTGACGAAATGTTATTGTTCACTCATCAGCAGGCAAAAGCAAATGATACCGATCTGAAAGCTGTGAACGAAGCCAATGAGCGAACCCTGATACAGGAAACGCTGCAAAAGGTTAAGTTTAATAAATCAAAAGCGGCAAAAATGTTGAATATTGATCGTAAAACGCTGTACAGTAAAATGGAGCGCTACGGTTTAAAAGACGATTAAACTTCCATAGTTGCCGGATAGGCAGCATCTATATAATCAATCAGATCCTGCATTTCAGATAGGAGTGCCTGCAACTGCACACCGGCACTTACCGATAAAGCATCATCCATAAGCTGCTGCTCAACCCGCCTTAACGCAACCGACAAATCACGGGCGCCAATTTGCCCGGTGCGGCCAGCCATTCGGTGCACCAGTAAGGCTATCTTTTCGGTTTCAGTCTCATTTGCCAACGCGTCTTCCAGCTCTGCAATGTCGCTGCGGGTATCAGCCGTAAAACGATGCAGGATATTTGCCAGCTGCTTTTCATCGTTAAAGGTCATCCTTTTAAGCATGGTCATATCCAGGCCGGGGTTTGACGATGCTGCTTTACCGGCATCGGTATGTGTGGTATTGATTCCCAACACTTGCAAAATATCATGTTCAGAAAAAGGCTTGGTAAGTATCCCATCAAATCCGGCTGATAGTATAGCCGTTTGCTCCTGCGGCAAGGCCTGCGCGGTAAGCGCGTATATTTTAGTATCGGCAGGTACTTTCTTTTTCAGGGCCGCGCAAAGTTCCTTGCCATCTATGCCCGGCATGCGTATGTCGGCAAAAATAACACGTACCTCATCGTCCCATGTCGCGCTCAATAAATCGGTCGACGAGTTAAAACAAGTATGTGGTATCCCGTTCTTTTCTAACAATAATTCGCACAGGTCGAGTATCAAATGATCATCATCTACCACCCAAACTTTTGCAGGTTTTGTTGTTTTAAGCTGCGGATTAGCAGATGTTCCTGTTTTGCTAATTACCTCATTGGCAAGTGTAAAAGTAAGCAGAACAATAAATTCCGAGCCTTTACCCGATGTGCTTTCTACATTAATACTACCGCCTTGCAATTCAACCAGCTCTTTACAAATGGCAAGGCCGAGGCCGGTACCTTTATCCTGTCGCTGGCCGGGAGTTTCGGCTTGTTCAAATTCGTTGAATATGCGGTCGATATCGTTTGCCGAAAGGCCAACACCTGTATCTTTTACCCGGAAGGTATAATGCATGCCATTGCCGTTCTGCACATAAGATATTGTAAACAATACCTCGCCTTCCTCCGTGAATTTGATGGCGTTCCCTAATAAATTATACAGCACCTGCTTTAACCTGAACGGGTCGCCATTTACAAGGCTGTTAGTAGGCAGGTGATAATTACCGGTGAACTTAAGCGATTTATTTTCGGCAGGCAGTTTCATTACCGATTCTACCTCTTGCAGTAACCCGCGCATATCAAATACCTCATTGGTATAAGTAAACTTGCCCGATATGATGCGGTTATAATCCAGCACCTCGTTCACTATCTGCATTAAGTGTTTCGACGATTGGTAGATGGCCTCAATATGATGCTTGTTGCTTTGCTGCTGCAAGCGGGCCAGTTCGGCATAACCAAATATTGATTGCAGGGGAGTGCGAATCTCATGGCTCATGTTCGACAGGAAACGCTGCTTTGCACGGCTATGGTATTCGGCTTCGTCACGCGCTTCTTCCAGTTCTTTACGGTAACGGGTGCTTCGTGTAATATCAGTTAGTATCAGATACAATAATATTACGGTAAGCACCACAAAACCCAGCGTAATAAAGCCGGTTTTTTTAATGCTGCCGGTTACAATGGCTTGCGCCTGTTTGTTGTTGTAAGTTGTTTGTGCAATTACCTCGTGCTCAACCTGTTTCAGGATAGATTGTATCTGGCTGATGAGCTCATTGTTAGCATTGATCAGGATATTTTCGCGGCTAATAAATTGCGCGCTCTTTTTGCGCTGCATTTTTTCGAGCTGCTCTACGGCATTACCCATGCTTTGCAAAATACTATCCTTAATGGCCTGGGCAGTGGTGTCGCGCTCAATATTCAGTTCCTGCTCAACAACCTTGTAGGTTTTTGCCTCCTCGGGTTTCTTCTTCCCAAACAGTTTACCAAAAAAACTGCGGGTATCTTTCTGCGCTTCGCCTTCGGGAGTGAGTATAGTGGTCGATGTTTTCTTTTCGGTACTGATCACCCCGCTATCGGCCTGCAAAGCATTCTGATCGAGCAGGTCGTTTAATGATTGCACTTGTGCTGTGAAAAGCCGGTCGTTCATCATAGTTTCACGCACCTTTATGTAACGTACAAAAAGCCTGTCGCGTTCGGATAGAAGCTTCTTAAGCTTATTAAGCCGTGCCGATTGCTCATCCTTATGAGTATACTGGCTTTGTAAGGTATCAATCAGGCGGTTTATGCGCTTGGTTTCGCTGAAAAAACCACCGGTATTGTGCTTGTTGCTAGCCAGCCGTGCTTTTTGGGTTTGATCGAGCTGACCTATTTTTACCGATAACTCATTCACCAAACGCAGCCTGTTATTAGGTTCAGATATATTATCAACGGCTACCATCATTTGTTGAAAGGCGATTTTGCTGATACCCCACGCCGTTAACAACGCGAAGCAGGCCAGCAAAAATATAATGATGATCTTTCCTTTAATAAATGGCCGTGTATAATGATGCTTTTCCCGGGTCATGATATCAACTTTAACGCCGCCTTATGTGTTTTTATTTCCGGCAGGGCGTTTATCGAGCAAAATGGTGAAGCTAAAACCGGTATTTACTGATTTTGTTTGCGCAGCCATTGTTTGAAGCCTCAAAACATATCAACAGCCTATAAAAAATGTGGAAAAAATTTTATCAAATAAACATAATAGCTCTACTATGTTGAAAAGGTTTTATGTAAATTTATTTCTACTGTCTGTCAGTAAGTTATAAACCAATTTTAAATCCTATCGTATGAACCTAAACAAACTTGACCAGGATATTAATGCCTTTTCTGTAGCCCCGAATTTGGACGGCTTATTACAGAATTTCGACGTAAAACGCGATGCCGAATACGATGAAACAATGGATCTCGCTGAAGATGCCGTGCAGTTTTGGAAACGCCAGTTAATTTCGGGCATACCGAGAATAGCCATGCCTGTTGATTTTCCGCGATCTTCAGTCGGGGCGTGTAAAACGGCGCACGTTTCTTTTGTAATAAGCTATCCGCTTAGCGAAACGCTCAGGCAAATGAACGAGCGTTTGGGCACTAACACTTATTCAACTCTATTAACGGTTTATAACGTTCTTTTATACAGGTATACCGGCCAAACCGAAATGCTTATCGGTTTACCGGCTATTGAGTACAGGGTTGATGAAGAAGGGGCTATCAACGATACTCATCATAACACAAAAGTTTTTCATATTCAATTTCAGGATGATATTAATTTTATTGAATTACTTACAAAGGTTAATGAGGTAACTTCTGAATACGCCCGCCACCCTGATGTATCTTACGAGTTGTTACAGGAGGCTTTAGGTAATCAGGCCGAAAGCAGGCAGGAGAGTTTATATAACCTTATATACTCGTACAGAAATACATTGATTGGCAGCAGGGAAATTGAAGACTGGACAGCCAATGTGAGCATTCCGGAAAATGCCCGGCACGGGATAGACCTGGCCTTGTATGTAGAAGACACCGGCAGCCAGGTTAATATCACCTTAACTTATAATTCAGAATTGTTTGAAGCCGAAACCATACAGCGTTTTGCCAAACATTATGAGGCGTTGTTAGAGGCAGCTACGTTAAACCCGTCGGCTGCCATTGCCACGTTGCCGATGCTAAGCGAGACCGAATTTCAACAGCTGACATCAGGGTGGAATACTTCGCACGTAAATTACCCTACTGATAAATGTATACATCGGTTATTTGAACAGCAAGCCGCTGAAGATCCGCAAGCTAAAGCGCTTGTATTTGAAAATGAGCATCTAACCTATGCCGAATTAAACGGGCGCGCGAATCAGGTGGCACATTACCTAATAGAAAAAGGCGTAAAACCGGGCATATTCGTGCCGCTTTGCATGCATCCCTCTATAGAAATGTTTGTCGCTATTCTGGGGATACTGAAAGCAGGCGGCGCATATGTACCTGTCGATCCTGATTACCCGGCCGACAGGATAGCTTACTTATTGGAAGATACCAATGCCCAACTGGTTATTTGTAGCCATAAAAGTAAAGCCGCTTTGATGGAATTTAAAGCAGTCGATATTTTAGTGTTAGACGATGACGAACTGAAGCTTGATGGTTACTCAACCAACAATCTGACTGATGTCGTGGTCGCATCAAATGATCTTGCTTACGTTATTTACACATCGGGCACTACAGGCAGGCCCAAAGGAGTGATGATTGAGCATTGTGCTTTAATTGACCATTGTTACGGCGTTATTGAAAGTGCAGGATTGAAAAGCTGTAAATCTTTCGCGTTGTTTTCGCCACTGGTATTTGATGCCGGGCATTCTATAATACATTCCTGCTTTTCGATGGGAGCGTGCCTGCATGTGCTACCAAAGGCCTTAATTATGGATAGCGAGCGGGTTGTCGCTTATTTGAACGATAATGAGATCGATGGCATTAAGATAGTCCCTTCCTTATGGCTTTCCTACGCAGGGCTTCAAAAAATAGCACTGGCAAAAAAGGTAATGATCTTCGGCGGCGAAGCCTTTGCTTTGAGCGTATTGAATCATCTGCGCAATGTAAATTACCGTGGCGCTGTTTATAACCATTACGGGCCAACCGAAGTTACCATCGGGAAAACTATTCATAGGGTAGATCTCAATGCCGATTATCAAACCGTGCCGATTGGCAAGCCGTTTTCAAATACGCAAGTCTATATCCTGGATGATAGCCTGCAACCCGTGCCTGTTGGTATAACAGGTGAACTCTACATAGCAGGCGACGGCCTTGCACGCGGCTATTTAAACCGCCCCGATCTTACTGCCGAAAAGTTTATAGCTAATCCATTTGCCTATCTGCCAACCGACCGGATGTACAAAACCGGAGATAAGGTAAGATGGCTGCCCGATGGCAATATTGAGTATTTGGGTAGGGTAGATGAGCAAATAAAAATAGATGGTCACCGTATTGAGCCCGGCGAAATAGAAGGTGTGTTATTGCAAAGCGGTATGGTTAGCCACGCAGTAGTGCTCGCCTTACCCTGTAGCAAGGGCAATAGTTGCCTGGTGCAATATATTGTCCCTAATAGTTCCTATAATAAAGATAACCTTTCACAATTTTTAAAACAGAAACTTCCCGCCTACATGGTGCCCTGCACCGGTATAGAGTTGGAAAACCTACCATTGACAAGGCATGGTAAGATCGACAAAAAGCAACTGGCAGGTTTAGCAGATTTTTCAAGGAAGTTTGCTGCCCCGGTAACATCTACCGAAGTAAAATTAGCCGAAATATGGGAGAGCGTATTAAATACAGGTAAGATCGGCATTCACGATAATTTTTTCGAAATAGGTGGCAATTCACTCCTTGCCGCCATGATCTTTGTAAAGATAAAAGATACTTTCCGACGGAACTTCCCACTCTCAGCCATATTTACCGCGCCTACCATACATCTGCTGGCTACAGTACTTGATGAGCCGGTGAAGGCCTTTTCCGGTTCAAAATCATTGATCCCTATTCAGCCGCATGGTAATAAAACACCATTGTTTTGCGTACATGCGGGGCATGGCCATGTTTTGTTTTACGGTAACCTCGCGCTGCATTTAGATAGTGATCAGCCTGTTTACGGTATACAGGCCAAAGGGATTGACGGTACCGACCTGCCATTTAACAACATGGAAGCCATGGCCGCCTATTATATTGAGGAAATCCGTAAAGTACAGCCCGAAGGTCCTTATTACCTGGCGGGATATTGCTTAGGTGCCATGATCACTTTTGAGATGGCGCAGCAGCTGCAACAGCAAGGGCAGGAGGTAGCGCTGTTGGCAAACTTTAATGGTATTTCACCTTACTACCGTCGCCCGGCACCTGCTTCGGTAACCAATGAAAATAAACCACAGCCAAGCCGGTTGGATAAAATATCCCGGCACCTTAATAATATTAAAGAACTAAGCTGGAAAGGAAAGTTCGATTATATAGCTACAAAATTTTGGGTACAGGCCAAAAGTAAATTGATGGGGCCGGTATTTGTGGTAAACTATAAGGTTTCGGGGGCCCTGTTTAAGTTGTATTTAAATACTAAACACAAAGCACCAGATATACTGGCACGAAAATACACCGGTAACTCACTCTACATATTACAGTGTAGCTATCGCCCAAAAACTTATAATGGTAAAATGGTAGTATTCAGATCGCCGGATATTTACACAGTGCCACATTTGGGATGGAAAGCGCTTATTACTAATGGTGTAAAAGCAATAAGTATACCCGGCGAGCACGAAAGCAGGAGGGATATATTGAATGAACCTTATGTACAACACCTGGCTAAAGAACTGGAAAGGTTTTTACCGGCATAGATTAATAACTTACGTAATTGGGTAATAATAATTATTTATGGTTTGATATCTGATAAATAGATTTTAGCTATTCTGTATAGAATTAAATGATTGTGATTGTTATAACCAATGTCATAATTTTATATCGTAATACAACCAACAGGTACAATAAGTGTTCAATTTATAAACTTATAACTAACTATGGAAAACCAATCGAATGACATCAGTAAATGCCCGTTTCATAACGGCAGTATGAAACATAACACAGGCGGTGGCGGTACCCGTAACCACAACTGGTGGCCCAATCAGCTAAAGTTGAATATCCTGCGTCAGCACTCTTCCTTATCCAATCCAATGGATGGCGATTTTAATTATGCCGAAGCATTTAAAAGTCTTGACCTGGAAGCGGTAAAAGCAGACCTGCACGCGTTAATGACTGACTCGCAGGATTGGTGGCCGGCAGATTTTGGGCATTATGGTGGCTTGTTCATCCGTATGGCATGGCATAGCGCGGGTACTTACCGCGTTGGCGATGGTCGTGGCGGTGCAGGTGCAGGTTTGCAGCGTTTCGCTCCGTTAAATAGCTGGCCCGATAACGTAAGTTTGGATAAGGCACGCAGGTTGCTTTGGCCTATCAAACAAAAATACGGTAAGAAAATTTCCTGGGCCGATCTGATGATCCTTACCGGCAATATCGCGCTGGAGTCAATGGGTTTTAAAACTTTCGGCTTTGCCGGTGGCCGCGAAGATGTGTGGGAAGCAGATGAATCTGTGTACTGGGGTTCAGAAACAACCTGGCTGGGTGGCGATTTGCGTTACGCGCATGGTTCGCCCGGTGTAAAAGAGGGGCATGGCGTACTGGTATCTGACGATGATGCCGATGGCGACGTTCATTCACGCAACCTTGAAAAACCGCTTGCTGCTGTGCAAATGGGCTTGATCTATGTAAACCCCGAAGGCCCGGATGGTAACCCAGATCCTGTTGCGGCAGCTAAAGATATTCGTGATACTTTCGGCCGCATGGCCATGAACGATGAAGAAACGGTTGCATTGATAGCCGGTGGCCACAGTTTTGGCAAAACCCATGGCGCGGCTTCGGCCGATCATGTGGGCAAGGAACCTGAAGCCACAGATGTGGAACTGCAAGGTTTCGGCTGGAGCAACAGCTATGGTTCGGGCAAGGGTGCCGATACCATTACCAGCGGACTGGAAGTGATATGGACAAAAACGCCTACACAATGGAGCAATAACTTTTTTGAAAACCTGTTTGGTTTTGAGTGGCAGTTAACCAAAAGCCCGGCCGGCGCGCACCAATGGGTGGCTAAAGATGCGGAAGCTTTTATTCCGGATGCTTATGATAGCACCAAAAAGCACCTGCCAACCATGCTGACTACCGATCTTGCTTTGAGGTTCGATCCATCGTACGAAAAAATATCAAGGCGCTTTCTCGAAAATTCCGACGCTTTTGCAGATGCCTTCGCGCGTGCGTGGTTCAAATTAACCCACCGTGATATGGGTCCGCGCGCACGTTACCTGGGCCCTGATGTTCCGCAGGAAGTATTGCTTTGGCAAGATCCTATCCCGGCGGTTGATCACGCGCTTGTAACTGATAATGATGTTGCGGCACTAAAAGCGAAAGTATTGGAATCGGGCTTAAGTGTGCCTGAACTGGTTTCAACGGCATGGGCTTCGGCTTCATCTTTCCGTGGTACTGATAAGCGAGGTGGTGCCAATGGTGCGCGTATCCGCCTTGCTCCGCAAAGGTACTGGCAGGTAAATAATCCATCGCAATTACAAAAAGTACTGGGTGTGTTGGAAGGCATTCAGAAAGAGTTTAACGCGGCGCAAGCTGACGGTAAAAAGGTTTCGTTAGCCGATTTGATCGTGTTGGCGGGCAGCGCGGCGGTTGAAAAGGCCGCTAAAGAAGCCGGACAAGAAACAACTGTTCCATTTACACCGGGCCGTATGGATGCTTCGCAGGAAGAAACCGATGTAGAATCATTCGGTTACCTTGAACCTGCTGCCGATGGTTTCCGTAATTACCGCAAATCTAAATTCCCGGTATCTACCGAAGAGTTACTGGTAGATAAGGCCCATTTGCTCACGCTTACAGCGCCGGAGTTAACCGTGCTATTAGGTGGTCTGCGCGTGTTGGATACCAATTATGATGGTTCAAAACATGGCGTTTTTACTTCCAATCCGGGTGTGCTTAGTAACGATTTCTTTGTAAACCTTTTAGATATGCGCACAGCGTGGAAAGCCACATCTGCGGATAAAGAAGTTTACGAAGGCAGCGACCGCATCACCGGCGAAGTAAAATGGACGGCTACCCGTGCAGATCTGGCATTGGGCTCTAATTCAGAACTAAGAGCGGTTGCCGAAGTTTACGGAAGCAGCGATGCGCTGGGTAAGTTTGTAAAGGACTTTGTAGCAACCTGGACTAAAGTGATGAATCTGGACAGGTTTGATTAAGCAGGAGAGGGGCTTTACTAACCCTATTTACATATATTGAGTTATATATAACTCAGTAACATTAAAAAGGCACCGTATTTTTCGGTGCCTTTTTAATTGGGAGTGACTTCGCCCAGCAAAAATGTAATAAATGCGAACGTGCTGTTCATAACCGAACACTAAGTCTGTTTGTAAATATTTGATTGTTAATAGTTTAATTAGTGGCATAAAATATGTCGAAAATGTATGATAACACACTGACCGGGCATTTATCCGACTAACCTGACTTAAACAATACCATGAATATAACTGACTTCAAGATAGCGCTGCGTACTTTTCTGAATGGTAAATGGTATAATCTTTTAAATATTACGGGCTTAGCCCTTGGCTTGGCCGCGTTTATTTTTGTTACGCTGTATGTTGATAATGAAACCGGTTACGACCAATGGAATAAAAATGCCGACCGTGTTTTTTTAGTAGAACGCGAAATGCCAAACGGGCCATCGCCGTATACGCCGGGTCTTTTGGCGGCGGAAATAAAAAACCAGTGCCCGGAGGTTGAAGAAACAGGCAGAACCAATACCGCCTTATTCCAGATCCCGTTCTATACCTCGTCGGGGAGGTTCATGATCAAAAAATGGCTTGGAGCCGATTATTCCATCGCTAAAATACTGGGCGTGAAACCTAAGGGGTTTAACCTTGATGCCAATAATCCCACACCAACAGTTCTGTTATCGAAAAAGACAGCCGCCGCGCTCTTTCCGGGTGATAAGGCTATTCAAAATAAAATGGTGAACATGATGTCCAAATCGGGTATGCCGATGCCTGTTGCGGGGGTAACCGAAGATGTACCCGGCAATACCAATCTTAATTACGACTGCATCGGTTTCGCGCAGGATATTACCCAGGGGAAAGATCAAAGCTATGCCACACAGATTTACCAAACTTATTTACTGGTAAAGCCTAACACGGATATTGTCCTGCTTTCAAAAAAAATCGACAAAATATACAAAACCGCCGCCATGGCCGATACCAGCCAGGTAGCCCGTGAAGCATTAAGTCGCCCCGGAGCTGCTATCTATTTGGATCCCTTAAAAAACCTGCACCTAAAACCACATTATGGCTCGCATGTGAACAACCAAATTGTAAACGGACTTATCATACTGGCCATTGTTATATTGATTGTAACCGGTGTTAATTTCACTAATCTGTATATATCACAGGCTTACAAACGCTCGAAAGAAGTGGGCATAAAAAAGGTTAATGGTATTATAAAAAGACAAATAGCGTTTCAGTTTTTGTTAGAAATATTTATCCAGTGTATTATCGCCCTGGCGGTAGCTTTCGGCATAGTAATAATTGGTTTGCCTTACTTTAATGAGTTGCTGGCCGTAAACCTGCTGCTATCGGGCATTAATTATACGGTAATAGCCCAACTATTAGCCACATTGATAGCCCTTACATTGCTTGCGGGTGTTTACCCGGCCATGATTATGGCAGGCTTTAAACCTGCTGATGTGCTGCGAGGAAACCAGCTTACCAATGGCGGAAAGCTTTCCTGGGTACGCAGCGCCATAACGGTGCTTCAGTTCACATTCGCTATTGTTTTTATTATAACGCTGATTGTTATTAACCGCCAGGTTAAGTATATGAAAACCGAGGATACCGGTTTTACGGCCAAGCAGGTTGTGTACATTGATAATCTCGCGTTGTTTAACGATCCTAAAAAGTTTGAATCCGTACGTAACCGCATAAAAGCTATACCGGGTGTAAAGAATGTTACCGTTGCTTCCAACGTACCGGGAGGAATAGTCCCAGCATCGTTTGATTATGTTGTACAGAGCAAGGCGCTTGCTATGAATACCATTAGTGTTGATTATGAGTATTTTGAAACGCTGAATATCAGTGTAAAAGAAGGCCATATTTTTTCGGCTATTTTCCCGGCAGATTCTGTTAATGCTGTAATTAATGAAGCCGCCGCCAAGGTAATGGGATTGGCTCAGCCGCTTGGTAAAATGGTAAAAGGCCGTAACGGCGATTACCGGATTGTCGGGGTAATTAAAGATGTAAAGGCTTATGGCTTTGAAGAAAACATACAGCCAACTATTTATGTAATGAATGACAAGGGGGCGGCATCAAAAACACAAATAATGATAAGTGCCGAGAATAATACCATACCCGCGATGCTGAAAAGCCTGAACAGCCAATGGAGTGATATTAACAAACTCGACGGCGATAACTTCAATTATCATTTTTTGGATGAACTATACGGGCAACTTTTTGTAAAACAGGAGCAATTACAATCGGTACTTACCTGTTTTTCAATACTGGCTATCTCTATCGCTTCGTTAGGCTTTTTCGCTTCGGCGGCACATTCCATTCGTGTGCGGATGAAGGAAGTAGCAATAAGGAAAGTATTCGGTGCAACCGGCGAGCAACTAATGACCACCTTGAGCAAGCCTTTCTTTTACATTGTGCTTATTGCTAACGCAATAGCCTGGCCTATATCTTTACTTATCGCTAATAAATGGCTGGCAACCTTTGCCTACAGGGTGCATCTTTCTGTCAGCCCGTTTTTAATCGCGTTATTCATTTCAGTCGCCATAGTTTTTGTCACGGTTTGCTTGCAGGTGATAAGGGCAGTAAGGTTCAATCCGGCAATTAAATTGAAAATATAATAACAGAAAAAGCCGCCTGATCAATTACGACAGGCGGCTTTCGTTAACTATCCGGTTATATCAATAACCCGGGTTTTGTTTAAGATTTGGGTTGTTGGCCAGTTGATTCGACGGGATAGGATAAATTTCCTTATTCGGGTCGTTAGTAGCGGTATGATCCCACCAGGTACCTTTGGTGAATTTACCGAAGCGGATAATATCGGTACGGCGTTTACCTTCAAATATAAACTCGCGGCCACGTTCGGCCAGTAATTCGTCCATAGTAAGGGTGCTGGTAGTATAAGCGGCGTTAGTCCAGTCGGCATCGGTAAATGCCCTTTTGCGGCTTTCATTTATTAAGGCTACTGCTTCGGCAGTTGCCTGGCCACCATTTTTACGCATAATGGCTTCGGCTTTATCAAAATAGATCTCGGTTAAACGGTAGATCATAAATTGGTTTTCGCGATAATTAGGATCACTTAAACGACCGGTTTTGTACTTGTTGAAACGGGCGCCGCTGTTCTCTTCACCTTTTGTCATGCCGCCTTCGCTGGTAAGGTCGCCTTCGCTTTCACGTCTGATACTGTTTACATAGATGAAAGGTTTGCCGTTGTACTCCTCGGTACCTAAAATAGGTTGGGTAGTGCCGTATTTGTATTGCGGACCAAACAGGAACCATTCTTTTTTACGCAGATCGTTTTCGGCATAAGCGTTAAATGCAGGCGGAGTTACTACGTAGGCGTTGTTACCAACATAACCCACATCAAGTGCGGCACTCATGTTAGCAAAACCCATCAGGATGATCCAATCCCACACGAAACCACCTTTGTTACTGTAAGCGTACTGAAATAATGCTTCAGGAGCGGTGCGGTTGGTATTGGCAAATGTTTGCAACAGGTTAGGTGCAAGCTTTGGCGCGCCGCCTAAACCACCGGCAGTACCACCCATAATTTTATCGCATGCTGCAATACACTCGTCCCACATTGGGGTACCTGCCCATTTTTCGGCATTCAGGTACAAATCGGCCATCATAGCATAACCACCTGTTTGCCCAATACGGCCAATCAATGGCTCGGCATAAGGCTGCAATTGCGGTACAAAAGTTTCCAGTTCGCTTTTAATGAACGCGAACACCTCTTTACGGGGCGCGGTAGGCGGGTTCAACGGATCGGCTACCTTGGTAACGATCGGGATATTACCCCAAAGGTCAACCAGTTTCATATAATGGAAAGCCCTTAATACATGCAGTTCAGCCAATACAGATTTCACCTCTGCTTCGGTCATTCCTATCGACTGGTAGTTCAACTTTTCGATGTCGGCAATGGTAGCGTTGCAATAGCCTACGCCGGTCCACATGCCTGCCCATGCATTACGCATACGGCCTTCATTATCTGTCCAGCTGTGGTAATGCTGCCTGATGTGGTCACCGTTATCATAAGCGTGGCGGCCTTTTTGTGGCCACGCCAGTTGGTCTGATGATAGCTCGGCATGGTAGTAATACCCATCACCGCGAATAGGAGCGATCCAAGATTGCAAGTGCGTCATGGGACGTAACGCTGCCTGCATTACTTCTGTTTTACTTTTATAAAAGTTGTCTTTATACAAGTCGCTGTATACGGTTTCATCCAGTTTGGTACAAGCGCTTGTACTCAAAAGGGTGATCATGCCCAGTATATAACCTGTTTTTCTGATATGTAGTTTCATTATTGTTACTTGGAGAAAAATTATGCGTTAAAAATTAAAAACCGATGCTGAAACCGGCAGTCCATGAACGGGTACGCGGGTAAAAACCTCTCGAATCTACACCGGTATCAAAACCGGTATCCTGCAATTCCGGATCAAGGCCTTTGTAGCCTGTAACGGTAAGGATATTACGGCCGGTAACAAACAGGCGCATATTACGCAGGTACGATGATTTTAATTTGAAAGTATAGCCCAGCGTTACGTTATCAAGCTTTACGAAATCACCTTTTTCAATATAGTAATCTGAATATTGCGGATCATCGTTCAGCTGCGCATGTCTGCCGAAGGCGCTGTTGAAGATGTTATTAGGCAGGTATCTTTTGTTGCCAAAGAAGATCTCTTGCAGGTTAAGAATATCAAATCCGAATTTACCCCTCATTAAAATATTCAGATCGAAGTTTTTATAACGGAAAGTTTGGTTTAAGCCCATTACGTATTTAGGCACGCCGTTACCAATAATTCTTCTGTCGTTCTCGTTGATCTGCGAAGCAGGTGCTTTTGAACCATCGGCTTTGTAAAACAACCATTTACCATCGTCACTGAAACCGGCAAAACGTTTACCATAGAAGTTACCAACCTGTCCGCCTTCTTCCAAACGGATAGCCGGACCCATTGCCCCAGGGTTAGGAATATCAGCAAAGGTTAAAAAGGTTGCTTTAAATACGTCGTTTGATAATTTGGTCAGCTTATTGAACTGTGTATTGGCTGTGAGATCAATACTCCATTCAAAATCCTTCTTTTTAACAGCAACAGCACTTATCAATACCTCAATACCATGATTGTTTAACGTACCCACATTGGTGTATAAGCTATTTAACACATACGATGGCTGTTGCGCCGTGTAATTCAATAAAAGGTCGGTAGTTTTACGGCTGTATATATCAATAGCACCACTGATGCGGTTATCTAACAAAGCGTAATCCAAACCGAAGTTCCATTCTGCTTTTCTTTCCCAACGCAGATCGGGGTTAGGGTTACGTGCCGCGCCATAAGTTTGGTAATAAACACCGTTTTGCGGATACACACCGCCGGTGCTTAACGTAATTAACGATTGGTAGTTAGGAATACCCTGGTTACCGGTAATACCATAACCAACACGTAATTTCAAGCTGTTAATCGCTTTAATATCTTTCAGGAAACTCTCTTCGCTCACTGTCCAGCCTACTGATGCCGCCGGGAAATTACCCCATTTGTTGTTGGCGCCAAATCTTGATGAACCTTCGCGGCGTAAAATGAACTGTGCAAAATACCTGTCTTTAAAGGCATAGTTAACACGACCAAAGAAAGCGATAAGGGTGTTATCATCCTTAAAGCTGCCCATACCCGGCCTTGGCAATAGCGTATTGTTGATAGCGCTACCTGCACCTAAGTTCCAGTCAAGGAAACCATCGGTAGTAAAACCGTTGTTATTAACGTTAAAACGTTCGAAGGTGCTGTACTGATAACTGTAACCTGCCACACCGCTCACTACGTGATCGTTACCGATAACTCTTTTGTAGCTGATGGTTGGTTCAAAAGTTTTTGTCCACGATAATACGTTCTCTTTGCTGGCATAACCCATACCCATATAGCTGCTTTGCGGGCGCTGGTCGAAATCCTTCATCGAGCGGTAATAACGGTTGTTATAGTTATCGCGCAGATATGAACCAAACATCGAAATGTTCAGGTTTTTGATCAGTTCGAGGTTCAGCCTCGCATCTCCCGAGAAAGTTTGCTGCTGACGTTCGTCTATACGGTTGGCAAAACGGGCGATAGGGTTGTACCTGTCCTGCAATTCAAAAAAGGTACCGTCGGCATTTCTGATAGGTGCTGTAGGGTTCCAGGCAACGGCTTGTTCAAAATCGCCGCCACCGCCACCTAACAGGTTGGCTTTATTAAAGTTGGCAACAACGTTAACCTGCATGGTCAGTTTATCTTTAAGGCCTTTTTGATTGATGTTCAACCTGCCGCCAAATTGCTCCCTGCCATTGTTTTTGGCTATACCTTCAAAATCGTTATAGTAAAAAGAGGTTCTGTAGTTTGATTTATCAGAACCACCCGATGCAGCGAAGTTGTGGTATTGGCTCAGGTTGCCTTTATTGATCAGCTCGTTGTACATATCGGTAGATGCACCCAAGTCATTGGTTTGGGCTATTATACCGTCTGCTATTTTCTGTCTGAAGGTTTCTGCCGAAAGGAAATCGGGTTTCTTATCAACAAAATCACGCTGGAAATAGGTGTTGTAATCATATTTAGGCGCGCCCGCGGTACCTTTTTTAGTAGTTATCAAAATAACACCGGCGTTACCGCGTGTACCATATATAGCCGCTGCCGAACCATCTTTCAATACGTCGAACGATTCGATATCATCCTGCTGCAACAGATCGAGGTTACCACCTGGTATACCATCAATAACAATGAGTGGGGTAGAGGTACCTGTAAGTGAGGTTACACCCCTTAATTGAATAGATGTACCCGCGTTAGGGTTGTTACCTTGTGTTTTGATGATATTTAAACCCGCTACTTTACCTTGTATCAATTCCAGCGGTGAACGTGCCGAGCCTTTGTTAAAGTCTTCGGCCTTTACGGTTGCAATTGCCGATGTTACTTCCCTGCGGTTTTGGGTACCGTAACCAACTACAACCACCTCGTTCAGTTTGCCCATTTCGGCTTCAAGGGTGAAGTTTACTGTAGCGGTTCCGTTTTCTTCTACCAGAATATTTGCTTTGCGTTGGGTAGCGTACGATATATAGCTTACCTCAACCGTGTATGTGCCCGGCGCGATAGCGATGCTGAAAACACCTTGTGCATCGGTGCTAACGCTTTGGTTAAGCTCCACAATTTTTACGGTAGCGCCAATGAGTGTTTCGCCGGTATTATCAACAATACGTCCGGTGATGCGGCCCGGCGCAGGTAATGCCGCCAGAGTAATTACGCCCGCCTTTTCGTGAAAGGTGATGCGGTGGGGCATCAATAGCTCGGTTAATATTTGTTGTATGGATGTTTTTGTAAAATGTACGTCGCTCACTTTTATCTTATCTAAATTAAGATGATCGGTAAAAGCGAAGTCGATATTGTTTTTTTGCTGTATATCCTCAATCAGGTTATACAAACTGGTTTTATCGTAAGACAGGTCAATTCGCTTTTGAAGCAATTGCCCGCTTGATACTCCCGCCATCAGGAACTGGGAGGCTGCGATAATAGTTACGCCGACAAGCAATGTTATACGCATAAACTTCTGCAATAGCAGTTTTTTGTGTTTCATTTAAAATTTGTTTCATTCAAATAATATGCAGCCACCTGTTGCAGTAATGCATTGGCTTTCATAAATTTGAATTGTTAGTAATTAGATTGATATCATTTGCTAACCGGATAGTGTACAGCGACCAAACTATTACACTACCGGCAATTTTTACACCCTGGTAGCTGCTCTGTGCAGTAACCCGGGTGTTTGTGTTTAATAGATGATTACGCCATCCGGGCCCTCCTTTTTGTGCTTTTTGTTTAACATGGTGGTAATTATATCCAATACATCATCTTTGGTTTGCGAACTGCGCAGGGTGAGATTGTATTTGAATGATTTTACTTTTTCATCAGTACTGCTAAGCTTGATGCCGTACATGTTCAGCAGTTCTTGCTGCAATTCGTCAAAGCCGGCCCTTGCCAGTACGGTTTTTCCTTCGGTCCATGAGCTGGTACCGGTTATTTTTATATCTGTTATAGTAAACGCGCCTGTTTTTAAATTGTAGCTGAGCGCTTTGCCGGGCATCAACCGCGCTATAACGCGTGATGGGGTACTTACCTCCACCTTACCTGAATTAACCGATACTTTAATGTTATTAAGCTTTTTATAAGCCTTTACGTTAAAGGTTGTGCCAAGGTCTTTAATGCTGAGCTCTTCCACGCTGATAATGAACGGGCGCAGCGTATCGTGCTTTACGTCAAAATAGGCCTCACCTTTCAGTTGCAACCTGCGGCTCTTATTTCCATAATCTCCCTTAATGCGCAGGTTGGAATTGGCGTTGAGCCATACGGTGGTACTATCTTGCAGCGTTATCTTTTTTACCTGTTTGGCATCGGTATTAAAAGCAATATCCTCAAACGCGGTTTGCTTTGGTAAGGCAGACTGACGGCCTTGCATATAAATAAGTACCGCCAAAGTCGGCACTATAATTATGGCAGCGGCAGCCTGTAACCATGCCCGCCTGTACCATGGCCGTAATACCGGTACCGGTATTATTTTATGAAACAGCCTTAAGCGTGTGGCTTCAGCCTCATCATCGGTAAGGGTACCGGGTACTTTGCCGTTCTCATCAAACGAATTATACCAGGTATCTACAATGTAGCGTTCGGCCGGAGTGGCGGTATCGCTGTGGTATTTTTTTAGAAGTTTTTTAAATACTGAATGTTGCACTATTGTCCTTTTACACCAGCATAGTGCGGCAAAGGGCCTGATAGTACTTCAAGGAATTGTTTTGTTTGTGTTAACTTTTCATTAACAGGAGCAAAAGCACATAAAAAGATTTGTTGATGTCGGGGTGTTTTTCCATCATGATCACCTTTAAACGCCTCAGCGCCTCGGTGTTATTGTTTTTTACCGTTTGTTTTGACAGACCCAGCGCTTCGGCAATTTCAGCTACCGAAAAATTTTCTGCACGCAGGGTAAATATTTTTTTCATGTTTTCGGGGAACGATCGCACGGCTTCTTCAAGGGTAAGCTTTACATCTTCGGCTATCAGCACATCAAGTATGGTGCCTTCCATATCCTCCATACGGTGCAATAGGTGCTCAACAGCCTCCTGGTGCAGGCTCGCCGAACTGGCCAGTTTAATGATGTTGTATTTTAGCGCAGTATGCAGGTAGCCCTTTAACGTAGTGGTAATTTCAAGGCTGTGGCGACGTTGCCAAACGCTGGTAAAAATATCCTGAACTATATCTTCCGCTTCCGACTGATCTTTAAGCCGGTAATAAGCGCTTTCGTAAAGGTCTTTCCAATATTTGTTAAACAGATCCTCAAACGCGCCCGGCCGGTCAGTCTTCAGCCCCTCTAACAGCTCGGCTTCTGCAATGGGTAAAGCTGTCTCCATGTATCCAAATTTCGCGCAAAGATAAACAGTTAGCCCCTTACTGCCATGTTATATATATGTAAACTTAACGGAAATATGTTTTAAACGATCAGATGCTCCAGATCGAGCAGTTTAAATGCTTGCCGTTTGTAGCGGCCCATGTGAATATTATAAGCCTCTACATCATCTATCATACTTAAATAATAATACGCGCCATCTGATACCACAAAGATCAGGTCGGCCGCTATTGCAGGGTCATCACATTCCAGTTGCTTTTGCTCTACACATGCTTGTATGAGGTTTTGCAACCAGGTACGTAACAGAAGGTGCAGTTCGCGAAACTGGTGTTTGATCTGATCGTTCCGGAAGATGAGCGCGAAGCAATTGTAAAATATACTATCGTCAATATAGTTGTTCCATTTTCTGGAGAAGATATTATTAAGTACGTCTACCAGTTTTTCCAGCGCATTTGGGTTTTCGCTTTCCGATTGATAGATATTACGGTAACTGATCATGATAAACTCGATGAGCCCCAGCAGCATTTCCTCTTTGGATGAAAAGTAATGTACCACCAAACTCGGGTGCATATCAAGTTCTTTGGCAACCTTACCGAAAGAGGTATTTTCGATACCCTCTCTTTTTGCCACTTCATAAAATGCCTCAACAATCTTTTTCTGCTGATCTTCCTTCAGGCTTTTTCTTCCCATAATTTTTCTAAAAATAGAATTTTGATGCGAAGAAAACATTAAAAAAATAAATTTACTGAATGTTCAGTTTATTTAATGAACATTTTATGCAGGCTTAACATGGGCTAACTTCTTTTGCAGAAAATAAAAAGCTGACATGAAAACACTTTACATTAGTTTATTCACCTGTTTTTTACTGCTTTCCCAAAACCTTTTAGCACAGCAAAAAGTTACCGGAACAGTTAAGGATAGTAAGGGTGAAACGCTTACCGGCGTATCCGTACAGGAAAAAGGTAAACACACAGGTACCCAAACCGATATTAGCGGAAATTACACCTTTACGACATCAACTCCTGATGCTACGCTAACATTCTCTTTCATTGGTTACAAAACCACAGAAGTGGTACTTAACGGAAAGGCAAAGGTTGATGTAACCCTTGCAGATGATTTTGCCAATCTTGATGAGGTTGTTGTTGTTGGTTTTGGTACCAAAAAGAAAATCAATATTGCCGGCGCAATTGATCAAATTTCAGGTAAACAATTAGAATCAAGGCCAATTTCGAACGTGTTGCAAGGTTTGCAGGGTATTAGCCCGGGCTTAAATATTAATTATCCGGGCGGTGCGCCGGGTACTGTACCCACAATAAACATCAGGGGATATACATCTATCAATGGCGGTTCGCCCCTTGTTGTAATTGATGGTATTCCGGCAACAAGTAATGATGATATGTTAAGGTTAACACCTTCGGATATTACCTCGTTTACAGTTTTACGTGATGCCGCGTCGGCAGCTATATATGGTGCCAGGGCGGCATTTGGTGTAATATTGATCACCACCAAGCAAGGTACTGCCGGCCATAATGTTATCAGTTATAATACATTTAGCTCATGGGCTAAACCAACTTTACTGCCTAAACCGGTAACCGATCCATACATTTTTTCGCGTGTACTCGAAACCTCTACCGATAATACGCCATGGGATTACGTTAACTATTCTGACGAATATTACCGTTGGGCAAAAGAAAGATCGGATAACCCATCCATTGCAGATACCCGTTTAAACCCTACAGACCCAACAAAATGGCAATACATGGGTAGTAACGACTGGTACAAGTATTTCTTTAACAATGCAAGTTTATCAAAAAGCCACACGCTGACATTTTCGGGCGGCGCCACAGTAAATAATAAGCCGCTTACTTATTACCTCTCTGCCGATTATACTAAAGACAATGGCTTAAACAAGTTGACTGATGATTATTGGGATCGTTATGGATTGCGGTCTAAAATGAGTTTTGCGCCTGTTTCATGGCTTAAAATAGATAATAACCTTAATATTTATCAAACTAAACGCGCGCTGCCAAATAGCAACATAACCGACTTGTATTACCTGATGCCTACTGATGTAGCTAAAAATCCAGATGGTACATGGTCAAATACAGCCGCAGGCCGTCTTGCCGCCAAGCTAACTGATGGTGGCAAGTCATCTCAAAACATGTTTGGTTTTCAAAATATTTTTAGCGCTAATGCTTCATTCCTAAATGGCGACTTACAAGTTAACGGTGATGCCTCATTTAAAAGAGAATTATGGAGAACACATGCCGATGCAAAGAAATATAAAATTGGTTACGGGCCAAATGATATTCGCGAAGAGGGCGGAACAGGTTCGGTAAGTGAAAATAACAACTACTTGTTTAATAACGCTTTTAACTTATATACCACCTACAAAAAAACTATTGGTGATCATTTTATGAGCGCTATGGTTGGTTTTAATAGCGAAGATTACAGCTATTCAACTACTTACGCGTCAAGAGATGTGTTGATCTCTTCATCACTACCTTATTTAGGCCTTACTACCGGTGCTGCCAGTGCAGATGCAGGTTATTCGGCTTATGCGACGAATAGTGTTTTTTCAAGGTTGAACTATACCTTTAAAAATAGGTACATACTCGAAGCTACAGGCAGGTACGATGGTTCATCGCGTTTTCCGGTTGAAAGACGCTGGGGCTTTTTCCCGTCGGCTTCTGCTGCCTGGATAGCCAGTGCCGAAAACTTCTTTAAACCGCTGGCTCCGGTGGTGTCTACCTTTAAATTACGTACATCTTATGGTGATCTTGGTAACCAGAATGTTGGCGATTTTAACTACATCCAATCAATGGGCACAGGAACATCAGGTTATCTGATAGGTGGTGCGGGTCAAAACCAGGTAGTAACCGGCGCTCCGGGATTATTTGTTGATCCGCAAACTTATACATGGGAGAGGGTTTCAACCCTTAACATGGGTACTGATATCGGCTTATTGAATGATAAGTTGTCTTTTACTTTTGACTATTACATTCGTAATACAAAAGGAATGTTAACTGCCGGACAAGAATTGCCGGGAGTATTGGGTACCGCTGCGCCGGCACAAAACGTGGCCGATTTGCGCACTAAAGGATGGGAGCTTTCTGTAACCTACAGAGACAGGTTTGAAGTGGCATCAAAATCATTTAATTTCGATGCCAAGGTATTCTTAGCCGATTCAAGAACCCATATTACAAAGTTTAATAACGAGCAGGAGTTGCTATCTCAGTTCCGTGTAGGGCAGGATATAGGTGAAATATGGGGGTTAGTAAATGACGGCATGTTCCGCAGTAAAGAAGAAATAGCTGCGCTTGATGAATCTGCAATAATTCCATGGGGTGCTTTATCAATTGTTGAAGGCTGGCCTAAATACGTGGATCTTGACGGAAATAAAAAAATAGAACGTGGATTGACTGCAAAGGATCCTAAAGATTTGAAAATAATTGGTAACAGTACCGATCGTTACAGCATTGGCGCCAATATCAATATGGACTGGAGTGGTTTTGATTTAGGCATATTTCTTCAGGGTGTATTAAAAAGGGATTTTTACCCGCATCATTATTTGTTCTGGGGCCCTTATCAGCAGCCTTATGCTAACGTATATCCATGGAACCTGAATTTTTACCGTGGCGCTGCCGATTCACCGGAGCAAAGAGCTAAGCATTCTGCATCATATATAGCTGCCGGACTTGCCGATGCCAACACCAACTCCGAATATCCTGTACTGCAATCATGGCTCGCCGATGCTAACTATGGCAGCGGATTGGATATTCCGCAAACTAAGTATTTATTAAACGGTGCTTATCTGCGTATTAAAAACATATCTATCGGGTATACATTTCCGGCCAAATGGACTAAAAAATTCAATGTTAGCCGTCTGCGTGTGTTCGCCACCGGCGAAAACCTGTATGAGTTTTCGGCCATCAAAAAATACATCGACCCGGAGGCTGTTAATCAGGGGCCAAGTGCATGGGCTTACCCTTTTCAGCGCAGGTATGCTTTTGGTTTAAATCTGGATTTTTAATACCCAAGTTTTATCATATTTCAAATCATAGTTAAATGAAAAAGTACATATATATAATGTTTATTGCGGCTGTGGGCACACTTACAGCTTGTAAAAAAACCGGGTTAGACCGTTTCCCTCAGGACAGGATCACCCCCGGCTTATTCTTTAATACAGAAGAAGACCTTGCTTTGTACGTAAATGGCCTGTTATCGCAGCCGGACCGTGGTACATATTTAAATGATCAAAGCACCGATAACGTAGCTACTACCGCAGCCGTGGAGGTTAAAAACATCATGACAGGCAATGCCAACGCCCAAAACATCACCACAGGCTGGAGCTGGAGTAGATTGCGTAACGTCAATTATCTTTTGGAAAACTATAACAAAGCGCAGGTTACCGACGCGGTAAAAAATCATTATGCAGGCCTGGCCAGGTATTACCGTGCCGAGTTTTACCTGGATAAGGTTAAGCGTTTCTCTGACGTGCCATGGTATTCAGGTACTTTAGAGCCGTCTGATGTTGACTTATATAAAGGACGTGACTCCCGCGCGCTGATTGCTGATAGCATCATGGCCGATCTTGACTTCGCTTATAAAAATGTAAGGGAAAGCGTACCTGTGGGCACCCCGGGTAAATGGGCTGTAGCAACCTTGTATGCCCGTGCCGCGCTATATGAGGGTACATATCGTAAATATCATGCCGAATTGAACTTAACCGCTACCGCAAATACTTTTCTGCAAACAGCGGCAAGGGTTGCTGGTGAAATTATAGCATCAAAAAAATATTCGGTTTACAATAACGCCCTTCCCGAGCAAGATTACGCAGCTTTGTTTTCGAGCCAGGATCTTACATCAAATAAAGAAGTTATTTTAACCAATATTTTTGATTTGAGTAAAGGCAAAAGCCAAAACGTGAACTCTACAGTGTTTGGCGATTATGAGCAGGCACCTGCTAAAGACCTTATGCAAACTTACCTGATGAAAGACGGAAGCCGTTTTACAGATGTAGCAAATTACGCGCAGCTGGGTTTTGTTGAGGAGTTTAAGAACCGCGATCCGCGTATGGCACAAACAATAGCGTATCCGGGTTGGGTTAGAGTGCCTGATGCAACGCCATATATTCAGCGTTTAAATAAAAACTTTACAGGTTACCATCAATTGAAAGGGTATGTAAATAGTACAGATAATGCTACCTTGAACGGTGTTGATTTTCCGGTATACAGGTATGCCGAAGTATTGCTAACTTACGCGGAGGCACTGGCTGAGCTTGGTACCCTAAAACAATCAGACCTGGATGAGTCAGTTAATTTATTGAGAAGAAGAGTGGGCATGCCAGACCTTAACATGGCTATCGCGAATGCAAATGCCGACCCGATCTTACAGCAGCAATATCCGAACGTTGTTGCCAACGCGGGCGTGATATTTGAAATAAGACGCGAGCGCAGGGTAGAGTTTGCATTTGAAAACTTCAGGTTTGATGACCTTATGCGTTGGAAAGTTGGTAAATTGTTGACAAAAAGCCCGGAAGGAATGTACTTTAGTGGATTAGGCAAATATGATCTTACAGGTGATGGGGTAGATGATATTATTTTGATTGATGGTGCAGCTACCATACCGGCAGAAGATAAGAAAGAGAAAAACTCGCTGGGAGTTACACTGATTTATTATCGTGTAGGAACTATTGGAAGTGACGCTACTGTGTATTTGAAAAATGGGAATAATGGAGGTGTTATTGTAACCGAGAATGTTGTAAGGAACTTTGAAGAACCAAAATTTTACTATCGCCCTATACCACAGCAACAGGTGATATTAAACCCTAACCTGAAACAAATATTTGGCTGGTAATTAAAAATATAAACCACACTACAATGAAAAAAATATTTATAGCAGCAGCTTTTTTGGCTGCTGCATACCAGGGAATGGCGCAACAGAAGAAAGCGGTGTTCGTGATTATAGATGGTGTATCAAAAGATGTGCTTGATAAAGTGCCTACACCTAATTTGCATGCCATTGCAAAAGAGGGCGCGCTGCTTGCAGCCTACCAGGGCGGCGAACTGAATGAGTATAACCAAACGCCAACCATTTCGGCACCGGGTTATTACAATGTGTTAACCGGTGTATGGTTTAATAAGCATAACGTGCCCGATAACGATATTAAGGCGCCTAATTATCATTATCCTACTATTTTTCGCTTCTTTGAAAACCAGTATCCTGATAAAAAAACAGCAGTATTTTCGAGTTGGGAAGATAACCGTACCAAGTTGGTAGGAGAGGGTTTAGCCCAAACTGGTAACCTGAAGCTGGATTATCATTTTGATGGCCTTGAACTGGATACCAAAAAGTTTCCGCATGATAAGGCCCGCAAATTCATGTCGGATATTGACCAGGCCGTTACTGACGAAGCCGCACGTTATATTAAAGAGGAAGGACCGGACCTGTCATGGGTGTACCTGGAATTTACTGACGACATGGGCCACATGTATGGCGACAGCCCTAAATATACCGAGGCTGTGCAACTGGCTGATAAAAGAATTGGCCAGCTATGGGATGCCATCAAACTGAGAGAAAAAGAAAAAGGCGAAGAATGGCTGATCATCGTTACTACAGATCATGGCCGTGATGCCAAAACAGGTAAAGATCATGGTGGTCAATCAGCCCGCGAGCGTGCATCGTGGATAGCAACCAATGCTAAACCGGTAAACAAATATGCAAAGCAGGCACAGGCCAGTGTAGTTGATATACTGCCTACCATCGCTCGTTTCCTGGATGTTAAATTATCTGCCGACGAACAAAAAGAGATAGACGGCGTACCGCTTATCGGTAAAGTATCGCTGGCAAAACCTACTGCTAAAAAAGCGGACGGAAAGATAAACCTAACCTGGGTACCTGAAGATACCGAGGGTACAGTAAAGGTATGGCTTGCCACTACCAACGATTTTAATAAGACGGGGCAACAAGATAATTACAAACTAATAGGCGAAGTGCCTGTGAAACAAGCTAAATTTGATATAGATTTGAGCGGCGAAACAGCTACAGGTTTCTATAAAGTGGTATTGGAAGGTAAGTACAACACCCTTAACAGATGGATAACGAAATAAACTAAATATAATAATGCACCACTTATTCGGTAAAACATTTTTTGATGGTATCGGATGGTTTGGTGCATTATTTTACCTGGTTTCCTACTTTTTACTGATTATTAAGAAATGGCGTTCTACCTCGTTCGCCTTTCATATATGCAATATTTTGGGCGGCTTGCTGCTTAGCGGTAGCGCGTTGTATGATGTTTCTTACCCGGGAGCGTTTATCAATTTTGCCTGGGCGCTCATTGCCATGTATGGCATGTATACCGATCAGTTTAAAAAAGGAAGACCCGAACCCCGGGATTAACCTCAATCTACCTTAAAAATGGAAAGAAGAAAGTTTCTTCAAAGCTCACTTGCTATAGGTGCAACTTCGGCTTTGCCTGCAATGGCAGCGCAGCCTGATACAAACAAAAAAGCAGCACTCACCATTGCTCATATTACCGATGTACACATCCACGGTAAAGATGACATACCTGCACGTGCTGATAACTATCTGGCCAAAGCGCTATCAAATAAGTCGATCGATTTTATATTGAACGGCGGCGATTCGATATTTGATGCCTCGTACGATAACGTTACCCGCGATATGGTTACCGAACAATGGGCAGTTTGGGATCATTTTATTGCCAAAACCAATTTAGATGTTTACAGCTGTATAGGCAATCATGATCCATGGTGGAAAGCGCCATCGGCAAATGATGAAATGTATGGTGTAAATTATGCGGCAAAGCGTTTAAAAATGCCGAACAGATATTACAGCTTTGATAAAAAAGGTTGGCATTTTATTATACTCGATGGTAATAACGCGGGCACAAAGCTTGATCCTGAGCAAATGGCATGGCTAAAGGCCGATCTTGAAAAGCTGCCTGTCAAAACCCCAACGTTGTTAATGTCTCACTACCCAATATTATCATCAACCTGTGCATGGAGCGGCGGTCAGCATGGCGATTATAAAGAGTTAAAAGCCCTTTTCTATCAGCATAAAGATAAGGTGAAAGTTTGTTTAAGCGGTCATCAGCATTTGCAGGATACGGTTGCTTACAATGGCGTATCTTATTACTGCAATGGCTCAATGAGTGGTTTTTGGTGGGGCAAAGGCGATAAAGAATCTGCCGGAGCTTACTACTACCAGGAAACACCGCCGGGCTATGCCATACTGCATTTGTTTGAAGACGGCACAGTTACTAACGAATATACTCCCCTATAATATAATGCCGGATTGTTCTGATCATCAATTTATAATAGATGATCAGGACTTCTGGTTTCTCTCAGATTTTCTTGTTAAACATTACATCCATACCTGAATATTATAAATATTTTAGATGTTTAGGGATATGGTGTTTGACATTTTTGTCAATATCGCGTTACATAAAATTAGTCAACCTTAACTTAACGCCATGTTAATAACGCGGGTATATATTTGTCGCGGTAGAAATAGATATGGATAGGTCCGACAAAGAATTGTTAAACGCAATAGCATCAGGCAATGAACAGGCATTTCATACACTGTTCAACCGGCATTGGGAAACATTATTTAATTTTGTTTACCGCCTCACTAAGGACGAAAGCAGTACCAAAGACATTCTGCAAGACGTGTTTATGCACGTATGGAACAACCGGGAAAAGCTTTACGCGCAAGATTCCTTTCTACCTTATTTAAACACTGTAGCCAAAAACAATGTAATGTCGGCTTTTCGTAAAGAGAAGGTGAGACTACAGGGTACAGATGTGCTGCTCAATAACCTGCAACGCGTTAACCAAAGCGACGATCAGCTGCTGATGAAAGAGGTACAGCACGCGGTTGACAGCGAACTTGAAAAAATGCCCTTCAATATGCGCCTGTGTTTTCAACTGAGCCGCTACCAGGACAGATCCATCCGCGACATAGCCCGCGAGCTTACCTTGTCAGAACAAACCGTAAAAAATAATATCTCCGAAGCATTGCGCCGGTTACGCAATTCCGTAGAGCAGGGTTCGCTGCTGTACCTCTCGGTTTTGGTGATAAAAACCATCCTTAAAGATTAATATAAGCTTAACTATTTCTTAAAGTACTTTTTGGCTTTTCGGGCGCTATTAGCTAAATGAAACGCAAAGACTACCAGGAGCTGAATGAACTGTTTGCCCGTTACCTCAACGGAACCATTGATGAGCAGGATAAAAAAACTGTTGACGAATGGTTTCAATTACACGAGAATGGACAAGTTGAAGGGCCGTTAGCCAACGAGGAAGCTTCTGCACGTATTCATGCCGAACTAAGCAGTCGCATTCACGAGGCGATGCATCCTACCCCCGTAAAACGTATGTGGCCAACGTCAATGTGGTTTAAGGCGGCATGTGGTATTGGCGTGCTGGTGTTGCTATCGGTAATTGCATATAATTATTTGCGCCCTGCATCGCAGGTAAGTCCGCAGAGTTATGAGGTGGTGAGTACCGCTAACGGACAGATCAAAAAGATAACCCTTGCCGACAGCACCGAAATTTGGTTGAACGCGGCTACGCGGATACGCTTTGCCCAACAGTTTAACGCAGGCAAAAACAGGATCGTTTATCTTGATAAAGGCGAGGCTTTTTTTAAGGTAAAGCACGATGAATCGCGCCCGTTCAATGTAATATCGGGCGGTTTCCGCACCTGTGTATTGGGTACCTCGTTCAATATCAGAGCTTACAATTTGCAAAAGCAATATAAAATAGCTGTGGCATCAGGTAAGGTAAGTGTGGAAAAGGCAGATGGGCAAGGTAATTACCAAATGCTTAACAAGGGCCTGATAAGAGGGCAGGTGTTGCAGTACGACCAGGCAACGAGAACCCCGCGCCTCACTAAAGACGATACCGAACGCATGAGCTTATGGAAAACCAATACCGCCACCGGTTTGGATGATATGACGCTTGCCGAAATAGGAGAAGAGTTGGCCCGCAGTTTCGATTTGAAGGTAAAAATTGATCACCCCGAGCTCGACCATAAACGATATACATTAACCATTGCCCACCAAAATATTGGCAATGTGCTGCAACAGCTAACCAGGCAAACCGGCATGAGCTATAAATTAGATAATAACAACCTTACCATTAACCCCGCAAGCAACCCTTAATGAAATAGAGTACTTAACAGAACGCAAAAAGCCGAAAGTGTTGGAACCACTCCCGGCTTACAGGTCAGGGGCTGTAGCAGCCACCGACAGGATTAACTAACTCGCGAAAATTAATTAATGCAAATAAATATGCACCTTTTTATTCAATTATTAAAAAATTTAATGGAAAGAAGCTTTTTAAAGAAAGTTTCTATTTCACTTATAGCCATCGTAATGATAGCTAACAGCAACCTTTATGCCCAATCAACCGACGCTTCTATTTCAGGTCAGGTTAAAGATGGTAAAGGCGAACCTATCCCAGGCGTAACCATCGCCATTCAAAACGAATCTAACGGTTTCCGTTCAACTACTATTACTAATAAAGAGGGTAAATTCACCTTCAGGCAGTTACCGTTGGGCAGGCAATACTCGGTAAAAGCATCATACATTGGCTACACACCGCAAACCAAAAGCGAAATAGCGCTTAACCAGGGTGATCGTTTGGTGGCTGATTTCACCATGTCGAACTCCACTACCGACTTAAGCGAGGTAACCGTTAAGGCTAACAACCTCACCAGCAGGAACGACAGGTTGGGCGGTAGCACCTCTATCAACGCCCGTACCATACAACAAATCCCGGCGCTAAACAGAAACTTTACCAGTTTACTATCATTAGCGCCTACGGCTAACGGTGGTTCGGTGAGCGGGCAGTTGCCATCATCAACCAACTACCTTATTGATGGTACCAGTGCGCGCAGCAACTTAACATCGGGCGCTGTAGGTAGCGGTCCTTACTCTTTATCGTTAGAGGCGATAAGGGAGTTTGAGGTATCAACCAATATTTACGATGTATCGCAAGGCCGTGCAGGTGGTGGTACAGTAAGCGCGGTAACCAAATCGGGTACCAATACCTTTACCGGCGCTGTGTTTGATTATTACCGTTCGGATGAATTGGCCAGTAAATATGATACCCGTGGCAACAAACGTGTACAAAACTTTACTACCAACCAATATGGGTTTAGTTTAGGTGGTCCGATAGTTAAAGATAAAGTGTTTTTCTTTACCGCTTTCGATCGTCAAAACCAAGCTGCGCCGTTCAATATCGCCGATATCCGTTCGGATGCCGATGCCATTTCATTGCGCATCAGCAAAGGTATGTTGGATAGCGTGATCCGTATTGGCCGCGAAAAATATGGTTTGAGCAATAACCCGCAGGTAGGTGAGTTCCCGAGAAATACGGTAGCTAATACCTTCTTTGCCCGTATCGACTGGCAGCTTAACGACAAAAACAGGTTAACCATCAGGAATAACTATAGCGATTGGGTTAACCCTAACAGCACTGATGATAACTCTAACATCAATCTGTTTGAAGTATATGGCGATTTTAAATCGCATGAAAACACTACGCTGGCATCACTACGTACCCAGTTTAGCCCTAACTTTTTGAACGAATTGAAATTGCAGTTCCAAACCGCTAAGCGCGATTATCTGCCAAACAGCGAATTGCCATTGGCTAACATTCCGCGTGCTATAGTTACGGTACGTTCAACCCTGCCAAATGGTACGGTGGGCAGCACCTCGGTACAATTGGGCGGTCAGCGTTTTACGCCCGAAAGCGATTTGGAAAACCAGTTACAATTGGTGAATACCAGTTATCTTACTAAAGGTAAATACAACTTTACCTTCGGTACCGATAACACGTTGACTTACCTCAATACCTACATCTCAAATGAGCAAAACGGCCGTTTCATTTTCAACAATATCAACGAGTTTGATAACCTTAACCCAACCCGTTTTGTAAGGGAGGTGCCGCTTAACGGTATACCATCGGTACAGCAATATGTATTAAACGTTTCGGCATTTGGCCAGGTACAGTTTGAGCCGGTTAAAAACGTGAGCGCTACTTTTGGTTTGCGTTGGGATTTAACCAGCTACCTAACTCCGGGTGAATACAATCCGGTAGTTGACAAAGCTTTAGGTTTACGTACTGATAACAACCCTACCGACTGGAACAACTTTCAGCCACGTGTGCAATTATCATGGGATATTGATGGTAAAAAGAAAGATATCCTTCGTTTAGGCGGTGGTATCTTCTCGGCCAACCCAATCAACTACGCGCAGGTTAACAACATACAAAACAGCGGTACCAAAGTAGCTTCAATTGATGTTACCCGTCCGTCATCGGGTACTAACCTGGTACCGGTACCTAACTTCCCGGCTTACCGTAATGATCCTTCAACCGTACCGGGCTTAATAGCAGGCGCGCCGACGGTATCTACCATCAACCTGAACGACCCTAACCTGCAAATACCAAGCATTTACAAAGCCAACTTAAGCTATAACCACTTATTTGGCGACTGGCTGCGTTTAGGTGTTAACATATTGGTAAGCCATACCAGCAACAACTATGTATACCTTGATCGTAACCTCGTTGACAAGCCTTACTTCACGCTTTCAAACGAAGCCAACAGGGGCGTATTCGTTCCGGCAGAAAGCATCAGCGCATCTGGTGTTACTGATAACGTAAAAGGCCGTAAAACGCAATTGGTTGGCCGTACTTTGGAGTTAACCAATGGTGCCAAACTTAACCAGCAAGCTTTTGTATTTGATGGCGAAGTACGTTACTGGAGAGATGGTTTCCTTTCGTTCAGCTATACCTGGAACAATACCAAGGATAATACCTCTTACAATGGTAACGTAGCAAACACGTCAACCTTCCGCCCTATAAAATCAGATCCGCGCGACCTGAGCGAATACAACTATTCTGATAACCAGTTCAGAAGCAAACTGGTACTTTACGGTTCAACACCAACCTGGAAAGGCTTCTCATTGAGCGGTCGTTACACAGGTACAGGCGGTACGCGTTATTCATTAACTGTTGATGCTGATATCAACGGCGATTTCGTGGGCGGTCCAAGTACTGATAATGACCTCGCCTTTGTGTTTGACCCTAACGATCCTAACACACCGGCAGCGGTAAAAGCCTCAATGGAAAAAGTATTGAGCAACCCTGATAACCGTGCTAAAGATTACATAAAAAGCAGTATAGGTAAAATAGCTAACCGTAATGGCGGCAGCAACCCATTCTCGGGTACTATTGATTTAAGGCTGGCCAAAATATTCAAGATATACAAAAAGCAAGCGCTTACCCTTACGGTAGATGTATTCAACTTTGCCAACCTGCTTGATAAAACAAAAGGCGTGAACTATAACCTGGGCCAGCAAACGCTGTATACTGTAACCGGCTTTAACCAGGCTACCAAACAATATACATACCGTGTGAACGAAAACGTGGGTGTAACTACCGCAGGTGGTACGCCATATCAAATTCAGTTAGGTGCACGCTACTCATTTTAATATATAACTATGAAAAAGATCCTTTTTGTCATTTTGCTTGCCTCGGCATCGGCACAGGTTTTTGCCCAGGCAGCCAAGCATGTAATTATCATCAGTATAGATGGTTTTCGTCCCGATTTTTACCGCGAGGATAAATGGGCTACTCCAACTTTGCATAAACTGGTTACCGAAGGGGTATCTGCCGATGGTGTACGTGGTGTGTTCCCGAGTGTAACTTATCCGTCGCACACTACTATTATCACCGGTGCCAAGCCATTAAAACACGGTATCTATTACAATTCGCCGTTTGAACCCGATGGCGCAACGGGGCGCTGGTATTGGGAAACCAGCCTTATCAAAGTGCCAACCCTTTGGGATGCTGCCGGTAAGGCAGGCCTGAAAACCGCGTCGGTTTACTGGCCGGTATCGGTAGGGGCTAAAATTGATTATAACATTCCTGAATTTTGGTCGCTTGATAAAAATGTAGAGCGTTATTCGCCGCAAAGAGCAGCAGCCACGCCAAAAGGCCTGTTTGAAGAAATTGAGCTGAACGCTACCGGTAAACTGGATGAAGAAAAACTGAGCAGCGATTTTTCGTCGGCCGATGAGAACGGTAGCCGTATGGTAGCCTACATCATTAAAAAGTACAAACCGAATTTGTTAACCTTCCACATTTTCGCGGTAGACCATGCCGAACACAGCGAAGGACGCGATGGCGAACATGTACGCAAGGCTGTAGCAGGTGCAGACCATGCGGTGAACAACATACTGGAAGCCTTAGAGCAGGCCGGTATTAAAGATAGTACCGCCGTAATAGTAACCGGCGACCATGGTTTTGCCAATATACATACCGCTATAGCGCCAAACGTATGGCTGGCTCAAAATGGTTTGTACAGCAAAACTGCTGATAAAGCAACCTGGAAAGCACAGTTCCACACCTCGGGTGCTGCAGCGTTTTTAATGCTGAAAGATGCTAAAGATCAGAAAACCCTGGCACAGGTTAAAGCGATACTGAACGCTTTGCCTGAATCACAAAAAAAACTGTTCCGTGTGGTTGACCGTGCCGAACTGGATAGGATAGGTACTGACCCTAACGTAGCCCTGGCATTAGCTCCGATAGAAGGGATTGCCATGAGCGGCAGTTTAACCGGCGATGCCATTAAACCAGCGTCAGGCGGTACCCATGGTTTCTTTCCTGATTTTCAGCACATCCAAACCGGTTTTATTGTAGCCGGGGCAGGTGTTAAAAAGAACGTGGTATTGCCATTGATAGGTTTGGAAGATATTGCACCCGTAGCGGCCAAGCTGCTGGGTATTACTTTCAACGCCCCCGATGGTGTACTTTACCCCGGGATATTATCAGCAGATAAAAAGAAATCGGCAGAATAATGCACAATAATAAATAACAGAACGGGCAGTTTCAGGCTGTCCGTTTTACTTGTTTAAAGTAAAAACGATATATGATAACACTTTTACAACCGGATAATAAATAGTAGGAAAATGATCACCGTTGCTAATGTTTAATTAAGCATGTTCAAGTCTCGCTTATTACTATTGTGCCTGGTATTTTTAATGCCCGGCCTTTTATTTGCCCAGGCCACCAAAAGCAGCATAGCCGGAATTATTTATGACGAAAATAAAATACCTGTTGAAGGCGCCACTATAAAGCTGATATACCAACCGGGAAATACGCAATATGGTTGTGCCAGCAACAAAGCCGGGCGCTTTTACCTGCCCGATGTAAAACCGGGCGGCCCTTACGAGCTTACCATTACCGGTACAGGATATTCGCCTTATGTAAAAAAGGAGCTGTACCTGTATTTGGATGATCCTGTAACTTTGAGTATTGTGCTTGGTGGTGCGCAAAATACCCTGTCGGAAGTATTGATAAAAGCGCTGCCGGGTAAATACAGTAGATTGAGCACCGGGCAAACCGGCCCCGAATTTAAAGCCGGGCGAACAGAGCTCTCAACCTTGCCTGCTATTAAACGCAGTATTAACGAATTTGTAAGGCTGATGCCGCAGGCTTTTGGTCCGGCGGTTGCGGGCGGTAACTACCGACAAAACTTTATCACTATTGATGGGTCGGAGTTTAACAATAATTTTGGCGTAGGCGAAAACCTGCCCGGCAACGGCGCGCAGCCCATTTCACTTGATGCTATCGACCAGTTATCTGTGAACGTAGCTCCCTATAATACTATTTGGGAATCGGGATTTATCGGCAGTACTATTAACATCCTCACTAGGTCGGGCAATAACCGTACCGAAGCATCGGTATACACTTTCTTTCGTAATCAAAATAGCTATGGTTATAAAGCAGGTAAGGATAGGTTTGAAAAGCGCGATATCAACTATAACCAGTTTGGTTTCAGGCTTGGTGGGCCATTGGTGAAAAACAAAATATTTTATTTTATAAGCGCCGAATTTGAGCGGGAGGTATACGACCCGCAGCAATTGGTGGCAGCAACTGCCGGTGTGCCTTATGGTAGCAACTCCAACATAGCACGGCCATCAGAAACGGATCTGAACACTATTCGCGATTATCTGCAAAATACCTATCATTACGATGCAGGCCCCTACAACGATTATAATTTTGAGAACCGAAGCATGCGGCTGCTTGCCCGTTTCGATTGGAATATCGCGCCAAATAATACCTTCAGTATACGTTATAATCAACTCAACAGCAGCCGTCCCGAACTGGTGAATGGTTCGCGCAGCCCTTTAACAGCATACCCGGCAGGATTGGGCAGGCGTAATATGAACGCGCTCACTTTTAGTAATGCCAATTTTAGTACGCTCTCTAACTTTTACTCACTGGCCGCAGAATGGAATGTAAAGCTGAAATCAACACTGGCGGCTACTGTAAGGGCATCCTATACCCGGCAATATGAACCACGCGAATCAGAGAGCGCCATTTTTCCGTTTGTAGATATTTTGAAGGATGGCACGCCTTATACTTCATTTGGGTATGAGCCCTTTACCTATGCCAACAGTCGCGATGTTAACTTAACCTCGCTAACCTCATACCTCAACTGGAACTACTATAAAAACAATTGGTTGTTTGGTTTGCAAACCGATTATAGCCGCACCAAAAACTCGTATATGCCTTTTGGTACGGGATATTACACTTTTGCGTCGTGGGATGATTTTGTTAACGGTGCCAGGCCGGTAGATTATGCCATGACGTATTCTATTGTGCCCGGTAAGCAGCAGCCATCATATAGTTTCAATTACATGAACCTCGCCTTGTTTGCGCAGGATAATATCATCGTTAACAAAAACCTCAATATTACAGCCGGTTTAAGGCTCGATCTGCCTTTCTTTCCCGAACCGCTTGCAGAGAATCAGGCGATAGCGAATTTAACTTTCGCCAGGGGCCAACGCTTGCACACTTCGCAATTACCCAAGGCATCGGTGTTGTTTTCGCCGCGTGTTGGGTTCGGGCTGCAATTGAACGATAGCTGGCGGTTAAGGGGAGGCTCGGGCATTTTTACGGGGCGGATCCCTTTTGTGTGGATTATTAGCCAGGCACGGTATTCAGGAGTTTTCCAGGTGACACAAACATGGCAGGGGCAAGGCAATACACCCGGCCCGTTTAACCCTGATCCGCAAGCTTACGCGCCCAAAGACCTGCCTGCCGCCGGTACGGCCATACCATCGGTAACCAGTGTGTTATCGCGCGATTTTAAGATGCCCCAAACCTGGAAAACAAGCCTCGCGCTCGATGTGAAATTACCTGCGGGCATTACCGGCACTATCGACGCGTTATACAATAAAGATATTTACGCCATTGTATTTAAGGATGTTAACCTGAACAATCCGCAACGGCTTAACATTGAAGGTTATCCCGATAACAGGCTGGTTTATCCGGCTGCTAACAGTAAAAAGTTTATTAATCCGCTTAATGGCTTAAACATGCCCGATCCCGCAGGGAACTCGCCTTTTAACGCGGTATTGGTGAGTAATTCATCGCAGGGGTATTATTGGTCGCTCACCGGGCAATTAGAAAAGAAGTTTGCCGGTTTAACCGTTTCTGCTGCCTACATCCGCAGTATGGCTAAAAATTATAATGACGGCGATGGCGATCAAACGCTGTCGGCGTTGAATGCCACTCCCTCGGTAAATGGTATTAACCAGCTTGCATTGGGTTATGCAGGTTATGTAAGTCCGCAACGGGTAGTGGCCTCGTTGATGTATAATAAGCCTTACCTGAAGAAATTTAAGCTGGGTATAGGGTTAGTTTATCAGGGCGCTATCGATGGCCGTTTTTCATATACTTACGCGCAGGATTTTACGCACGATGGTACCAATAAATCATTGATATATATCCCAAAAGATGCCACTGAAATAACCTTTGTTCCCATTGTATCGGGTAAAACACGCTCCGTACTTTACACGGCGCAGCAGCAAAGTGACGCTTTTTTCAAGTATATAGCACAAGATGACTACCTGCGCAAACATAAAGGTACTTATGCCGAACGCAACGGTGCGGTATTGCCATGGCGCAACCAGGTAGACCTCCGCCTAACGCATGATTTTTACTTTTACCATAAAACCTCCCGGCATACCTTACAGCTTACGTGGGACGTTTTCAATTTCGGTAATTTGCTAAATGCCAATTGGGGCTTGAAAAAGCAGGTAAATGCAGGCGCTATCCTTATCCCTGCTAATTTGCCGCAGGTACAGCCCAATGGTAACATAAAACCGGTATTTCAACTGGCTACTGTCGGTGGCGAACTGGTTAACAAAACCTTCAGGAATGATGTAAGTACCAATTCAACCTACGCCATGCAATTTGGGGTAAGGTACCTATTTCAGTAGGGGATATAACAGAGGGATTTTATTGTGCTCATTGCATTAAAAGTAGCTCAAACTAACCAAATTCACATCCTTGCAGCGCACGCTCACAGTATGGTTTTTTTTATTTACGACTTCATTTAATTTTAGCCTCTGTAATTGGCAAGCAATAAAATGCCTGTAAAATTTTAACATTATATTGCGTTTTAGATCTCCCGGAAAAAGAATGAAACATAAACTGCATGGTGCGCTCATATTATTTCTTATTGCTTGTTTTCAGGATGTTTATGGTGAGCTATATAGCATATCGGAGCAGTCGTACCTCAATGTAGAGCCTGCATTTGCAGATAAAAATCAGGTAATAAAAAAGGTTCGGGGGAAGTTAGTTCAGGTGTATACAACAGGTGGCTGGGTACATATCAGTATTACGGATGCCTTCAAAGTATCATCTAAGGCGCTTTATTACCGCGCCGGTTTAAAAATTAGTAATGCGAATGCTAATTTGGAACAGCAAACCACCACTGCTTTTCAAATAGATGACCGTCCGCTTTTTATACCCGTTAATAGTGAGATACTTATTGATGTAATAGATCTTAAGACCGACAGCCTTGTAAGCAGGTATATCATCAAAAGACCCAAGCTAATCCCCGGGATCAGGTTTTATCGTAGAGAAAAAAGTAATGCCCCATTTTATGTTTTATCCCCAACAGGTCGCCCCGAGAAACTGAGTATGCTACCGGGCAAGCTTGATATCGGCTTCGCTGAGAATGCAGACTTTAAGGGCTTAGAGGTAGAGTATGTTTTGATAGATGAAAAAACCAGGCGGCGGCAGCGGGGAACAAGTGAAACAGGTTTTGGATCGCTAAACCTTAAAGCGAACACGGTTTACGAGTTGAGATTTAACTACATGGCTCAAAACGAAAGTGTGAGATCAATGTACCTGTTTGTAAAGCCTTACTGGTATCAATCTCCTAAAACTTACATCGCGCTTGTTGTACTACTTGTAACTGTGGGCTTTGTTCTGATGGCGTTGTTCTTTAAAAACAAGCTGAAGTTGTCCGAAAAGAAGCAGAAAAAAATGGAAGCGTCGGCAATCAGGTTGCAATCGCTGTTGAACCCTCATTTTACATTCAACGCGCTTAGTTCTATACAAGGGCTTATCAATACGGATAGAATTGAGGAGGCAAACCAATATTTAGAGGAGTTCAGCTCTTTATTAAGAAAGACATTAGCCAAAAGCCAGCATGTTTTTAACAGCCTTGATCAGGAACTGGAAATGATGCGGATGTATATCAGGTTAGAAGCGCTGCGTTTCAATTTCTCCTGGAATATAGAGGTAGATGAAAGCCTTGATTTGTCGGCCATAGAAATACCTACGCTGCTTTTACAACCGCTGATAGAAAACGCCGTTAAACATGGTTTACAAGGGCTTGGCGATAAGGCAAAATTAGTGATACAATGTAAGGAAGGTGATGAAAAGGATACCTTTGTAATTGCGGTAAAAGATAACGGTACCTGGGTGGAGGGAAACGGTTCGGGGTATGGCCTTTCTTTAACAGAAGAAAGGATCCGGATGATCAATAAACTCAAAAAAGATCAGTCGATCACGCTGGAGTTTATTAAGCTTTTTGGCACTGAGGCAATAGTTACATTTCATAACTGGTTATAATTATAAAATGATAAGGGCGATAATAGTCGATGATGAACCCATCAATATCAGTAACTTACGGGCTTTGCTACTGCGCCACTGTGAGGGAATAGATGTGGTTGCTACAGCCACCGGTGCCGACGAGGCAAGGGAGCATATCATTGAGCTAAAACCTGATGTTGTGTTCTTGGACATTGAGATGCCGGGGAAAAATGGCTTTGATCTTTTACGATCGCTGAACGACACTGATTTTGATGTGGTTTTTGTTACCGCGTATGATACTTACGGTATAATGGCCATTAAATTTTCTGCACTTGATTATTTGTTGAAACCTATTAATATCACCGAACTAAAAAATACAGTAAGTAGGATAGAGCAATCTGTGAATATAAGAAAGCAAAATTCAAGATTAAATAACCTGCTTAATTTATTGGACAGGAAATCACCGGATGAAGGCCAGAAGATAGCCTTGCCTACCCAAAAGGAAACCTACCTTGTACCGGTGAAAGACATTGTAAGGTGCGAATCATCAAATAACTACACCACGTTTTATTTAACCAACGGAGCGGAGCATCTTATCTCTAAACCCTTGTATGAATACGATGAGTTGCTGAGCCCTTATGGTTTTATACGCTGTCATCAATCGCATCTAGTAAATAAGGCGCATGTTGCCAGTATCCTTAATGAAGACTCCGGGTATCTGGTGATGAACTACATTAGTCAAAAAATTCCGATATCACGGCAAAGAAAAAGTACCATTAAATCTTTATTTAAAATATAAACGATCATTCTTCGTCAGGAGATCGTTCCGCTTGAACTCATCACAGCCAGCAGTTCTTCAATAAACAAAACCGCGGCCTTTTTTCTGTAAACTCCTTTTTGCCACAAAATATGCGATTGCCGTTTAAGCCCCTTGGCAACTATGGGCACAGCTGCAACTTTATCCCAGCCTATTAATGCTTTTTCGTTTAGGATGGTAGCCCAGGGGCCATCCTGTATTAATGATAACAGCGAATGCACATCATTCAGTTCAATTTTAATATTGGGCACAATCTTTTTTTCGGCGAATAAGTTGTTTACAAACTCCCGTGAGCTAAAGCCCTTGCCGGGTAATATCAGTTGTTGTTTAGCCAGTTCACTTAAAGTTATTTTTTTGAGCTTTGCCAGCGGATTGGTTTTTGCAACCACCATCACAATGCGCGAGCTGAACAGCAGCTGCATTTCCAGGTCTTCATCGTTCGATTCATTGTGAAAAGCCAATATCATATCCAACTCTGCCAGTCGCAGTTTCTTTTCAAGTTCTTCGGGGTTACCATAGGTTATAAATATCCTGATACCCGGATATTTAGTAGAAAAGGGCGCCAGTACAGGTAGTAACAGCGATGTGAAAGCATAAGACACCCCAAGGTTTAATTCCCCGGCGGTAACGTTATTCAGTTCGGTGATGGCTTGTTTACCTTTCTGTACTTCGTTCAATATTTTACGGGCATGGGGCAAAAACGTATTCCCGGCTTCGGTAATGCGCACATGTTTGCCCACCCGGTCAAATAAAAGCATCCCCAGTTCTTCTTCCAGCTGTTTAATCTGCTGTGATAGCGTGCTTTGGGTTATATATACAGCCGCGGCGGCTTCTGTAAAGTTTTCAGTTTCGGCCGCTTTAACAAAGTATTGTAATTGTCGTAACTCCATAATCAATCGTTTTTATCTATCAATATCATTAAAACAATCTATTTTACAAATATATTACCGTTGCCGATATTTGTAGCATAAAACAATTCAATAGTCTTGCATTAAGATCTCCCCTGAATTTGCTTTTGTTTTACGTATATAAATGAATGTTTTTCGCTCTTTAAAGTACCGTAATTTCAAGCTGTTTTTTTACGGTCAGTCCATTTCCCTCATCGGCACCTGGATGCAAAAAACAGCAGTGAGCTGGTTGGTTTATACATTAACCGGTTCCGCTCTTTTACTTGGCATAGTTAGCTTTGTAAGTTTAATACCATCATTAATACTTGCCCCATACGCCGGTAGTATTGTTGACAGGCATAACCGTTACCGCATACTGGTAATTACGCAGGTTGTTTCTATGCTGCAAGCCGGCGCATTGGCCTTCATAATCCTCTTTAAGTGCTACAACATTTCGGCCATTATAGGTTTAAGCCTCATACAGGGTATCATCAACGCGTTTGATATTACCTGCCGCCAATCGCTAATGGTAGATATGGTTGACGATAAAGCCGATTTGCCCAACGCCATAGCGCTTAACTCAACCATGACTAACCTGGCCCGTATTATGGGACCGGCCATAGCAGGCATTGTACTGGGTATGTTTGGTGAAGATGCCTGTTTTTTCGGAAACTTTCTAAGCTACATACCGGTACTAACCTGTTTGTTCATGATGAAGCTGAACACCCCTGTATCAACCAAGTCAGAAAAAAGTATCTGGACCGAACTACAGGACGGATTTAAATATGTTTCGGGCGATCGTGATTTGAGCAGCCTTATTTTTATGCTTACCATAACCAGTTTATTTGTAATACCATTTAATACCCTGATGCCCATATTTGCTAAGGATATTTTTAATGGTGATGCCAAAACTTTTAGCTGGTTTGAAAGTGCCGCCGGTTTGGGGTCGGTGATCAGCGCGGTTTACCTGGCCAATTTAAAGAACAATAAGCACCTTATTAATATCATAGCCGTTGCCGGTTTAGTTTTAGGCCTAAGTGTTTTATTGATAGCCTATGCCGTTAAGCTGCCCATTGCCTTGATAATTATGGTATTTACAGGCATTGGTATGATGGCTCAAACATCGGCCATAAATACTTATATACAAACCCACGCCATCCCCGCTATGCGGGCCAGGGCTATCAGCTATTACGTAATGGCTTACCAGGGTATGATCCCTATTGGCAGTTTGATGGCCGGCTGGTTAGCTAACGAGGTTGGCCCGCGTAACGCCGTATGTACCGAAGGTGTTATCGGCGTACTGGCAACAGCGGCTTTTGTAGTATACAAAAAACGTACGGATAAAGACTTTCATACCTTCAGTATAAAAGGTATGCTGGCAAAGCAGGCATAATCCGCTTAATTTAATAGCAGTAAAGGATAACCTTGATTATGCTTAAAAATTATTACAAGCTTTGCCCATATCGAGTATCAGGTTGTAGCTATCCTGTTGTATAATTTGACTTACCACATAATTTTCGCCGCCGTAATTGATCTGGAAGTCGTAAGTTTTGCCCATATCAAGACCGGTAGTAACAATATTGCCTTTGTCGAGATAACCCAGGTATGCAAATGAATTGTCAGAAGCTGCTTCCCGGTAAAACACATATACGCTTGGCCGTATTTGCATATCCGGATTATTGCTGCAAGTACCTGTAAAATTAAGTGTAACAGGAGTGAAGTTTTGCGGTGCAGGCGGCTCAGGTTCTTTTACAGGTTCGCTGGGTTTGGTAAGGCTTATCATTATAACCTGTTGCTTTTCGCCCTCGGCAAAGGTTATGGTTTTTTTAGCGGTTACATAGCCCGGCGCGCTAATCTCCACTACGCAGGTAACCGGGTTATCGTATGTGGGTTTGGCATCAGGACCGGGGCCTATGGTAAGTATGCCATCAACAAGCTTAAACTTCTTTTTGCCCGATATTTCATAAATATCATCGGCATCAGTGCCGCTTATTGTTACCACCGGCTTTTTTATAACTGTTGCCGGGTTAGTGGCATCGGTAACGTGAAGAAGCGCGGTATATTGAATAATATCCATATCCACTACCACCTTAATATTTTCGGTAGGTTTTGTGCAGGCACAAACCGAAGCTATCAGCAAGGCCCAAAATATTGATTTTAGATAGTTCATTTTTTTTAGATAGATGTGTTATAGCTTGAAATTAAAGTTTAATTGTACCACAGGTAAAAAACGGTAGTTTTTAACATTGGCTTGTAACTGTCCCTGCTGCGAAACATTGCCTTGTAATAAACCTGTCCCGATAATTTGAGCCGAAGGCCTGCGCAGGTAGTAAGTACCTAAATCAAGGTTGATATTAAAACTGCGGCCGGGCAGGGGCTTCAGTAAACCAATACCAAGGTAAGGCGCAAACCCTGCCCAGTTTACGTTCATGTTCATTCGGCCTACCTCATCCGGAGTAAGCACAATTTCGCCATAGGTATATTTATCGCTGGGTACAACCTCTAAGCCGCCTTTAGCGCGCATAAAATATGCCGCGCCGCCAACAATATGAAAAGCAGGTGCTGTTTTTATGGGCATATAATCTGCCAGTAGGTGTATGTTCGAAAAATGGGCCGAGAGTTTTGAGGTAGAATTAAAGCCGGAGATTCCTATTACATTATTGGCCTTAACAGGCATATAGTTAACGCCAAAACGTAAAGCCGTTGCAGGCAAAATACCGTAGCTGAACTCCGCACCAACGCCCTGTGTACCCAAATTAAAATGTATAGCCTTGCTGCGCAGTATGGAATTGCCCTCAAATTTTTGTCCCTTTATAGTGCCGATATTAAGCAGTGAACACAGTATCAGTAAAAATTGTACTTTCCTCATGGTTTAATAAAATGCTTTAATAAGTACTAAGTGACAGGGTTACATTATCGCCTGGTTTTTACTATAGATATAACGCATTTTTATTTCGTTATTATAAATATTATAAACTATTGGATAATAATGTTTGTACGGCGAAAAAACATAAAGGTTGCCTGCAATACACCTGTATTTGCGTGAATGACTTGAAAGTGACGTGGGAGAGAGGTGGATTTTTTCGAATACGGCTGTGTTTAATAGCAACTCTACAACAATATTATGCTATTGAAAGCCTCTATAAAAAATGAATTTATATAAAAAAGCCCGGCTGCATAAAGCAACCGGGCTAACCAAACCAAACAAGGATACTAACTTGTTTTTTCCTTTTATTGTGCTATAAATTTAAAGCTGTGTATGATTACCTCAAACGGCTGATCGTTAGATGGCGCAAGACCTTTAAACAGCCACAGATTGATGAGCACCGGCATAGCGATACTACTAATAGATACCTGCGGACTTTTAAACTCTTTGCTTATAAAGAGGTTATCGCGGGGCTCATTATCCAAATGCCCGTAAAGTGTTTTAAAGGTTACGCTATTGGCGGTTCTTATAAAACGGTGGGTGGTATAAGTGCCGTTTGGCGATGTAAACTCGGTAGCGTAACTGGTATGCTTTGGCGGATCACCGGCTTTAGGGTAAACGGTATAGTTCAGATTGGGATATTCGCTGTTACCCCAGCGGGCAAACTCAATATCTATCTCATCGCGCGCGTCGGTGCCCGAGTAATCAAATAAGCCTAATACAATGTTTTTATCAAGCTTATCAATATCGGCATCAATTTGCCATTGATAGGTGCCCATACCAAAGCTTTCGGTACTGGCTACTTCGGCACACTCCCAATTACCGGTATGGGCATTTTTGCTCACCTTCAGGTGCAGCCAGCCGCTGGCATCAACCCATACATTACCGCTGCTCCAAAAATTAGGGCCGGGGCCTGTCGCTTCCGCCGGTTCTTTTACATTCCAGGTGTAGCCGCTCCATTTAATGGTTTTAACCTGCGCATTTACATGGCTGCACCATACCGACAGCGCGAAAACAACAAAAGCTATCTTTTTCATACTACTTACAAGTTTAAATAGCTGTTTATTGCTGCTTGGTATAAATAGCCCGCATCAACGAATTTGCATCTGTTGCATCATAATCGCCGGCCCATAAGTAAGCGCCTTTAAAGCCGGTTGTTTTAATATAGGTCGCTTTTTTCTCTACCAAAGGAATCCCATTATAGTATACGCCGCCGGCGCCTGATTTATCGGTAAATTCTTTACCGGCAGCAGTCGGGTCTACAGCTAAAATATCCTTGTAGGTCATGTAATCATAAGAACCCCAGCTTTCATTATTGCCACTGCTGTTTAAGGCATTGTAACGTAAGCCAAAGGCAGGTATACCAATAACCAGTTTATTGGCCGGTAAATGAAAGTTCGTCCAGATAGCGGCACCGCTCACCATAAAATCATAGCTTGAAGACTGACCGACAGGAGCATCGGGGCCAATGTGGATATTATCTTCAAAAGCATGCACATTTATCCAGCTAAATGCCGAAAGATCACCGGGATAACTCCAGTGCATGTAGTTAACTGTAGCGGTAAGTGTTAAAATTGAGTTTGCAGGTAGGGCTGCTTTTAACTCCGTAGCAAAAGGGCCAATGGCCGCCATGTTAGCATCGGCATTGCCCGAGTTAATGTCGGTCATCATAATATCCACGCCATCTATATGTTTGGCGGCTACATAGGCTTTAATTAACCCCACTAACTTGGTACGCTTGGCAGCGTCGCGTATAGCGGTGCCAAAATCATTGGTTTCGTATATGGCCCAGCCATCAATGCCTGATAACCTGCCGCTTATACCCATAATAACAGGTACGCCTGCAATGTGCGCCCGTGCTACAATCTCTCTTGCTTTTTGACCAACCTCACCCGGCGAGGTATCCAGGTCACCTTCCGGAGATACCAAACCAATTTTGTAGGCAACATGTGTAACGTTAGCGAAATTGATATTAGCGGCGCTGCCATCCTGCGTTAAATAGGTCATGCTGATTTGCGTGTATGGCTTAAAGGTGTAGGTGGATGGATTAACCAGTACCTTAGTACTCCTTACACTCGAATCGCCATTGTAGGCTACCTTCAGTTTAATAGTATACTCGCCGCCGCTGGTGGGTGCAAAGCTGAATTTCTTCTCTTTTGAAACTTCAACATTGTTCACCATCCAGCTGATGGTAGCTTTGTCTGCCGGGGTTATTTCAATGCCCGTAAACTTGGCGGTATCGCCTTCATCAATGATCTGCGCCCCCGAAAACTCCCTCAATATATCAAATATGCGTGGGTGCAGCGGGTTGGCGGCTTCCTGCTCTTTGGCTATATCTTTTTTACATGCGACAGCAAATACTACCAGCACCAGCAGGAACGATAATTTTTTATAGATCTTTTCCATTTTTTATGATTTAAAATTCAGTAACCTATTCGCTTTATTTTTTAGCTGCTTTTACTTCAGCATCAATAGTATTGATTAAAGAGTACGTACCGGTATCATCCTGCAATAACTGCCATACCATAATGCCGCCTGCTTTTTGCAGCGCCAGTGTGGTTTTACTTTTAATGGTAGCTATGCCGTTATAATAAATGGTACCGCCTGCATCATCCTTCACTTCGTCTTTATTTTCTGAACCGGGATATTTTTTGATGATATCTGAAAAACTCATGTCCTGGGGTACGCCGCTGCCAAAACCGTAGCCATAAAACGGAACGCCAAGGCTCAGTTTATCTTTAGCTATACCTCGCGTGCCGCTCCAATAATTCAGGTCATCTACCGCCATTTGATATGGCGAATGCTGACCCGGATCCTGCGGCCGCCATGGCCCCGTTTTATCGTACGACATGATATTGATAAAGTCATATTGCGCCAGTGCTTTATCGGTATACTGCGAGGCATAGGCCGTAGCTATAGCGGTGGTAAGCAGCTTTTTTTGCGGTTGCAATATGGCTTTCAATTCTACCACAAAAGCTTCGTAATTAGCATCTACAAAACTGCCCTCTAAATCAACGTCAATACCATCAAGGTTATATTGTGCGGTTAAGCCAGCAAGGTTACTCACCAATTTGGTACGGCTGGTTTTATCGGCCAGCAAAGCTGTATAATAAGCCGGCGGATTGCCGCCGCCTATTGATGCCAGTACCTTCACATTTTTGGCATGCGCCACAACAACCAATTCCTTTAACCCGGCCAGTGTAGTAAAATCGCCGTTTACATCAGGGTTGATGAATGCGATGTTAAGATGCGTTATTTTACCAAAGTCGAACTTGATAGCGCTTCCATCCTCAACATTAAACTCGCGTAAATACCCCACCACCCTGAACTGTGCTGCGGCAACAGGTTTTTCGCCATCGTCTGTTTTTATTTCAGACTTGGCGGTCTTTTTACAGCTGCACATCAACACCGCCATTAGTATGGCGCAATAAATATTCCTTCTCATTATCGTCAATATCATCAGTTACAATTTATCCCACCAAACCCTTGCAGTCCAATCGTCGAGGCCGCCCGTAAGTTTTGCTATGGCTTTATTAATATTAGTGGCGTTCTGCTCCGTTTCGGTAAGCGGATATTCAAACCTGCGCGGTGTAGTAGTCACGGTTGATTCGGCATTGGCGGCCGATTCTAACACCGGGAATCCTGTACGGCGCCAGTTAGCATAAGCCTCGGGGCCGTTTAGCAACAGGGCAACCCACAGTTGTGTATCAATGGCACGCACCTCGTTACCCGGAGGCAGCGGATTATCAGTTTTAAAATTTTGTATTTGTGTGTCGCTAATTACCGGACCACCTTTAAACAGCGCTAGTTGTTTCATTGCCGCGCTCACGCCGTTTTCAAAGTGGGTTTTCGCGTTAACACCAAGGCTTAAACCCCAGCGTTGTGTAGCTTCTGCCAGTAAAAGTTCGGTTTCGGCATAAGTGATATGAAAGTAGGGTGCATCATTAGTGATCATCCAGTTGGCAAGCTGTACTTTTTGGCCGTTGTTAGGCACCTGTACTATACGACCATTACCCAGATCAACCTCGATAGCGCCCAAAAAATCATCGTAATTGTATTTACCCGGCCCAACACCAATGATTCCTATCTTGGCCTTTACCTGATCGGTAACATCCAGTCGTTCCGATGGTTTATCAGGGTTAACCCAATAATTGCGTGCTATGTACTGCAAGCGTGGATCGTTGCTATCGGTCATTGTTTTTATGAAAGTGCTGCAAATACGCGGGCGACCTTCATCAGGATATTGGTTAATAGCCACCGATACACCATTACCGCGTATATCGGCATAGCTGTTTTGTACATCGGCATGGTTGGTTATGCAATTATCGGCAGCATCGGTAAATACACCGGCAGCATACGCGGCCTGTACTTCGGTTTTAGCCTTATCCGGATCAACCTTGCTCAACCTCATGGCTAAACGGAGGTGCAGCGAGTTGGCAAATTTTTTCCAGGCTGCTACATTGCCTTTGTAAAATATATCAGCTGCTACGTTATCCTTTGAAGCATCCAGCTGTGCCGAAGCCTCGGTTAATTCTTTAAAGAAATCGTTATAAATATCCTGCTGGCTATCAAACTCGGGGCGTATAATACCCGATATATATGCCTGGCCTGCTTGTTTGTACGGAATGTCGCCATACAGATCGGTGATCCTTGCAAAAATATACACCTTCATAATGCGGCACATGGCATTAAGGTTGGTTTTAAGCGGATCTTTTGCCGAGCGCTCAACCGCGTCAACAATGTTCAATACATCGTTAGGGTAACCAAGCTCCCACATTTCCGACATGTATTGCCTGTTCTTTACATATTCAAACCCGTAACGCGTGTAATAAGCACCGCCAATTTGCTGCACCAGCGGCATGGTCATGATGATGCTGGTACGCTCGTTTATCGTTAACTCGCCCGAGAAACGCAGCTGCGTAAGTACCAGCTGATTAACCGGATCAAGGTTGCTTGATTTGGTTGGATCGGTATTGGTATCGCCAAAATCTTCAAACTTTTTACAAGAAACCAGCAATGTGGTAACTGCTAAAAGTATGATGATTATTTTGTTTATATATCTTTTCATATCTATACAATTATCAATGTCAGTATCTTAAAATTTCACATTCAGGTTAAATCCCCAGCTTTTTCTTGATGGTAATGAGCCATATTCAAGGCCTTGCCCGTTACCGTTGTTGTAGTTGGAGTCGGGGTCAACATTGGGTACATTTTTGTGTATGATGAAAGGGTTACGGCTTACCAAAGCCACTGCCATATTTTTAATACCCCATTTTGATGAAATAGCGGTAGGGATATTATAGCTTAAGGTTATCTCGCGCATTTTGATATAGCTTGCATCGTATATAAATGGTGTGGCTACGCCATTGCCATCGCTATAGTAATTAGCCCAATAAATGGATGGATCAACTGCACGGGTATTTGCCGCGTAAATAGGCTTGCCTGATGCATCGGTACCGGTTTGTACCACGCCCTGCGGCACATAACCCCTTACATTGCCTGATGCCCGCCATTGCTCAATGGTTTGACCTGCGTTTTGGCGTGCTTCTTCAGATGCTATCCACTCGGCCCTGCCCGGTAAAGTCACCTCGCTTGAGCCTCGTATTACGTTGAACAGGTTAGTCATTGAGAATAAGCTTGCACCATGTTTAACATCCACAATAAAGCTTAAACCAAAATTTTTATAGTATACCGCACTGCTTAAACCGCCTGTCCAGCTCCAGGTTCCTTTGCCTAATACTTCGCGGTCAACAGTTTGCAGAGGGGCAAGTGTAACCGGATCGAGCACGGCATTGCCCTGTTCGTCCCTTTGACCGCCATAGCCTAAAATAGCGCCGTAAGCAGTGTTTGGTCTTGCTACTACTGATGTACCTAACCAGCGTGCATCAGATAAGGTTAAATAGGGTACGCCTTCAGCAAGTGATTGTACCGTGTTGATGTTGCGGGCGAAGTTTACACTGAAATCCCAGGTCAGATCTTTGGTTACAATTGGCTTGGTGTTTAACATTATTTCCACACCTTTATTGCCAACCACGCCCGCGTTAATTAATTGCTGCGGGAAACCCGACGACAAGGGCACGTTAACCACGTTGATCTGATCTCTTGATTTCGAAGTGTAATAAGTAACATCCAGGCCTATCCTGTCGTTAAAAAACTTAAGATCTGTACCTACCTCAAAAGAGCGTGTGCGGGTAGGTTTCAGATCGTTACCCGGAGGTTTAATGGTTGTACCGATGCCTCCCAAAGCCTGCCCGTTAAAGTTTTGCGGATTAAGCGCGTATACTAAATTAAGCATGTAAGGATCGGTACTGCTGGCAACTTCGGCGCCTGATACCCGTATTTTACCAAAAGACAATACTGTTTTAGGGATTTTGAAGGCATCGCTGAACACAAAACTTGCCGATGCTGAAGGATAGGTATAAGCGTTTTTGCCCATCGGTAAAGTTGATACCGCGTCGCGGCGAACAGTCGCGTCTAAGTACAAATAACTTTTATATGCCGCTGTAATTAAACCGTATACAGATCTTGTCTGCATTTCTCTTGGCGAGAGCTGGGTAATCGTTTTGTCGGCAAAGCTGTTTGAACTAACTACATCGGTAGCAACCATGTCAATATATGAGCCACTGTAACCGGGTGCCTGGCTGCGCGATAAACTTACACCAAGCCTGGCCGATAGGTTTAATGTAGCTGATACCTGCTTTTGAGCGGTCAGCAACATATCTCCTTCAGTGGTTTGCACTTTTTGGTTGGTAGTTTCCAGTCGGCCGGTTAATGAGCCGGGGGTAGATATAGGGCTGAATTTTTCGTAATCAAAGTAAGTAAAGTCGGTAGATGCCCGGCCTTGCAGGTTTAACCAGCTGGTGAAAACGTAATTGGCCTGCAAACCGCCTATCATGCGGTTCTTTTTGGTGCGGTTGTTCATTTCGTTGATCACCCAATATGGATCAAGCCTGTACTGACCGCCGCCCCATTCTACGTAATTGCCTTCCACATCCTTGTAGCCAGTTTTAAAGTAAGCCTGATCAACGTTGTTGGCTAAACCGATGAAGTTGTTACCAATATTGCCCGGATCATCGGCAAGCGATGGGCGGTTGGTTACATTTTCGTTCATGTACATTACACGTGCTTCAACCGTAAGGTTTTTGCCGAACTTTGAACTTCCATTAAAGTTGAATGTATTACGGCGCATATTGCTGCCGGGTACAATGTCGTTATTGCGCAAATCGGATATGGATAAACGGAAATTCCCTTTCTCACCCGAATTAGCTAACGAAACCGTATTGGTAAACGTTGATCCTGTGCGGAAGAAATCCTGGATATTGTTCTTCACCAGCGCGTAAGGGCGATACACACCATCAAAACCTATTACCTGCAAGCTTGGATCAAGCCTTGGCCCAAAGTTATTGAACAAGGTATTTTTCGCCTGTGCGGCATCTATTACCAATTGCTCTGAACTACCTTGCCCGTAAATAAACTGGTTACCATCTAAGCTGGTCAACTGTTTCTCGAACGATGAGGTACTGTTATATTCAATCCCCAGTTCTTTACGGTTACCGCCTTTTTTGGTTGTGATCAATATAACGCCGTTACCTGCACGGCTACCATACAGCGCCGATGCCGATGGGCCTTTCAAAACGCTGATCTTGTCTACGTCATCAGGGTTAATGGCGGATATCGCGTCGCCAAAATCAAGGCCGCCCGAATATTTGCCGCCGCCAACCTGGCCGTAGTTTGAATTGTCAATAGGTACACCATCTACCACATACAGCGGCTGGTTATTACCGGTAATAGTCGTATTACCACGAATAATTACCCTCGATGATCCTGCCGGACCGCCTGCCGTACTGTTGATCACCAAACCGGCAACCTTGCCGGCAAGGGAGTTCATTACGTTGGTTTCGCGGGCTTTCTTCAGGTCGTTACCGTCCACTTCGCTAAAGGCATAACCCAGGGCACGCTGCTCGCGTTTGATACCGAGGGCCGTTACTACCACCGTTTTTAGTTCGGTACTGCTAAGTTTCAGGTTAATGGTTACATACTTTATATCATCACTCGCTATTACTGATGATGGCTCGAAACCAACCATCCTAAAGGTGATGATATCGCCCGTACTCACCTCAATAGCGAATTCACCGGAATTGTTGGTAACAACCGATTTTTCGCTTTTGGTATTTACCACGGTTACACCCGGCAAGGCAAGCTTATCGGCATCTAAAACCTTACCTTTTAATGTAAAAATGGCAGTTCCCGCGTTGGTTTTCAACGCCTGTATCATTACCATTTCGCCCGATATTTTGTACTTCACATTAATTTGTTTCGCCAAAGCATCAATAACATCGTTCAATTGCTTGTCGGTTATTTTGAGATTGATGCGGCGCTTAAAATCAACATCGGCCGGGTTGTATGAGAAACGCACTTTGGTGGCATCCTCAATTTGCTTAAACACTTTTTCTACAGGCTGATTTTGCCAGTTGAAGGAGTAAAGCGGGTTTGGTGACGATTGGGCATATCCGCTGGTATAAATGATCAGGAATACTGCACCAAGCATCCTCAATAACGTTTTCGGGAAAAAACGTGAAAGGGGTAGTTTTTTTAGCATAGTTTAAAAGATTAGGTGGTTAAATATGAGTATGGTTATTTTTAGAATACGATTTTAATACGGTCGTCTTTTTGCTTGTAAGTAAAGTTGTTTACAAAGCCAATAGCATCCAGCACCTCGGTAAGGCTCTTATTATCAAACTGACCGGTAAATTTTATTTTGCTGGTATCTTTACTGCTGGCGGCTACCTGTACGCCATATATGTCGGCTATTTTGGCTGCTATTTCGGCAAAGTTCGCGTTTGAGAATATCAGCCTGCCATCAATCCAGTTTTGTAATTTGGTGGTATTAAAGTTGGATTTGATGAAGCCGCTTGCGCCATCGGTCAATGTAACCTGCTGACCCGGAACCAATATCTGGTCGTTAATATTTGAATGCGGGCGGGTTGATTCTACCTTAACCTTACCGGTAACCAGCATTACACTGGCGGTTTTTAAAGTGGAGTAACTGCTCACCTTAAAAGAGGTACCCAGGGCGGTAGTAGCCGTTTTAGAGGTAAGTACAACAAATGGTCTGTCCTTATCTTTATGCACCTCGAAGAAGGCTTCGCCTGTTAATACCACATGCCTGCTGTTATTATTATAATCATTGGCCATTTTTAGGGTACTCGCGCCATTTAAAATTACAATGGTGCCATCGGGCAGGGCAACCTTTTTGCGTCCGTTGAAATTGGTACGCGCTACTATATGGTAACTGGCATCTGTAACCCGGCTGTATAACACAGCACCCGATACGGGAGAGGTATATTTATATATACCGTAAACCATAGCGAACACAAGCAGCGCCGCGGCAACGGCTATACGCGCAGACCATAACCTGCGTACTTTGCCTTTTGTTATGTTGGTTGATTGCAGTTGTTCGCGCTCAATCGCTTTTTTCAGGTTGTTAAGCGCCTGTTGCTTTTCTGCTTTGCTAACCTTAATACCGAGCAGCAGGCATAGTTCGCGTGCTTCAGTAATTTGCTTTTTTAATAAGGGCTGGGTGAGTATAACATTTTCCCAATGTTTTTTATCGTCATCATTTGTATCGTAGCAATAGTTTACAAAGCTCTCATTAGTCAAAAAATCTTCAATGTTGAAATTGGTATAGTCCATTTAGTTGGTATTTATACACAAGTGCAATAGAATATTCTTTTTTACCAAGTCTTTTTAAAATATTTACAAAGAATTTGTTAATTTCATCAATAAATTACTCCAAACCCCAAACATTACAAATAACCGCAGTTAATGAGCCTTAAAACAGAACGGATAAAAAAGGACTGGTCGCTGCTTGCCATTGGCGACAAAAGGGGTCTTTACGCCTGTTTTGAGCTGTTTTATGATGATCTGTACCGCTTCGGTATCTGTATGTATAAAAATCCGGAGATGGTAAAAGAGAGTATAAATAATTTGTTTATTGAATTATGGCGGATACAAGATAAGTTATCATCCGTACAAAACATACAACAATATGTGCTCACTATATATAAGCGCATACTTTATAAAACTTACCAGCAATACTCACGCGATACCTTTACTACCTCAATTGAGGAGGCCGAAATAACAGCCGCGGCTGCCGAACAACCATACGAAAATATACTGATTGCCAGTCAGCAGGATGAGTTTACCAAAAAACGACTGCAAAAAGCGCTGAACCAGCTAACACCTCGCCAAATAGAGATAGTGCGGCTGCGCTATTTTGATGAAAAAAGTTTTTGTGAAATAGCAGATACAACCGGCCTTACCGAACGAACCATCTACAATACCCTGCACAATGCTATTAAAGTATTAAGGGATGTATTTGTTTATGTGTTGATAGTTAGGTTATTACAGTAGTTTGTCTGTCTGCCGGATAATTCCATTTGGGCCTGAGTCCTTATATCTATCAACGTAAAATACTCTCCATAACCTGGTATTAAAAGACTATTTAATCATATAAATGATATTTTATAATAGTATTGGATAATATATCCCATTTTTTAGCTAATGTAGCCATAGGCTGATTAGTATATATTCCCTTTTTTTGATGCTGTTACAGATCTGAATAATCATTTATATTATGATAGCATCAAATACATCATCGCCCGACGATACATTACGTGTTAGCGCCGAACAGGCAAGCAGTTTCAGGGAACTTGGTCACACGCTTATTGAAGGTGTGCTTTCACCTGCTGAGGCAAAACATTATCGCGAAGTAATAAACAATGCTGCCTACAAGTATAATACCGAACAACGGAAACTTGAAGAGCGAGATACTTACGGCAAGGCATTTCTACAGGTTATGAACCTATGGGAAAACGATGAAGCTGTACGTGAGTTTACCCTGGCGAAGCGCTTCGGCCGTATTGCTGCCGACCTGCTTGGGATTGAAAATGTGCGTATTTACCACGATCAGGCATTGTTTAAAGAGCCCGGCGGCGGTTTTACACCCTGGCACCAGGATCAATATTACTGGCCGCTGGATACCAACAATACCGTAACCATGTGGATGCCACTTATTGACATCACCGAAGATATGGGCATGCTTACCTTTGCATCCGGCTCGCATAGGGGAGGTTTTGCTGAGAATATCCCCATCTCTGACGAATCAGAAACATCTCTGCAAAAGTACATCCGCGAAAAAGGCTACCCCGTAACCCGAGCGAACACTATGAAGGCAGGCGACGCTACCTGGCATTACGGCTGGACACTACATACAGCGCCGGGAAACAATTCGGACATAACACGCGAAGTGATGACTATTATTTTTTATGCCGATGGCGCGCACGTAACCGAACCTCAAAATAAACACCAAGAGAATGACCGTCAGCGCTGGCTGAATGGTTTGAAGGTGGGTAGCCTCGCGGCCTCAAATCTTAATCCACTGGTACTATAAACCCAACCAATTATAAAATTATATATGACGAGAAGAAAATTAGCGTTATTGGCATTGCTGCTGATAAGTACCCTGTGCTGCTACAGCCAAAGCACTGCAAATAAATGGAGCGAACAGCGTATTTGGGACTGGTATAATAAACAGCCCTGGCTGTGCGGCTTTAATTATATACCTGCCTACGCCATCAATTACACCGCCATGTGGGATAAAACCACATTCGACCCGGCAGCTATTGATAAAGAACTCACACTTGCCGAAAAAAGTGGTATGAATACTTTACGTGCGGTATTACAGTATGCCGTTTATGAAGATGATCCACAATATTTCCTCAATACGCTGGATGTTTTTATGAAGCTTTGCGATAAGCGGCATATAAAATTTATACCGGCTTTGTTTGATGATTGCTCGTTCGGTATTACACCCGACCCTAAAGTTGGTAAACAGCCCGAGCCATTAAAAGGCTGGTATGCCTGGGCATGGTCGCCGAGCCCGGGGCATAGCATGGTTACTGATACCACCACTTATCCTAAGCTTGAAAAATATGTTAAGGCAGTGATGAGCCGTTTTAAAGAAGATAAACGTGTATTGATGTGGGATTTATATAACGAACCCACCAATGGTGGTTTGGGTGGCACTACTTTGCCTTTGCTGAAAAAGGTGATTGCATGGGGACGTGAGATAAACCCCTCGCAGCCATTAACCATAGGGGCTTTCGATCAAAACCCGAGATTGAATGATATTATTGTTGAGCATTCAGACGTGATCACCTTTCACGAATATGGTAACCGCGAAATTTTGTTGAGAACGATTGAGCATTATAAGAAATACAACCGGCCGCTCATTAATACCGAGTGGATGAACAGGCCTTTTAAATCGACCATACCCGATGTGCTGGATGTGTTTTATGATAACAAAATTGGTTGCACATTGTGGGGGCTGGTAAACGGCAAAACCCAAACAGAACTACCCTGGGGCCATCGCCCCGGCGACCCGGAGCAAAAGATTTGGCAGCATGACCTGTACTACGGCGACTTCAGGCCGTATGACGCGAATGAGATAGCCCTGCTCACTAAACTGATTTCGCAATCAAAAACAAAGGAATATGTAAAACAGCACATGCATGCCAATTAAATTTTGATAGTTGTGTAGCCGTAACATCAATTCATAAAAAGCAAAAAAGGATCAATAAGAGAGTAATCATTCCTTATTGATCCTTTTTATTTATTACTTAATTGGCGCCATCAGTTTTAGCACGTGCAACCGCGTAATCACCAACCTTTTCGCCGGTAGTTAATCCTACCTGGCAATCGGAGCGATAATGTATACCGCCATACATGCGCGACATGGATGCTTCGTTGGCCATCGCCTTAAAGTCGTTAGCCTTATCGGGTACCAGGTAGCTCAATATGGTTGCAGCGGCCCCGCTAAAGGTGGAGTGCCCCGATATATATGCCGGGAAGTTTGGTACGCCTGTATATGTTTTTATACTCGGCTCCAACTGGCATGGCCTCGCGTTAAAATAAAAGTACTTAGTGTTCCAGCATACAATGGCCGCATCCATCAGCGAAGCATTCAACAGCGCATAGTTCCGCGCCCAGCGTACCTCACTGTATTGTTTAGTTACAAATTCTTCGGTAGCTATGGCGTTCCAGTGGCCGGGTGGGGTATAAGTACCTGCGCCATCGGCCCAAAAATTAACAATACGCATCCGTTCGCGGCTCGGACTTTTGGTAAGGTCCACCAGTTCGTCTATTTCTTTTTTCATTTCGGGCGATTCGGCAGTCGGCGGGGCTTCCGGCCTTAATGTCGCAGTTACTTCCGGTGCAAAAAGCAATGGTTTTACATTACCATACACAGGCAGCATTGGCGGCCGTTTAGGTAATTCAAGCGAAATCCAGGGCGTTAAGCCTTGCGCTTTGTGGTCATCCTCCAGTTTTTTCCATATTTCAGGAGTTCCAACGGCGGCACCCATTCCGTCTGTTCTGGCGCGGCTTACTATTTTGCGGGCAACCCATCTACCCAGCGAATCGCCGGCTATAATGTCGCTTAATACGTTGGCACCTGTCCAAAGCCTGTATTTTTTTTCTTCATTGGCCTTTTGGGCAATATAGCTTGCATCGGCAGGGAAAAGCAGTTTCATTATTTCAAACGAAGCTCCCGCCACTACCGCGTCTTCTGATGGATAAGAAGGGAGGTCGCTTTTAGGTACCGATACATTAACCGATCCGTCAACCTTATATGGCGCCGGTCTTTTGAATTTATCTTTAAAGTACCAGGCCGATATCAATGCGTCGTACTGCGCGGCGCTCACATAAGCGTAAGCCCTTGCCGCATAAGGTGGATTAGAGAACGGGAATGACGGGTATGCAAACGGGTTAGCTGCGCTCGGGATAGGGTAGGTGCCATCCGGATTTTGGTAAGGTGGCAAGTTGTGTTTGGCCACCAGTTCGCGCATTATTTCGTTCCAGCGCAGCACGCTACCAACCTTCCAGTAGTTTATTATTCTTGTTTGCTCGGCAGTAAGGTTTTTAGTAGCCTCTTTGAGGTCGCTAATCTCTTTCTTATAACTGGCTGACGAGGTACTTGCAGGTTCGGGCAAAGCGAAATCACTTGCCGACGTAATAATGAGGGGCTGCCAATTTTTTGCAGATCCATCCAACTGTGCAGGTGCAAGGGCCGGGTATGCGCTGTCGGCTTCAACAATATCCTTATTACATGCCGAAAATACGGTTAATGCAAAAATGGAAAGGCTTAAATAAGTATATCTTCTTTTCATAATTATTGGCGTACTATTGGATGTTTTGCAATTCTGATATTATATAATAAACCGGCCATAAAACCTTTTGCCTGGCCTACATTACGGCCGGCCAGCGTGCGCCAGGCCATGGCGTGTATACCCAATTCGGGCAGCTGTTTCAGGTAGTACTTGCCTTCAAAACCAATATTGGTGGTGTTCATTTTGTTGCTTACAAAAGGCATATCGTTTTTGCGGATATCGAAACCACCAAAGGTTCTCGTCTGATCAAAAAAGGCCTCGGCTATGATCATGCTTGTGCGGTAACCGGTACGCAGCTGGTAACTCCCGGCGTTGGGCATTTCTACCTCGTGCGAGTTAATTTGCCGGGTAGTGTAATATGACGGACGATCGATATCCACATTATTACGATACATATAAGTACCCGAAGCCGAAAGAAATAACTTGCTGATCTGGTAATCGGCAATGATTCGGCCTGTAGCTACATTTGATCCCATCCCTATAGACATAGGCATCAGGTCGATATTGTAGTTGTGCGATGGTACTACATAACCGCCAATGGCGAACAAGGAAAACTTTTGGCTGCCGGATATTTTGCGGAGCGGACGGTATTTGATATAAAAGGAGATATCCTGAAAGCCGCTTAAACCGGCCAATGTACCACCCGAAGCCTTAGTTGAAACATAAGGCAGTGATACCATTACATTCAGGTTGTTTTTAATGCCGTAATTAAGCATGGTGGTTACCGACTGTGTTGAGAGTGTGCCGATGTTAAGGTTTTCACGCTTAAAAGTGCCCTCCCAGTATTTGTCCCAACTGCTGTAACCGTATGCTGCTGCTACGCATAGGTTGTTTTTACCCATCATTACCGCATCCAACTCATTCTGCGCAAAAGAATGAAGCCAGCATGCCGAGGTAAGTAAACTGGTAATGATGTACTTGCTCCAGATGTTCATAGTTTAATTTAGGTTTTTAAAATATAGTTAATTAAGCATTTGGTATTCCGGTGGTTCTCCCTGATGCTAAAGGTGTATTTTAACTCTTTTTAAAAGTGATATTAAAGTAAGTACTTCTTTTTAAAAATACTAAAAAAGTTTTAAATTTTGTAAAAATAGCGTTACAGTAGCTTTTAAGGCAATTTTTACGGAAGCATATAATTGTTAAGCTAAATAAATACTTTGCCGCATAAACAATGCACGAAAGCGTATTTAGTATAATTAATTGATAAAATAGTATTAATGCAAAGCAGGGAGGGAAAGTACAGGAACGTATCTATCTGTATAGATTCTTGTTATGGACTACAGATGTAGCTACAGCAGGCATGTTTGTATTACAGAAAGTGGAGAAGGGATGTTAATGCGATCTGACCAAATCATTTTCAACGGTGTCTAAATTCAAAAGCTTATCTATCATTTTTAAAAGCTTTTTATTGTCGAACGGTTTTGCCAGGTAGCCATCATAACCAAAATGCCCCAGGGCTATTGCCTCTTTGTGATAAGCCGTCATTAAAATAACAGGGATGTGGGCAAGCGATGGCGTGTTCTTAATGGCCTTGCATATCATTCCGCCATTCATGCCGGGTAACACGTAATCGGTAAGTATTAGGTCGGGCTGTTGCTTGGCTACAGTTTCCAATATATCATTTGTGCCGGCTATACCCGTAAAACCAAGCTTTCGGAAAGCTAACAACCTTCTGATGGCGTCCAGCATAGCCGGATCGTCTTCTATAACAAGAATATTTTTTTTCATGATTGCTGATGTATGCAATACAAGCTATACAATATTGATACCGATTTGTAAAAACATGGGTTTATGTGTGATTGATGAATAATTTGAACAAATTAAACCGTTTGGGTAACTGATAAGGGCATTTTTTGTAGAAAAATAACCCCACATATTGTGTGATAGTATTTAGGGCGCACAAGATTAAAACAATGTACAGGTAATTGGTTTATTATAAATAACATAACCGATGCCATGAAAACGATAGTAATGAAAAGCAATATTTTTATTGGGTTGGCTTTTATCTGCAATTTTCTTCCACAACACCTTTACAGCGTTAATACACAACCGGCAATTGGGGTTATACAAAAGCCTGTAACGAAAAGGGTAAATTCGGAAGTAATAAAAGGTTATTTACAATTGATGCGTGCAGTTACAAAGCCGGCTTATCATAAAATATTGATACCCTTTATTGATAAGCTAAGTACCCCAAATAACGCGACCGAAAAAGGAGAGTTGTTATACAGCATTGTCGGTTTCGCCGATGAGCATCATATCCCTTTCATAATGAGCATGGATTGGAAGGCAGATATCGCAACCCTGCACTGGCGGGTTTCTGGTGCACTGAAAAAGAATTACAACACTACTTTTACGTTACCCGCACCAACTATATGGGGCGATAAATCAGTTTCATATGATGGCGTATTTGAAACGTATCAGAAAGCCTTAAAATCTCATGGTTTCCTGATGGGTTTTATAGATACCGAATCAGATGAATATATGATGCTTGTTTTTAAAACCTCTCAAAAAGAAAAGGTAATGCAGGCCATAAAAATGATAGGTTATAAATATGATGAAAAGTAACGGCGGTAGTTTTATCCGTTGTAAACCTCAGGGTTAAGTATTTGGGGCATTTTACGTTTTTCAACTACAGCAATTATATTTTCTGCCGCCATTACCGCCATCTTATCCCTTGTTTCAACCGTTGCTGAGCCTATATGCGGTAATACACAAACATTCATCATGTTCAACAATGGATTGTCCGGCGCCATCGGTTCCGGATTGGTAACGTCAAGTCCTGCACCCCAAATTAATCGCTTTTGTAAAGCAGCGGTAAGGTCTGTTTCATTATGCAAACCGCCACGTGCCGTGTTTACAAAAATAGAAGAAGGCTTCATTTGCTTAAACGCCGCCATATCAAAAATCCCTTTAGTTTCGGGAGATAATCCTGCATGTACCGATAAAACATCGCTCTGCTGTAACAGTGTTTCAAAAGATACATATCGCGCGTCGAGTATTTGTTCGGCCTCTTTGTTGGGTTTACGGTTATGGTATATAATGTCCATTCGGTAAACCGCCTTGCATTTTGCCGCCAAATCTGAGCCGATCCTTCCCAAACCGAACACACCCAGTGTTTTGCCGTAAAGTTCCTGCCCAAGATTGGCTGTTGGCTCGTTAAATCCCCAATCACCACGTTTAATGCTTTCATTCATATAAAAGGCATTGCGCGATACAGCCAGCATCAGTAAAAAAGCGGTATCGGCTGTTGCCTGCGTCAATACATCGGGTGTATTGCTTACAGGTATACCAAAGCGGGTTGCTGCTTCCAGATCAACATTATCATGGCCAACGCTCAAAAGCGCTATACCTTTTAAGTGCCTGCACGATTGCAAAAAATGAGCATCTATCACGTTAGGCCCCGAACTTAATAACACGTCCTGATCGCGACACTGTTCAATTAATTCTTCCTTTGATAATTCTCGCTGCTCAGTGTGTTGTTTTACCGTGCAACCGGCAGTCTTTAACAGTTCCAATCCTTTTTGCGGAATAACCCGTGTTATGAAAACATTCATTTTTCAAAAATACTTTTTTTAGCGATTAAGCCTGTAAGCGGCAATTAAATTAGGTACTGTGATACCCCAGTTGGCAAGACTAAACTTTATTAATTAAATTTCTTTTATTGTAACTAACTATTTATAAACTTTAGCACTTTAAATAAAGTCGCCACAATCAACCTATAAAAACCAAACTGATTTATTTGTACCATAAAATTGAGCAGCTACTATTAGCGTATGTTAAAAAAATTGAATAAGGTTTGGTTTAAGCTAATAGGTAACTCTTCGGATTTTTCTTTAGAAAGCAGGATTTTTCATTCTATTAGCATTGGCTTAATTGTATTGGCTATTTTTTACGTGCCCTATAATTTTTTTGCCGGACTTTACGTGGCTTGTGTATCCAGCTTTTTGCTGAGCTTGTTTTTCTTATACGAGTATTATAATTCCCGCTTTAATAATAAACCGCATAGCACTGTTTTATTTGGAGTAATAGGGTTGGTTATTTTCTCGGTTAACTATTTTGCCAATTCGGGTATCAATGGTTCAACTGATATTATATGGCCTGCTTACTTGTTATTGGTATTTGCTATTTCGCCATACCGGCAGCACCTTGCCTGGTTAATAGTTTATGTAATATGTTTTTGGGTTTTGCACCTGGTGGCCTATTACCATCCCGGCTTGGTAAAGCACCCGTTTGAGGCAGGCGAGGGGGAGCTGATCGACAGGATAACGGCGTTCCCGTTGCCGGTAATCGCGATTTATATCGTTATTAAATACATCCGCAAAAATTACGACAAAGAGCGTGTAGCCGTAGAAGAAAAAGCTAAGGCCATTGAAGAGCAAAACAGGCACATACTACTTCAAAAACAACAGCTTGAAAAAAGCGATACTGAAAAGAATAAACTCATGTCTATCATATCGCATGATATGCGCACGCCGCTAATTAATATACAAGGTTACTTGCAGTTACTCAATGAAAATGAGTTGGAAGGCCCAACGCGTACAGTTATAGAGCATGAATTACTTACGGCAACCAACAGCACAATGGATATGCTTACCAATCTACTGCAATGGTCTAAATCGCAAATGGAAGGGCCTGTGGTAAGTTTGGTGCAGGCAAACCTGCTTGATATATTAAAAAGCACATTAGATATGGGCAAAACGCAGGCCGCTAAAAAGGAAATCGCCTTAAATTACAAAATAAGCCCTTCGCTGGTAGTAATTGCAGACGTAAATATGCTGCAACTGGTAGTGCGTAACCTTATTAGCAATGCCATTAAATTTACTCCTAATGGCGGCATTATTAATATTGATGCGCAATTAGTAGACAATGAGTGCAAGATAATGGTAAGTGATAATGGCAAAGGGATAGAGCATAACAAACAGGAGAAAATATTTTCTATTAATACGGAACCGGGTTTCGGTACAAATAATGAAAAGGGTGTTGGCCTGGGTTTGTTATTATGTAAAGAGTTTATTGAACGGCAGGGCGGCAGAATAGGCTTCGAAAGTGTTTTTGGTCGTGGTTCCAGCTTTTTTGTTTTTATACCGGCAGGTGCAGGAAGCTACTGATAGGGGCAATTATCTCAAAATGGATAGGCAATTGCCCCGTGTTTCATTAGCGATTTTTTAGTGGTGCCAATGGCTACATATGCGATTGATAATAAACGGTAACTGTACGCATCTTTTTCTATCGTTGCGCAAACAAGCTTTTGCGCTTGCCTGTTGGCAATAATATGCACGCTGCCATTACCCTCATTTTTCCGCACCAGTTATTTGAAGAACATCCGGCAGTAAAGCCGTTAAGGCCGGTTTACCTGGTAGAGGAAGAATTGTTTTTTAACCAATATAAATTTAATAAACAAAAGCTTGTATTGCACCGGGCATCAATGCAGTGCTATGCAGATCATCTTCGCAGTGAAAATTTTGAGGTTAATTATATTGAGGCGACAGATCCGTTTTGCGATATAAGGAAACTGGTACCTCATTTGGCTGATTTAGGTATCAGGCAAATACATTATGCCCATTTGGCCGATGATTGGCTTGAAAAGCGGCTTGATGCAACATGCGCCAGGTTTGATATACAATTGGCCGAATACCGGAGCCCCAACTGGCTCAACAATGCAAGCGACGTGGCTGATTTTTTTGATGAAAAGCAATCATACTTTCAAACAGATTTTTACATTCAGCAGCGTAAGCAACGCAAAATATTGCTGGATGCCGATGGTAAACCTTTAGGGAACAAGTGGACATACGATATTGAAAACCGTAAGAAAATGCCCCAAAATACACCTGTACCTGCTTTGGATATTCCTGCCGAAAATGAGTATCTAACACATGCCCGAAATTGGGTTGATGAACACTATGCCAATAATTACGGTACTACAGCTTCGCCCTTTAAAGAAGGTAATGGCTTTTACCCAATTAATTTTGCAGATGCCCGGCAATGGTTGACTGATTTTTTGCGACAGCGGTTTAATCAGTTTGGCGTATATGAAGACGCGATGGTATCGACAGAAAGCTTTCTGTATCATTCGGTACTCACACCTATGCTAAATATCGGCCTGCTTAACCCCAAACAGGTTATTAACGCTGCGCTTACGTATGCGGCAGAAAATGAAGTGCCCTTGAATTCGGTGGAAGGCTTCATCAGGCAGGTGATGGGCTGGCGCGAATTTATCCATATTGTGTACGAACGTGAAGGGGCTAAGCAGCGTACTAAAAATTACTGGAGCTTCTCCCGTAAAATTCCATACAGTTTTTGGAAAGGCGAAACAGGTATTTTACCGGTTGATACGGTTATAAAAAGAGTACTGGCTACCGGTTACAGCCATCACATTGAAAGGTTAATGGTTATGGGCAACTTCATGTTGCTGTGCGAATTTGATCCGCACAATGTGTATCGCTGGTTTATGGAAATGTACGTTGATGCTTACGACTGGGTAATGGTGCCTAATACCTATGGCATGACTCAATTTGCCGACGGCGGTTTGATGATGACCAAGCCTTACATCAGCGGCAGCAATTATTTACTAAAAATGGGCGACTGGCCAAAAGGCGACTGGCAGCAAATATGGGATGGTTTGTTTTGGCGGTTTATGCACGTGCACCGGAACTTCTTTTTGCAAAACCCCCGCCTTGGAATACTGATTAACACGTTTGATAAAATGGATCCTGAAAAAAGGGAAAGCCATTTACGCGTTGCGGAAAGTTTTTTAAATCGGTTGGATGAGGCTGACAAACATGATTAAAGCACTATTAAATCAATTTGAATTCACTAAGTTTATATATATTCGATGTAAATTAAAATCTGAACCAACATCATATGCAAACCTCAACCTCGTCGCTAAAATATGCGCTCAGCATACTTCTTATTGTAATCACAATTGCATCATGTAAAAAAGATCAGGCTCCAAATACAAATCAGCCCGAAGAGAATAAATCAGGTTATGGTAAAATATCCTATTTTGCTAAAGCATTGGGCACCGGCATAAAAACCTTTGATCTCTCTGACTCTTCATCTACAGAGCCAAAAACAGTCGCGGTTAACTGGGCTTTGGCAACCGTATGGGTCGAAAAAATCACCTTTACCGCTAAAGGCAGCAACCAGCTTGATACCACTATTGCAGTAGAAAAAAAGCTCAATATTTTTAGTGCAGATGCATTAGCCGGCGTAGTTCAGTTGCCTGCAGGAGCTTATAAAAATATAAATGTAAAAATGTACTGCCGGAAGTCGCCAACATCTGATTTCGCATTTGACTTTAGGGGGACATTCAAAAATACTTCTGGAGGCGTTGACAGTGTTATAGTAGGGAGTTCATTCCCGTTCGAGGCGAATCTTGAAGTTACCGATATCGTAATTAATCGGTTAGATAATTATAAGGCCACTTTTAACTTTAACCTCAATAATGCATTAACAGGAATAACAGCCAGAATGTTGGAATTGTATGCCAGGCGTAGCGTTAGACCAGATAACAAAGTTATTTACGGAATTTGGAAAGGTGGTTCTGCCGATGAGCCATTTTACGATCAGGTTATTCAAAACTGGCAAACAGTAGCAAGCGTTGTAGTAACTAAAGAAGCGGGTGGTGTAAATTAGCATACTTCTTTAAAATTTGCGTTAACTACCGAATTACACATTGTTCCTTCATTGTAAATAGCTTAAAAATCAAATTTTGCAGGTCACAAAATAAAAATAGAAAATTTGCTTTAATCGTTTAAATTTTTTATAATTGGCTTCTCATACCAATTATTTCAAAAGCGATATTAAATGAAAAAGGTAGGCCTTAAAGAAATAGCCGAGCACGTTGGCGTATCAGTCGCCCTCGTGTCGTATGTTTTAAATGGCCAAACCGTGGAGAAACAAGTAAATAAAGAAACCGCTATACGCATTACAGCTGCGGCCAATGAACTAAATTACCAGCCAAACCAAATAGCCCGCAGTTTAAAAATTAAAAAAACACACACCATTGGTTTGGTAGTGGCTGATATTAACTACCGTTTTACTACAGGAATTACCCGGGCGATAGAAGAAGAAGCAAAACGGAATAATTATACGGTGATATATGGAAGTTCAAATGAAAGCCAGGAAAAGTTCTCTGAACTGATCAATGTGTTTGTTAACCGCCGGGTAGACGGGCTGATCATCGTTCCGGTGGAAAACTCTGAGGACGAGATACGCGCGCTTCAGCGTTCGGAAGTGCCCTTTGTATTAGTTGACCGTAACTTTCCGGATATTGAGACTAATTATATAGCACTCGATAATTATAAAGCCGCTTACAACGCGACCAACTACCTGATATCTACCGGCCATAAACGCATTGCCTTTGTTAATTACAAAACCACGCTTCATCACTTGCTGGAACGAAACAGGGGCTATTTTGATGCGTTAAAAGACGCGGGGATTAAACATGAAGAAAAATGGTTGCAGGAAGTGAGCAGTAACAACCGGTTTGAAGAGGTACAAAACGCAGTTTTGAATATTGTTAATGGTAGTAAAACTTGCGATGCCGTTTTTTTTGCCACGGATACACTGGCGATAACCGGGTTGAAATGTTTGAATAGCAACAACCTGAAAGTACCCGACGATATTTCGGTACTTAGCTTTGATGAATCCGACGCGTTTGAATTGTTTTATACAACGGTAACACATTCGAGGCAACCACTGATGGAAATGGGGGAGCTGGCTGTAAAAACCCTTATTGAACTTATAAACCAAAATAAAATAAATAAACATGTTAACCTGGAGGCCGACCTAATTATTGGCGGTTCTTGCAAAAGCAGTTAGTTTTTTTTTCTTTAAATTTATTTAAACGTTTAAAGTAAAAAATTAAAGACTTGTTAGCTTTTGTAGGAATATTGAAATCAAATACTTTAAACGTTTAAATTAATATAAAATTATGATTTACAGACTATTATATATTGATGATGAATGCGCCAAAAAAGAAGGAATAATATTCAGCAGCCTTCCTCCATAGCGGCATTATTGATCACTTTTTATTAAACAACCATTAAAACCAATAATTATGAAACTAATTTTAACTACTTTCTCTTTGCTTTTTTGCCTGGCGGCATTAGCTCAGCAAAAAACAATAACAGGTGTTGTTATTGAAAAAGACCTTCAAAGCCCTATAGCGGGCGTTACAGTTAAAACAGCCACTCAGGCTGTATCCACTGATATAAACGGTAAGTTCAGCATCAGTGCCAGGGTTAACGATATTATTACTCTTTCATTTATAGGCATGAAAAATGTCACTGTATCGGTAAGCGCTTCTGCTGAACCGCTCACTATCGTAATGGAATACGAATCAGGCAGTTTAAATGAAGTTGTGGTAACCGGTTATCAAACACAAAAGAAGGCTGACCTCACCGGTGCGGTTTCTGTGGTAAAGATAGCTGAGATAAAGGATGTGCCGTTGGGTAATCCCATGAAGGCACTACAAGGGCGTATCCCGGGCGTATATGTTACTACAGACGGATCACCGGGTGGCGGTGCAACGGTGCGCATAAGGGGTATAGGCACATTAGGTAATAATAATCCCTTATATGTTATTGACGGCATACCCACCGAACGGGGCCTTAACGAAATTAACCAGGCAGATATAGAAAGCATGCAGGTTTTAAAAGACGCCTCATCAGCTTCTATATATGGTTCGCGCGCGGCAAACGGGGTAATTATAATAACCACTAAAAAGGGTAAAACAGGTGTTGCCAAAATAGACTTTAACTCATCGGTTTCTACACAGCAATATCGTTCAAAAATAGATGTGCTAAACACCGAAGAACGGGGCCGTGCCTATTGGCAGGCAGCAGTGAATGATGGTGTAGGAAATAACCCCAATGCCAACCAGATATACCAGTTTGACTGGAATAATGATTTCAATAACCCGGTACTCAATAAGGTTATACTACCCGAATTTATTGACGCGGCCAAAACCATGAAACCTGCTGATACGCGCTGGTTTGATGAGATCTCGCAAACATCTGTTATATCCAGTAATGATCTTACCATTTCAAATGGTACCGATAAAGGCAGTTCATTATTTTCATTAAGCTACTATGATAATACCGGTATTATTAAGGGTTCATCGCTCAAAAGAATAACCGCGCGTGTTAATACCGACTACCGGATGTTAAATAACCGGTTAACTATTGGCGAGAATCTTTCTGCTACCTACAGCGTAGGTACAGCTGTGCCGGCAGAGGATATTGTAGGCCTATCGTTGCTTGCGCAACCCATTATTCCGGTTCATACCCTTAACGGAGGGTGGGGCGGCCCGGCAGCCGGGATGACCGACAGGCAAAACCCGGTACGCTTGATTGAAGATAACCGACAGAACAAGAACCGTTTTTACCGTTTGTTTGGTAATGTTTACGCCAGCCTGAAGGTAATAGACGCCCTTACCCTTAAAACAAGTTTAGGCATAGACTATAGCGGTAATTACTCGCGCAATCTGAGGAAATCGTATGTGTCGGGCTTTCTTACCGATCCTTCAAACAAGGTAACCACTTCGCAGGATTACAGCGGTAATTGGGTTTGGCAAAACACGCTGAACTATACCAAAACCTTTGGCAGCCATGCCTTGCAGGCCCAGGTAGGTAGTGAACAGATCAAATTCATATCACAAAACTTTTTTGGTTCGAGGCAAGGCTACGCGCTTGAAAATATTGATTATGCCTACCTTGATGCCGGTTCAACCTTAAAGGATAACGGCGGCAGCGGAGGAGGAAATGCATTATTATCATTTTTTGGCAGAGTTGATTACGCTTTCAAATCGCGCTACCTCATTGAAGGTACCTTACGCCGCGATGGCTCATCAAGGTTTGGTTCTGCTAACCGGTATGGTTATTTTCCGGCGGCATCGGCCGGCTGGCGCATTAGTGAGGAAAGCTTTATTAAACAACATTTCCCGATAATCTCCAATCTTAAGCTGCGATACAGCTGGGGTACCAATGGTAACCAATCCATAGCCAATAACGCTATTTACGATCTTTATTCGGCCATATACGGTACCGACCCTACGTTTGACCGTGACCGCGGCAGTGCCTATGACATTAACGGCGGTAATTCCGGGCAGCTACCTTCCGGGTTTACCAAAACCCAACGCGGTAATAATACACTTAAGTGGGAAACAACCATCCAGCAAAATATCGGTATCGATTTTGGTTTCATGAATGAGAAGATCTCGGGATCGGTAGAATACTTTATTAAAAAGACATCGGATATATTGCTGACACCGCCAAGCCTGGCCGTTATAGGGGAGGGTGGCGACCCGACAGTGAACGGCGCATCCATGAGCAATAAGGGTTTTGAGGGAATTATCAATTATGAGGGTAAAATAGGCCGGGATGTCAATTTCAATATATCCGCCAACATCGCTACCTATCGTAACAAAATCACCAAATTACCCGACAACTCACTAACCGCTTTCCCGGGTAACGGCAACGATAAGGTGATACTTGGCCGGTCGGTGGGTAGCTATTACGGTTATGTGGCCGATGGGCTATTTCAAAACCAGGCTGAAGTGGATGCGCACGCGGCCCAAAATGGCAAAGGCGTTGGTCGTATACGGTATAAGGATTTAAATGGCGATAACGTCATTAATGGGAATGACAGAGATTATATCGGCATCAGCGATCCTGACTTTACCTATGGTTTTAACTTCGTAGCCAACTACAAGAAGCTGGATGTAGCGCTGTTTTTTCAGGGCGTACAGGGCGTAACAGTTAACAATGGTTCAAAGATTTATACTGATTTTTCATCGATATGGCCGGGTACCAATTGGGGCGCGCGTACCAAAGATGCCTGGACACCGCAAAATACAGGTTCAACCATACCGGCGCTTACCCTGGTTAACCGGAACGATGAGAGCCGTTTTTCAACCTATTACCTGGAACCGGGTTCATATCTGCGCTTAAGAAACATACAAATAGGTTACGACCTGAGCAGTATCGTTAACAAAATAAGTATCAAAAGGGCGAGGATTTTTGTACAGGGCAGTAACCTGCTTACCATAAAAAGCAGCAAATATACCGGCCCCGATCCCGAAGCGCCTAACAGCACCTTCCCAATTCCGGCCATATATACCCTTGGTTTAAATTTTACCCTTTAATATTTATCAATAAAGCTTAGATATGAAAAAGTTTAAATATATACTGGCAGGTTTAATATTGTTAAGCCTGTCGTGTTCAAAATCGCTCGATCAAACTCCACAGGGAGTTATTTCAGGAGATGCGCTGAACACACCTGAGAATGTTGAAAAGATGGTAATTGCCGCTTATTCGGGCTTGGGTAACGACAATATCCATACTTCATTTTCACTGTGGCCATGGGGCAGTATGCGCAGCGGAGATGCCTATAAAGGTGGCGACAGCCCCGGCGATAATACCGACTGGCATAATTACGAACTCTTTTCAGGTAATCGCCCCGAGCTGGGCAATACCGACCAGATGTGGTATTACCTGTACATTGGCATTTCTCGTGCTAACGATGCCTTACGCCGTGTTAACCTGCTTGACGATGCCGCCTATCCAAATAAAAAGATAAGACAGGCCGAACTAAGGTTTATACGCGGCCATTTCTACTTTATGCTGAAGATATTGTATAAGTATATGCCATTTATTGATGAAACCATTGACGAGAAAGAATATGGTACGGTATCAAACCACGCGATATCCAACAATGATCTTTGGGATAAAATTGCAGCTGATTTTGAATTCGGGGTTACCAACTTGCCTGCTGTACAACCGGAGGTGGGTAGGGTTAATAAACCGGCAGCACAGGCGTATCTTGCTAAAACACGGTTGTACCAGGCCTATATACAAGACGAAAACAATAACGTAACAGGAACCGACGCGGCAAAACTACAGGAAGTAATTGACCTGTGTGATCAGGTTACCGCATCGGGCAAATACCAGCTGGCTCCTGATTTCGCAACTAACTTTTTACAGCAGGGCGATAATGGTGTTGAATCGGTATTCGCGGTGCAATATTCTAAAGACGATGGCACACCCAAAGGCCGGTTGAACTATGGTGTGGCGCTTAATTATCCCATGAATGCGGAATTTGGTTGTTGCGGATTTCATTTACCCAGTCAAAACCTGGTAAATGCTTTTAAAACAGACAATACCGGCCTGCCTATGTTCACCAATTTTAATAACAGTGATGCAACAGAAGGTGATGATTTCAAGAATAACAGCTTCGATCCGAGGCTGGATCATACTGTTGCCATACCCGGCCATCCTTACAAATACAGCAGCTTTATCTATCAAAAAACGTGGGCGAGAGCCCCGCAGATATATGGTTATTTTTCAACTTTAAAGGAAACCGTCGCGCCCGATGACCCATCTTTCCAAAAGGTGCCGCCATTTATGTCGAGCTCAAAAAACTTTGAAGTAATTAGATACGCCGATGTACTATTATGGAAAGCGGAAGCACTGATAAAGCTTAACAAATTCAACGAGGCATTACCACTGATTAACGCGGTAAGGCAGCGTGCCATTAATAGCACGGGCAAGCTTAAATATGCAAATGGCACCTTTTACTCCAACTATAAGATGGATGTATATAAACCTGGTGTGAATTGCAACTGGACGGCCGATTTTGCATGGCAGGCCCTGGTTTGGGAGCGTCGCCTTGAGTTTGCCATGGAAGGTAACCGTTTTTTTGACCTTGTACGCTGGGGTATTGCCGATACCTATCTTAACAAATACTTTTCCGAAGAAAAAGCGAAACGGGCTTATTTAAAGGATGCCAGGTTTACTAAAAGCCGCGACGAGTACTTGCCGATACCGCTGGCACAGCTTAATTACAGCCGAGGGGTGTATAAACAAAATGTAGGCTGGTAATCACACAGCCAACTTGCAATTTATCCTGCCGCAGATTATGCGTGAATAATCCGGCGGGATAAATTCAAATAATGTAAAATATAAGATATTAAAAATTGATTTAATCGTTTAAAGTATTTATTATTGGATAATTATTAACCACGCTGTCAGTACATTATCAATAAATCATTAAATACGGGTGTTATGCTCCTGATTGAACGGGCGCGGAGTGAACCTTTAATTACAAATTCATACTCAACAAATTTATATGAAGCTAAAACCAAATGTTTTACTAATTGCAATGATAGCGGCGACAGGCGGCCTGTTATTCGGTTTCGATACGGGGGTAATTTCCGGTGCGCTTCCTTTTTTAAAGCAATACTGGCGGCTTAGCGACTCGGATATAGAGTGGATAACCACCACTGTTCTTATAGGAGCCGTAATAGGTGCCTTGGGTAGTGGAAAGCTGTCAGATATTATGGGCCGCAAACGCATGATCATTGTTAATGCCGTAATATTTGCAATTGGGGCCATAGGCTGCACGTTTGCGCCAACTGTATTGGTGCTCATCATCATGCGCATTATCATCGGTATTGCCATAGGGATAACATCCTATGTGGTACCCATGTATATTTCCGAAATATCGCCCACAAGGGTAAGAGGGGCGTTGGTTACCCTTAACCAACTCATGATCACTATTGGCATATTGCTATCCTATGTTACTGATTATTGGTTATCAAATGACAATGATCTGCAATCGTGGCGTTGGATGTTTTTAGTTGGCTTTGTACCGGCATTAATATTATTGATAGGTATGTTCTTTTTACCGGAAACACCACGATGGCTCATCAGCAAAAAACGATGGGACGAAGGTGTAGCCGTGCTTAGAAAATTAGAAGACAGCGATATTCTGGATAAAACAATTGCCGATCTTAAAGCAGAGGTTGCCATGTCATCAACACAGGAGGTTTCGGCCCGGGAAGTTTTTAAGCCCTGGCTTCGTACCCCGCTGATCATTACTATAGGTATATTCTTTTTTCAGCAGTTTTCGGGCGTTAATACCATTATATATTATTCACCTATCATTTTTAAAATAGCTGGTATTGTGAGCAATACAGCATCCATTATTCCTGCTATAATTATAGGGGGAGTAAATGTTCTCACCTGCCTGCTGTCTGTATTCCTGCTCGATAAGGTGGGGCGCCGTAAGTTGTACTTTATTGGTATCTGGGGTATGATTCCCTCTTTGCTGCTATTAGGTGCCTGCTTTCACTACAAGGAAATGCTTGGCGCGAGTCTACCTGTTTTCGCTGTATTAAGTATCGTTTGCTATATCATATTTATCGCCATAAGCCTGGCGCCTTTGGGTTGGTTGCTTATTTCCGAAGTTTTTCCGCTTAACATCCGTGGTGTAGGGATGAGTATAGGCTCGCTGGCTCACTGGGGCTTTAATGCCGTTATCGCATTCACGTTTTTAAAGCTGGTAAATTCATTAGGCATTGATTTTACCTTTTGGTGTTATGCCCTGATATGTATTATTGGCGCGGTTTGGGGCTATTACTACATACCTGAAACAAAGGGGAAATCGCTTGAAGACATTGAAAGCTTTTGGCGAAAGGGACATAGCGCACGTAAATTTTAACTAACGATAAACAATAACTTAAATGAAAAAAATATCATTACTATACTTATTATGCATTTGTTGGTCGGTGGGCTATGCCCAGTTGGGCGTTAAGTATGATCCAAATGTTCAAACTACAAAAAACATGCAGTACTTCCGCCCCAAAGGCGATTTGTTTGTGGGTGATTGTATGCCATTTGAACATAACGGTACCTACTACTATTACTGGCTGTTAGATTCTGCACATCATGCCAGCTTAAATGGCCTTGGCGGCCACCAATGGGCATTAAGCACCACTACCGATCTGAAAAACTGGAAGCAACACCCTGTTGTGCTGGGTATTGATGAAGATTGGGAAAAGTCTATTTGTACCGGGTCTGTGGTGTATTATAAAAAGAAATTCTATGCCTTTTACGCTACCCGGCTGCTCGATCAGAATGGCAACGTAAACGAACAGTTAAGCTATGCGATAAGTAATGACGGCATCAATTTTAAAAAACAAAAACCCAATCCGTTCTACACTTCGGCACCGGGATATAGCAAGCGCGATTTCAGGGACCCGAAGGTATTTGTAGATGAAAGTACCGGCGAGTTTCACCTCTTTGTTTCCAGCTGGCAGCAAAACCCTGTTTTACAGCACGCCGGCGGCGCGCTCGTACACCTTGTTTCAAAGGATTTAAAAGATTGGAAAGTACTTGATCCTATTTTAACGGGGCAGCCTTCAGTGCCGGAATGTCCTGATTATTTTAAGTGGAACGATTGGTATTACCTGTTTTTTAGCGATGTAAGCGATACTTATTACGTTAAATCCAAAAGCCCGTATGGCAATTGGGAAGAGCCGCGATACCAGGCGCTCAACGAGTCGTGGGCGAATGTGGTAAAAACTGCGTCATTTAAAAATGGCAGGCGCATTGCCGCTGCCTGGATACCATCGCGCAGAGATAATAAGGACAGTAACTGGGAAGCTTTTGGCGGTAACTCTGTTTTTCGGGAAGTGATCCAATTGCCTGACGGCACGCTGGATACTAAATTTCCGGAAGAAATGATACCCGCTACCGGCCAGCCGCTGGATTTGAAGATAAACCCCGATCTGTACGCCACGCTTAACGGTAGCAACAATCTCATTATAAATGCACCTAACGGCGTTGGTGCCGCTCATGTTGACAATGTTCCGGCAAAATGCCGCATAACTATGGAGATTGAGCCTACCGGCGCATTTGAAGATTACGGTTTTATTTTACGATCTGACGATAAAGGTGATAAGGGCTACAAAGTAACATTCTCTGCAAATAACAAAATAGTGAATTTGGGTAATACCGATATAAAGGCAGTAGATGGGCTGGCCGGAAACATCAAAATAGACCTGATATTGAATGATGATATTATTGATATGAATATTGATAACAGGCGCTGTGTTGTTAACCGCACAGTTGAACAAAAGGGAAGTACCATGTGGTTTTATGCCAAACACGGTAATATTAAATTTAAGTCGATAACCATAAGTCCGCTAACGGAGAATAAATAAAAAATATGCTATTAGGATTTGATATAGGCGGCACAAAATGCGCGGTAATTATTGGCAAGGTAAATAATGAACAGCAAATTGATATTATTGAGAAACGTGTTCTGGCTACCAACCTACCTGTTTATGAGATGATTGAGCAGTTATTTATAACAGCGGAAGATTTACTTGATAAGCATAATATTACTACAGCACATCTTGCAGGCATAGGTATAAGCTGCGGAGGACCATTGAGCAGCAAAAGAGGGGCCATTCTGTCGCCGCCTAATCTCTTAGGCTGGGATAATATTCCTATAGTTGATATGGCCGAAAAGAGATTTAAACGTAAGGCCTTTTTACAAAATGATGCCAACGCGTGTGCCGTAGCCGAGTGGAAGTATGGTGCAGGAAAAGGGGTTAACAACATGATATTCCTCACCTTTGGTACCGGAATGGGGGCAGGCCTGATATTGGATGGACGCCTCTATTCGGGAATATCAGACCTTGCCGGTGAAGTTGGCCATCTTCGTTTGTCAGAAACCGGACCGGTCGGCTTTGGCAAAGCCGGTTCGTTTGAGGGCTATTGCAGTGGCGGGGGCATAGCCCAGCTTGCACAAACGCGGGTGAGGGAAAAATTACAGGTAGGGGAAAAGGTGTCGTTTTGCTCAAGTATTGATGAACTGCCCGGTCTGACTGCCAAAATAGTTGCAGAAGCAGCCCTGGCCGGTGATGAATTAGCTATAACTATATATCATGATTGTGCAAAGTATTTAGGTAGGGGCCTGTCCCTTTTAATGGATATCCTCAATCCTGAATTAATAGTTTTAGGAAGTATTTATGGCCGTGCGCAGCAGCTGTTAGACCCCGTAATGATGGACGTGATACGTGCCGAAGTTTACAAGGAAACCTTGGCTGCATGCAGGATAGTACCGGCCGGCCTGTCTGAAAATATTGGCGACATGGCTGCACTATCCCTTGCATTGTTAAGTGCAGATAGGTAATTATATGCATTTGTAAAGTTTGGGATGGCCCGGTTGCAGGTCATTTTTAGTAATACATTATTATCATAAATAGTAGTGAAAGAAATCATTACTATGAAAACTTAATTCAATGAAAAAACAATTTCATATAGTACACCTGATATTCGCAGCTATGCTGATGGGCACGTTCTTGCAGGGATGTTCCGGGAAGAGGCAGGTTGTACAATTACAGCTAAAATCTTCTCCATGGCATTTTTCCGAGGGGGCAGCTGTGAGTAACCTTTATGCTCAGAAAACGAATGATGCCTTTACGGTACCTTATGATAGCACCAGTTTTACCATTAAAATGCAGCTGAAACTGAAAGCCAAAGATTCCGCAAAGGTGCTGCTTGATATACCGGGAGTATTGAAATTAAATGTTTTTCAGGCAGATCCAAAAGACAGGAAATATCAAAACTATCCCGCCTATCCTATGCCTGATGGCTCGGTTCCGGTATTGGAAGCTTCTTTACGGTTATATCCGCCTGCCGAACCTACAGGCCGGGATATGCCCATCGGGATCCCTTTAGGGATTTTAGAAAAGCCGGAAGGCGAACATGATGTGGTGCTTCATTTTTCGGGAGTCAGATGGACTTTGTATGTAGATGGCGAACTTCTTGATAATGATTTTGCTTTAGGATATCCAAAATGGAACAAACACAATACCTGGAAAATAGATCCTGCGCTTGTTACTGAGGCAAAAATATTTTTTCCGGGCATTGAACCGCAGGTAGTCGCCTTAAAAAAACCTCGCTTTTCACCCGAGATTCAGTATTGGACACCGCAAGGACACAACGCCTGGGTAGGTGATGTAGCTACTTTTTATCACCAGGGTCGCTATCATATTTTTTATTTGTTTGATCGCAGGGGGCATGCCAGTAAATTTGGAAAGGGTGCGCATTATTTCGAGCATATCTCCACTACAGATTTTAAAACATGGACCGAACATGACGCCGCTACGCCTATAGAGGCACAATGGGAAACTTTCGGAACCGGAACTCCTTTTATCTTTGATAATAAGCTTTGTATTAGTTATGGCTTGCATACCACGCGTATTTATCCCAAAGAAAAAACCACTTTACCACTATTATGGGATTACTATGATAAACACGGTTTCACCAGATCATTCCGCTATGATACGCTTTTTGGTTATCCGGCAGGATCTACCTATTCCGTTAGTGAAAATGGTATTGACCAATTCAAAAAAACAAAAATTTTATTTCATCCCTGCGAAAACCCAAGTGTGTACACCGATCCTGAGGGGCGCTTACGCATGTTAGCCAATTACGGAGCTAAAGGCACCTGGGAATCTAAATCAATTACTGGCGGATGGCGATCTGTTAACCCCGGCTTTCCTCCTGGAGGCGATTGCACCTTCTTCTTCCGCTGGGGTAATTATGACTATGTTATTGGCGGTTTCACCGGATTTTGGACCAAACCGGCAAACGCGCCGGAAGATAAATTTGTGGATGGCGTTAAAGCAGGCGCGGATTTTTATAACGGAATGGATGTGCCCGCTGTAACCGAAATAAAAGGCGGCCGTTTCTTACTGGCCGGGTGGATTCCGATGGCGGGCTGGGGCGGTTCACTGGCCATCCACGAAATGATCCAATCACCCAACGGGCGGATAGGAACGAAATGGATGGAAGAGATAATTCCGGCTATTAAAAAAGAAAGATTAATAGCTCGAACTATTCAAAAGCCATCAACCATTGAAACGGGGGCATCATCTTTCCTGCTTACATTTGACGTGGAGCCGGGGACTGATCTGACCGGAAAAACAAGCATAGTTTTTTTGGGCGCAGACGGCGAAGAACATGCATGTGAATTGCAAATTAAACCGGGTGAAAAAAAAGCGCAATATGGGCCGGGACGATCGGCGGATTTTTCTGCTACCGAAAAAACACTGCGCGAAGGAGGCGCACCACAGGCTGCGCGTAACTATGGCATTGAAAACTTGCTCAGTACCGATAAATTATTTACTGTTCGAGTACTGGTTAAATATGGAGATAAGTTCGGAGGCTCACTCGTGGATACAGAAATTGCCGGTAAACGCACAATGATCAGTTTTCGGCCGAATTTGAAAGTTAGAAAGTTATTATTGAGAATTAATGGGGCAGATATTAAAAATGTTAAAATAGCAGCACTTAAACTGTAACCTTACACATTGCAACATTCCTTATTTTCAAGGAACAATCACAATAGCAAGTTATCCTCCTTTTATCAGGATGTTTAAATACCCAACAAATCAATAACTTAAAAGCATTCCGGTGACCTGGTAAATTACCAAGGGAAAGATCATCTACAGGGCATCGTAACAAAGTGATATAGAAAGTGCCTAAAAATAAAAAAACGCCTTAAATTGAATATTTAAGACGTTTTTTTATTTAATGAAATACTTGGCGGAGAGTTAGGGATTCGAACCCCAGGACCTGTTACAGTCAACAGTTTTCAAGACTGCCGCAATCGACCACTCTGCCAACTCTCCGGGGACAAAAGTACAAATCCGGGGCGAATTGGCAAATTTGATGTTAACTTTTTTTAAATAATTGTTTTCGTATTTAAAATTCTGATTAACAGATATTTAATTTATGCTTTTGCCTGCGGTTTGATTACGGAAGCTGTTGAAGCGTGGTTTTTCTATCTTAATATTCCGCTTGGAAAGGTCAACACTGGCGTTTAATTCAAAACCGATGAGTATAACAAGCGAGTTAATATACATCCATAACATCACCACAATAAGGGTGCCTATCGAGCCGTAAACTTTGTTGTACGATGAAAAATTGTTAATGTAATACGTAAACCCGATAGAGGTAAGCACCGCCAAAAAGGTAGCCAGTACCGAGCCCGGGTTGATGAATTTCCACTTTTGCTTATGGGCAGGCCCGTAGCGGTATAGTATGGATAGCGCAACAAAGAAGATAACCACCACGATGATCCACCTGGATAGCGCGATAACGTATACCCAAAAATGGCTCTTGCTGTAAATATGGTCTTGTAAAAAACTGATGACGGTTTGCCCAGCCATCATAATCACAATGGCAAGCAGCATGGCAAAACTGATAACTACGGTTAATAGGAGGGCTATCCAGCGACGTTTAAGCCAGGTACGGGTTTCTAATATAAGCGACGATTTGTTGAAAGCCCGCATCAGGTTACTAATACCGTTGGTGGCAAAATAAAGTGCAGATATAAAACCTAATGATAGTAATTTGCCGTTTTGGTTCTTTACTATATCATCTATGGTATGCCGAAAGGCCATGTAGGCATCGTGAGGCAATATCAACATCACCAATGACAGGAATTGCTTCTGAAAACCCTCTACCGGTATATAGGCTATAAGCGTAAACAGGAAGATGATAGCCGGAAATACGGCCAGCATAAAACTATAAGCTAATGACGATGCGCGGTTGCCTAACGAACGTTCCTGCAACTCCAATATAAAAAACACCACCACAGTGTACAGCGGCAGCGGACGAAAGCCCGGAATGATCACGGTCTTCGTCCAGTCGATAAAATACTGGTAGAATTTAAATTTTGATAAGAAGCGGTGCAGCCATTTCATTTAAGCCAAAGCTACTCAAAAAATGGCTTCATCTTTTCTATAAACTCGTTAGGGGCAAGGCAGGGGCGGTTGGTTTTCATGTTGATGAAGGCCAGCAAGGTTTCGCCAATATGTATAAGTTCCTGCTGCTCATTATACAATTCATACCTGAAGTGGATTTTCACTCCCGGCATTTTTTCCATAATTACTTTAATGGTAATTTCTTCATCGTACAGGGCAGGTTTCAGGTATTTGCACTTCATCTCCAGTACAGGCATCATTATACCCGACTCTTCCATAGCGCGATAGGTCATGCCTATGCTGCGCAGCATATCAACCCGGCCTACTTCAAAAAACTCAGCGTAATTACCGTAATAAACATAACCCATTTGGTCGGTTTCGCCGTAACGTACGCGTATTTTGGTTGAGTTTTCAAACATTATCTTTTGATGTTTCTTTCGTTAAGGGCCTGCTGAAATTTGTGCGCGTTCACCAAATGTTCTGCTTCGGTAACAGCGAAGTTATGATAGCCGGAAAAATCTTCTTTGGCACACATATAAATATAATCGCTTTTCTGGTAATCAAGCACCGCTTTCACCGCGTTAACCGAAGGCATCATGATAGGACCGGGAGGGAGGCCGGTGTATAAATAAGTATTGTATGGCGAGTTGGTAACCAAATAACGGTTAAGTACCCGTTTAATAGTAAAATCGCCAACGGCAAAAATTACGGTTGGGTCGGCTTGTAATTTACGGCCCGTTCTTAAACGGTTAAGGTATAACCCGGCAATGGCCGGCATTTCATCGTCGTGCAGTGCTTCGGCATCAACAATTGAGGCCAATATAGATACCTGTATCGGGCTGAGGTTAATGGCTGCTGCTTTGGCTTTGCGCTCGGCAGTCCAAAACTTATCGTAATGCTGGCGCATCTTGTCGAAGAATTTTTCGGCAGACGTATTCCAGTATAGTTGGTACGAATCCGGCAGAAACATGGTATAAACATTTTCCGGCGTAAAGCCATACTGCGCTACAAACTGTGTTGAATCAAGCAGACTGATGATCTTTAAAGAGTCGGGCTCTATCTTTTTTGATACAAAGCCCGCGAACTGCTCTTTTAAGCGAAGATTTTTAAAGGTAAGGTCAACCGGCTCCTGCGAGCCTGATGCCAGCATATTGATCAGCCTGCGGTTGCTCATGCCGCTTTGCAAGCGGTACTTGCCCGGTTTTACACGGCCAATGTATTTCATGTTTATGGCCGACCAGTTAAACGTGGTAGTATCTTTAACAATGCCCTGTTCGCGTATGGTTTGGTACACATCCTCATAAGTGGCACCGGTGCGTATGTAAAGGTATTGCTGTTTATCGGTTACGTTAGGGCCAAAAAATCTGAGGTAGTAGAAAAGGCCGGTTGCGCCCAGCGCTAAAATAAATATCACCACCAGGGCAATAATAAATTTCTTGAATCTGCCTGATGTAGGTTTTTGCTGCTGATCCATTTTATGGTAAAGTAATTATTGTAATTTTTGAATAGCTAATAATCCGCCGGTTAAGTTGCGCACATGCTGATAGCCCTGCTGCTCCAATATCACCTGCGCGGTGCGGCTTCTGATGCCTGCTTTGCAGATAACAATTATTTCGTCGCTTTTGTTGAGGCCGAGTTCATCAATCTCATCGCCTATAGCCGATACGGGGATGTTTACACCGCCAATATTGTAGGTGTGAAACTCAATTTTCTCGCGAACATCAATTATAGTTAAGCTTTCGCCTTTTTGCAGGCGGCTTACCAGTTCGGTAGCATTAATTTGATTCATCGGGTGTAGCAGGTACAGCAGCGCCTTGCGATACCGTAACGTTTATACGTGTACCAATGCTGGTTTTGCTGGTTGAGTCTGTTTTCATGGGTTGTTGTGCAACTACTACAACGTTTGATGAGTCGGTTATAGTACCCTGGTAGGTAACCGTACCTAATGAAAGCCCCGCACCTTTGATAGCGAAACGTGCCGCGTCAAGATCCTGGTTAACCAGGTCGGGGATGTCAACTTCGCTCGCGCCCGCGCCATCGCCCAGTACAAGGTCAATTAACGAGCCTTTAGGTATTTTGGTGCCGGCTGTAATGGTACGGCCGCCCATGCGTACTTCAAGTACATGGTCGAGCGCAATGTCAGATCGGTAGCTGGTATCGCCCAGTTTAAGTCCGTAGTTACCAAGGGTAGCCACCGCTTCGCGGAAATTGCTCTGCTCCAAATCGGGCAGACTCACGGTCGGTGCTTGCGTAGTTACTACGGTAAGGTATATGATACGGTTCTCTTTTACGTTGGTTTCGGCATCCGGGTCTTGCTCTATTACCGTTCCGGGAGGTTGATCGGCAATGTAAACCGAATCAATTTTATAACCAAAACCCTGCGATTCGAGTATGTTTATCGCCTGGTCTATTTTTAAACCTTTCAGTTTAGGCACAGGTATGCCCGAACCATGGCGTGTGTAATAACTTAAGCTAAAAAACGCTATAAGGGTGACAGCCAGTACCGAAGCAATGGCCAGCAGGATAGTATTACGGAATGAACTCGATTTTAAGTAAGCCCAAAATTTACTCATCTTTATTTATACAGGGGTAAAGCAATCAGCTATCAAACATAGGTTGATTATTCCAAATTCCGAAATTGAAATTTCCACCATGCAGGGTTTCTGCACAATTATATAAACTTACAAAACCATTTATTAGCTATTAATAGATCAAAAAAATATATTTGAGCCGATATGACAACTAAGAACATTGCACTGCTTGCAGGCGGATACACCGGTGAGTATGAGGTATCTATAAACAGCGCTAAAAACATAGCCGATAGTTTGGATGCCACTAAATATAAGGTTTATACCATTTTGGTAGATAAAAACCGCTGGTTATACGAAACCGCCACAGGCCCGGTAGATATTGATAAGAACGATTTTAGCCTCACGCTTAATGGCGAAAAGATAAAATTCGACTTCGCTTTCATCACCATACACGGTACTCCGGGCGAAGATGGCAAGCTGCAAGGCTACTTTGATATGCTCAATATACCTTATAATACCTGCGATGCCACAACATCTGCCATCTCCATGAACAAGGCTTACACCAAAGCTATTGTGAATGGCATACATGGTTTGCATACCGCGCGCTCAATAAAATTGTTTAAAAACGACGCGCACGATGTAGCTACCATTGCCGCAACGCTTAAGTTTCCGTTGTTTGTAAAGCCTAATAATGGTGGCAGCAGTGTAGGTATGAGTAAAGTTTATAATGCGGCCGGTTTGCCCGAAGCCTTAGAAAAAGCTTTTCATGAAGATGACCAGATACTGGTTGAAGAATTTATTAAAGGCCGTGAATTCAGCATTGGTATAGCGCGATTAAAAGGGAAGATCACCGTATTACCTGCTACCGAGATAATCAGCTCGAAAGACTTTTTTGATTATGAAGCTAAATACACGCCCGGCGTTACCAACGAGGTTACCCCGGCCGATATTTCTGCCGAAAAGAACGAGACTATTGCCGCTATTGTTACCGAAGTATTTGTTCGCCTGAATTGCAAGGGGATGGTACGTATTGATTTTATTTTGCTGGAAGGTACCGAAGATTTCTACTTTATAGAAGTGAACACCACACCGGGTCAATCGGCCAATAGTTTGATCCCGCAGCAGGTGCGTGCCATAGGCATGAATCTTGGCGAGTTTTACGGTATGCTGATCGATGATGCGATGTAATAGTCATTTAGTGAGTGAGTGAGTGAGTGAGTGAGTGAGTGAGTGAGTGAGTGAGTGGCTAATTGGGAGTAGTCAATAGTCAGGGGGGAATACACAATATTAAGGCTTACGGGTTTTGCTTCGTAAGCCTTAATATTGTGTTTACATTTGGTAGTGGGTAACTACATCGGCGGGTATTTCAACGCCTTTGCCGCTTTTAATATCTACCATTACAAAATCAAACCAGCCATCGCTGCTTACTTTGCCCGTTGTTTTTATGGTGATGGTGAAGTTTACGCGGCAAAACTTTTCGTTAATAGTATCGATGCCGGTTTTTACTATAAAGTAATCGCCCATGGTTAGGGCACGTTTGTAATCAACATGGGCGGTGCGCACTACCCAGCCGTAGCCCTGCGCCATAAAGGTTTCCATGGGCATGCCGTAACCCTTGTCCATCTGGTCGTAACGGGCGGCAAGCACATAGTCAAAGTACTTGCTGTTATGCACGTGCTGAAACATATCTATATCATCCGGACGAACACGGAGCTCGGTTTCAAAAGTTTTATAGGCGGGTTGTGTCATTTTATATATTTACTATGCTACGTACTGTTTAGTATCGATTTTGTTTGTAAAATTACAACGTAAATTAAGCATCTATGATAATTACTGATAAAACAGAACGATTGCAGGAATTAGGCTTATCTGCCGGCTTGTTTGATCACTACCGCGAACCGCACCGTTTTTATCATACATTAGTGCACCTGGATGATATTTATCAGCAGCTGCAAAACAATAACCTTGGCGATAACGATGCCTTGCTGCTGGCTACAGTATTTCACGATATTATTTACGACCCGCGTTCGGCAACAAATGAGGAAGATTCGGCCAAATTATTCAATGAGGTTTTCCATGGCGATCAGGCGCTTAAAGATACCGTTACCGAAATTATTATCGATACCAAAACGCATCAGCCCAAAAGTGAATTGTCGCGTATTTTCAGCGAAGCCGATCTGAATATATTAAGGCAGCCATTCAGCAAACTGATGGTTTATGAACGGCAGATATTTAAAGAGTTTCAGTTTGTTGACTATAGTATTTACAGGCAAAAGAGGGTAGAGGTGCTGGAAGAGTTACGCTTGCAGGTTAACAATCCCGCTTTAGATACCCTGATAGAGTATGTAAAAGCATTCCGCCCGTCTGTAGCAGTGTATCCGGGGAGTTTTAATCCTTTTCATAAAGGGCATTATAATATATTGCAAAAGGCCGAGCGCATATTTGATAAAGTGATTATAGCACGTGGTGTTAATCCGGGTAAGGATGCTGCTACGCGTGATCTGCCGGAGGCTTTAAAATACCGGCAAATGGCATCGTACGAAGGTTTGCTAACTGATTTTATCGACACGCTGGCTTACGATGTTACCGTGATCCGTGGTTTGCGCAATGGTTCCGATCTTCAATATGAACTTAACCAATACCGCTATTTGCAGGAATTGAGCGGCAATAAAATAAGCGTAACCGCTATATTTTGCGACATGGAATTTGAGCATATTTCAAGCACCGGCATACGCCAGCTCGAAAAATATGGCAAGGCGGGTGAGTATCTGCTATAAGTGTTAAGGTGTCTTGCCTGCGTAATTGTAACGGAATTGTTTTACAGCCTTGCCGCGAAACGGTTTGCGGGGGCGGTTCTCAATCCCTAACTTTATCCTTGCATCAATTATAGTTACCCTATGATCAATAAAACACGTTTTGCCGGGTTGCTTTCCGCTGTAGCCTTTATATTAATAGGTAGCCTTGCATTTGTTTTGTTATCGGGCAGCAAGGCTGTTACGCCAACAATAAGTACCAAACCCAATATCATTATTATTTTAACCGATGATATGGGTTTTAGCGATATAGGTTGTTTCGGCGGTAAATTTGTGCCTACACCCAATATAAACCGGTTGGCTCAAAGCGGCATGATGCTTACCAGTTACTACAGCGCCGCGCCTATCTGTTCACCATCTCGGGCGGCCATGATAACCGGTATGTACCCGGGACGCTGGAATTTTTCTACTTATCTCGACAATAAAAAACATAATAAAAATGCCCAGCAGGCCGACTATCTTGATCCGAAGGCGCCCATCATGGCACGGATCTTTAAAGATGCGGGTTATGTAACCGGGCATTTCGGTAAATGGCATTTAGGCGGCGGGCGCGATGTACGCGATGCACCGGGCTTTGAGCAATATGGCTTTGACGAACATGCAAGTACTTACGAAAGTCCGGATCCCGACCCGCTGATAACGGCTACTAACTGGATCTGGAGCGATAAGGACAGCATTAAACGCTGGGACCGCAGCAAATACTTTGTTGATAAAACACTGGCCTTTATGCAAAAACACAAAGGACAACCCTGCTTTGTAAACCTCTGGCCTGATGATGTGCATACCCCCTGGGTACCGCGTAAAGAAACCGAATACACCGGCAAATACCCGATGAACCCTGAAGAGGAAGCAGCCTTTAAGCTTGTATTAAAAGAATATGATGTACAGATTGGCCGGTTGATAGATGGGCTGAAGGAAATAGGGGCCGATAAAAACACCATCATTATTTTTACCAGTGATAATGGCCCGTTGCCGAGTTTTAAGGGGAGCAGGGCTGGTGGCTTGCGGGGCTCAAAACTTTCGTTATATGAGGGCGGTACGCGTATGCCCTTTATCATATACTGGCCGGGGCATATTAAGTCCGGAGTTGCCGATGGGCTATCGGTAGTGAGTTCAACCGATCTATTACCTTCACTTACAAAAATGGCGGATGTGAAACTGCCTGCCCAATACAAAGGTGACGGCGAGGACAGGAGCGAGGTGTTTCTTGGTAAACCGTCATCACGGACGAAGGATATGTATTGGGAGTATGGCCGTAACGAACTTGCCTTCAGGTATCCTAACGGTAAGGACAGAAGCCCGGCATTGGGCATAAGAGCCGGCCGTTGGAAGCTTTTGATGAACCACGATGGCAGCAGCGCCGAACTGTATGATATTGTTGCCGATAAGAACGAGACTAATAACGTTATATCAAACCAACCCGAAGTTGCAGGTAAACTAAAAACCAAGTTAAGCACCTGGTGGAATGCGCTACCTAAACAGCAATAAACAAGGGCTATTTGCAAGGCAGATTTAAAAGTGTGGCGGCGCTGATAATTATTTGATATGATGGTTTTAATCATTATCTTTGCGCCACAATTAACAAAAATAGTTAACGCTTTAGTATTATTCAAGTAATGTATTTAAGTAAAGAAGCGAAAGAAGAAATTTTCGCAAAGCACGGTAAAGGTGCTACCGATACCGGTTCAGCTGAAGGACAGGTTGCATTGTTCACAACACGTATTGCACACCTAACCGGTCACCTGAAAAAAAACAAGCATGATTTTTCAACCCAGTTATCACTGCAAAAATTAGTAGGTAAACGCCGCGCACTGTTGGCTTACCTGTTTAAAAAAGATATTACAAGATACCGTGCTATCATCAAAGCTTTACAGCTAAGGGATATCATCAAGTAATTATTAAAGGGTTTTAATAGAAAGCCGTTCGCCAAAGGCGGATGGCTTTTTTACTTTTGTAAACAAGTTTTTATACACAATATAAATCGGTGCGCTCTAAAGATGAAAAGCGCATCACAACAAAAACAAAATGAGTTACAACGTAATTAAAAAGGTTATTGATTTAGGTGACGGCCGCACCATTGAGATCGAAACCGGAAAACTGGCCAAACAAGCCGATGGCTCGGTAGTAATTAAACAGGGTGATACCATGTTGTTAGCTACTGTAGTATCGTCGCCTGAAGCAAAAGAAGGGGTAGATTTCCTGCCGCTTTCGGTTGACTATCAGGAAAAATACGCTGCTACCGGTCGTATACCGGGTGGCTTTTTACGCCGCGAGGCACGTTTATCAGACTATGAGGTTTTGATCTCTCGTTTGGTTGACCGCGCTTTACGTCCGTTATTCCCCGAAGATTATCATGCTGACACGCAAGTGATGATCTCTTTAATATCTGCCGATAAAGATATTATGCCTGACTGCCTTGCAGGTTTGGCCGCTTCAGCCGCGTTAGCTGTTTCAGATATTCCTTTCAACGGACCAATATCTGAAGTACGTGTTGCCAAAATTGATGGTCAGTTAGTAATTAACCCAACTTTAAGCCAATTAGCTAACGCTTCGTTAGAGTTTATCGTTGCCGGTTCTGAGTTTGACATCAACATGGTTGAAGGTGAAGCGAAAGAGATACAGGAAGCTGAGTTGGTTGAAGCAATTAAATTTGCTCACGAAGCTATTAAGCTGCAAGTATTCGCGCAAAGAGAATTAGCTATCGAGTTAGGTAAAACCGAAAAACGTACTTACAGCCACGAGCACAGCAACGAAGATTTAAAGAAAGCTATTTACGCTGCTACTTATGAGCAGGTTTACGCTATCGCTTCTTCGGCATCTGCAAAAGATGAGCGTTCTGCTAAGTTTAAAGAAGTTCGTGATACTTACATTGCTACTTTAGGCGAAATTGATGATATCACCAAAGGTCTTGCTAAAAAATACTACCACGATGTAGAGTACGACGCGATCCGTAACCTGGTATTAGACGAAGGCAAACGCCTTGACGGTCGTACCACTACGCAGATCCGCCCGATATGGAGTGAAGTTGGTTACTTGCCATCAGCACACGGTTCGGCAGTGTTTACACGTGGCGAAACTCAATCATTAACCACCGTTACTTTAGGTGCTAAAGATGATGAGCAAATGATTGATGGCGCGTTCATCAACGGTTACCAAAAATTCTTATTACACTACAATTTCCCTGGTTTCTCAACCGGAGAGGTTCGCCCTAACAGGGGAGCAGGTCGTCGTGAAATTGGCCATGGTAACTTAGCAATGCGTTCATTAAAGCAAGTATTACCTGCCGAAGACGAAAATCCTTACACTATCCGTGTAGTATCTGATATCCTTGAATCAAACGGTTCATCATCAATGGCTACGGTTTGTGCCGGTACATTGGCGTTGATGGATGCTGGTATTAAAATCAAATCGCCGGTATCAGGTATCGCGATGGGGTTGATCACCAACGAAATGGGTACTAAATACGCTATCCTTTCTGATATTTTGGGTGATGAAGATCACCTGGGTGATATGGACTTTAAAGTAACAGGTACCGCTAACGGTATTGTTGCCTGCCAAATGGACTTGAAGATCAATGGTCTTTCATACGAAGTTTTAACAAAAGCTTTAGACCAGGCAAAAGAAGGCCGTTTGCACATTTTGGGCGAAATGGCGAAAACCATTGAAGCACCACGTGAAGATTACAAACCACACGCTCCGCGTATCATCACTATCCGTATAGATAAAGAATACATTGGCGCGGTTATCGGTCCCGGTGGTAAAATCATCCAGGAAATGCAACGCGAAACCGGTGCTACTATCTCTATCGAGGAAGTTGGCAACCAGGGTGTAGTTCAAATATTTGCCGACAACAAAGAGTCGATTGATAAAGCGGTAACCCGTATCAAAAATATCGCTTCAAAACCTGAAGTTGGTGAAATATACGAAGGTAAAGTAAAATCAATTATGCCTTTCGGTGCATTTGTTGAAATTATGCCGGGTAAAGATGGTTTGCTGCACATATCAGAAATTGACCACAAACGTTTTGAAACTATGGACGGAATATTCCAGGTGGGCGACGAAGTGCGTGTTAAATTGCTTGATATTGATAAACAAGGTAAACTTAAATTATCGCGCAAAGCATTGCTTCCAAAACCGGAAGCGGCTAAATAAGCATTCATGTTATTTTCAATTCAAAAACCCTCTCTATAGAGGGTTTTTGATTGTAATGACTTTTTTTGCATGTTTTGTAACAAAATTGAAACAAATAATGGTTGTTTAAACTTATTATGAAATTGATTGTATGTGTAAGTAAAGCATAGATATATTTAGTCCGATCCTATATTGAAAAATGACATCTACCCCAATTGATCCTTTAGACTTTTTGAATAGCAATACGCATGGTTTGCAATCCGGCTCACATACGGATTTAGTGCAACTGTTGCTTTATGAAATAATAAGGGTGAAAGATTTAATAAAATATTACGACTCCATCCCTAACGGAGCGGGCCAGCTTGGCTCGTCAATTCTTAATGAGCTGGTATCAGAGGCTTACAACTCCCTCGTGAACTATGATACCGTGTTGATGAAAAAATATTACGATTTGCTGCTCAATTGCGATTAGCACTGCGCGGCAATTGTTAATAACGTGTTATTTTTCCTCATTTTATACTTGTTTTTATCATACTTCTGAAGTATTTACTTATCCGTTTTAAGTAATTATTATATTTGGGGCATGAATCACGTAATTGCGCCATCAATATTAGCTGCCGATTTTGCTAACCTGCAAAGGGATATAGAAATGGTAAACAGCAGTGAGGCCGACTGGTTTCATGTTGACGTGATGGACGGGTTATTTGTACCCAATATTTCCTTTGGTTTCCCGGTGATCAGCGCGGTAAAAAAGCATGCTCAAAAGCCGCTTGACGTGCACTTGATGATCACCGATCCTGACCGTTATCTTAAAGCATTTAAACAAGTCGGTGCCGATAGCATTACCGTGCATTACGAAGCTTGCCCGCATTTACACCGTACCATACAGGCGATAAAAGAGCTGGGTTGCAGGGCAGGAGTGGCGTTAAATCCGCATACGCCGGTAGCTTTGCTGGAAGATATTATTACCGATCTTGACCTGGTATTGATCATGTCGGTTAATCCCGGCTTTGGCGGTCAAAAATTCATTGCGAATACGTATAAAAAAATAAAACAGCTTAAACAGCTGGCCAATGAGCGCAACCCCAATTTATATATTGAAATTGATGGTGGTGTTGATGAAACCAACGCAGCAACGTTGATTGAGGCCGGTGCTAATGCCCTGGTAGCAGGCAGTGCAGTATTTTCGTCGGCCAGCCCGGCCGGAACGATATCAGCATTAAAGCACGCACACAGCCTGTATAAGGCGTAACTGACCAAACACTTACCATTAATTCTGATCTGTTAAAACAGATGCCGGGAGTTCAAAAAAAAGCAAATAAAGTCTACATACTTTGTCAAATTTATTAACTTCGGCGCGTCTAACAGATAATTGTAAACAGGTGATCCCCAAGGGTCACAACTCGCTAAATATATGAAACATAATTTCGGTGCCGGTCCGGGCATTTTACCACAGGAAGTTTTAAAACAAGCCGCAGCGGCGGTAATTAATTTTAACGGAACAGGGCTATCATTACTTGAAATATCGCACAGATCGGCTGAATTTGAGGCTGTGTTAGATGAGGCAGTAAGCCTGGTGAAAGAACTGTTTGAAGTGCCATCGGGTTATTCGGTATTGTTTTTACAAGGTGGTGCAAGCACCCAATTTGCTATGGTGCCTTATAACTTGTTGCCTGAAGGTGGTAAAGCCGCCTATGTAGAATCGGGCGTATGGGCTAATAAAGCATTAAAAGAAGCTAAATACTTTGGTACTGTTGATGTAGTTGCTACCTCAAAAGAGAGCAATTTCAATTACATCCCCAAAGATTTTGAAGTGCCTGCTGATGCAGCTTACTTACACATTACATCAAACAATACCATTTACGGTACGCAGTTACAACAGTTCCCGGCATCACCGGTACCGTTGGTGTGCGATATGTCGTCAGATATTTTCAGCCGTAAGGTTAACGTGGCCGATTTTGGTTTGATTTACGCGGGCGCTCAAAAAAATATGGGCCCGGCAGGTGTTACCCTGGTAATTGTTAAGGATGATATATTAGGCAAGGTTGATCGTAAAATACCGGCTATGTTTAACTACCAAACACAAATTGAAGGTGGTTCAATGTACAATACGCCGCCGGTGTTTGCTATATACGTATCTATGTTAACGCTTAACTGGCTTAAGGCTAAAGGTGGCGTTGAGGCTATTGAAAAAGATAACCTGGCTAAATCAAAAGCATTATATACCGAGATTGACCGTAACCCGCTGTTTAAAGCAGTAGCCGTTCCGGAAGATCGTTCGCACATGAATGTTTGCTTTGTGGCCGAAAACCCTGAGCACGAAAAACCATTCCTTAAACTTTGCGATGAAAAAGGTATCGTTGGCTTAAAAGGCCACAGAAGCGTAGGCGGTTTCCGTGCCTCAATTTACAACGCGTTGCCAATTACCAGCGTACATGTGCTGATAGAAACAATGCAGGAATTTGCTGAAAAGAATAAATAATATAGTCAGTAGTCATCGGTCATTAGTCAGTTTTAATTGACTAATGACCATTGACCAATAACCAAAGACATCATGATTAAAATATTAGCTAATGACGGTATTGACCCGGCGGGTAAAGCGCTTTTAGAGGCAGCCGGTTTTGTAGTAGATACCAACAACATACCGCAGGAAGAACTGCCTGCACGTTTAAACGAATACGATGCCATTACTGTACGCAGCGCCACCAAAGTGCGCAAGGCGTTAATTGACGCTACACCAAACCTTAAACTGGTTGGCCGTGGTGGTGTAGGCGTTGATAATATTGATGTAGACTACGCTAAGGAAAAAGGTGTAGCGGTTTATAATACCCCGGCATCTTCATCATTATCAGTTGCCGAACTGGTATTTGGCCATTTATATGGCGGTGTTCGTTTCTTGTACGATAGTAACCGTAAAACTCCGGTTGAAGGTGCTACAAACTTTAACGGACTGAAAAAGGCTTACGCTAAAGGTGTTGAGCTTCGTGGCAAAACTTTAGGTATCCTTGGTTTTGGCCGTATCGGTCGTGAGGTGGCAAAAATTGCCATTGGTGTAGGTATGGAAGTTATCGCTTATGATCTTTTTCCGTTCAACCCCGAAGTAGAAATTGTATTAGGCGGTGGTACCAAAGTTAACGTTACTGTTAAAACCGCATCATTTGAAGAGGTTTTAAAAAAATCTGATTTTATTTCATTGCACACACCATTTGTTGACAAACCATTGATTGGCGCTGCCGAAATTGAACTGTTGAAAAAAGGTGTTGGTTTGGTAAACTGCTCACGTGGTAATCTTATCGACGAAAGCGCTTTAATTGAAGCTTTAGATAGCGGCAAAGTGGCTTTCGCTGCACTGGATGTTTTCGAGAACGAGCCAACTCCTCGTCAGGATATATTAAGTCACCCTAAAATTTCTTTAACCCCGCATATTGGCGCAGCCACTAACGAGGCACAGGAAAGAATAGGCGTGGAGCTTGCCAACCTGATTATCGATCATTTTACAAAAGCATAAGCACGAATCTTTGTGAGATGCAAATTAATTTAGGCGAATTGCACTAAGACCAGAAAATTGTGTATTAAGAAAGGGATTAATTACACGGGCTTTAAATCCGTATAATTAATCCCTTTTAATTTGTGTAATACGCCGTAATTCTAAAAATTCGTGTCTATTTTATAGCTCATAAGCCACATCCTTTTCGGGGATGGTAACATTGTAGCCATCTGCTGTGAGGCTTTCGGAAAGGGCTTCCATGCTGCCGGTTTCGCCATGTACCAAAAACACGTTTTTCAGTATTGATTTATCCTGATGTTTGATATTGTTGATCAGGTCATCATGGTCGCCATGCGCGCTGAGCACGTCGGTTTGTTTAATGGTGGCATAAACGGCAAGTTCGCGATCTTTAATATGCACGATAGGATCACCGCGCAATAAACGGTGGCCCAGTGTTCCCTTAGCGCAATAACCAATGAACAGGATGGTACAATAATAATTTTGAATATTATAAAATAAGTGATCCTGTATACGGCCACCCTCCAGCATACCTGCCGATGAGATGATAATGCAAGGCTCGAAATAGTTGGATACCTGCCTGCTGTCTTTCAGCGTTTCTACATAAGTAAGGTTATCAAAATCAAACTCGTCGCCTTTTTTATTGTAGAATTCCTGCGCTTCTTCGTTTACGAGGTTATGGTATTTTCTGAAGATACCTGTTGCCATTACCGCCATGGGGCTATCAACAAATACTTTTACAGCGGGTAGTTTACCACTGGTGAAGACCTTATTTAGAGCAAATACTAATGACTGCGTGCGCCCAATGCTAAACGCCGGGATGATCAAACGGCCTTGTTCTTTAATGCAGGCTTTTTCAATAGTTTCAATCAGGGTATCCTCAACGCTTTTATCTTTTGTGTGGTACCTGCCGCCATAAGTAGCTTCAGAAACGATGTAATTAACCGCCGGAAGTTGTTCAGGATCATTGAGTACAGGATAATTTTTACGACCGATGTCGCCTGTAAAAGCTATAGTTTTTTCCTCGCCGTGATCGTTGATCTTAAGTACTGCCGCAGCCGCGCCCAACAGGTGTCCAACAGGTACAAAGGTCAGTTCGATATCGCCATTCAACCTGAACGGACGGTTAAAGTTAATAGTGATAAAACGCTCAACAGTATCCATTACATGCTTTTGCAGGTATAGTGGCTGCGCACCGCTGTTAAATTTCCCTTTGCCTTTACCATGCTTGCGGCCTTTATTAGCCTTATGCATAAATATACTTACCGAATCCATTAACAACAATTCGGTCAAATCAGCTGTCGGTGGGGTGCACAATATCTGCCCCTGAAAGCCCAGGCGCACCAGGGTAGGCAAGTTGCCCGAATGGTCGATATGGGCGTGGGTAAGTATCACCACGTCAATTTCTTCGGGCCTGAACGGAAAGTTTTCGTTGCTTTGAATGTTGCGGTCTTTTTCGTAATCGAGGCCGCAATCAACTAATATTTTGTATTGTCCAATCTCCAGCAAATGCATGCTCCCGGTTACTTGCCGGGCTGCTCCATGTATAGTTAATTTCATTCTTTATCGTCTATAGCCCATAGTCCAGCAGACCATAGCGTTATGCAATGTTAGCTCAATATATGTAAAAACATATTAAGCTGTATTACTGCGTAAATAAAACTTGTTGTTTAAAGTGCTTCAAAGTCAATGATCACACTGTCGCCTAAGTTTAATCCCAGCAGGCCGCTGGCATTGCCCTTGTTTATGGCAATCTCTAAATGATCGCTTATACCAAACAGGCAAAGTTTTTCGCCCTCGGGCACCTCATTGTAATGCCAGCTGAGGTGGTTAATGGTTTCGTTGCGCTTAAAGTACAACGTAAACCGCCTTCCTTGCTGTATACGGTTAAAAAAGTCCTTGGTTATATTGGTTATCACATTCTGAAAAGAATCTACATAGATCACCGCGCCCTTAATGAGGTTTTTTTCAACCACGGGTTGCAGGTTCATTTTCTTTTCAATACCACTTACCCTTAAACCAATCTCCTCAATATCGTCGCCTTTGGCCAGGTGGCATGCCGCCTTTACAAAAATATCCGCCAGCGGGAAATGCAAAAATTTAAGGTCCTGCATAATGTTGATCTCAAATATATCCTCGGGCTCTTCGTCAAACATCAGCGAGAATATACCATTATCGGCACCCACAAAATAGTGGTTCTTGTATTTAATGGCCAGGTATTTTGTAAAGGTGTTGTACACGGTATCAATCCCGATGAGGTGCACTGTTTCATCCGGAAAATAGTGATAACTATTTTTTAAAATGAACGCTGCCTGCTGTATATTGAAGGCCGAAACACTGTTGGTGATGTCAACTATATTTACTGTGGGTAATAATTTCAATATACTACCTTTAAGGGCAGCCTGATAAATGTCTTTATCGCCCAAGTCAGTAGTTAAAGTTATTATTGCCATTAATTTTTTAAATATTTATTGCTAATCTTGTAGTAGCTATTAAGGCTACAAATATCAATTTTTAATTCATAAATTTCGGATACTAAAAATCAATTTATATTGAACGAACTTAAATTATCCATAGAAAATGTTAACCCGGCGGTGCTGTGGGGGCCTAATAATGATCATTTTGAGATCATTAAAAAGCAGTATCCAAAACTGAAAATTGTTGCGCGGGGTAGTGAGGTTAAGGTATTGGGCGATGAGCATGAGATATTACTGTTTCAGGATAAGTTCAATGTTTTAGTACAGCATTTAGAGAAGTACGAAAGCCTTAGCGTAACTGATATTGAGCGTATTATGGGTGCAAAAGCATCTGCTGCGCCGGCTGCCGATTCGTCTCCTGATAAAGGAAACATGGGAGAGGTAATTGTGTTTGGCCCTAATGGTATAATGGTGAAGGCGCGTACCGCCAACCAGCGCCGTATGGTTGATAGCATCGCTAAAGACGACGTACTGTTCGCCATTGGCCCCGCCGGTACCGGTAAAACTTACACCGCGGTTGCACTGGCGGTAAGGGCGCTCAAGAACAAAGAGATCAAGCGCATCATACTAACCCGCCCGGCGGTTGAGGCAGGGGAGAACCTGGGCTTTTTACCGGGCGACCTGAAAGAAAAGATAGACCCGTACCTGCGCCCGTTATACGACGCGCTCGACGATATGATACCGGCCGAAAAGCTGAAACTATACCTGGAGAACCGCACTATTGAAATTGCCCCGCTGGCATTTATGCGCGGCCGTACGCTGGATAATTGCTTTGTGATATTGGATGAGGCCCAAAACGCTACCGATATGCAATTGAAGATGTTCCTTACCCGTATGGGCCCTACAGCCAAGTTCATAGTAACCGGCGACGTAACCCAGATAGATCTTCCCAAAAAACAACAATCGGGCTTACACACCGCGCTAAGGATATTGAACGACATAAAAGGCATCGGCATAATTTACCTGAGCGGCGAAGACGTGGTAAGGCACAAATTAGTAAGACGCATATTAGAAGCTTACGGAGATATACAGTAATAGTATCGAGTAATTAGTATCAGGTATCAAGACAGAATTGCCTTAAAACCTTGCTAATTACTTGATACTTGATACTAACTACTTGATACTAAAAAATGAACGCGATAAAAGAAACACATTTTAACTTTCCGGGGCAAACAGCATTTTATAAGGGGAAAGTACGTGACGTTTACACTATAAATAATAAATATCTGGCCATGGTGGTTACCGACCGCATCTCTGCATTTGATGTGGTATTGCCGGAGCCAATTCCGTATAAAGGACAAGTTTTAAACCAGATAGCCGCCAAGTTTTTGCAGGCAACTGCCGATATTGTACCTAACTGGGTAGTTACCGTGCCCGATCCGAGTGTTACCATTGGCCGTATTTGCGAGCCGTTTAAGGTAGAGATGGTGATACGTGGCTACTTAGCAGGACACGCGTGGCGCGAATACAGTGCAGGCAGGCGTTCGGTTTGTGGTGTTGCATTGCCCGAGGGTTTAAAAGAAAATGATAAACTGCCCGAGCCTATCATAACGCCTACAACAAAGGCTGCTGTAGGCCATGATGAGGATATTTCTAAAGAAGACATACTGGCTAAAGGCATCGTATCTGCCGAAGATTATGCTCAGCTTGAAAAATATACCCAGGCATTATTTAAACGCGGTACGGAAATTGCTGCTAAACAGGGGCTGATACTGGTGGATACCAAATATGAATTTGGCAAAGCCGATGGAACCATTTACCTGATTGATGAGATCCATACGCCCGATTCGTCGAGATATTTTTATAGTGAAGGATTTGAGGAACGCCAAAACAATAATGAGCCGCAAAAACAGCTTTCAAAAGAGTTTGTGCGTAAATGGCTTATAGAAAATGGCTTTCAGGGTAAGGACGGGCAAACCATACCGGAGATGACAGAAGAAAAAGTACTGTCGATATCGGAAAGGTATATTGAGCTTTACGAGCAGATCACCGGCGATAAATTTGTAAAGCCAGAAAATGATAATGTATTGAACAGGGTAGAGCAGGGTGTAAAAACCGCGCTTGAGCAATTATAAAATTCTCTTTAAACACAAAAAAAAATTATATTAGCTTTTTAATTATACAACAATGAAATTTACTGTTGACAAACACGAGAAGTATATATTGGTGAAGCTGAATGAAAATAAGTTAAATTCATTGGTTACCCCTCAGCTTAAATCAGAGCTGATCCTCATCAATACCGAAGGCCAGAGAAATATAGTGCTCGATCTTTCGCAGGTTAAGTTTGCCGATTCATCTGGCTTAAGCAGCCTGCTGGTTGGTCACCGTTTATGCAAAAACGCCGAGGGTTTATTTATTCTTGCCGGTTTAAATGATTCGGTTTCGCGCCTGGTTACTATTTCGCAATTAGATAATGTGCTTACCGTTGTACCTACAACCGAAGAAGCTATCGACCTTATCTTTATGGAAGAAATAGAAAAAGAATTAAAAAGAGAACTAAAATAATATTGTAACTGTTTTCCGGGTATGAGATTTGATGTAACGATACTTGGAAGCAGTTCTGCAACGCCTATATATAACAGGAACCCAACCTCACAGGCGTTAAATATTAACGATCATTACTATCTGATTGACTGCGGCGAGGGTACTCAGCAGCAAATGTTACGCTTTGATGTAAAAGCGAGCCGCATCGATCATATTTTCATCAGCCATTTACATGGCGATCATTACCTTGGTTTAGTAGGTTTACTTTCATCATTGCACTTAAATGGCCGTATAAAGCCGCTTAAGCTGTACGGACCGGCGCCGTTGATGGAGATCATCAACCTGCAATTAAAGTACTCTGAAACGGTTATTCAATACGAAATTGATTTCAGGGCTACCGATGCCACCAAGGCCGAAGTTATACTGGACAACCAGGACATCATTGTAGAAACCATCCCGCTCGATCATCGTATACCTTGCACCGGTTTTATCTTCAGACAAAAGAAACGTTTGCGCAAGCTTATTAAGGATAGGATAGACAAGCTGCAAATACCCGTGCCCTATTTTAGCGCGCTCAAAAAAGGCGGCGATTATACTGCGCCCGATGGAAAGGTATATGCCAACGATGAACTCACTACGGCTCCCGACGAGCCTAAAACGTATGCTTATTGTTCGGATACAATGTATAATTCAAACTATTTTGAGCAGATAAAAGGCGCGACATTATTGTACCATGAGGCCACCTTTTTGCATAACATGCACGACAGGGCTTTACAAACACACCACACCACCGCCTTACAGGCCGGTGAGATAGCCGTAATAACACAAGCCCAGCGATTACTCATCGGGCATTTTTCGGCAAGGTACAAGAGCTTAAATGAGTTGCTTGAAGAAGCACAGAGCGTTTTCCCTGAAACGGAATTGGCTATTGAAGGAAAAACGTTTATTATCGGGGATTAAGGTATCGGCTTTAAAAAGCTATAAGTATTCTTATTATATACGCGTCATTGCTGCGAGGAACGAAGCAATCCCCGATCTACAGAGTTGCTCTGTATAGTTTAGAGATTGCTTCGTTCCTCGCAATGACGCGTTTAGTTTTATCAAGTCAAATCAGATCAATCTTTCCCGCCGAATATCGAGAAGCTTACGTAGCGTTTAGGATGGGCCTTAAGATCGATAAACAGGTTGTTCAGGTTTAAAGATGCATCACTCAGGTTTTTATACATGGTGGTGTCGTTCAGTAATAAACCTAATGAACCTTGGCGGCTGTTAATTCTGCTGGTAGTAGCTTGCAGGTCGGCCACCATCTTATCGGCATTAGCCAGTGTATTCTTAATATTTGAATTAGCCAGATCACCGCTGAATTTTTCGAGATTGGTAGCGATGCCATCAAAATGCGCCGCGGTAGCTTTTAAATTACTGGATACCGTAGCAGCATTAAGCATTACAGTATTGATATGGCCAGATTGGGAACCCACCAACGCGTCTATCTTTTTAGTAGTACCCTCTAAAGTTTGCAATGAGTTGGCAATGCTCATAAAGCTGCGGTCAACGTTTTTTTCAAACTGAGGGTTCATAATACGGTTGATAGAACCTAATGATGAATCGATCTTTACGATCAATTGCTCTACCTTTTTTTGAATAGGTTGCAGGCTTTCTGCCAAGCTGCCTTGTATATCGGCACGAAGGGTATCTTTATCTTCGGCCATTATTTTGCTGTTACCCAGTTCAAATATGATGGCTTTGCCACCTAAAAGGTCGGTACTTTGCAATTGCGCAAGCGTATTTGAGGGGATATCATATTTCGGGTCAATCTTAAATTCAACAATGGTACGTCCGTCTGGCTGCAATTCCATACCCGAAACACGACCAATCTGGTAGCCGTTCACCAGTACCGGTTTTGATACGGTTAATCCTTCTACACTTTTATATATCGAATAAAATTTGTTCGACCCGGAAAATACGTCGTTTCCGTTAAGATAGCTGTATCCCAATATCAGGATAGTGATACCTATTGCCGTAAAGGCGCCTATTTTGGTTTCGTTAGTTATTTTCAAGGTAGTGTATGTTTAGATGAATATGTGTTAAATTTTAATTTTCAACCTGTTTTTTATAGTTCTTAATCGCTTGCAGCACTGATGCTACAATTTCGTTTTGTCCTTCTTCTGAAGTTAAATAAGCCTCATCGTCAGGATTATTGATAAACCCGGTTTCAACCAGTACGGCCGGCATGGCAGTATGGTCAAGCACCAGTACAACCTGCTCTTTAACGCCCGCGCTTACACGGCCATCAGTATCGGTAAACTCATTATCAATTAAAGTAGCCAGTCGGATACTTTGTTTACGGTATTTATCTCTAAAGGTATTCAACAAGATAACCGAAGCCGGGTTTTCGGGATCGTAGCCCGCGTAGTTATCTTTGTAATCCTTTTCCGCATAAATAACCGCGTTTTCACGTAAGGCTTCTTCCTGTGCGCCAACCCTGCGCGAACCGTAAACCAGTATCATAGCTCCTTTTCCTGAACGGTTAGGAACCGAAACTGTTTTATATATAGGTATCTTTTTACCTTTCTTGCCTTTTTTATAGCCGGTTACTTCAGTAACGCGACGGCCGGCCAATGAGTTACAGTGAAGAGAAATAAATAACTGTCCCTGGTTTTTGTTGGCGATATCCGACCGTCTGTGCAACTCGATAAAGTTGTCGTCGGTACGTGTCATGATCACGTTTACATCTTTTAAATCTTTTTCTATGGCTTTTTGTAATTTTAATGCCAAAGCAAGCGTTACAGTCTTTTCATTGGAATGGGAACCAAAGGCGCCGGGATCGTGGCCGCCGTGGCCGGCATCAACAACAATAGTTTTTATTTTAAAACCTGACGTTTGAACAGTGTCTCTTTTTGGTTTACCATCATCATTTTGAAAAGAAGAAAGTGTAAATAAAATAAGTAGCAGGGGGAAGTAATAATTCAATCTTTTCAATGTTTTATTTTTCATTATGTTTGAGCGCTGTTTAACTATATCTGCAAAAATACTATTCATAATCAATTTTGAAATTCGTTAGTCTATTTTTTCTGCTCGCAATTGTTTTAATAGTGAATGTGATAGCTGCCGGAAACAAGAGCGGAAACAGCAAACATAAACTATTAAGAGATACTATTATAAAACTCGACCCAAATTCGGCACAAGACCGGAAATTGATGCGGGGAATTAAAAAAGCAGCTCCCAAACCTGTTGTAAAAAACAACGGCACCAAAAAAGATACCATCCCGAAGGATACCACTAAACGTGATAGCACTAAAAAAAGTACCTTAATACCGGGTGCAGGTACATTACAGCCCGGTGGTGAAGATACGACAGTAAACGACCCCGATGGTTTAAAATCGGAAGTAAAAGCGACTGCCGAAGATTCAACCATTTTTGATAAAGAAAAGAACATCATGTACCTGTATGGCCGTGCCCGGGTAACTTATGAAGATTTTGAGCTGGATGCCGATTATATACGTGTAGACAATAAGAACAATACCATTTTTGCCGCCGGTAGCATTAACCCGCGTACACACCGTTACCAGGGCAGGCCTATATCAAAACAGAAGAATGATAAGCCCCTGTATTCGGATTCGTTGCGGTTTAACATGAAAAGCAAAAAGGGGAAGATCTATAACCCGGCATCAGAGCAGGATGGTAACTTTATTTCGGGCGGGCAGGCAAAAAAGCTGAACGAAACTGAAGTAGCTTACCGCAATGTACTTTTCAGTACCTGCGATCTGCCTTATCCCGAAACACACTTCGGTATAGTAATTACCAAGGGTATCGGCGAAAAAAATAAGATCATATCGGGCCCGGCATACCTGGAGATAGCGAATGTGCCACTGCCGCTGGCTATCCCGTTTGGTTTCTTTCCCAAGCCTAACACGCGCTCTTCGGGTGTGATATTGCCAACTTTTGGTGAAGATCAGCGTTACGGCTTCTTCCTGCGTAACCTCGGTTATTACATCGCTTTTAACGATTATCTGGACATGACCTTTAATGGTTCATTTTATTCAAGAGGATCATACGAGTTGAGCGGTGCAGGCCGTTACCTGAAACGTTATAAATACCAGGGTAACCTTACATTGAGTTACGGTTCGCACAATATAGGCTTACCGGGCGACCCTGCCGCGAAAGACTTTAACATTGCCTGGACGCACAGCCAGGACCCTAATGCGCATCCGGGAAGTACATTCAGTGCATCGGTAAACGCGGGTACATCAAGTAACTTTATTAATAATGGTGCCAGCCAGGGTTATAACTTACAGCAGTTAACCCAAAATAACTTCCGTTCGAGTATCGCGTATGGTAAAGTATGGGCGGGTACGCCTTTCAACTTAAACGTGAGCTTAAGCCATAGCCAGGATATTACCCGTAAGCGTGTAACGTTAGATCTGCCTACGGTAGCCTTCAACATGTCTACCCTTAGTCCGCTGGATAGTAAAGACAGAGTGGGTGAGGCGAAATGGTATCAAAAAATTACAGTAGGTTACTCTTTCCAGGCAACTAATAAACTGAACGATATCCCGGAGGCTGATCTGTTCACCAAGCAAACATTAACCAAACGTTTGCAAAATGGTTTCCAGCATCAAATACCTATCGGTTTGAGTTTGAACGTACTTAAGTTTTTCCAATTTAGTACATCAGCCAACTATAACGAGCGCTGGTACCTGCAAACCATTCGCAAAAGCTACGACAGGAATAATACGAACGTAGGTTCAAACGTAGCTACTATTGATACGGTAAGCGGTTTCGCAAGGTCGGGTGAGTATAACCTGAGCGCTGGTTTTTCAACCAAAGTATATAGCCAGGCTAACTTTAAAGGTAAAATATCTGCGATAAGGCACGTAATGACGCCAAATCTTAGTTTCAGTTACAAGCCTGATTTTTCGTCACCGGGCTATGGCTATTATCGTACGGCGGTAAGTAACGCTTCGTTACCATATACGGCTACGGCGCAAACCTACTCTATATTTGAGCAGTCTATTTACGGCGGACCATCAGCAGGCCGACAGGCGGGCATAGGTTTTAACGTTGATAATACGATTGAAGCAAAACTAAGGCCGAGCGCTACCGATACTTCGAATACTCCCCGGAAGATCCAGATACTACAAGGTTTATCATTCTCTACCTTTTATAACTTCGCGGCCGATTCAATGCGTTTGTCGAAGATCAGTTTCTCGGGCCACACCGCCTTCCTGAATCAAAAGGTGAACGTAAGTTTTAACGGTTTGCTTAACCCTTATGTGGTGGATGTGCGAGATTCTATCAGCAACGGTGCTATTACTCGTTATTCCCGCGAGCGTAACCGCTTTACCTGGCAGGATGGTAAGTTCCCGAAACTGGAAAGCTTTGGTTTCTCCATGAGTGGTAGTTTAAACTCAACATCCATCAACCCAAAAAGGAAGCAGACTGACGCGAATACGATACAGAATATGACGCCTGAACAGGCACAAAAACTGGCTTATATTAACAGCGACCCATCGGCTTATATCGATTTTAATATTCCGTGGAATGTGTCGTTCAGCTACAATTTTCAGTATCAGAACAGTGGTGTATTAAAAACCACTACCAATACCATTCAAATGAGCGGCGACTTTAGCTTAACGCCCAAATGGAAGGTACAATACTCTACCAACTACGATTTGAATGCCATGAAGCTGAGTAGTGCCACATCGTTCGCAATTTACCGCGATCTGCATTGCTGGGATCTTTCGGTACAATGGCTGCCGTTTGGGTATTTCAAGTCGTATAACGTAACTATCAAGGTAAAATCATCTATATTGCAGGACCTCAAACTGACTAAGCGCAGCGACTACAGCGCTAACCAGTATTTTGGAGGCTATTAAACTATGTTAGCAGAAATTATAACAATAGGCGACGAAATACTTATCGGCCAAATTGTTGATACCAATTCGGCGTGGATGGCGCAGGAGCTTAATGCCATTGGCATCAGGGTGAAACAGATCTCGTCCGTATCGGATGACAAGCAGCATATCCTCAACGCGCTAAAAGAAGCAACGGGCAGGGCCGATATTATTTTTATAACAGGCGGCCTTGGCCCCACAAAAGATGATATCACCAAAAAAACACTGGCTGAATACTTTGGCGTAGGCATGGTAGAAAATGCTGAGGCGCTGGAAAATGTGACCAATATATTCAAGCGCTATAACCGCCCTTTACTGGAGGTTAACATTCAGCAGGCCCTTGTGCCCGAAAATTGTGAGGTAATACTTAATAAGAACGGTACCGCGCCGGGTATGTGGTTTAACCATAACGGCAAAATATATGTATCGATGCCGGGAGTACCCTTCGAGATGATGTATATGATGGAAGAGCAGGTGTTGCCGAAAATAAAGTCGGTAGCGCAATTACCGGTCATTATCCATAAAACCATTTTAACGGTAGGCGAGGGCGAGTCCTTTTTGGCCGAACGCATTGCCGATATTGAAGATGCCCTGCCGCCATATATTAAACTGGCTTATTTACCTAAATTGGGTATGGTAAGGTTGCGTTTAAGTGGATATGGCGAGGTAGAAGAGTCTTTACTACGAGAAAAAATAGAAGAATATGCCTCAAAAATAATTGAGCGCGTAGGCAATGTGGTAGCCGCTACTGAAGATATTACGTTGGAGCAAGCTATCATGAACCATATGGCCGCTAAAGGCTTTACACTTTCAATAGCCGAGAGCTGTACGGGCGGATATATTTCGCACCTATTTACACAGCATCCTGGTTCATCGAGGGTGTTTTTAGGCGGTACTGTTTCGTACTCAAACAATTTGAAAGAAAGTATACTGGGCGTTGAGCATCAAACCATTGTACAATATGGCGCGGTAAGTAAAGAAACCGCCACCGAGATGGTTGAAGGCGCATTGCGCAACTTTAAATCTGACTATGCCATAGCGGTTACCGGTATAGCCGGCCCTGATGGCGGTACGCCTGAAAAACCTGTAGGTACGGTTTGGATAGCAGTGGCATCAACACAACAAACTATAGTAAAGCTGTTCAATTTTAACAATAAAAGGAAGCAGGTAATAGAGCGTTCGGCCATAAGTGCGCTGGGCTTATTAAATAGTTTACTGAACAAATAGTGCGTAATACTGCGCAAATACTTATTTTTGACCTACCAACTGTATATCATATATGGCGAAATATCAACTTTTACTACCTAAAATGGGTGAAAGTGTTGCGGAGGCAACTATAATAAAATGGGTAAAATCTCCCGGAGATTTTATTGAAGCTGACGATACAGTAGTTGAAATTGCTACAGATAAGGTTGATTCAGAGGTGCCATCACCCGTATCAGGCAAACTGGTTGAGCTATTATTTCAGCAGGACGATGTTGTGCAGGTAGGCGATACTATAGCCATTATTGAAACCGAGGGCGCTGATGAACCATCGAATGATTATCAACAACAGCCCGAGCAAATAAATAACAATTATACAAACGATACCGCTTATCAGGCACCTGTTGTTGAAACACCACAACCGGTGATAACTCAACAATTTGAACCTGAAGTGAATATTCCGGGTACTGAATTGCTGACACCGCCGCCTGTTACTGCTCCACAGAATTTTAAAGATACGGCCAGGTTCTATTCTCCATTGGTGAAAAGTATTGCCGCTACCGAAGGAATTGGTTTAGCAGAACTGGATAGTATTCCCGGTAACGGTGCCGACGGACGTTTAACTAAGGACGACCTGATCGCTTATATCAACAGCGGCCGCAGGGCGCAGCCTGTATACGAAGCACCTCAACGGGAAACGGCTCAGCCGGTAACACCAGTTGCTGAATTTAATCCGCCTGTTACACCACCATCTGCACCGGTTTCAATACCACAGCCTACACCGGCGCCTGCTGTATCATTATCCGGTGGAGATGAGATCATTGAAATGGACAGGATGCGTAAACTGATTGCCGATCACATGGTGATGAGTGTGCAAACCTCGCCGCATGTTACCTCGTTTGTTGAGGCCGATGTAACCAACCTGGTTCAATGGCGCGATAGGATAAAGGGCAAGTTTGAAAAACGCGAGAACGAAAAAATAACCTTTACCCCGATATTTATCGAGGCGGTGGTAAAAGCGATAAAAGATTTCCCGATGATCAATATATCTGTAAATGGTAACCAGATCATCAAAAAACGGGATATCAATATAAGTATGGCTACAGCACTGCCAAGCGGTAACCTGATTGTGCCGGTTATTAAAAAAGCCGACGGTTTAAATTTAGTAGGCATCACCAAAGCCGTTAATGATTTGGCCGCTCGTGCCCGTGCTAATAAACTACAGCCCGACGATATTAAGGATGGTACGTTTACCATTACTAACGTAGGCTCGTTTGGTAACGTGATGGGCACACCTATCATCAACCAGCCGCAGGTAGCTATTTTAGCAGTAGGCACCATTAAAAAGAAACCTGCTGTAATTGAAACACCACAGGGCGATACCATTGGCATCAGGCAAATGATGTTCCTGTCATTATCTTACGATCACCGTGTGGTTGATGGAATGCTGGGCGGCTCATTTGTGCGCCGCGTGGCCGATTACCTGGAAAACTGGGATGTGAACCGCGAATTGTGAACAGATAATTTATAAAACGCTATAAAAAAAGAAAAGCTTCCGGGAGGAAGCTTTTCTTTTTTTTAGTTACAACCGTATTACCTACTAAAATAATTCGGCTGCTTGTTTTGATGCCGTAGCTAAGCTGACCCCTGTTAGCTGATCGGCGAAGGCAACGAATGCCCTCTCTTCCAATATACGGTATTGGTTATCGATCAGATTTTGCAAATTAACTTTTCCTACAATATACTTATAAGTGTCTGATACATAGCGCTCGTGAATGTGTTCAAAGTTCAGCGCTTCTACCAAACTATCATTTTCGTAACGTAAGTAGATATTCAGCTCAATATCATTGGTGAATTTAAGGTTGCCCTTTTCTTTGGCTTTCTTATATTCGTAATGGTAATCATAACGCAAGGCAGTAATGTCCGATAGCACGGCGGCACCGGTTGGATGACCACCGGCTCCCTTACCGAAAAAGAACTGCTGATCTGCAAAGGCCGCCTGTACCACAACGCCGTTGTATTCGTACTCTACGTTGTATAAAAACTCGCTTTCGCCTACAAATTTCGGCAATACAAACAAAGCAACGTGGCCTTTATCAAGCTCTTTAATTACCGGTACCAGTTTTACTTTTAATCTCTTTTCGCGGGTGTACTGTACATCATTGGCCGATAGGGTTTGTATACCGATGTTCAATACATCATCGGGGTTCACAACCACACCATAAGCATGTGCTGCCGCGATAACTGCTTTGTATTTGGCATCAAAACCACCAACGTCTGATGTCGGGTCGGTTTCGGCAAAGCCCAGATCTTGCGCTTGTTTTAATGCGCTGTCATAATCCAGGCCATCTAAGTAACCTTTTGACAGGATATAGTTCGATGAACCATTGAAAATACCGCTTACCGAGTGCAGTAATTCGTTATCATAATACTCTTCGAGATTACGGATGATAGGGATACTGCCGCAAACCGAACCTTCGTATAATAATGATGTACCGTATTCGTGCTGAAGATCAATTAGTTCGTTCAAATAAGTAGCGATCATCTTTTTACTGGCCGATACTACGTTTTTGCCCGATTTAAGCGCTGTAGATACAATCTCATAAGCAGCTTCGGTATCATTGATCAGTTCGATGATGGTATTTATTTCCGGATTGTTCAGCAGTTCATCCTTATCAGTAGTGAAAAGGGTAGAAGGCAGCGAACGTTGCTTGTCCGGGTTTTTTATAGCGATCTTAACGATCTCCAGGTTTAAATTCTTTGTCTTGATGATATCATACAATCCTTGTCCAACAACTCCAAATCCAAATAATCCAATAGTTAGTTTCTTACTCATTACGCAATTCGTTGCAATTCAATAATCTTTCCCTTAACATCTGTTTTAAAGAAAGAGGTGATAATATTTGTTAAAGCTTCTGTTTCAATTAAAAATCCATCGTGCCCATAAAGCGAATCAAATTCAGAGAATGATGCCTTCGGGATATGCTGGAAAAGGTATTGTTGTTCTTCTACCGGGAACAGCACATCTGATTTTATGCCGATCACTAATGTTTTGGCTTTGATAAGGCTCAATGCTTTTTCAACGCCGTTACGGCCGCGGCCTGCATTATGCGAATCCATCACCTTGGTTAAATACCAGTAGCTGTAGGCGTTAAAGCGGTTCACCAGTTTTTCGCCCTGGTAACTTTGATAGCTTGATGCCTTGTAGTTGTCGGTTCTGTTATCGTCATCTTCCTGCTGGGTTACATTGTAGGTTTTATAACCACGGTAAGATATTAAGGCAATGCTGCGCGCTGCTTTTAAACCTTTAGCGCCGCCATCGGGCGAGTTGTTATAGAAAGTGCGGTCGGCAGTTAATGCCAATCTTTGCGACTCATTAAAAGCAATACCCCATGATGAATGACGGGCATTGGTAGCTATCAGTATCAGATTTTTGATACGCTCCGGCTCAATAATCGACCATTCTAACGATTGCTGGCCACCTAATGAACCACCGATAAGGATATGGATATCTTCGATATTCAAATAATCAGCCAGTAGCTGATGCGCCTTAACAATATCCCTTATGGTAAATTGCGGGAATGCCAAATAATAAGGCTGCCCGGTAACCGGGTTTGTACTTAGCGGATTAGTAGTACCATAAGGCGAACCCAAAATATTGGCACACACAATAAAATGTTCTTCGGGATTAAAATAGTTATCCGTACCGAATAAACCCTGCCACCAATCAAGCACGTCGGAATTGGCGGTCAACGCATGGCACACCCAAACCACATTATCCTTGTTTTTGTTCAGCTTGCCGTAGGTATTAAAACCTATTTCAAGATCATGCAACTCGCTGCCCGACTCAAGTTTAAATGTTTTAGTGTACTTAAATACTTCTGTGTTCATATATATTATTTAAGTCCCTCCCCAACGGAAGGGACTTTTTAATTTGTATAGCCCGCGCTAAATGGTTTACACCAATTCGGCTTCGGGTTGTTTTATTTTATTGAAGGCTTGTTCAAAATCGCCTTTAATATCATCAATATGTTCAATACCAACGGCTACACGTAACAGGGTAGGCGTAACACCGGCAGAAAGTTGCTCTTCATCACTCAATTGCTGATGCGTAGTAGCAGATGGCTGTATGATCAGCGTTTTCGCGTCGCCCACGTTTGCCACATGGCTCACCAGTTTAAGGCTGTCAATTATTGCACCCGCGTTTTCTTTATCGCCTTTTACCTCAAATGACAATACCGCGCCAAATCCGTTTTTTAAATACTTTTTAGCCAGCGCGTTATACGGTGATGATGCCAAACCCGGATAGTTTACTTTGGCTACCAAAGGATGCTGTTCCAACCATTTGGCCAGTTCGAGCGCGTTATCAATATGGCGTTGTACACGTAACGACAGGGTTTCTAATCCCTGAACCAATAACCACGAGTTGAATGGTGATTGCGACGGACCGAAATCGCGCAGGCCTTCCACACGGGCACGTATAATAAACTGAATATTACCAAACGGACCGCCAATACCGAATACATCGCCAAATACTAAACCATGGTAACCTTCGGCCGGTTCGGTAAATTGAGGATATTTGCCGTTGGCCCAGTTGTAGTTACCACCATCAACTATTACACCGCCAATGCTTGTACCATGGCCGCCAATCCATTTGGTAGCCGATTGTACTACAACATGTGCGCCATGCTCCAGCGGGCGGAACAAATATCCGGCAGCGCCGAAAGTATTATCTACTATTAAAGGAAGGTCGTGTTTTTGTGCAACCGCGGCAATCTTTTCAAAATCAGGGATATTAAAACCCGGATTACCTATGGTTTCGAGGTAAATTGCTTTTGTTTTATCGTCAATAAGGGCTTCTATGTTTTCGGCAGTATCGTCTTTGGCAAAACGCGCGTCGATACCAATGCGTTTAAAGGCTACTTTAAACTGGTTGTAAGTGCCTCCGTATAAAAATGGCGAGGTAACAAAGTTATCGCCAAGCTGTAAAATGTTATTTAAGGCCAAAAATTGCGCTGCCTGGCCGGATGCTGTTGCTAATGCCGCTACACCACCTTCTAAAGCCGCTACCCGTTTTTCAAAAACATCGGTAGTGGGGTTCATTATGCGGGAATAGATATTGCCAAACTCTTTCAGCGCGAATAGGTTAGCACCATGCTCGGCACTGTTAAAAACATAAGAAGTAGTTTGATATAAAGGTACAGCGCGTGAACCTGTTGTTGCATCTGCTTCCTGACCTGCGTGTAATTGTAGTGTTTCGAATTTTAAATTTGTAGTAGACATGATATGTTAAGATTTTAATTGTTTGTAAATGATCAGTTTGTTTTACCGTGTGCGCAAAGCAGGATAATAGCATCCCGATAGGAGCAACACGCGTATTTTTCAGGAAAATGAAAATGGGAACGTGTTACTGAATCAACAGCAGCAACACATACAAATACAAATAGCAAATGAATTGCCGGTTGGGGTAACCTGTTGTATCTTACTTTCTTTAACTTGTACTAAACTTTTCATGGTGGTTAATTTATATTCCCCGGGATCCATTCTCCGGGCCAGGAATTGGCACCTTCTTCAAATTGAAGGGTTGCCAGTGGGTTGTTGAGCCTGATCTCTCGCCACTTCTTTATAAACCAAAATTCGCCGGTTGGCGGAACAATGATCTTAATATTTGCTACCAAATAATGTTTCAAAGATATGTTAATTGAATACTTATCTCCAAATTTTATTTTTATTTATGCTTAAAAACTGTTAAAAGCCGCTTCAAGGTCGGCAATAAGATCATCAATATGCTCTAAACCTACTGATACCCTAAGCAGGTTTCGGGGCGTTTTGGTGTCGGGCCCTTCTACCGATGCACGGTGTTCTATCAGGCTTTCAACACCACCCAGGCTGGTGGCTTGTGTAAACAGCTTTACACTATTTACTACTTTACGGGTATCATCTTCGCTGCCTTTTATGCAAAAAGACAGCATTCCGCCAAAGCTCAGCATTTGCGCCTTAGCAATATCATGCTGTGGGTGCGATGGCAAACCCGGATACATTACACGTTCTACCTTCGGATGGTCTTGCAAAAATTGTACTAATAGCTGCGCGTTATTTACATGACCACGTACACGGTAAGGCAGCGTTTTAATACTGCGTACCAAGTAATAGCAATCCATAGGCGAGGGGATAGCGCCACCCATTTCCTGTACCTGGCGGATCTTTAACCACCAGTCGCTTTTTTCAGCGGCAATTAATGCGCCGCCCATCAGGTCGCTGTGGCCGCCAAAGTATTTTGTAGCCGAGTGCATCACCAGGTCGGCCCCTAATGCGATAGGTTGCTGGCATACAGGTGTGGCGAAAGTATTATCGCACACTACTTTAATACCTTTGGAATGGGCTATGGCAACTACCTTTCTAATATCGGTAAGCTTCAATAACGGGTTCGATGGGGTTTCTATCCATATTACACCAGTATTGGATTTTATATGCTGTTGTAGTAATTCGGTATTGTTCACATCAATAAAATCGAACTCCAGTATACCGGCAAAAAGATTTTTGATCTGGTTGCGCAAACCATGGTACATATCATCGGGTAATATAATATGTGTGCCCGCAGGTAACGATTGAAATACCGCCATGCCCGCGGCATTGCCCGATGAAAACGCTGCTGCCTCAACACCGCCCTCCAGTTGAGCAAGTACCTGCTCTAAAGCGCTCCGGTTGGGGTTGGATGAACGACTGTATATATAACCTCCCGGATAACTGCCATCTTCGCCACGTTCAAATGTGGTCGACATGATGATGGGCTGTATCACCGCTTTCGTGGTTGGGTCGTTATGGTTGCCGGCGTGTATGGCTATGGTTTCGATATTCATAAGGCAGAAAATTATGCCCCAAATTAAGCAACATTAATTTATTTGATTGTAGCGTTCACAATAATATTACCGTAATAAGTTTAAAACCCCAATGTCATAACCCCATTTTTATGAAAAGTTTAGTATGCTCCATATTGGTGATCTGCGCCGTATCATGCAATAAAGAAGATTTAAAAACAGCAGGCAATATTAGCACCGATAAGCTGTACGGCAAGTGGAAATGGGTGCAATCAACGGGAGGCTTTGCGGGTAGAACTATTACACCGCAGTCTGAAGGTTACCGTTCATCGGTTGAGTTTAAACGGAATAATACGGCTACTTTTTATCGTAACGATTCGCTTACAAACCAATCGGCGTTTACGCTTAGCAAGGATAAAACCATTTTTTCTGAAGATCCGGCTTATATCATTAAATATCAGAACGGTGGGTTAGACCAGGTGATCGTAAAAGCTAAAAATGATACGCTTGTTTTGGCCGATAACGTTAATGACGGCTTCGCTGTGCAGTACGTAAAGGATAAATAGTTACACGCCTGTGATATTCTGATGCAGCAATTACGTATTTTTGCTGTAAAGTTTTTTAGATGGCAGCTGACAATAATTTACAAGTACTATTACAGGACCCAAGCTTATCTGCTGATTTAAAACACATTGCTCAAAAGGTACTCAACCACCAGCGTATCACCTTTGATGAAGGTGTTTTATTATATGAAAAAGGCGAATTGGGCTATTTAGGTACCCTCGCCAACTATATTCGCGAAGAAAAGCACGGCGATAAAACATATTTTAACCGTAATTTCCATATCGAGCCAACCAATCTTTGTGTGTACGATTGCAAATTCTGCTCGTATTCGAGGTTGTTGAAACAACGCGCCGATGGTTGGGAATATACTATGGAAGAGATGCTCGACATCGTAAAAAAATACGATAACGAGCCTGTTACCGAGGTGCACATTGTAGGTGGTGTATTGCCGCAGTACGATGTTCCTTTTTATGCCGAATTATTCAGACGTATAAAAGAACATCGTCCCGATCTGCATGTAAAGGCTTTAACGCCTGTTGAATATCACTATATATTTAAGAAAGCTAAAATTGACTACGCCACTGGGATGGCCCTGATGAAGGGTGCCGGGCTGGAATCAATGCCGGGTGGTGGTGCCGAAATTTTCCACGAAGAAATTCGCGATCAGATAGCTAAAGATAAATGTACTGCCGACCAATGGCTGCAAATACACGAGGAATGGCATAAACTGGGCATGCGCTCGAATGCTACCATGTTGTATGGCCACATCGAAAAATACTGGCACCGGGTTGATCACATGGAACGCCTGCGCCAGTTACAGGATAGAACAGGTGGTTTCCAAACTTTTATTCCGCTGAAATTCCGTAATAAGGATAACCAGATGTCGGATGTGCCCGAATCAACCGTGATTGAAGACTTGCGTAACTACGCCATCGCGCGCATCTATCTGGATAATTTCGATCATATTAAAGCCTATTGGGCCATGATTAGCCGTACTACGGCGCAGCTATCGTTAAACTTTGGGGTAGATGATATTGATGGTACGCTTGACGATACTACCAAGATCTATTCAATGGCAGGTGCCGAGGAACAAACCCCGGGTATGAGTACCAAAGAAGTGGTTGAGCTGATAAAGAATGTAGGCCGATACCCTATAGAACGCGATACCTTATATAATGTAGTTACCGACTACAACGATTTTCAGTTTGCCGAAGAAGCCAAGCCGAGGTTTTATAAGTTACCGGTGGTTAATTAGGGGGAAGCTGAAAGCCAAAAGATAAAAGCAGAAAGCTAAAAGGTAAGAAGATTTTGAAGGGTGCTTGAGATATAAGGTTTAAACCTTTCAGCTTTTACCTTTCAGCTTTCTGCTTAAAAAAAGAATGATACTAAAAACACTATATATTGTCCGCCATGGACAAACTGATCTTAATAAACAGGGAATTGTACAGGGCCGGGGTATGAACACCGACCTTAACGAAGAAGGCCGCCACCAGGCCGAACAATTTTTTGACGCTTATAAAGATGTAGCCTTTGATAAGATCTACATTTCTGAACTTAAGCGTACCCAGCAAAGTATCCAAAAGTTTATCGATCTGGGTTTGCCTTATGAAAAACTTTCCGGCTTAGATGAGCTGGCATGGGGTGTACTGGAAGGTAAACCCAGCACTCCCGAAAATAAAGCCGCATTTTTAGATTTGATGCGCAACTGGATGGACGGAAACCTCGACGTGAAGTTTGAAGGCGGCGAAAGCCCCAACGATGTTAAGCTACGCCAGGAGGAAGCCATCAAAACCATCATGAGCCATCCCGAAGAAAAAACGGTATTGATATGTATGCACGGCCGCGCTATGCGTTTGCTGCTGTGTTTGCTTACCGGCCGCCCGCTGACTGAGATGGATAATTTCCCGCACCAAAACCTTGTATTATATAAGGTAGTATTTGACGGCGATAAATATGAGATCGTCGATTTTAATAATGCGAAGCACCTGAAGGCTTCCTGAACTAAGTATTTGTGAAAAAGATCAGAATTTCTGCAGTTAGTTATACTAACACCAAACCCTTTATTTACGGTATAGAACATTCCAACATCATCAACAAAATTGATCTGAGTTTGGATATGCCGTCGGACTGTGCCCAAAAGCTTATTGACGACGAGGCCGATATTGGCCTTATACCTGTAGCCGCTATTTTAAGCCTGCCTGTATGGAATATAGTATCCGATTATTGCATTGGCGCTAACGGAGCCGTTAATTCGGTATTTATATTCAGCAATTGCGAGGCTAAGGATATTAAAACCTTACAGCTTGATCCCGAATCGCGTTCATCAAATAACCTGGCCCGTGTGCTTTTGAAAAATCACTGGAAGGTAAATCCGGAACTGGTTACCAATGCCGCGGATTATACTACATCAACCGATGCTAACACGGCCTTTGTACAAATAGGGGACAGAACCTTTGGTAAAAAGGAACAGTACCCTTATGTATATGACCTTGCCGAAGAGTGGCTGAACTTTAGCGGATTACCATTTGTGTTTGCTGCTTGGGTTGCCAACAAAAACATACCGAAAGATTTTATGGACGAATTTAACCAGGCGCTGAAGCTTGGTTTGAATAACAGGGCCGAACTATTTAAACAAATGCCTAAACGTGATGATTTTGATGTGGAAGATTACCTGATGCACAAGATTGACTTCGAACTTACCGATAATAAGGAGCGGGCACTGCACCTTTTCCATAATTATATAAAACAACTTGATAAGTAATTAGATACTATTGATAGTTACTTTTTGTAATTATCAATAGATATGTTGCTAAAACGGTTATTTATATTCAGTTTGTTACATAGAAGGCTTTACTTAGTGTATAAAATACAATAAGTAAAGCCTTCTTTTTTTACGATATTGTAAAAAATAAACTATGTAAAGTGAAATATTTTTCAAAATTGAAAATTAAACCCATTGTGTTATGATATTTTTATAAAAATTCAATTTTATTTACGTTATTGATAACGTTGCCTTATCTTTGTTATGGATTTAAAATTTAAGACAATGAAAAAATTATTAATTATACCAGCAATCATCGGACTATTAGTAACAGGTGTATATGCTGCCGATAAAACAAAAGCAGCAGACAAAGAAGACGAAGTTTCTTACGCTGTATTAAACCAGTTCAATGCTGACTTTAGCGATGCTAAAAATGTAAAATGGACTGTAAACTCAAATTGCCAAAAAGCTGAGTTTGTAGTTGATGGCGTTAAAAAGACTGCTTTCTACAACTTACAAGGCGACTTTTTAGGTACTACCCAAGCTGTTGAGTACAAAAAAGTATCTGCAAGGGCACAAAAAGAAATTGCTAACAAATACAAAGGTTACGTAGTAAGTTCAGTTATTGAAATGAGCAACGACGAATCAACCGAGCATTTTGTTGATCTGAAAAATGACAAAGAAGAATTGTTAGTTAGGGTTAGCCCAACTTCAGCAGTTTATTTCTTCAAACAAGTAAGATAATAACAACCTCATAAAATTACAGCAAAAAGGCTGTCACCAATTGGTGACAGCCTTTTTTGTTTTTGAAGGTTAATGAAATGCGCGTCAATTGCGATACCTACCTATGACGTGTTAAAAAAACTGTCATTCTGAACGTTTGAAGAATCTTCTTCGCTATGCTTATTTGCGATAGATGCTTCGTTCCTCAGCATGACAGTGGAGAGTGGGTGTGAGCCATCGTCATTTTACCTTCAAAGTCCAAAAAGAATTTTAATTCTCAATGGACGTGAGTTTATTTCTTAATCAGCGTTAGCCCTTAGCATTAGCGCGCCTACGGTTAGGTTGGTACGGCTGTCTACCAATATAGCGCCACCATTGGCTTTGTTATCCTGGTAAAGATCAAACGCTAACGGATCTGCTGTTTTGATGATGATTCGGCCGATATCGTTCAGCTTAAAATCTTCGTCGTATTGTTTTTCGAGCGTATTGATATTTATTTTGTGCAACACCTCTTGTATGCGGCAGCGGGTTACTTTGCTATTGTGCTGTATAAAGTAGGTATGTGAGGTATCAAGCGCGCGGGTATCCATCCAACAAAGGTCGGCCTCAATTAATTGAGATACCTGCGGCTGTTGGTTGCTGTTCACTAACAGGTCGCCACGGCTAATGTCAATCTCGTCATTCAGGTGTATCGTTACCGACATACCTGTTGTAGCAGCTACAGGTTCGCTGTCCAATACCTCAATTTTAGATATCGTACTGCTAAAGCCCGATGGCAAAACGGTCACCTTATCATTCACATGAAATGAGCCGCTTAACACGCGGCCGGCATATCCACGGTAATCATGCAGCTCTTCTGTTTGTGGGCGTATAACCCATTGCACAGGCAGGCGGGCATGCGATGTAGTAATATCTACCTTTATCTCTACATTTTCCAGGTAATCAAGCAGGCTTTCACCTTCGTACCAATCCATATTGGTTGATTTGGTTACTATGTTATCGCCTTTAAGCGCGCTTACCGGGATGAATTTTACATTTTCAAGGTTCACTTTAGCGGCCAGTTCAAGGTAATCTTTAACAATGCCATTGTAAACCTCTTCGCTGTAATCAACCATATCCATTTTATTAATGGTTACGGCAACTTGTGGCAGGCCCAATAGCGATACCAAGTAGGAGTGACGGATAGTTTGCTCGATCACGCCTTTACGCGCGTCGATCAGGATAATTGCCAAATCGGCATTTGACGCGCCGGTAACCATGTTACGGGTATACTGTATGTGGCCGGGGGCATCGGCAATGATGAACTTACGCTTATCGGTATTAAAGTATTTGTATGCTACGTCGATAGTAATGCCTTGCTCACGTTCGGCTTTAAGGCCGTCGGTTAATATAGCCAAGTCAATGCTGCCGTCGTCATTTTTGCGGTTTGATGAATGCAGAGCCTCTAACTGGTCGGCTAAAATAGCGCCGCTATCATAAAGTAAACGACCAATAAGTGTGCTCTTGCCATCGTCAACACTACCGGCGGTTATAAATTTTAGTATATCCATAATATTTTATTTCGTATTTCGAATGTGGTTGTTATTTCGAATATCGGATGTTCGATTTCGAATTTTCCCTTTATTGTTCTTATCATCTGCACATCTGTGTATTCGCACATCTGCACATTATAAAACTGAACATTCGAATTTAGAAATAGCCTCCTTTCTTACGGTCTTCCATAGCTGCTTCTGATACTTTGTCGTCCATACGAGCGCCGCGCTCACTGATTTTTGATTCGCTTATCTCGTTGATAATGTCGTCGATATGATAAGCATGTGAAGCAACAGCGGCAGTACAGGTCATATCGCCCACAGTACGGAAACGCACGTTGCGGCGCTCAATAATGTCCTCTTCATCCATATTTAAAAATGGAGAAGCGGCCATCAGTTGTCCGTTGCGGATAATGGTTTCGCGTTCATGAGCGAAGTAAATAGAAGGGAGTTCGATATTTTCGCGGCGGATATAATTCCACACATCAAGTTCTGTCCAGTTACTGATCGGGAAAACCCTTACGTTTTCGCCTTTATGTATTTTACCGTTGTAAAGGTTCCATAATTCGGGGCGCTGGCGTTTCGGGTCCCATTGGCCAAATTCATCACGTACCGAAAAGATACGTTCTTTGGCACGGGCTTTTTCCTCATCGCGGCGTGCACCGCCAATGCAGGCATCAAACTGGTGTTTGGCAATAGTATCAAGCAGGGTCACCGTTTGCAAAGCGTTGCGACTGGCGTTTTTGCCTTTTTGTTCAACTACTTTGCCTTCATCAATAGAATCCTGTACGTGGCCAACAAGCAGCTTTTCGCCAAGGCGGGCTACCATTTTGTCGCGGTACTCAATAGTTTCAATAAAGTTGTGGCCGGTATCAATATGTACCAGCGGAAAAGGGAATTTACCCGGACGGAACGCTTTTTCGGCAAGGCGCACCAGGGTGATAGAATCTTTACCGCCCGAGAAAAGCAGGGCGGGCTTTTCAAATTGCCCGGCTACTTCCCGCAGAATGTAAATAGCTTCTGCTTCAAGTTCGTCTAAATAATTAAGGTGGTTGTTATTACTCATTCGTTTTTTATTTTACTGCATGCAGGCCGCACTCTTTCTTTGATTGATCTTCCCACCACCAGCGTCCGGCGCGAAAATCCTCGCCTTCCTGTACTGCCCTGGTGCAAGGCAAACAGCCAATGCTGGGGAAACCCCTGTCATGCAATGTATTATATGGTACGTTGTATTTCTTTATATATTCCTTTACGTCGTCAAGTGTCCAGCTGTAAATAGGGTGGTATTTCACCAGTTGGTTCTGTTCGTCCCACTCCACATTATCCATAAACTGGCGATTTGCCGATTGATCGGCCCGGATCCCGGTTACCCAGCAGTTGTTACCGGCCAGTGCACGTTTTAAAGGTTCAATTTTGCGGATTCCGCAGCATTCCTTACGGTTATCAACCGACTCGTAAAAGCTGTTTGGCCCCTTAGTATTTACCATTTCTTCTACCAGTTCGTGCTTAGGGTAATAAGCATGTATTGGTTTGCCATACATTTCCATGGTGCGGTTCCAAACATAATAAGTTTCGGGGAACAGCCTGCCGGTTTCAAGCGTAAATATTTTAATGGGCAGGTTATTGGTAAATATCATATGGGTGATCACCTGGTCTTCCCAGCCGAAGCTGGTTGAAAATACTATTTCACCCGGAAACCTTTCGGCTAAAAGCCTTAACGCTTCTACCGGGTCAAGGTTGCCCACTTGTTGTTTTATATCCTGAGCTAATTCACTCATTGTATTAAATCACTTTTGTTATAAAGGTAACAATGCTTTTCAGGCTGATCAATATTACAATGATACCAACTGAAACCATAATTACTTTTGTAGATATTTTATTTGAGATACGTGCCGCAATAGGTGATGCCAGCGCGCTGCCTATAATAAGGCCCGCAACGGCATCCCAATGCGCGTTCTTCAGCATGGTAACGAATGTTAAAGAACTCATCAATGCTATAAAAAACCTTGATAGCTTTACTGTGCCTAACGAGAACCTCGGGTTACGGCCGCCTGCTATAAGGCTTGATAATACGATAGAGCCCCAGCCACCGCCGCCAACCGCGTCAATAAATCCACCGCCTAAACCCAACAAGCCGATCTTCTTTATCTTATCCGCCGATTTTTTAGGCTTGTTGTTAAATGCCTTTGATAATATCACGCCACCCAAAATAAGGGTATATAATGATACGAATGGTTTAGAATACTGGCTATAATGTTCTAAGGATGAAAGCAGATAAGCGCCTGTAACAGCGCCGACTATACCGGGTATTAAAAGTAGCTTGAACAGTTTCCAGTTTACGTTACCCATGCGGTAATGCATCCAGCCGGCTATGCCATTGCTCATCACTTCGGACAGGTGAACTGCCATACTCGCCGAGGCAGGCGGTATCCCCATTGACAACGAAAAGGTAGTTGAAGTAACCCCGTACGACATGCCTATTGCGCCATCGATCATGGAGAATATAAAACCAGCTACCAGGAAGTAGTAAAATACCGGATCAAGCTCCCGTAAATATAATTGAAACGCAGGCTCTTTAAACCATAAGGAAAGCAACGCGATAGTGATGCACGATACCGACGTTAGCCAGATGAGCCAGCGGAGGTATAGTTTATTGGGCGCGGGTGCTTTTCTTTCGGTTAGTACTGCGGTTGCTTCATTAAGCTGCTGTACTTTAGATGCAAAATCTCCATTAAGTGAATTTCTTAACTCGTTCATTTGCTGTAAAGTAATATCTATCTCATCAGGTATTTCTTTATTCAAATATTCCTTGATTCGCTTGGCTACCGTAGGCGATTTTCCGTTGGTTGATATGGCAATTTTAAGGTCGCCTTTTTTCACTACCGATCCTAAATAGAAATCGCACAACTCGGGTTTATCGGCAATATTGATCAGCAGTTTGCGGTCACGCGCTGCCTGCCTGATGTATTTATTTAAGTCGTTATCATTAGTGGCCGCTATTACAATATCGGCGCCGTCAAGATCGTACTCGTCAAATGTTTTATTAATGATGATCACCTTGCTATATTCGGCAGCCAGTTGGTGCACCTCGGGCAATATCTCTTTGGCAATAACAGTAACCTTTGCAAGCGGACTGTTATTAAGTACGGTGGTTAGTTTTTCTAAACCAACCTTACCGGCACCAATAAGTACGGTATGCAAATTATTCAGCTTGATAAAAACAGGGAACAACTGATTGCCCTCTGCCTCATTCAATTGAACGGGGTTAATATTATCTTTAGGCAAGAGTGTCATATAATGCTTTGAAAGGTTGAAATTGAGGATGCAGGGATACTACTTCTCCAAAAACAATAAGCGCCGGTGAGGTAATGTTGTTTTCTTTAGCCAGATCAACAATGGTATCAACTACGCCTACAACTATTTTTTCGTTAACGGTTGTTCCGCTTTGTATTACTGCCGCAGGCAGGTTGTTTTTACCTTCAGCCTTAAATATTTCGGTAATCTCGGCCAGTTTATGAATGCCCATCAGCACTACCACAGTAGCCTTGCTTTTGGCGGCATCAATCAGGTCGGCAGATATTTTACCATTGGCGGTAGTACCTGTTACTACCCAAAAGCTTTCGCTTTTACCGCGATGAGTAACCGGGATACCCTGCAATTCAGGTACGCCAATTGAGCTTGACACACCCGGAATTACCTGCGCGGGGATATTATTTTCGGCAGCAAATTCCAGTTCTTCAAATCCACGGCCAAATACAAATGGGTCGCCGCCTTTAAGGCGAACTACGTGGCCGTAGTTAATAGCGTAATCAACCATCAGCTGATTAACCGCGCTTTGCGAATAAGTATGATCGCCTGAGCGTTTGCCTACGTATACCTTTACAGCATCGGCAGGGGCAAAGGCCAGTAATTCTTCGTTGACTAAGGCATCATACAAAACAACATCAGCTGCTTGTAACGCTTTAACGCCTTTAAGGGTGATCAGATCGGTATCGCCGGGGCCTGCGCCAACTAAGGTGATCCTGCTGATCTTATTTTGGTGGTTAGTAGTATTGCTCATTATTTTACCAATGCCTCTCTTTTCTCTTTGCTGGTATTTAAAAATTCGGTAGCCATAGCCAGGTACTCAGTGGCAAACTCTTCAGTAGGTTCGTTTTTGTTGATCTGTAATACAAGATCGGTAAAAGAACCGTTCAATTCAAATTCTCCGGTTGATACGTATTGCGCGTCAAACTCCTTAATAACGCCTGCCTGTGTGCTGCTGTTAACGCCTTTATCAAGCAATAGCGCTTTAGCTGAACTTACAAATACGCTGTATCCGTGATAAATAGCATCAGCCCAGGCGCCACGTTTGTAAGCGTCGTTAGCCCAGCCCAGCTTTTCTTCAGATTCGTATAGCAAGGTAGCAACCAGGTCAATCACCACACCGGCACACTCGCCCACGCCAATGGCGGTAACAAAGGTTTCTTCGTGGCCCCAGTCAACAAATTCCTCATCGGTAAGGGTAGTCAGATCGGCCAGTGGTTTAAGCAGGCGATAGAAATAGTCTTTACCCTGTCTGTCATAATAGTTATGGAAAACCTCATCGGCAATGGAGTTGGTTTTGTAATCATCCAATACCGATCTTAAAACATGCGTAGCCCTTTTTGCAGGTACTTTTACCACACGTTCGGCAGCGCGGCCTACACCGTTACCTACCGTGCCGCCACCCAGCATTACCTGTACTGATGGTAACACCCGTGTACCGGCTTTAAGCGAACTGCCGTGCAAACCAATATGCGCCAAACCATGCTGACCGCAAGAGTTCATACAACCGCTTATTTTTATTTTGATATCACGATTGTAGATCAGGTCTTCATACTCGGTGTAAATTACATTTTCGAGTACTTTAGCCATGGTCATACTGTTTGAGATACCTAAGTTACAGGTATCAGTACCGGGGCAGGTGGTAACATCAGCCACACTATCAAAGCCCGGTGCAGAAAGATCAATAGAAGTTAAGCCTTCATAAAGCGCAGGTAATGCCTCTTTACGTACATATTTTAATAGTAAACCCTGGTTTTGAGTGATGCGGATCTCATCGGCAACCAACGGCCTCAACACATCAACTAATTTGCGGGCAATCTCTGTAGAAATATCACCGATTGGCACCTTAACGTATACACCATAAAAGCCTTTTTGCTTTTGCTCGAAAACGTTTGTAGCCAGCCATTGCTCGTAACGCAGCGGGTTGCTGATGCTAACTTCCGGATAATCGGTAGTTGCCGGCAAAGCCGGGTCAGCAAGCGCGTTGCGGTTAACGGTATACGATTTTACCTTTAAAGCAGTGCGTTCTTCTTTAGCCAAACGCAGCACTTCATCCAAACCTATTTTTTGTACAAGATATTTTAAACGGGCCTTGTTGCGGTTATTACGCTCACCATGGCGGTCGAATACACGGATGATCGACTCTATATAAGGGATCATCTGATCTTCGGGCAAAAACTCTTCTACAATGTTAGCCAGCAGGGGTTGTGCACCTAAGCCACCGCCTAACATTACTTTAAAGCCTCTTTCGCCGGCAGCGTTTATTTTAGGGATGAAACCTAAATCGTGGATGTAAGAGTAAGCTGTATCATCATCATTGGCCGAGAACGACATTTTGAATTTACGCCCCATTTCCTGGCAGATTGGGTTACGCAAAAAATACTCGAAAGTAGCGTGCGCGTAAGGCGAAACGTCAAACGGTTCGTTAGGATCGATGCCTGAAGTAGGTGAGGAGGTTACGTTACGTACGGTATTACCGCAGGCTTCGCGCAGGGTAATATCGTCGCGCTCTAAACGTGCCCAAAGCTCGGGTGTACGATCGAGGCTAACGTAATGGATCTGGATGTCCTGACGTGTGGTAAGGTGCAGGTTGCTGCTACCATACTCGTCGGATATATCGGCGATGGTTAATATCTGCTTAAAAGTTATTTTACCAAAAGGCAGTTTAATGCGCACCATTTGCACGCCGGGCTGCCGCTGGCCGTAAACACCTCTCGCAAGACGTAAACTTCTGAACTTTTCATCATGTATCTTACCCTCCCTGAACAACCTTATCTTCCGCTCAAGATCGATAATATCATTTTCAACAATGGGGTTCTCCAGTTCTGTTCTGAAGCTTTGCATAATAATGGTGGTTTTATTTATTATAAAAAAGCCCCTTCCGCGTAAGGCTGAAGGGGCATATATTATTATCTTATATACTTACAGCCATAAATTGCCATGTGCAGTACAGCACCACAGCATTATATTGCAATATTTTGTTTCATTTAAGGCCATCTAATGTTACAAATATATATATACTACACCGAAATTGTAGTATATATTTCAAAATTGCATTGATATGAGATTGTCCCATATCAATAGCTGTGCTTAGATCTTGTCTATCAGCGTTGTCTCTCTCGAAATTACATCGGCAATACTGGTTTCCGAAAGTACTTTCAGTGTAGCATCGCGTACCTCAATAAACACATCGCGTATGCCGCAGGTAGTTTCCTGGTGGCATTCATCGCATTTGTGATAAAAGTTAAGGCTGGCGCAGGGTACCATAGCGATAGGGCCATCGGTAATACGCATTATGCTTACTAAGTAAATGTCTTTCGGGTCTTTGTTAAGACTATAACCGCCACCGGCTCCCTTTTTGCTATACAAAAAGCCCGCGTTGCGCAGGTCGAGCAGTATTTGTTCCAGAAACTTTTTCGGTATTTTTTCCTCCTCTGCAATTTTTGATATTTGCATTGGTGGCTTATCCATGTTCTTACCCAGGATAACTAATGCTTTAATAGCGTACTTTGTTTTTTTCGATAGCATCGTCTAAAGATACAATTTGCAAAGATATATAAAGAATACGTACTACATAGACTAAAAAGTATAAAGAAAACTCAATACCCTGTCAGTTTGTTTTATACGCGGTTATGCCGGGGATACGTTTACCAAAAAACGTTCTTCATTATGCAGGGTGATATTTTCGAGCGTATCGCCCACGCTGATAGCGCCTTTACCTTTGTGTACGATGTTTTGGCCGAAGAGTATTTTTTTATTTTTATTACGATAACCCGCCAATGCCTTTAGCGGTTGTTTGCCTTTTTCGGCAGTGTTTTGGTCAATGGTGGTCATTACGCAGCGGGCACAAAGCTTTACACCAAAAAAGTTGATGCCATTAATGTTAAAACTTTTCAATATATCTTCATGGTAAGGCGCTCCGCCGGTGAATACGATATTAGGCCGGAAGCGATCCATTGGTAATACTTCATCAATCCGGCTGTTCAGGTCATCAAGCGATGCCTGGCCGATGAGCAGGAAAGGATAGCCATCTGAAAAAGAAGTGATCTCCCCATCGCTGGTATACTTTTCGTCGGTTTTGCGGTGGCTATCATCGGGCATGTACACCAGGCGGCAGCTTATCTCCAATACTTTACTAAACCAGTCGTCAACTTCATCACTTACATAAACAGCGCTACAGGTATCATCCCAAACAGTCACCTCGCAGCTTTCGTTAACTACAGGAACAAAAGGGATAAAAACGTTTTCTCCTGTGGTTTTGTGGGTAACGCGCAAGCCTGTATCCTCAATACTTACACCCAATAAAGCCATTTGATGAAACTCACGTTGCGATACAAAGCGGTTATTGGCATCTACCAACATCCAGCGGCGATCATGCTCCAGTCCGCGATCTGTTACCACGGAGCTGTTGAGTGAAATTCCGCCTAACGACTTGATAGGATAGATGTATATGGCGCTTATGCTAAGCATGTTCGGGTTGATATTATTTAAGATGTAAAAATATCAAACACAATTGTTTTTATTAGCGTTCATTAGCCTTAAGTTGACAATTTATATCACCTTTACCGGATTCTTATGCTCATCAACCGCCACAAGGGTAAACGTGCCGGTGATGGCTTTCTCGCGAAACTCCGAATACATTTCTTCAATATAAATATCTACCGATACCTTTAAACTGGTATTACCTACATGTATTACACGGGCTACCAATTCAATAATGGTACCTGCCGGGATGGATTTGTTGAAGTCGATACGGTCTGAAGATACGGTAACCACCCTGCGGCGACTGAAGCGTGTTGCGGCTATAAAAGCTACCTCGTCCATCAGTTGCATGGCCATGCCGCCAAATAAGGTATCGTAATGGTTGGTTGTATTAGGGAAAACTGCTTTAAAAACTCTTGTTTCTGATTGTTGTATTCTTTCTTCAATATCCATGGGCGCAAAGGTAAAAATACCGTGCACTTGGGGTGCACGGTATTGTAAAATTAAACAGTTTCGGGCTGTGTGGTTTTTTCGCGGGCCTGTTTGGCAGCGTCAACCATGTTTTTAAGCGCCTGTTGGGTTTCGGGCCATTTGCGGGTTTTTAGGCCGCAATCGGGGTTTACCCATAGGTTTTGTACAGGTAACAGCGTAGCCGCTTTTTCAAGCAGGCTTACCATTTCATCAGTTGTGGGTACCCTTGGCGAATGTATATCATATACACCGGGGCCAATTTCGTTAGGGTACTCAAAGTTTGAAAAAGCGTTCAGCAGTTCCATTTGCGAGCGTGAGGTTTCTATCGTGATCACGTCGGCATCCATGGCAGCAATGTTGGTGATAATATCATTAAACTCGCTGTAACACATGTGGGTGTGAATCTGCGTTTCATCCTGCACGCCACTTGCCGAAATGCGGAACGCGCGGATAGCCCAATCAAGGTAAGCAGGCCAGTCGGCTTTGCGCAGTGGCAAACCTTCGCGCACTGCGGGTTCGTCAATTTGTATTACGCCTATGCCTGCTTTTTCAAGCGCTACCACTTCATCGCGGATAGCTAAAGCAATTTGATTGGTTGTTACCGAACGCGGCTGATCATCGCGCACGAACGACCATTGCAAAATGGTGATAGGGCCCGTAAGCATGCCTTTCATCAATCTGTCGGTTTGTTGTTGGGCAAAGCTGCTCCAGCGCACGGTCATATCCTCCGGGCGACTAACATCGCCATAAATAACCGGTGGCTTAACGCACCTGCTGCCATAGCTTTGTACCCAGCCATTCTTGGTAAACAGAAAACCATCCAGCCTTTCACCAAAGTATTCTACCATGTCGTTACGTTCAAATTCGCCGTGCACCAGTACGTCAAGGCCAATTTCTTCCTGCCAGCGTATGGCGGCAATAATGGCCTGTTCAATAGCAGCATCGTATTGTTCAGCGGTTATCTCCTGTTTTTTTAGTTTTGCCCTTAACTGACGGATATCATCAGTTTGGGGAAACGATCCAATGGTAGTTGTAGGGAAGAGTGGGAGTTTAAAGCGCTGCTGCTGCAATTGCTGACGTACCGGGAACGCGCTTTTACGTTCGGCATCACTATCGGTAATAGCCGCCACGCGGTCTTTCACGGTAGCTTTATGTATTAAGGTAGATTTTTGACGTGCCGCTATAGCCTGCTGATTAGCAGTTAACAGTTCGGTATTGCCGTTGGCTATCTGGTGCAGTTCCTGCACTTCGTGCAGTTTTTGTTTGGCAAAGGCCATCCAGTTTTTAATTTGCGGATGGATCTCGGTTTCCTGGTCAAGATCGAAAGGCGTATGTAATAACGAGCACGATGGCGCTACCATCACCCTGTCGGCACCAATGGCTTCAACAGCTTGATTAATCAGCACCAGCGATTGAGTATAGTTGTTTTTCCAAACGTTACGGCCATCAACCACACCTAATGACAGTATGAGTTTATCGGGTACCAGGGCTAATACTTCTTCCAGTTGTTGCGGAGCCCTTACCAGGTCAATATGCAAGGCATCGACAGGCAGGTTAACGGCAAGCTGGGTATTATCAAGCAGGCCTTCAAAATAAGTGGCTACTAAAAGCTTTACGCCATTGCATTGTTTGGCAATTTCTTTGTAGGCGTATATGTAAGCTTCCTTTTCTTTCTTGCTTAAATCTAACGAAAGGAAAGGTTCATCCAGTTGTATCCATGTAGCGCCATAGCTTTTTAGCTGGTTAATTACCTCAACATACACGGGTACCAGTTTTTTAATCAGATCGATCTTTTCAAAGCCGCTTTCTTTTTCTTTACCCGCCAACAGGTACGATACCGGGCCTAACAGAACAGGTTTAGCCGCCTTGCCTGCAATTTGGCGGGCATGGTTGTATTCGGCATAAATTTTCTCTGAAAATACCTTGAATTGTTGATCAGCCGTAAATTCGGGTACTATGTAATGGTAATTGGTATCAAACCATTTGGTCATTTCCATGGCGGTAATATCCAGCCCGTCTTTTTGATAACCACGTGCCATAGCAAAGTACAGGTCGAGCTCATTGTTGTTAGAAACGGACGATAGCACAGGTGTATACCGTGTTGGTATCGCTCCAAGCAGCAGGCTCATATCAAGCACCTGATCGTAATAGCTAAAATCGTTACAAGGTACCAGGTCGATACCCGAATTGAGCTGTAATTGCCAGTTTTCTTCCCTGATTTTGCGTGCTACCAGGTTAAGTTCTTTCTGATCAATTTTGCCTGACCAATACTGCTCGCAGGCTTTTTTGAGTTGTCGGTGGCTGCCCATACGTGGGTAGCCGAGGTTGTTTTTGAGCATACGCATAAAACTTTAGTTAAACATTAAATTGATTTTAATGCTCCTTACGTTTTCGGTATGCTTTCGGTAATTTGGGATAGAAACGGCTACACGGCAGCATACAGCACCCCAATTGTTGGGCGCCATAAAGGTTCCGGGTAAGTCCGTTGACTAAGCTTCAATCGCGAAAGCATTGTCTTTTTTACAGCAGTGGCAAGTATCCTGGCTTGTTTTATTATTAAAGGCCTTCCCATTTGCGCAGGGGCAAACAGTGACATAGTATTTAACAATTACGGGGATAGGATATAAGCCCAAACCCGTTAAAACTTACAGTTGCGCGACAGCCCGTGATTTACACACGGTTCCTTTTTAATACCGGAATTAACCGGTAACCTCTGTTGCTGGAAGATTTTTCTTGTAAAGAACGTTTCGTGGCAAATATATCCGTTTAGCTTTTACCAATCAATAGCGAATAGGTAAGTACTTACAAAAAAGGCTCGCTGTAGTACACAGCGAGCCTTTAAATTTTTAGTTATAAGTATTTTAGAACCTGTACGATAAAGTAAGATATAAATTATCGTTAGTCTTTTTCAAGAATGACGCAGGGCTTGCATCGCCAATTTCGTAAGGATATATGGTTTGTGAACCTGTTATATGCGCGTAGGTGGCATCAACAGAATAAGGACCCGAACGGAAACCTATACCGCCTGAAGCAGTTTTAATTGACGAACCAAAATCGCCCCTGTTAGGGTTGCCTTGTACGCCATAACCTCCACGCAGATAAGCAAAGCTGCTTAAACGTGCTTCAGCACCAACGTGCGCGTTAACAGTACCTTTATACAAGCTCTTGATGTTATTATTATCATCGGTACTGCTGTAGCTGTCGTTACTCATCAACTTGGCCGATGAATAATCAACATACTCCACATCGCCCGATATAAAACCGAATTGTTTGATGAACACGGCTAAACCACCGGCTACTTTTAACGGTGTACGGAAATCGTATTCTAAAGGATAATTTTCACCGTCCTGGAAAGTATTTGAACCTATTATGCGGGTATCTAAACGCTCGGCGTAAGAATCCTGCATGTTATACCAAGTTGGTGAGGTGAAGTTAAAACCTAACCTTACAGCTTCAACCGGCTTATAGATCATACCTAATTTCAGGTTTACGCCTGTTCCTTTAGTATACTGGTCTTGTGTAAATACCGAAGTAAAGTTATGGGTTACATCGTTGCCGTTTTCAAGTAAGGAAACATCACCGTTTTCAATAAAACTGGTGGTTGAGTTATACCTGATGCTGGCAATACCGATAGCGCCACCAATATATAACTTGTTACTGTAATTAGCACCCAAAGCCAGGTTAAATTCCGATTGACTGCCCGTACGGGTTATCGTTCCATTCTGCATTACATTATTGTTGCCACCGGCAATAACGTTACTGCGGTATTCAGAACTATTAGCGCCTACCGAATAAAGATCTATCAGTTTTTGTCTGTAAGCCCAATCGCCTAACAAGTCATCAGCGCTGTTATTGGCCCTGTTAGCATAATAATCACTTATTGAGCTGGCGTTGTTATTGGCACCGTAGCTTACGTTTTCGTAAAAATCGTTAGTACGGGCGTAGCCTAAACCAAAGTTAACGCTTAGCCAACCTTTAGTTTTATCGGCATTGCTATTATTAAGGCGCGAGTAAAATACCGCGGCAACATTGTTAAGGTTCCCTGTATTTTTCTTATCCGACATGTTACTGCCTAAATAAGTTGCCTTGGTTTTTTGCATATCATATTCAGGCGTAAGGCTGATTTCTGATTTGGTAAAGAAACCTAAACCTGCAGGATTGCCACTTACCGAACTTAAATCGCCGCCTATCGCGGTACCAGCACCACCAATTGCCTTTATACGCGCGGTAGACCCGTTTAATGTTTGCGAAAAACGGATAGCATCCTGCGAATATTGGGCATAGCTATTTTTGGAGATCGCTACTATAGCGATCATGCTTAATATATATCTGATTTTCATAAATATAGTGTGAAGAAGCTTTAGATTAAATTATGGTCTAACCGGGCGTCCGCCGCCACCACCGCCACTGCTGCCACCGCCGCCTCGTGAACCACCGCCTGAATTGCTTGATGGTGCCGGAGCCGAACGCTCAACCTGTGGTTGATAGCTTGGTGTTTCCCTGGTAGGGCGTGTTACACGTGCATCGGTATTTGGGTTTCTGCCATTGGTTGCGCTTGGGCGGCTTGTAGCTGTACCATTGCTACCGGTTCCGCTAAGCCTGTTTGGCCTGTTAGGGTAGTAGTTATTATCGGTACGGCCATAACCTGCTGCATTTGGCCGGCCATTGGCTAAAGCGGTGCCCGGTCTGCCTGTACCGCGCGATGGGCGCGGGGTACCCGAATTGCGATAGGCAGAGTAGATGCCCCAATATGGATAACCGCCGTAGCCTGTACCCCAATATGAATACCCTAAACCGCCATAGCCGTATCCATAAGGATAACCGCCATAACCAAAACCACCGTAGCCTAAGCCAAGGTTCCATCCCCAGCCGCCGTATCCGTAGCCATAACCAAGGCCAAAGCCTCCGCCATAACCGTAACCGCCGTAACCAAACGCGCTGTTGAACGGTCCATAACCATAATACAGGTTATCATAATAGCCGAAAGGAGAGTAGTAGTTGAAACGGTTTATACGCGACGCGTAATCGTCGTAATAGTAATATTCGTCGTCGGTAGCATAATAATCGTCCTGGTAACCATCGGTAGCGTAACCTACGCCATCCCCATCGCCGTTATCACCCTCATCACGATAAACAGGTCGCTCGGCATATACCGGCGCGTTGCCCGCTTTAGCTTGCGTATTGTACACATCGTCGCCATCGCTCTGGTTTGATGCAAGCTTTGTAGTAGCACAGGAACTCAGCGCTATAGCGCCAATTAACATGATTCCTCTCGTAATATTACGTTTCATTGATATGTTTAGTAAAATGTTCGAACCCAAATAACCGATAAATTTATAAATTTGACGGCACTATATAATAATAGTAAGGTCAAATTCTATTCCAAATATAAAAATGAGTAAAGGTATTATTAGTAAAGACGAAGATTATTCGCAATGGTTTAACGAGTTAGTAATTAAAGCTGATCTTGCTGAATATTCACCTGTGCGGGGCTGTATGATCATTAAACCTTATGGATACTCCATTTGGGAAAATATGCAGGCCGTACTGGATAAGATGTTCAAAGATACAGGACACAGCAATGCTTACTTCCCGTTATTAATACCCAAATCGTTTTTTTCAAAGGAAGCCAGTCACGTAGAGGGCTTTGCCAAGGAATGCGCGGTTGTTACTCATTATCGCTTAAAGAACGATGAGAACGGACAAATTGTTGTAGATGAGGATGCAAAATTGGAAGAAGAATTAATTATTCGCCCAACATCCGAAACCATCATCTGGAATACCTATCGCGGCTGGATACAATCGTACCGCGATTTGCCTATTTTGGTGAACCAATGGGCCAACGTAATGCGCTGGGAAATGCGTACACGTATGTTTTTACGCACCAGCGAATTTTTATGGCAGGAAGGGCATACCGCCCACGCGACAGCCGAAGAAGCGATAGCCGAAACCGAGCAAATGCTGGGTGTATATGCCGATTTCGCCGAAAACTGGATGGCAGTACCGGTGGTTAAAGGCCGCAAAACTGCTAACGAACGTTTTGCAGGCGCTTTAGATACTTATTGTATTGAAGCGTTAATGCAGGATGGTAAAGCATTGCAGGCAGGTACATCGCATTTTTTGGGGCAAAATTTCGCCAAAGCCTTCGATGTTAAATTCACCAGCAAAGAAAATAAGCTCGATTACGTTTGGGCTACCTCATGGGGGGTATCAACCCGTTTAATTGGCGCGTTGATCATGGCGCACTCTGATGACGCGGGTTTAGTATTGCCTCCAAAACTGGCACCTATACAGGTAGTTGTTGTACCTATTTATAAGCACGACGAAGAACTGGAAAATATTACCGCTTATGTTGATTCGCTGAGTAAAGAATTAAAAAGCAAAGGCATTTCGGTTAAGTTCGATAAACGCGATACCCATCGTCCGGGTGCAAAGTTTGCCGAGTACGAATTAAAGGGTGTGCCGTTGCGTGTAGCTATCGGTAGCCGCGATATGCAGAACGGTACGGTGGAGCTTGCCCGCAGAGATAACAAAACCAAAGAAACGGTTAACCAGGAAGGTTTGGCCGGCCATATAGAACAACTGCTGGAAGAAATTCAGGCCAACATCTATAAAAAGGCATTCGATTTCCGTGCGGAGAACATCACCGAGGTTGATACTTACGATGAGTTTAAACGCTTATTAGATGAAAAACCGGGCTTCCTGTCGGCGCACTGGGATGGTACGCCGGAAACAGAGCAACGCATAAAAGACGAAACCAAGGCTACTATACGTTGTATCCCTTTAGATAATAAACTGGAAGACGGAAAGTGTATCTTAACAGGTAATCCGTCAACGCAAAGGGTGCTTTTCGCAAGGGCATATTAAGTTGTGGAGTTGGTTAAAGATCATTATTACATAGTTTGTCTTGATTTTAAATTCAGCAAATTATATGTGATATGGATAAGTGGTGATACAGATGGACTTGTGGCTGATAATGAAAATAAGATAATTGCGTTTAAAAGCAAAGATGAGTTAATATCTTATGCAGAAAAGCATCAGCTAAATCTTGATCAGGAACATTCTACTTATAATTTCTATTTATTACAGCAATGGCTGTTGGCACCAACTTCGACGATAGATTATACCGAGTTTCTTAATATATGGAACTTATTTACAGATGTATCTGAAACTGTAAATCAAGCCTTTTTGGGAGATGAAAAGGAAACAGTGAGAAATAATTTGTATGAGAAATTATTTGATGGGAATGGTTTATGGATTTCATCCGATCCAAACCCATCATTTGATGAAATGGAAATAAAAATATTACAGAGTATATTAAATCAGGGCTTAAATCTGTTACAGGAAAATCTCCACGTTATTGAATAATCCTGTACTTATTAAATAACCTAATCAGCTATTCACCGATGAAATTCGCAACTAAAGCAATACACGCAGGGCAGGAGCCCGATCCAACTACAGGCGCTATCATGACGCCTATATACCAAACATCTACCTACTGGCAAAAAACGCCGGGCGATAATAAGGGATATGAATACTCGCGTGGTACTAATCCTACCCGTAAAGCGCTTGAAGATTGTCTTGCAGCGTTGGAGAACGCGAAATTTGGTCTGGCATTTTCGAGTGGTATGGGTGCTACCGACGCGGTAATGAAGTTACTGCAACCCGGCGACGAGGTAATTACAGGCGATGACCTGTATGGTGGTTCGTACCGCATCTTTACCAAAATATTCGCCAACTACGGTATCAAGTTCCATTTCATCAGCTTTGCTGATCCTGAAAATGTAAGGAACTATGTGAACGAAAATACCAAAATGATATGGGTTGAAACGCCAACCAACCCAACCATGCAAATCGTCGACATTGAGGCGGTAGCCAATATAGCCAAAGAGAAGAATGTGAAACTGGTGGTTGATAATACATTCGCATCGCCATACCTGCAAAACCCTATCGACCTTGGCGCTGATATTGTAATGCATTCGGTGACCAAATATATCGGTGGTCACAGTGATGTGGTAATGGGCGCGTTAATGCTGAACGATGAGGAACTGTATAAAAAACTATGGTTCATTTATAATGCCTGTGGCGCTACACCCGGCCCTATGGACAGCTTTTTGGTATTGCGCGGCATAAAAACCCTGCACCTGCGCATGAAAGCGCATTGTGAGAACGGCCGTAAAGTTGCCGAGTTTTTGAAAGATCATCCGCGTGTGGCAAAAATATACTGGCCCGGTTTTGAAGATGCTCCGGGACACGAAGTGGCTAAAAAACAAATGCGCGATTTTGGCGGCATGATCTCCATCACCCTTAAAGATGCTACATTAGAAGACACCTTCAGGATAGCCGGTTCATTTAAAGTATTCTCATTGGCCGAATCATTAGGCGGTGTAGAATCGCTGATCAATCACCCGGCCACCATGACACATGGTTCTATCCCCAAAGAGGTCCGCGAAAAAGTCGGCGTGGTAGATAGCCTGCTGCGCTTAAGCGTTGGCGTAGAAGATATTGACGATCTGCTGGACGATTTAAAACAAGCTTTGGTTTGAGAACGTAAAGGCTGAAACAATTACGCAGTATTACGGTGTACGAGGCGATTTTTTAGCATAACATCATTCGTTTCGCACCCTTGATATTTTAAATGATCAGGAATAAAATGGAAAAATGGATTCAGGAAGTTGTATCTAAATGGAATAATGAAGGTGTTAAACTAAACCCGCCCGCTACTATTGCTGCTATTGAAAAGGCTGAATCAGTTTTAGACTTTAAATTTCCTAAAAGTTTTAAAGAACTTTACTCGGTTTTTAATGGCTTTAATGAGTGGGGTTGGCAGGAACATTTTTTCTCGTTGTGGCCATTAGAAAGAATTGCAGATGAGTTTAAAATATCTGAAGATAAATCTTACATCGTATTTTGCGATTACCTAATGTACAGCCATTCTATCGGGTTTATGAAAGATGAGTCCGGTATTTTTAAAAGTTATGGCATTCAAACCGACAAGATCACTGATGGATTTGAGGACTTTGTATTTATGATCAACAATGGCTCAGATACGGTTTACTGATCTATGATAGATAATCTCAAAGTATTCCTCGATTCCAAGGTAGCGCAATACAACCGCCCCGATTTTATTACTAATGATCCGGTTTGTATACCGCATTTATTTACTAAAAAGCAGGATATCGAGATCATGGGCTTTTGGGCTGCTACACTGGCCTGGGGGCAAAGGGTTACTATCATCAAAAAATGCAGGGAGCTGATTGCGCTGATGGACGGCGCGCCTTATGATTTTATTATGAATCATGAGGATCTCGATCTTAAAAAGCTGCTCAGTTTTAAGCATCGTACGTTTAACGATATCGATACGCTGTATTTTATATCATTTTTCAGGTATCATTACAGCAATTATGATTCGCTGGAAGACGCGTTTATACCCCCCGCTCCGCTGAAGGGGGAGTCATTGACCAGCCCGAATAATACGGTCGTTAATTCCGTAAATGGGGGAGTAGAGGCTTACCTCAATTATTTTCGCTCGTACTTCTTTTCGCTGCCCGATTTTCCGCACCGTACTAAAAAGCATGTATCGTCGCCCTCGCAGAAATCTACCTGCAAACGCCTGAATATGTTTTTACGTTGGATGGTGCGTAAGGATGATAACGGTGTTGATTTCGGGATATGGAACCAAATTAAACCATCGGAGCTGATATGCCCATGTGACCTGCATGTAGACCGGGTGGCGCGCAAGCTGATGCTCATCACCCGCAAACAAACCGACTGGCAAACCGCCGTTGAATTAACCGCCCGCCTACGCGAGCTTGACCCTGCCGACCCCGTAAAGTATGATTTCGCTTTGTTTGGATTAGGGATAGAGGAAAAGTTTTAACGTTCTCCCGGGTTTGTATACCCTGCTTTGTATGGCTGTAATTATCTGCCTTAACCTTCAATTAATTAAGTGTTGAAATTGTATTTATTATAATACTTTATTGATACTTATTTACAGGTGTTTTTTATGTGTTAAATTAACGTTAAATAATGTTAAAAACTATTTACTGTCATGTTATTGTGTAAAATGATAACAGTTTTATATATTTACATATTATCTAACCAATAATAAACCTATATAAGGCATGTACCATCCCCGGTATGTGCCTTTATTTTTAATATTTAAAATGATCAGGCTGATACTATATTAACAAACAGCATTTAAGAAACTGATTTAACTTTTACCTAATTGAGTTGCCTCGACGAAAAGGAGCGGAAGCAATCCGCAATAAAATAAAGAATAGTTGAGATTTGTATATACCAGTTGTTTAACCGCATGTTTGGCTTAGTGTAAAATATTTTTTGTAAGCTATTGTATTTGTGAAACTTAAATAGTTATATTTACAACACAATACCAATTGCAAACCTAATAAGACATATTCTAATGAGTATGTCTTTATTTTTAAGCCATAGCTAAAACGTTTTATAAATAGCAAAAGCAAATATTTTTTGTACTCACTCTTCGCAATTATCTTTATTGCCCGTGATAATGCTTACTTATTAATTAATGATTATTAATGTTTTATTACAGTGATAGGTAATAAGAGGATGAGTTTGGACGGAAATAGGCTGGGCAGGTAGTTACTTCAAAAAAATATAGTAAATAAAAAAACGCCGGTAATTGCTTACCGGCGTTTTTTTATCAGGCCTTTTGTTTACCAGCCTGAACCTTTTTTAGCGTTACCATTTTTGATATGCTCTTCAGCTTTTGCTTTACCTAAAATTGCAGCCAGATTGTTACCGTCTTTATCTTTACCTGTTGCAATGTACCTGCCCGATTTTACGTCGATTACCGGATCAACAATTGGTACATTTTTAGTTTTTGTTTTTACAGAATAGGCGGTGATTCCCGCTGTTTCTTCTTTGTTAGCTGTTGCCATAATTAGATTTTTGTATTGTTTTTGTTAAGTAAACCCCTTTCGGGCAATGTTTGTTTTAGCAAACATAAACGATTGTAGCTAACTAACGAATAGTAGCCACTATTATTTCAGTATTATTTATGCACAAAATGACCATTTTTCACATTTTTTCTCCATTTATGAGATAAACACGCTTTAACATACCGTTAAATCACCCACTTTTGCACAGTTAAAAGACCTGTGCTTAGCACACAGGTCTTAGTATAAGCTATATAATTACCCTCTTGGTGTAGTTGGAGAGGCTGGTGTTGTAGGTGAAGTAGTAGGCGTAGTCGGTGTTGTTGACGGCGGCGTGGTTGGGCTCGTAGGGCTGGTTGTAGGCGCCGGTGTTGCCGGGTTAGTAGTCGGCGATGTTGCAGGCGACGTAGCCGGGCTTGTAGGGCTCGTTGTTGGTGTAGCCGGATTGTTTATCGGGTCGGTAGCCGGGGTTGGTGTTACCGGCGGCGTTACAGGTTGTGTAGTAGGAGTAGTCTCCTTGGTAGCAGGTTTAACCTGTTTCGTTTTTGATTTTGCAGGCACCGTATCCTGTGCACTTACATTATCTCTGTTAAAATTTACTTTATTTTCTGTTGCTCCGTTAGCAGTTGCATATTCAAACGCGAAGGCTGTACCCACTGCTAATATCATTAAACTTACTTTTTTCATGGTGTTTGTTTCTTTATTGTTATTATAATTAACCTAAAGCTATAACCGTGCCAATGCCGGTAACAATACCTTAAAAAATGTGTCATAGTAACAAATTCAACGTACTCAAAAAACATTGTTAACGTTAAACTTTTTTAACGCTTCTTTGTATATCAATCAAACGATTATAACTTATAACATGAAAACCAAAGTATCATTTATATTGCTGGCGCTGGCCTTTGCCGCATGTACATCCAAACAAAAAAATTATAATAATGATACCGCCGGTGCTGATAGCGGCCAAGCCGGTGTAGCAACTAAGTCGTCTCCGGGGCATATTTGCTTTTTACATACCGAGGGAACAAGGCAGCAGGATACTACCTTTGTGCACCTAATAATTGACGGCGACAAAATAACCGGGCAAATGAACTGGATCCCCAGCGAAAAAGATAGCCGTAAAGGCACCATAGAGGGCACACAGGATGGTAATACCATTAAAGCTATATGGACTTACAGCCAGGAAGGAACTAAAGATACCATGGCCGTTGAATTTGATTTTCCGGGCGACAGGTTAGTACAAAAATCTTTTACAGCTAATAAAAAAACAGGCAGGCTGCAAACCGATGCTAAAGCAGCTTACAGCATTAACTTTGAAAAAGTGAATTGCAAGCAATAACCATTGCATAATATTACAAAAGGGGCTTTATTTGACATTCAGATAAGGCCTCTTTTTGTAAGCAACGGTTAATGACTTTCGCATAACACGTTTATGACCTTTGCCGAACAAACACTATTATAACAATTACGTTATTTGTTCACAAAAAACAACATCCTAACACTTATAAAAAAATGGATTTACAACTCACCGGAAAAACCGCTTTTGTAAGCGGCTCTACACAAGGCATCGGCTTTGCCATAGCAAAAAAACTATTACAGGAAGGCGCAAGCGTTATTATTAATGGCCGCAGCCAGGAACGCGTTGACAATGCTGTTATCAGGCTACAGGAAGAAGTGCCCGGCGCCCAGGTAAGTGGCTTTCCGGCCGATTTTTCAAAGGCCGCCGAAGTAAAGCAACTAACTGAACAGTTGGGCGAAGTAGATATACTGGTAAACAACGCCGGTATTTTTGAGCCTAAAGCATTTGTGGATATTACCGATGAGGACTGGCTGCGTTTTTACGAGGTGAATGTATTGAGCGGTATACGCCTATCGCGCCATTTTTTACCTAAAATGCTGGCTAAAAACTGGGGCCGTATCATTTTTATTTCCAGCGAATCGGCTATCAATATACCCGAAGAGATGATCCATTACGGATCTACCAAAACCACACAATTGGCTATAAGCCGTGGTTTGGCCGAACTAACTAAAGGCACTAATGTAACTGTAAACTCGGTATTGCCGGGGCCAACAAAATCTGAAGGGGTTGATGAATTTGTAAGTCAGCTGGCAAATGATAAGGGTATTACCTTTGCACAGGCCGAAGAAGAGTTTTTTAAAACCATGCGGCCAACATCATTGATACAGCGCTTTGCCGATGTGGAAGAGATAGCTAACCTGGTGGTTTATGTAGCCAGCCCTGTGTCGGCAGCTACCAATGGTTCTTCTCTTCGTGCCGATGGTGGTGTTGTTAAACTGATCATATAATATAAAAGCATATCGCCGGCTTATTGCTGAAAATATCCGGCGATGTGCTATATCATTATCTGTATTTACACAGGTAAGAGGTTTGTAAAGATGCCTTTACTTTAAAAGTAACATTAGCTTCTACCTCAAAAGTTTGTCCGTTAGTGTACGATTGGAATGCCTCGCCATGGGGCAGCAAAATGTGTAATTCACCTTCTAACACAGTCATGGTTTCGTGTTGCGATGTGCCGAATTCGTATTCGCCCGGTTCCATTACGCCTACAGTGGTTTTGCCTTCGGCAGATGTGTAGCCCAGTGATTTTACTGCGCCATCAAAATATTGGTTTACGTCTATCATGGTTCTTTTTTATTTGGGTGGTGAAGATGTGAAATTTATTCGGCTTTAAAAATAACCGGCCATCGTCATCACTGTATAAACAGAACAAACTGCGTGGATGTTTTGATTTACAGTATTTCGTATATTAGTACAACCAAAAACGCTTACACCATGAAAGCCGCCTCACACCATCACTCATTTAATGATTTTAACTTTTATTTACTCATTCCGCTTGGTATTGCCTTAATGCTGGTTGCCTGCGGTGTTTACATTTTTGTTGAACTGGTTACTATTATACCCGGCAAATATCAGTAGTATTTATCTGTCCGGCTGTTTTGCAGTGTTCTTAAACAGTTTAAGTTCGGCAACAATAATAAAACTTACGATCACCAAAAACTCCCACGAGCTGATCTTTTGGTAGTTCACCATTTTCCAGCCTTTGTGCTGGTAGGCGTATTGCCATGCGCCCAGCAGGGTAGCCATGTTTTCGGCCATCCAAATAAAAAAGCCGATGAGCAAAAAGGAGACGATCACCGGCATGCTAAATTGCCGCCCGTCTACCGTAAATTTTACTGTCGCTTTCCTGAAAAAATAAACTATAAATACACCTATCAAATACCGCGCATCGGGTATAAAATGATTGGTGAAAAAGTTGATGTAAATAAGCACGCCCAATACCATAGCGGTGTAATGATTTGGCCAGTGATGAATATTGAGCTTTAACCTTCGCCATGCCTGGCACATATAACTGGCAACGCTGGCGTACATAAAGCCACTGTACAAGGGCACACCCGCAATTTTAGTATAGGCATGTTCTGGGTATTGCCATGAGCCATAATGTACCTTAAATAGTTCCATCAGTAAACCCAGCAGGTGAAAAATACAGATCACTACTACCTCATCACGTGTTTCAATTTTGGTGAGGTAAAGTACTAACTGGATGGATACGCAGGCGATCAGCATAAAATCATACCGCGGAATAATACCCGTGAACAAATGCGATAGCGCGAGCATAGCGAAAACCAATACCGGGAACAGGCAAGACAACGCCTGTTGTAAGCCGAAGTGAAATAGCTTGCGTGCAAACTCCTTCACGGCCATTCTGTTTGATAAATGCAGACTGATCATAATGCCATATCTAATTGTTGTACTTGTACCTTATAGGCCGATGGCAGCAAGGCGTTCTTGAAAATACGTTCGAGCCTGAACAGGCGTGTTAGCTTGTAACCGAAAATGAAAGGCTTAAGCCATAATACCGGTTTTTGCCCCAATAGGGTTTTTATTTTTGATGGTATTACCAGTTGTTGTACCTGCTTTAATATGAGGTAACGAGGTGTACCCAAGTGTTTTTTATACTGCGCGAAAAGATCTGTAGTGAAATGGCTTTGCTGAAAATTTTCGAGCAAGTGGTAGTGGCGCATGGTAAGCCATTGCGCATAATCCTGCGGTAAACCGCTAATACCCATGCGGTGACCAACACGGTAAAAAACGTCGAATATTTCAGCCTTCTCGTTAGTACCGAGCTTGTTGTATAGTAGTTCATAAGCTCTGATAGAGTAATCTATCAGCATAAATAAAACATCGCGATAGGCCCAGTCGGGTATAGAAGCGCCGCGGGCTTGTTCTACGCCTTTGTGTATGGCCGTTATTTTGTCGATGGCCCGTAATGCTTCGCTTTCGCCCGAAAAGATGATCTGCTGTGAGTATACCACGGTAGAGAACAGCCTGTCCAAAGGATCGGCAGGTAGGCGACCGGTAAAATAAAGCCAATCCACAGCCTTGTTCAGCGCGAATTCGGCCGAAGCGCCGGCAAATATGAATAGCACAGTATCGCTGTTGCCCCAAATTTTACGTACGATAGAATCCTTATTTACAAAGTCCATATTTAAGCTGATTTAAAGTTTAATGAATATTTAGCTGCAGCATATTCTGCCAGTAAAACTATGATGATGCCCAGCGTGTAAGCCAGCATATCGCCCCAGGCAAACGCGCTGCCTATGAGCAGTATGGCTGTTTTTGAGTGCCCAAGCCCCAAGTGTACGGCGAGTTTAAAATATTGTGAAATCTCAACTGCATAGGCAAATACCAATGTACCAAGGGCGGTGTGCCATACCGGCGCATTTACAAAAGCCTTAACAATACAATAAATGAGTATCACTACCAGCAGGTCACCGCCATAAGGACGGATGATGGCATCATGCGCGTAAATGGCGATAAGCACTTCTGCCGCGAAAAGCAGCAATGCGAGGGTGAAGTAACTGAGTTTGAATTTCAACATTGTTTAATTAAAAGTACTTTGTATTTCAAAGTAAATGAATTTTATTGAGATGTACAATAGGGTAGTGGTAATTTATAATGATGATTTAATGGGTGCAGGCAGCAATCGCGTTAAGGATTGAAGTGAAAAGCCCGGAATGCAGCGCAGCGAAATGAGGACTTGCAACGGAAAGCCTGACCCGACGAAGGAGGGAAACGCCCACAAAAATCTAATGTTTAATAACGATTAGATACAGGTTATTATTTATGCAAGATTGTTAATCACTTAATATATCATACATGATTTTCATCGCTGATTTAGTGGCAGCCATCTCAGCCTGTTCCCAATCGCCAATACATTTATCAAATGATTTTTTTTCCAATATTTTTTGCTTTTCAACTATGTAACTCTCGATTTTCCTAAGATGTATTCTAAATTCATGATCTTGATTTAATCTTTTCGACATTTCGATATAATCAATGTTCGGAAGTTTTAATCGAATCATTTGGATAGGTACCACAGGCTCAAATTCGTCATCTATTAATTCCGAGTAAAGGGATATAAGTACACTCAGTGTAGATTTCGATATTTTATTAACCATTTTTTCAAATTCATTAATCTCATCATCTTCCCACAATTTTTTCAAAATAAATATTACTTTGAAAAACTCCATTTCAGAATCATTAAACTTATTTAATTCTATAACACCAGTGTGCGGATCAAACTTTAATTTACCAAAACTTATTTTATCCCTTATTTCCTGATCCGATTGAATAATTTTAATTGTATTATTTTTCTCTTTCTTAAAAAGGTTTTTAAATAGTTTCATTGTATTTCTTTTAAATATTTAAAGATAATCACTGACCGTGTTTTCACAATATCTTGTATGAGCCTATTAATTAGCAAATATGCAACAGGTTTCCATCCCTCTCATTTCGATAAAATAGTCTTCCATTTTGATATGGTTTTTAGGTAGCTATTGTGTCGCTAAAGCCATCGCTATGTGCTTATGTGCTGTAATATAGCCTGTTGCATTGCAGCCTGATACAAGGGCATTCTTTTAGCTGTTGCGCTATAAACCATGCCGCTAAAATTTAACAGCGGTTAATTTATTAAAGCAATGGAAGATGAACAGATAATTGTAAGGCCGGCCAACCCTTCAGATCATATTTATGCCGGTATTATATCCGAAGAAACCGAGCGTTCGGCAATAGCGCGTGGTTCGGGTATCTCAAAAAGATCAATAGCCTCTATTATCGAAAAAATGGATGCCGGTAAGGCTGTAATAGCTGTATCGACGAGTGGCTGCTGGGCCGGGTTTTCCTATTACGAGGTTTGGGATGATGGTAAATTCGTATCCAACAGCGGCTTGATCGTATCGCCGGAATACCGTAATAACGGTGTGGCATCGGCTATTAAAGATTTGGTATTTAAACTTTCGCGCGAGCAATATCCGGCAGCCGATATCTTCTCTATCACCTCCGGACTGGCCATTATGAAAATGAATACCCGCCTCGGCTTTGAACCTGTAACCTACGATCAGATAACCCACGACGAACATTTTTGGGAAGGCTGCAAGAGCTGTGTAAACTACGATGTGCTCACCGGCAAGCATAAATGCAATTGCCTGTGCACCGCCATGTTATTTAATCCATCACATAACTAAACCTTACCAAAATGTATACTCAAACAGATGAACAAGTTGCCGGTATAGCTGATGCCGGGCTTTTACACCACGATGCGTTGGAACTGCTTCAACAACTGATAGCCACACCATCATTAAGCGGACAAGAGCATGATACCGCCGCGCTGATACGTGACTTCTTGAATAGCAAAGGTGTAGCGACCACTCGCCTGCACAATAATATATGGGCGTATAATGAACATTACGACGCGGCCAAACCTACCATTCTGCTTAATTCGCACCATGATACCGTAATGCCTAATGAAGGATACACCCGTGATGCTTTTAAGCCCGAAATTATTGATAGCCGACTGTACGGACTGGGTAGTAATGATGCAGGTGGTTGCCTGGTATCGTTAATGGCAGTATTTCTGCATTTTTATCATCACGAGCACCTGTCTTATAACCTGTGCTTTGCCGCTACTGCTGAAGAAGAAAGCTCAGGGACGAATGGTTTAAAAGCTGTTTTACCACATATTGGCCATATTGATTTTGCCATAGTAGGGGAGCCTACCCAAATGCACCTCGCCACTGCCGAAATGGGTTGTATGGTGCTTGATTGCGCCACACATGGTATAGCCGGGCATGCCGCCCGCAACGAAGGAGATAATGCGTTATACAAAGCATTGGCCGATGTGCAATGGTTTTCTACCTATAAATTTCAGAAACAGGCAGCCTTTTTGGGGCCGGTACGGATGACGGTTACCGAATTACATGCAGGTATCCAGCACAACATTGTTCCGCACGAATGCAGGTTTACGGTGGATGTGCGCCTGAGCGATTGCTATACGGTGGAAGAAGTGCTGGCTACCATACGTCAACATACGCATTGCGATGTTACACCACGACCGGGTATTTTAAAACCCAGCAACATCGACAGAACGCATCCTATTGTGAGGGCCGGTATCCTGTTGGGGCGTAAAACCTATGTGTCGCCTACCAGTTCAGATCAGGGCTGGCTGGATGTTCCATCGGTAAAGATAGGCCCCGGCGATTCGTGCCGTTCGCATACACCCGATGAATTTATTTATATTGATGAGATCCGTGAGGGAATAGAAATTTATATCCACCTGCTGGAAACGATGCTGCTTTGCCTGGTAAATAACCCCGAAAAATAATACGGATACAGAAAGATAAGTTAGGGTTAACCATGCTTTCCATCAGTCGCCCCGGAACCCGCGGGCGACTGGTATCCTTATTTAAAGTAAGCGGCGTATTGGGCCGGTACTTTATCAATAGGTTTTATCATTACCTGTTTGTAAAATACTTCTGCGGCTTCGCTCTGTAGTTGTAGCTTTCCCTTAACCAGCGGCTTTAATTGATTGCCATCTTTGTACGCTGATCCGCTGATGGCCATTACCACATGACCGTTAACAATATGGATGCTTTTATCGCCAAAACAGATCAGCTCTATCAAATTCCATTGGCCTGATGGCTTTTCGTAATTGTGGTTTTGCTGTACAAAGTTATTGCCCGAACCCATAGCGGTTACTTTACCCTTGGGCGAGTAAACCAGCGTATCTTTTTTTGCTGCTGTATTCAAGGTTCTTATCTTAGCTGCCGACGAAGCTATGCACCAGTAATCGCCGCAACCCGCTTCCATTACCTGTAATTCCTGTCCAAGCATCCAGGCATGCCAATAGTCAACACCGGCCGGGCCCTGCGAGTGGTATATCACGCCCGAATCTTTAGGTTCATTAAGGCGTGGCACCCACTTTTTATCGCCCCACTTTACCATTAGTTTGAGATGATAGTTTGAAAACTCCTGTTTAGTATAAACACAGCCATATATTTCCCCACTGATGCGCAAAACAGGTTCGCCATTTACTTCGGTTACGGTAAAAACTTTTGCTTCGTTTTTGTTGTAACCAATCGGTTTTAATGGCGATCCTTTTGCATCTTTAGGTACTTCGCCTTTGTAGCCTAATTTGTGCCGGTACGAGAGATACATGCCCCATTTGCTTAGGTTTTTATCAAGCAGGGGAGTCCAACCGGTATCGGTAATAAACGAAGTGCACAGCAAACAAACAAGGCATAAAGTACAGGTAAAAATGGCTTTCATGATCGGGCTTTAAGATGCCCGTAAATTACGCCGTAGCAGTATTGCTATTTTACCAAAATGTTGTATTAATTTAACAGGAATTGGGGTTACGAGGTTAGTTCTGTGATATCGGTAATTTTATCATTCAGAATTTGTAATGCAGCAATATCTGATACGTCTTTTGGTCTGAAACCATAAATATTAGCGCCGCAACTTTCGCAATAACTTTCTCTGTTTGCTTCGTTATCGTTAGTTTTCCCGCATTCGCATATCCAAATATCTTTTTCTTTTGATGATAGCATCTGCTTCTTAGTTGTTCTTTTTCCGCGCTCTTTAAAATTCTCCGTTATTTTTTGTTTTATAACTTCAAGTTTTGGCAAATCACCAGCGGTATAAAATGGTTTATCATATGTTAAAATTTGCAATCCTTGCTTTTGATTGAAAAAAACATCATCATTTAATAAATCAATTACTTTATCAATATCTAAAAGTTGTAATCTCTCAATAATATTCATTAATTGATTTGATATCGAACGATAGTCGACATTGAATATTGAAGTGTAAATAAGATCTATTTTTTCATCTTCTGTAAAAGAATCTACAAATGATACCAATTGATTTTGAAACTTTCGTGCAACGTCCATCTCATACAGGGTTGGTTTTAATAGTTTTACATATCTGTTGAGTATATATGTATATAGTTCGATGATTGTATTTTGCGTAATAAACTCCCATAATTCATCATCATAAATTAATGAGTCTGACTTAGCTTTTGAAATAATCGATCGCTTTTTTTGCAATATCTTAATCCTGTCAAGGCCCGCGATATCATTTTTCTCAAGGGCTCTATTTTTATCCTGATTGTTTTGTTCATTGATTATTACTGCTGTACCAATTGCCGTTAACATAAACATTGATTTACCTTTACCGGCAATCTCATCCATATCAATATGCAATCCCACAATACAATTTGCCCCAATTTCAAAAGCTGCCATTTTTAACTTTTCAATGGCTTCATTATAAATTGTGGTAATTTGTTTTTGGTATGATTCAGAGCGGCCTCCAAAAATATCAGTTAAAGAAGCGGCCATATCGCTAAATAAATTGGTTCCGGTAACGATATGGGCTGAAATAGGTTTTAAGTATTGTTCAATTTTTATACCATCAAGCTGATGAGTGTTTACTACTAAAATATTCTTAGGTTGAATCATAAATTAATAAGGTTATGTCGCCTAAATATACAATGGTATGTAACATAAACCAAAGTGCTATTTGGTATTTATATTGCCTGCCATCATACTCAATCAATATTTTACCCCGCTGTTTTACTAAAAATCAACTATTTAAAACTTGCTTTTCTGATAGTTAATTAATTAATTTAGTCGGATATGAGTAAGGATGGCAAGAATAAGGGAAACGGGAAGAAGAAAATATTCGTTTTAGATACTTCCGTGATCTTGTATGATCATAACGCTTTTCAAAATTTCCAGGAGCACGATGTGGCTATACCGGTGCAGGTATTGGAAGAACTGGATAACAAGAAATCGGGGAACGATACCCGTAATTTTGAGGCCCGAAGCTTTCTGCGCCTTATCGATGATCTGTCGAAAAATAACCTGATCAATAAGTGGACACCCCTTAACGGCAAAAGCAAAGGCAGTTTTAAGGTGATCATGTACAACAAGATCAGTACCGATGCCGAGCTGATCTTTGATTCGGACAAAACCGACCACCGCATCCTCAACGCCGCAATAAGCTTACAGGAAGAATATCCCGACAGGAGGGTGATCCTGGTATCAAAGGATATTTGCCTTCGCCTTAAAGCCAAATCGCTAAGCATCAATGCCGAAGATTACGAAACAGGCAAGGTTAAAAACGTTGACGAGCTGTACACGGGCAAAACAGAACTGAACAAGATCACCGAAAAGTTCATTGGTCAGCTTAACAAGCAGGATGCCGTTGCTGTGGCTGAAGATGACCAGCATAATTATAACAATAATCACTTTTATATACTCAACGGCAAAAAGTCGTCGGTATCGGCTTTTTATAATGGCCACACCTCGCAATTGGAAAAGGTAATCGATCAGCCGGTGCTAAATATTCAACCACGAAACCCCGAACAGGCTTTTGCTATACATGCCCTGCTGCACCCGGATATTAAATTGGTTACCATACAAGGGAATGCCGGTACCGGTAAAACCCTGCTCGCTTTAGCCAGCGCGCTGGAGCAGCGTAAATACTACCGCCAGATATTCGTTACCCGCCCAATAGTGCCGCTCAGTAATAAGGATATCGGTTTTTTGCCCGGTGATGTAAAGTCGAAGATAGACCCATACATGGCGCCGATATGGGATAACCTCAAATTCATCAAAGACCAGTTTGTTGGCGACGATAAAATGCAGGCCAAGATAGACGAACTGGTAAGTAACGATAAAATAACCATTACACCGCTGGCCTTTATACGTGGGCGTACCTTAAGCAAGATCTTCTTTATAGTCGACGAAGCACAAAATCTTACCCCGCACGAGGTGAAAACCATTATATCGCGGGCAGGGGAGAACAGCAAGTTTGTGTTCACCGGCGATATTTACCAGATTGATACCCCATACCTCGATGCTGAAAGTAACGGGCTTTCGTACCTGATAGATAAGGCCAAGAACCATCCGTTATACGCGCACATCACGCTGCAAAAAGGGGAGCGAAGCGAATTGGCGAATTTGGCTACCGAGTTACTTTAAAATATTCTCGGTAACCTTTACAATATCGTTGCTTATTTTGTTGATGAAATCGAGCTGTTCTTTCAGCAACTTGTCATCGGCATTCAGTTCTACTTTCTCTGTTGCAGGTAAGGTTGCCGGTTCTTCGGCGGTTTTTTCCAGCTTTAGTTCAGCGGTTTCGCCGTTCAGGCGTTTGCTGCTGTCGTTAAGCAGGGCCACACTCTTTTTAAGCGATTTTATAGCATCCGGATGCGGTTTATCTAACCGTTTACCAATAATAGCCGCTGCCATGGTAGCGATGTATGACGACAAGATGTGATTGAGCACCACAAATTTATGCACGTCCTTTATATTACGCTGTTTGCTTTTCGGCTCGGATGTCATGCGTTCAAAGGCTGCCGATAAGTTGGCCGATTCTACAAACACTTCTTTACGCGCCAATTTGTATTCGGTAGTGTCCACCATTTTACCGGCGATGCTTCCGCCGATCTTGATCAGGTAATTGGTATTGGCGGAAATAACATTGCGTAAGTTCTCCTTTATCTGCTCAAACTCCCAGGACGGAAATATAAAATAGCTGGCTATCAGGGCGATGGATGAGCCAATGATCGTATCTATCACCCGTTCCTGCACTATGTTGTATCCGCCTACTCCTAAAAACTTAAACAGAATGAGTACGAAAGGTGTCATGAAGATTACACTGGTAACATAGTTGAGTCGTACAAAGCTGTAGGTACCTATCATCAGGGCCGTCATGATGATGAACAGCGCTACAGAATTGTGGATGAAGATCAATAAAATCACCCCGATCACTCCACCTACTATAGTACCAATTAAACGCTGAAAATTGCGCTGTTTGGAAAGACTGAAACCGGGTTTTAATATTACTATAATAGTAAGCAACACCCAATAACTATGGTGCCCGAGGGAGATAAATTTAGCTGTAATAAAACCCACCAAACATACCAAAGCCACCCGTAAAGCATGCCGGAACGCCGCCGAGTTCCAGGTAAAGTTATCGAAGAAGATGTGCGCCGCGAAATCCTGATGTGTTACAAACTTTGAATACTCTACGTTGCCCTGTTTCTCAAACAATAATTTTGATGAGGTAGACATGTAATAGTTATGGATGTTCACTATCTTTTGGTTAAGATCGCGCAGATTGATCAGGATCTTTTTAAGCACGAGGTTATGCGTACTGATCCCGTCTATCTTTAACTTAAGATTTTCAAGGTCGGGATTAAAATCCGTTAGCTGTTTGTAACGAATGTTTGATAGTACCATGAAAGCGATATTATCCACTTCATCGGCCATTTTATGCAACAGCTTGTCAATATCGTTTAGTACGCCGGTATCCTTGAATTTTTCGCGGATATGGCCATAGTCATAATGGGTAGCCATGATCTGCTCAAACATATCCACCAGATCAACAAAGGTAAGCACCAGTATGCGGCTCGCGTTGGTTGATTCGCGTACCATCAGGCGGCTTTTAAATAATATCTCCCTTACATTATCCTGCTGGTGACTTACCTGTACCTGCTGCGATACCAGCTTGCGGTAGTTATTATCAATATCTATATCAACATTATAAAAATCGGCCTTAATGCGTAAAAAACGCGCTATTTCGGTGATGCTTTCACCCAATATCTGCTGCGCGGCACGGTAAGGGCGTATGCCGAAAAAGGTAAGGCTAAACAGCATATACCATATACCACCGGCCAGTATGGTTCCGCTAAAAAGCATTACCTCGTTGGGGGCTATCTCCTTACTCATCATAAATATCATGGAAAGTAAAGAAGCCGTACCTACCGATGCCGCCCTGTTGCCGTAAACGATAAATAGCGAGAACAGGAAAGAGAACACGGTGATTTCGAGCCCGAGGGTAAATATATTAAGCCTTGCAAAACCGGTTATGGCAGCTACAATAAACACGCAAAGATTACCAACGGCCATGGCGTTACGCTTATGTATTACCGGCCCAGGATTATCTATTACGCACATACACAGCGCCCCCAGCGATAGGGTAACGCCTATCTCAAACTTATCAAAGTATTCGGCGATAAGTGAGGGTAATAATATACCGGCCGTAATGCGCAAACCGTCAGAAAAATACTGGCTGTAGAAGAAGCTTTTTATTTCCCGTGGATTACTGATCATTAATTTATAAATGGTTGAAATTTTATCTGTGCAAATTTAGACAATTTAATTGGCCGATATGTTTTGCAATAAAAAATGGCATTAATAACCAATTAATATTAATAATTATACAAATAAGTGCTTATTTTAATTAAATTCACGGCGTTTATTGTTGTGTAAATTATACACCCCGATATTTTTACCTCAACCACTATAATATGTCTGCATCGTTAAAGCTCAGCCAAAGAGAAGCAACCTTTAATAACGAGGTTGTTGCCCGATTTGAGTTGTATAACAGTTTGTTTCAAACACTCCCGTTTTACCAGGTAAAAGATACAGGTATCCTGTTGCCTTTCTTCGCGTCGCATTGCGAGCAGGGGGCTACCCAGCAGCTTTCGCCTACCGAAATTATCGAAACTTTTTTCAAAAAGCATGTTCCGGGTATTGATCACCAGGAGCAAATTAACCGCATGTTCCGTTTTATACAATATATAGAACGCCAGGTAGTTTTATTTGATGCCATTGAAGATTCATCATTCGGCAAAATTGGTCGTGCTGCCGATGCAGGTACGCTGCAAAGCCTGTTACAACAGGCTACGCTGAACGATCAATCCCGTAAAGAGATCAGCGAAAAGCTGAAGGATTTTTCGTTGCGCCTGGTACTTACCGCTCACCCTACACAGTTTTATCCGGGTACGGTTTTAGGTATCATGACGGACCTGATCGAAGCCCTGAAGCTTAACGATATCAATACTATTGATGAATTATTACAGCAATTAGGTAAAACACCTTTCTTTAATAAAACTTCACCAACACCTGTAGATGAGGCGGTTAGCCTTGTTTGGTTTTTGGAGAATATATTTTACCATGCCTTTGCCGGGATACAAACCACGCTTGAAGAAGAGTTTGATATTGATAACCTGCACCAGATACTGGAGCTTGGTTTTTGGCCGGGCGGCGACCGCGATGGTAACCCTAACGTAACTACCGAAACCACCAAATCGGTAGCCAGCTTTTTGAGGCAGATCTTGTTCAGGTGCTACTACCGCGATTTCAGGGTACTGAAACGCCGTATCACCTTCAGGGGCTTTGGTAAAACCCTTGATAACCTCGAAAAATTGCTGTACCAAAACGCTTTCAATCCGCAAAGGGAACCGCACGATGTACAGGAAGAGTTATTGAGCTTGCTGCAATCTATCCATCAAACCCTGATCACCGATCATGATAGTTTGTTTGTTGACATTGTAGAGGGGATGATTCGTAAGGTACGCTTGTTTGGTTGCTACTTTGCTACGCTGGATATAAGGCAGGACAGCCGCGTTTTACGCAGCGTGTTCCAGTTTGCATCCGAGCAGATCAAAGAATCTGCCATTGCTGCTGACTACCATGATTTGGATGAAGCTAAAAAATTAAAGAGCATCAAATTTAACGAGGCCGATTTTATTTGCCCCGATAATGCCGATGATCTTACAAAAGATACCCTGAACACCATCAGGCTGATGAAAAAAATTCAGCATAGCAATGGTGAAAAGGCCTGCCAGCGTTTTATTATCAGTAACTGCCAGCAGGCATCTGATATTGTACAACTGATCGATCTGTTTTTATGGAGCGGTTGGGAGAAGGATAGCCTTACAGTTGATTTTATGCCATTATTTGAAACAGTAAATGATTTAAAGCATGCTGCCGATGTAATGGAAAAATTATATACCCATCCGTTCTACAAAGAGCACCTGAAACAGCGTGGCAATTTCCAGGCTATTATGCTGGGCTTTTCTGATAGTACTAAAGATGGCGGTTATCTAATGGCCAACTGGTCTATATACAAAGCTAAGGTAGAATTAACTACCATGGCCCGTAAATACGGTATCCGTTTGGCGTTCTTTGATGGCCGTGGCGGCCCGCCGGCACGTGGTGGTGGTAAAACTCACCGTTTCTACTCGTCAATGGGCAGCGAGATCGCTAACGATCATATCCAGCTGACCATACAGGGGCAAACCGTGAGTTCGCAATACGGTTCTGTTGAAACGGCAAGGTTCAATACCGAGCAGTTGATCCACGCGGGTATCATATCTGCCCTGCATCCTAACCAGCACGACCTGTTGGATAAGAAGCACAAGGACATGATATCTACAATGGCAAACGAAAGCTACAGCGCTTTTATGGCGCTTCGCGAAGACCCATTGTTTGTTGAATATCTGGAAAATTTTAGTCCGCTGAAATTACTTTCAATGGTGAACATCAGCAGCCGCCCAACAAAACGGAATGCCGGTGCGCCGTTAAAACTGGAAGATTTACGCGCTATCAGCTTTGTTACCGCCTGGAGCCAGTTAAAACAAAGTATCCCGGGCTTTTATGGTGTGGGTACAGCGTTGAAAGGAATGAAGGATAGTGGCAATTGGGACGAAATTAAAGAGCTTTACAAAGGTTCAGGATTTTTCCGCACCATGCTGGATAACTGTATGATGTCCATGTCGAAATCGGATTTCAGGGTTACCGCTTATTTGGCCGAAGATAAAAAATACGGTGAGTTTTGGACAAAACTTAAAAACGAGTTCGATCTTACCAAAGCCATGTTGCTTGAACTTACCGGCACCGATGTGTTGATGCAGGAGTACCCTGTAGATCGCCGTTCAATAGCAATCCGCGAAAAAATTGTATTGCCATTGGTAATTATACAGCATTACGCGCTGCAATTGTTAAACGCGAACAACAATCCGGAACTGACGGATATTTATAACAAATTGGTGATCAGAACGGTATATGGTATTGTTAATGCCGGCCGTAACCTGGCCTAATCTAATTTGGTAGTTGGTTAATAAATATTACAATTTGTAATGGTTTTATAAACCGTACAATATTATATTTGTTAACCAACTATTAGCTTTAGATTAAGAAATGAGAAAGATCAACTGTGTGGCGGTCGCGATAGCGGCACTGATGTTATTACAGGCATGCGATGAAAGAAGAGGGAAGAATTATAACGATCAAACTACATTGGGGAGTCGTGAGTCGGCCTTTATAAAAGATGGACTCGAAAGCGGGATGACGGAAGTTGAAGCCGCCAATGTTGCCAAAGAACAATCACAAAACCCGAGGGTAATTAAGTTTGCCCAAATGATGATCGACGATCATACCAAGGCTGGGGACGAGCTCAAAAAAATACAATCAGATTTACAGGCACCCGCGGTTGACAGTATTAATACCGACCACCAGCAAACCATTGCCGATCTAAGCAAACTAAGCGGTACCGAATTTGACCATGCCTATCTTGAAATGATGGCTAATGAGCACGAAAAGATCATTCATACTTTTCAGGAGGGGAGCCAGCTTAAAAATACAGCTTTAAGCAAATTCGCCAAAAGCAACCTGCCGGTTATTAAAATGCACCTTGACTCTGCTAAGGCGATAGTGGCATCTCTAAAATAACTTTAATTGTTGCTGTACAGGTGGTTGTGCTTTACCAAATACCGTGCGGCCTCCGTATTTCCACGAATCGGCTCTTTCCTTTTCAATTACCTTTTCAAAATTGGTTTCAACGGGCGTAAAATCGCGTTCGGCACGTTCAGCAATTTGCGATAGCTTTTTGATGGCCTCGTTCTTGTCGTTATTGCCCAATTTGGAACGATAAACGGCTTTTTGCAGTACGCCGATAGTTTCGTCGTACACTTTGGTAGGCACCGGAAAGGGGTGCCCATCTTTACCGCCATGCGCGAAGGAAAACCTCGCCGGGTCCTTAAACCGGGATGGCGTACCGTGTATTACTTCACTTACAAGGGCAAGCGATTGCAGCGTGCGTGGGCCAAGCCCTTGCAACAATAGCAAGTCTTCAAAATCTTTCGGTTGCTTTTCGTGCGCCAGCCATAGTACGGCTCCCAGTCGTTTCATATCCACATCCCGTGCACGTACATCATGGTGATCCGGCATAACCAGGTGGCTGATCTCGCGGAGCATTTGTTCCGGCTTTTCGGCAGCTATAGCCATTACGCCATTGCGCGAACCTTCGGCCTGTTTATCGGCCATATTCAGGATGTAGCCACTGTTTTGCCCGTATATGGAAGTATGCGGATCGTTCACAAACGAATTAAGGCCTTCCGAATGCCAGTGATAGCGCCTTGCGGTTTTACTGTTAGCGCTCATACCTTGCTGTATCACTGTCCATTGCCCAGTATTACTTAAAATAAAATTATGGGTATAAAGCTGAAAGCCATCCTGCACGGCGGTATTATCAACCTTTGCGCTAAGCTTGCTGCACCTAACCAAATGCTCACCATTAAGCCCGGTGGTTTCGCATACCTTAAGCAGCTCGGCAGGGGTTTGGGTGGAATGCTTGCCCTTGCCGCCGCAGATGTAAATACCCAACTCCTTACTATGCGGATTAATAGCACGCTTTAACGCGCCCATTACCGATGTGGTAATGCCCGATGAATGCCAGTCCATACCCATTACCGCGCCAAGGCTTTGAAACCAGAAAGGATCGCTCAAACGACGCAGTACATCTTCGGTACCATAATCGGCAATAATATTTTCAACTATGGCAAGGCCAAGCTTAGCCATACGCTCGGCAAGCCAGGTGGGTACATAGCCATAATGTAAGGGGAGGTCGGCATTGCCGGAACGCTTCATGCTAACAAATTTAGTAATAATTAAATGGGCGGCAAATATTAAATGCTTCATTATATTAGCGAACTATTAACCACAGCATGAAAAATATCTTATTAGCGGCACTGCTTACTGTAGGTAGCCTAACGGCAAATTGCCAGGCCCCGCCCAAACCATACGGGCCATTACCAACACCGGCACAGTTAAACTGGCAGGAAACCGAAATGTATTGTATTATCCATTTTGGCGCTGCTACCTACACCAATAAGGAATGGGCTTTTGGCGATGAAGACCCTAAGATCATTGATCCAACAAATTTTGATGCTAAACAAATTGTGGGCGCGGCAAAGGCGGGTGGTTTTAAAGGCATTATCGTGGTGGCAAAGCATCATGATGGCTTTTGCCTTTGGCCTACCAAAACAACCCCGCATAACATCAGCCAAAGCCCATGGAAAAACGGCAAAGGCGATATGGTGGCCGAATACAGAAAAGTTTGCGATGAATTAGGTATTAAAATGGGCGTGTACTGCTCACCATGGGACAGGAACAACGCGCTTTACGGCAAACCGGAATACGTTACCAATGTATACCGTAAACAATTAGAAGAATTATATACCCGCTATGGTTCGTTATTTATCACCTGGCACGATGGCGCTAATGGCGGCGATGGCTATTATGGCGGCGCACGTGAAGTCCGTAAAATTGATCGTTCTACCTATTATGGCTGGCCTGTTACCTGGGGCATAGCCCGCAAATTGCAACCCGGTGCGGTAATATTTGGCGATGTTGGTCCTGATGTACGCTGGGTAGGTAACGAAAGCGGTTTTGCCGCCGAAACCAGCTGGGAAACCTACACGCCGCATGCGCCCGAAGAAGGTAAAACGCCCGGCAATGGCTTTGTGAAAGATTATGAAGGTACAGCAGGCCACCGCGATGGTAAATACTGGATGCCTGCCGAATGCGATGTTCCGTTGCGACCGGGATGGTTCTACCACCAGGATCAGGATGATAAAGTGAAATCGCCGGATACCTTGCTATCATTATACTATAAAAGTGTTGGCCGCGGTGCGGGACTCGATCTTGGTTTATCTCCGGATAAAAGAGGGTTATTGCACGATAACGATGTGCGCTCATTAACGCAGTTCGGCAACATATTAAAAAATACCTTCGCTGTTAATTTGGCTAAAGGCGCTACGTTAAAGGCCAGTAATGTAAGAGGGGGGAACAAGGCTAAATTCGGGCCCCAATTTTTGTTTGATAACAGCCGCTACAGCTACTGGGCTACCGATGATAAAGTAAACACTGCCGAACTGGTAATGGATTTGCACCAAAATAAAACATTTAACGTTATCCGTTTACGCGAAAACATTAAATTGGGGCAACGTATTGAGGAAGTGGCTATTGATGCTTACACCAACGGCGAATGGAAACAAGTGGCCACGGCGACAAGCATTGGCGGTAACCGGTTGATCCGTTTACCTGAAGCTGTTACCACTGCTAAAGTGAGATTACGCGTTACCAAATCGCCGGTGTGTATCGCCTTAAGCGATTTTGGATTATATAAGGAAGCTACCAACTAAAACCTGAAAAATGAGAAGAACATACACCTTTGCTATTGCCTGTCTGCTGGCCTTTACGGGCAAGGTATCGGCACAAGAAAAACCATTGTATGATACCTTGCTGAAAGCAAAACTGGTATCTAAAGATTTCGCGTTTACCGAAGGCCCCACATCTAATAAACAAGGCGATGTGTTTTTTACCGATCAGCCGAATAACAAGATCTGGAAATACAGTACAGATGGCAAGCTAAGCGTGTTTATGGAAAACTCGGGCAGGGCAAATGGCATGTTCTTCAATAAAAAGGGCGATTTACTGGTTTGTGCCGATGAACATAACCAGCTATGGTCGGTAAGCCCGGATGGTAAGGTGAAAGTATTAGTTAAAGATTTGGATGGGAAACTGTTGAATGGCCCTAATGATGTATGGCAATCACCGTCGGGCGGTATTTACTTTACCGATCCATACTATCAGCGTGACTATTGGACACGCAAGCAACCGGATGTTGAAGGGCAAAAGGTTTACTACGTACCAAAAGGCTCTGATAAGCCAATAGTGGCCGACGATAAAATAAAGCAGCCAAATGGTATTATCGGTTCGCCGGATGGCCAATACCTTTATGTTGGTGACATTGGCGACAGCAAGATTTATCGCTATACTATTGCTAAGGATGGCAGCCTTACCGATCGTAAATTTATTGCCAATCATCAGTCGGATGGGATGACGCTTGATGTTAAGGGCAATATTTATGTATCGGGCAAAGGCGTAACTATTTACAATCCCGAGGGCAAAAAACTGGCGCACATAGATATCCCTGAACCATGGACAGGCAACGTATGTTTCAGCGGTAAAAACCACGATATATTGTTTATCACCGCTTCAAAAGCTATCTACACCCTGCAAATGCAGGTACGCGGACTTAAATAATATTATGATTTGAAAGGCCCTGTGTATGAGATTCCTTTTCCAATTAAATTATCATAAAGTTGTTGAGCCGGTTTACCATTTATTACAGTAACATCCATTTCGCCAGCTTCATTTACGTAACCTGTATGGAAAATATCGTTTATGTTATTGTTAGAAATATTGTAGTAAATTACTAAGCCGTTTATATAAAAAATATAATATGTGTTACTGTTTTTTTTAACTCGTCTTGGACCTATTATAGAATAGAAAGGGCGAGAATCATTTTGACCTAAGCTTAAAAGTATTGTATGAAACAAAGTACTTTTGCACGCTTTGTTTTCAATAAGCATTTTTCGTATTGTTTCAGTATGAGAGCCTAAATCTACTTCTTTAAAAAAAGGTTGCTTTGTAATACTTGCCCTCCATAAAATGGACAATAAGAATAATTTGATTTTGTTGTAATCTAATCCTTTATATCTTACGGTATGAAATTGATTATTATGAGGAATTAACTGTTTAGTTATTTGCTGTCGTCTTTTGATGGAACCCTTCTCATAAATCATCTCCGCAAAATAGTTTTCCAGACTTCCTAATACATTGTTATCGCAATGACTACATAGCAGGTTAGTATCAAAAACACCATCCGATTTGAATTGAGTTTTCATGTCGTTAACAAAATCAACATGTACGATCTTATGCTTTGTATCAAAAATTCCATCATACATATAATTGGGTATTATATGTGATTTGACTAATTTCTTTTCTTGTAAACAAAGTTTACATATCATAAAGCTTATGATTAAATAACCTGGCTTTTTGAGGTAGATGCCCTGATGATCAGCTTCGGCTTAATACTGATGGTACGCGGTACTATAGTGGTATCCTTAGTTTGTGTTTCCTGGAAGTACAGCGTAGCTATGGTTTTGCCCATGTGGTGCGTAAACTGATCGATAGTGGTTATTGACGGGCTCGTGAGTTCGGTAAATGGTTCATTGGCATATCCCAAGATCCCTAATTCGCCCGGTACTTTGAAATTCATCGAAGTAGCTACCTCCAATACACCCAGTGCCGAAAAATCTGAAGTAGAGGCGAAGATGGCATCAGGCGGTTCGGGTAGGCTTAGCAACTTGCGGGTTGCTTCAGCACCAAGTTCTTTAGTCCAGGCATTTTCAATGATCAGCTCTTCAACTATTGGCAAGTTATGTTGAGCCAAAGCTTTCAGGTAACCTGTTTTACGTTGTTTAAATATATCGAGGTTCTGCGGACCTTCCAGCAGCGCAATGCGTTTGTATCCCTCTGTAATCAGGTGGGTAATTGCCTCAAGCGTGGCCAGTTCGTTATCGTTAATTATTTTCAGGGTATCGATCTCTTCTACCACACGGTCGAACTGAATAAGCTGGATGCCGTGGTCAATCACGTTTTTAAGGTGCGTATAATCATTGCCCTCGGCAGCTACCGATATAATAATACAGTCTATATGCTGGTTGATGAGCGCGTTAACGCATTTGATCTCTTTTTCATGCGATTCGTTAGACTGGCAGATGATGAGATTGAAGTTTTTGGCGTAGGTCATTTCCTCAATACCGGCAATCACGTTCGAAAAGAAGTTTTGGTTTATGCGCGGCACAACCACACCGATGGTCTTTGATTCGCCTTTGCGCAGGTTTGAGGCCAGCACATTGCGTTTATAGTTCATTTCGGCAGCGGTTTTTAGTATCAGCTTCTTAGTGTCTTCGTTTACATTACTGCTATTATTCAAAGCCCTTGATACAGAAGATGCTGTAAGGTTCAGTTTTTCAGCAATATCATATATCGTTGTCCGTTTTTTCGGTTTCATAAATTATCTATGTATAAAAAATTTTATGCAATCGATTGCATTGTTCAGATTTTACTCTAAATTCGTTGCAAAGTAATAATTAAAAAATAATTCAAATAAAGGCCATGCTGTTATTGGGTATAGATATAGGTACTTCATCTGTAAAAGTTTGCGTAGTTGATGCCGATTCACAAAAAATGATCGTATCTGCCCAATACCCTGAAGAAGAATCGCCTATTCTTTCGCTTCAGCCGGGCTGGGCCGAGCAGGATCCGGATATGTGGTGGGAGCAGGCACAACAGGCCCTTGCAATATGCCAGGCATCGGGCAAATACAATCCGCTTGATATTGCTGCCATTGGTATAGCATACCAAATGCACGGCCTGGTAATGGTAGATAAGAACCAGAAATTATTACGAAACAGCATTATATGGTGCGATAGCCGCGCGGTTGAAATAGGCAATAAAGCCTTTGATGCCATTGGTTATGAAAAAAGCTTATCGCATTTGCTTAATTCGCCCGGCAATTTTACAGCGGCAAAGCTGGCCTGGGTAAAAGAGAATGAGCCTGAAATATACGCGCAGGTAGACAAGATCATGCTGCCGGGCGATTATATAGCCATGAAACTGACAGGGGAGATCACCACCTCCGAATCGGCATTGTCAGAAGGAATCTTCTTTGATTTTAAAACCAATGGTATATCTGAAGATGTGCTTAATTATTTTGGCTTCGACAACAATATTATCCCGCCTGTAAGATCTGTTTTTTCGGCACACGGGTACCTGCTGGCATCATTAGCCGAAAAGTTGGGCCTAAAACAGGGCATACCTGTTGCATACAAGGCAGGCGATCAGCCAAATAACGCGCTTTCGTTAAACGTGTTAAATCCGGGAGAGGTGGCCGCGACAGCCGGAACATCGGGCGTGATCTATGGCGTGAGCGATCAGTTAGCTTATGACCCTGAATCGCGCGTGAATACCTTTGCCCACGTAAACTATGCTCATGATCTGCAACGTTTAGGAGTTTTGCTTTGCATCAATGGTACGGGCAGTTTATACCGCTGGGTTAAAACCTTATTTGGCAGCAGCGTGAGTTACCTGCAAATGAATACAGAGGCCTCACAAGCCCCTTTTGGCAGCGACGGCCTGCGTATACTTCCTTTTGGTAATGGCGCGGAGAGAATGCTTAATAATAAGCTTATCGGCACGCATCTGCACCATATTGACCTTAACCTGCATACACGCGGGCATATATTCAGGGCTGTACAGGAGGGTATAGCCTGCGCTTTCCGTTATGGGCTTGATATTATGCGCGAGAACGGGATGAACCCAACCGTGATACGTGCAGGTAAAAGCAATTTGTTTTTAAGCAACCTCTTTGCCGAATCTTTTGTGAATGTTACCGGCGTGCCTGTAGAACTTTATAAAAATGATGGCAGCGTAGGCGCGGCATTGGGCGCGGGTATAGGTGCAGGCATTTTCACGTCACCGGCAGAGGCCTTCAGCAATATGCACCCTATTGAGGTGATCGAACCCAATACCAAACAATTAGAACCTGTTTACTACGAGTGGAAAGCTTTACTTGACAAGCAGTTACAGGTTGAACAACAGATACTTATTTAAATCAATTAATATTCATAAACCAACAATTAATTACATGAGCGTTTTAACTGGAGATAAGGAATTTTTTAGCGGGATAGGGCAGATCAAGTATGAGGGCTTACAATCTGATAATCCTTTAGCTTACAGGTGGTATGATGCCGATAAGGTAATTGCCGGCAAAACCATGAAAGAGCATTTGCGTTTCGCGGTAGCTTACTGGCATTCATTCTGCGGTAACGGTGCCGATCCGTTTGGCGGCCCAACCCATATTTTTCCATGGGATGCCAAGGCAGATGCTGTAGAGCGTGCCAAAGATAAAATGGATGCCGCTTTTGAATTTATCACCAAGTTAAATTTACCATACTACTGCTTTCATGATGTTGATGTGGTTGATTACACCAACGATATTAATGAGAACGATCGCCGCCTGAACGCGCTGGTTGAATATGCCAAGCAAAAACAAGCTGCCAGTGGTGTAAAATTACTTTGGGGTACTGCAAACTTGTTCAGCCACCGCAGATATATGAACGGTGCCGCTACCAATCCTGATTTTCATGTACTGGCGCATGGCGCGGCACAGGTTAAATCTGCTTTAGATGCTACTATCGCGCTGGGTGGTGAAAACTATGTATTTTGGGGTGGAAGGGAAGGTTATATGTCGTTATTAAACACCGACATGAAACGCGAGCAGGAGCACCTGGCACGCTTTTTACACACTGCTAAAGATTATGCCCGTAAACAAGGCTTTAAAGGTACCTTCTTTATTGAGCCTAAGCCTTGCGAGCCTACTAAACACCAGTATGATTATGACGCTGCAACAGTATTAGGTTTCTTACAGAAATACGACCTGATCAGCGATTTTAAACTGAACCTTGAAGTGAACCATGCTACACTGGCGGGCCATACCTTCCAGCACGAATTACAGGTGGCTGCCGATGCCGGTTTATTAGGTTCGATAGATGCCAACCGTGGCGATACTCAAAACGGCTGGGATACCGATCAGTTCCCGAACGATATTAATGAAGTTACCGAATCAATGCTGATCATTTTGAAGGCCGGTGGCTTACAGGGCGGTGGTATTAACTTTGATGCCAAGATACGCCGTAACTCAACCGATCCTGCCGATCTGTTCTACGCGCATGTTGGTGGCGTGGATACCTTTGCAAGAGCTTTGGTTATCGCTGATAACATCCTCCAAAAATCAGACTATAATAAAATTCGCAGCGACCGTTACGCGTCTTACGATGCCGGTGCGGGTAAAGACTTTGAAGATGGTAAACTATCTTTAGAAGACTTGCGCCAGTACGCTGTAAGCAACGGCGAGCCTCAAACGCTAAGCGGTAAACAAGAATATTTAGAGAACCTGATCAACAGGTATATATAATTTCGGTTTAAACCTAAACATTCATATCCGGCCTTACAAAGTACTGAAACTTTGTAAGGCTTTTTTATTGAGGGTAAATAAAAAGATATCTCACTGAAAATAAAATCCGGTGAATCTGATCAATCCTCCAAATCATGATTTAATCCCACTAATCAAGGTCGAATTAATGCTACGAATCCCCAAGAAATCCTCCAAATCATGGTTTAATCCCACTAATCAAGGTCGTTAGCGATCTACCTCGCCCAATACAAAATCAATAGAACCTATAATGGCGATCAGGTCGGCTATCATTACACCTTTTGATATTTCGGGCAGTACAGAAAGGTTGTTAAAGCTTGGCCCTCGCGATTTGGCGCGGAACGGCACTTCGGTACGGCCATCGGCTATAAAGTAGAAGCCAAGCTCACCTTTAGCACCCTCACCACGGATATAAAAATCCTGTGCCTTAGGCGTTATCTTACGCGGCATTTTGGCACGCGGATCAAACTCAGGTGTACGTTTTAATTCTTTTTGCAGGCGATCAAGGCATTGTTCAATGATCTTCACCGACTGCTCTATCTCGTCTACCCGTACCTTGTAACGGTCCCAGCAATCGCCAACAGTACCCATTTCGCCTTTTCCGGCAGGTATCTCAAAATCTATTTCGGGGTAAACCGAATAATTATCCACCCGGCGCAAATCGTATTTTAAACCCGACCCACGCAGCATTGGCCCCGAGCAACCGTAGTTAATGGCCACATCAAGCGGCAACACACCTACATTGGCGGTGCGGGCAATAAATATTTGGTTATCGGTTAGTAGCTGGTTCAGCTCAACCATTTTTGGCTTAAAGTATTCTATGAACTCGCGGCAGCGTTCTTCAAACCCAACCGGCAGGTCATAAAATAAGCCGCCCACCCAAATATAATTATATAACATGCGCGAGCCCGACACCCATTCCAGCATACCCATAATGTGCTCCCTGTCGCGAAAACACCATAGGAAAGGAGTGAAGGCGCCAATATCGATACCATAAGTACCAATGGCTATCAGGTGCGACGCTATGCGGTTCAGCTCACAAACCAATACCCTAATATACTCAATACGTTTAGGAATATCCTTATCAATCCCCATCATCCGCTCAACGCCCATTACCCAAATGTGGCTGTTGTTCATAGAGGCCAGGTAATCCATCCTGTCGGTAAACGGAATGGTTTGCTGATAGGTTAACGATTCGGCATGCTTTTCAAAACAACGGTGCAGATAACCCAAATGCGGTATCACTTCCTTAATGATCTCGCCATCGGTGATCAACTCTAACCGCAATACACCATGCGTAGACGGGTGTTGCGGCCCCATATTCAGCACCATATCTTCAGTAGCCGCGTTGGCTATCTTTTGATGGTATCGTTCTAATGCTTCCTCGTATTTGGTATTTGTGATATTCAATTTCGAGTATTGTTATTGGGTAGTCTTTATATTATATATTTCGTCATTGCGAGGAACGAAGCAATCTTTAAACCATGCTTATTCGCTCTGTATATGTAGAGATTGCTTCGTTCCTCGCAATGACGAGCGGGGCGAAACTCTCACTCATCAATCTATCTTAATCCCTTTATAGTATTCCGCTGCTTTATAATCCTTTCTTAACGGAAAGCCTTCCCAGTCATCGGGCAATAAAATCCGTCTTAAATCGGGGTGACCTTCAAAAAAGATTCCTAACATATCATAAGCCTCGCGTTCGTGCCAGTCGGCTGTGCGGTATATTGGTGATATACTTTTAAAGGTAGGCAGTTCTTCGCCGCTACGGCCATTCTCAACGCTTATCTTTAGCGTTAACTGAAGCTTATAAGGTATTGATGATAAGTGATATACTACGCCGAATTTACCTGCTTCCACACCATAATCAACCCCGCTAAGGCAGGAGAGGAAATCGAAATAAATTTTCGGGTTGTTGCGCAATTCGGCGCATACCTCAACTATATTATCGGGCGCTATCAGCAGGGCGGGCTGCAAACCGGTACGCTCTTCACCGATAATTACATCGGTGCCAAACTTTTCGGTAAGCAGTAGTTTAATATCATCAAAACTCATGGTGCCAAACGAACTTTCTTCCAGGTTTTATTGTCGATTTTTTTGTAAACCAAACGGTCGTGCAGACGGCTCGGTCTGCCTTGCCAAAACTCTATGAGGCGTGGTTTTAATACGTAACCGCCCCAGTACGATGGTTTAGGCACATCTTTACCTTCGTATTCGGTTTCCAGTTGCTGCCATTTGGCTTCAAGCTCCTGGCGGCCATCAATTTCCTGGCTTTGCGGCGATGCCAAAGCACCTATCTGGCTGCCTTTAGGGCGTGAGTGAAAATATTTTTCTGATTCTTCTTTGCTCAGTTTCTCAATAGTACCTTCAATGCGTACCTGGCGTTCCAGTTCGCCCCAAAAGAAAACCAGTGAGCCCAGCGGGTTTTTGGTGATCTCTTTGCCTTTACGGCTCAGGTAGTTGGTGAAAAAGTTAAAACCATTTTGGTCGAACCCTTTTAACAGTACAATACGTGCCGACGGTCGGCCATCGTGTGTAGCGGTAGCCAGGGTCATGGCGTTAGGTTCATGTATCTGTGCTTCAACGGCTTCGTTAAGCCATTTGTCGAACTGCTTTATAGGGTTAGGCGATGTTTGGTCTTCGATCAACGTAGCCGAGCTGTATTCCTGCCTTAAATTTTGTAATGTATCTTTATCCATTTTATGCAAACTTACAAATTAATTATACCGTACATATTGTTAAATCGTAATTTAGTGTGTGAACATATTATTACGATGTTTGTTAAGTAATGTATAAGTAAATGTAACCTTATGCTTAATTCAATATCAGCGGCTGCGGGCCGGTTACTTATTTCGGAGCCTTTTATGATGGACCCGAATTTTAAAAGGTCGGTAATATTGCTTACCGAATATTCGGAAGAGGGGGCGATGGGTTTTGTGTTAAACCACCAGAGCGAACTTTTGCTGGGCGATGTTTTGCCCGATACTTCGTATTCGGAGATACCGGTTTACGATGGCGGTCCTGTTGCTAAAAATACGCTGCATTTTATACACCGCTGTCCGGAGAAAATTCCGGGAGGGATAGAAATATGGGATAATATTTTTTGGGGCGGAGATTTTGAAGTGGTGAAAGATCTGATATCAAATTACCAGCTCAGGGAGAACGAGATAAAATTCTTTGCGGGTTATTCAGGCTGGACACCCGGCCAACTGGATGATGAACTAACGGAAGATACCTGGATTGTGGCCAATCGTTTCAACAGCGACCTTGTTTTCGCCAATAACGATCACAACATTTGGCGCGAAGTAGTAATCAGCTTAGGCAACCGCTACGCGCACATAGCCAATTTCCCGGAAAACCCTTCGTTAAATTGAGTTGTAAGTTGTTACCCACAACTTACAACTTACAACTCACAACCTACAACTAACCTACAAACCTTCCATTTCCCTTGCAGATTCTTCTACCTTTTGGGCTAAGCTTTCTTTAAAGGCTATCAGGTTTTTAGTTATGTTTTCATCTGCTGTCGCGATGATTTGAGCGGCTAATATGCCCGCGTTTTTTGCCGCGTTTAAAGCCACGGTAGCAACGGGGATGCCGTTAGGCATTTGCAATATAGATAAGATAGAATCCCAGCCGTCAATGGAGTTGCTCGATTTTACAGGCACGCCTATAACAGGTAAATGCGTTAAAGAGGCTACCATGCCCGGCAAATGCGCCGCGCCACCTGCACCGGCAATAATCACTTTTATGCCACGACCGGCAGCTTCCCTTGCGTAAGTAAACATACGATCGGGTGTACGGTGCGCCGATACAACAGTAATTTCGTAATCAACACCTAATTCTTTAAGTACATCGGCAGCATCCTGCATTACATGCAGATCTGATTTGCTACCCATTATTATTCCTATTTGTGGTTGGCTCATTTTTGTTTTGTTGCTAATTTTTTAATGATAAATACAATTACAAGTCCAAATAATGCTATTGCACCTATGGATATCATGTACCCTATAAATTTGCCTGTGGCATAGCCAATATTTGATGCATTACTTTGCCTTCTTAATTCACGTTTGACTGTAATTCTGAACGTATTAAGAAACGCTTGTAACTGATCATTATCAGAAGATAAAGAATCGGCACTCCATAAACCATAGGTAACCAAAGAATCATTTAAGAACACAGCCCGGTGATATCTGAATGATTCAATGTTATTTAAGGGTGCTTTATATGCAAATTCAATGCCCTCTAAACCGGAAATTTTAATTTGCTTCTTGTAAATAAGTTTACCCTTTGTAGATTCAAGGGAGCCACTTATAAAGCCCTCATAAATACTATCTGCCAAATGCTCAGTCAAAAGATCTTTAAAGCGATTTTGTATGTTAGAAACTTGTGATAAGTAGAAAGTGCCGTCATAATTTACAAAATACATTTTACCGGTTTCAACCTCGTTTATTTTCAGATCCTTTATCTGAGGCGTATCCGGAAATGTTATTTTAGCTATACCCAGATTTTGTGTATATTGATTTTGACAATACACCATCAGGAAATTCAGTATAAAAGCAATAGTTAATACTATTTTTTTCATTTAAACGTCTATCAACATTTTTAACTGATCACCTTTAAAGTGTTCTGCACATATCTTGCTTTTTCAATAGCTTTTTCCCTGTCAACGTCAACAATGGTTACGTGGCCCATCTTACGGAAAGGTTTGGTTAAGGCTTTGCCGTAAAGGTGTATGTATACCCCTGGGCATTTCAGTACCTTTTCTATCCCCTGGTAAATTGCAGGGCCTTCGTGGCCTGGTTCGCCCAGTACGTTTATCATAATGGCATTGTGCAGGCAGGCGGTATCACCTAATGGCTGATTGAATATAGCCCTTAAATGCTGCTCAAATTGCGATACGGTATTACCCTCAATGCTTTGGTGGCCGCTGTTGTGTGGGCGCGGAGCCAGTTCGTTCACCAGTATCTTGCCGCTCTTATCCAAAAACATTTCCACAGCCAGCAAACCTACTATTTTAAGGTCTTCTGCTATTTTTTTAGCTATCTGTTCGGCTTCCTGCTGTATCTCGAAACTCAGGGTAGAAGGGGCTATCAGGAACTCTACCAGATTAGCCTGCGGGTTAAACTCCATTTCAACCAGCGGGAAGGTTTTAACCTCGCCGCTTTCGTTACGGGCTACAATTACCGCTATTTCCTTTTCAAAGTCAATTAAACGCTCCACCAAACTTGGTTCGGTAAAAGCGCCTGCCAGGTCGGCTTCGTTGTTTACACGATAAACGCCCTTACCATCGTAGCCATCCCTGCGCAGCTTTTGTATATACGGGAAGGGGATATGGCTTTGCCTTAATTGCTCGGGCGATGAAATCACCTGGAACTCGGCCGTTGGGATATTGTTTTCTTTAAAGAATTGCTTTTGCAAACCTTTATCCTGTATCAGTCTGATCACTCTCGATTGCGGGTAAACCATAACGCCTTCGCGTTCCAGTTGCTCCAGCGCGTCAACATTTACCTTCTCAATTTCAATGGTAAGCAGGTCTACTTTCTTCCCAAAATTGTAAACTGTTTCGTAATCGCTTAACGATCCTACTACAAATTCTTCGCACAATTTGCGGCATGGCGCGCTGCGGTCGGGGTCTAAAACCTTAACCGTAACGTTGTAGTTTATAGCCTGTTGTATTAGCATACGACCCAACTGGCCGCCGCCTAAAATACCTAATTTCAAATCTCCGTAAAATGCCTTCATTATCAGGTTACAAGTTTACTCTAAATCTGACAAAAACCATACATCAATTTTACTGTTCAACTTCAATAGGGGGATTTAAAAGCCCTAATTTTGCAGCGTTTTACTAATAATTAGATATTTTTTTGATGAAGACCAAAATAGCAGTAGCCAATGGCGATGGAATAGGGCCGGAGATAATGGCATCAGTACTTAATATTTTTGAAGCTGATCATGTACCGCTCGAATACGAGTTTGTAGAGATGGGTAAATCTTACTTTGATGCCGGGCATTCAACCGGGATGACCGAAAAAGCGAAAGAAACCATCGAAAATTTAGGCCTGCTTTTTAAAGGCCCAATGGAAACCCCGAAAGGCAAGGGCGTAAAAAGTATTAATGTTACTGCACGCAAAGTTTGGAATACTTACGCTAATCAACGCGATTTTAGAACGTTGAACGGCGTGGAAACCGTGTTTTCAAAAGCAGGCACACAAATAAACCTCACCATTGTACGCGAAAATATTGAGGATACCTACGGCGGTATTGAGCACATGCTGACTAATGACGTAGCTGTTGGTCGCCGCATTATTACCCGCCCGGGTTCGGCGCAGGTAATCCGTTACGCGTTTGAAATGGCCCGCCGAAAAGGATACAAAAAAGTAGCATGCGGCCATAAGGCCAATATCATGAAACTAACGGACGGTATTTTCCTGGAAACGTTTTATGAAGTAGCTAAAGATTACCCCGAAATAGAGGCTTATGATATCATAGTGGATGATCTTTGCATGAAGCTGGTATCGCGCCCCGAAATGTTTGAGGTAGTGGTATTGACTAATTTACAAGGCGATATCGTATCAGATCTTTGTGCCGGTTTAGTTGGCGGCCTCGGCTTTGCACCATCAGCTAACATCGGCGATAATATTTCCATCTTCGAGGCTGTGCACGGTACCGCGCCGGATATTGCAGGTAAAGGCATTGCCAACCCAACAGCCTTATTGCTTTCCGGTATTTCTATGCTGCGGTATTTAGGTTTAACAACTCATGCGGCTACTATTGAAAACGCGTTGCTATATACACTTGAACAAGGCATCCACACAGGTGATTTCGGCGACCGCTCAACTACATCAGTTAATATCGAAGGTTTTGCTAACGCGATAATTGCCAATTTGGGTAAACAACCGGCAAAGGGCAGCGTACAAGCGCAGGCTGATATCGAGCCTAAGGCGAATACGATAACCAGGCCTGAAAAAAATAAGCTAACCGTTATTGCTCCCGTAACAAAACAGGAGATACAAGGTGTAGATATTTTCGTAGAATCAACCTTACAACCCGGTGAAATCGCCGAAGTGGCCAAGAGCAAACTGAACGATAAGTTTAAGCTGATCATGATCTCAAACCGTGGCACACAGGTTTGGCCAACAGGCTCAATTTATACCGAACTGGTGAATGAATTCAGGATACGTTATGAAAAAACTGATGGCGTTGAACTTAGCCAAAGAGATGTGCTTGCTATAGCCGCCGAACTATCGGATGCTATAAAAGTGTGTTCTGTTGAGTTATTGATGATTTTTGATGGAAAACCCGGCTATTCGCTGGCCCAAGGGCAATAATTATTTGCGCTTTGATATAATAAAATGAAAAATAAAAAGCTGCCTTTATTAAAGATACGGGCAACTTTTTCTTGTAACTTTATAAAAAATGGACGTAGTTGAATTACCGTTTTTACTGGAAAACAAGATCAACAAAAAGATCATCTTTTCTGTTGAGGGGCTTTCTATTGAAAAACTTTCCGGTTTCAACAATCCTGTAAATATTCCGGCAGAGAATATCGCTGCCATACGCTACGGCACTTACTTAACCCGCGGCTATATTTTTGCCATTGGCAGGCAGTATTACATCGAGCTAAAGGAGTATAACGATAAGGTACACCGCATTAAGCTCAACTCCGTTTACGGTATCAAAAATAAAACCTATTACCGTTTATGGATAGATATTTTTGATAAGCTGTGGACTTACTATTTTGCCAATATCCTTAACTACTATATAGAACTGGTTAACATTCAGCAGGCTTTTGAAATAGCGGGGGTGATGTTTACTGCCGATGGTATTATATTGGATAAGAAACACAATATAGCCTGGGTAGATATCGCCATTAGTAATTACCGTGCCTACTTTATGATATATGATCGTAAAAACTACCGCGTTAACAAAAGCTGTAGTTTCGCTAACGATTGGAACGCCATTGTTTTACAATCGCTGGTGAAGAGTATAGTGGAGTTTTACAAATCGGTATCCAACGCCTAATGTCGAACATCGACTCTAAATCAATTTTTCATTAAGCTTTTATCAAACTTTCTCCGGCAATTTTCTTTTGCAATTCTAAAATAGCGCCTATCAATGCTTCGGGGCGTGGCGGGCAACCTTGTACATACACGTCAACCGGTATCACCCTGTCAACACCCTTTACCACATGATAACCGTGCTGCCAATACGGGCCGCCGCAGTTTGAACATGAACCCATGCTGATCACATATTTAGGATCGGGCATTTGCTCGTATAACCTTTTGATGCGTTCGGCCATTTTAAAGGTAACTGTACCTGCAATAATGATCACATCTGCCTGGCGGGCCGATGGACGTGGGAATACGCCGAAACGATCGAGATCATAAGTTGATGCCATAGAGCCCATCATTTCAATAGCGCAGCAGGCTATACCAAAACTTAACGGCCATAATGATGATAAACGTGCCCAATTAAGCAGGTCGTTCATTTTGGTGATCACTACACCACCGCTTTCATTAGTCAAATCAGGCGTCATTTGCGGGCTTTTTAAAGGTTGGTTTAAACATAGGTTTCTTTACAGCGGTAGCTGCTTCGGCAACAGGCGCGGCGGTAACGGCGGCTTTTTCAGGTTCGGGCAATGTGTTTTCTGTTGTAAATGCCCGTATCTTAAATGAACCCTGCTCCAGGTTTATCCGGTCGTAAAGGCTTGCAGGTATTGCTACATCTACCGTAGGTACTACCGGTTTTGATTTTATCCAGTCGAGGTCGCCTTTTAACCATACATAGGCCAGCCCTAATATCAGTATACCTAAAAATATAAACATCTCTGCCAGCGAAAACCATCCCCAGCGGGCATCAACAGCCAGCAGCTCATGGCTGCCAAAAACCGTGGCCCATGGGAACACGAATACCATCTCTACATCGAACAGTAAAAATATTAACGCGATCACATAAAAGCGTCCGTTAAAGGGCATCCAGGCATTTCCGGTAGGCTCTTCACCACATTCATAGGAAGTTAGCTTTTCGGCGTTAGGGTTGCGTGGGGCAATTAAGCGGCTTAAAAAGAAGGTGCCGCCAACGGCCAAAATACCTACTATTAAAAATATGAGTATCTTTCCAAATTCAGATATTTGCGAAACCTCGTGCATGACAGCAAATTTAACAAAACAAACAGACTTTGACGCTATAATTATTGGCGGCGGCGCTTGCGGACTAATGTGTGCCGTACAGGCAGGCTTTTTAGGCAAGCGTACTTTAATAATGGAAAAGGCCGATCGCGTTGGCGCTAAAATATTAATTAGCGGCGGCGGGAGGTGCAATTATACCAACCTGTATGCTTCGGCACAGCAGTTTATTTCGCAAAACGAACACTTTTGTAAATCGGCCTTCGCCCAGTGGACGGTGGAGGATACCATCAGCTTTTTTGAAACTTACGGCGTAATAGGCAAGGAGAAAACGCTTGGCCAATTGTTCCCGGTGAGCGATAAAGCGAAAGACATTGTAAAGGTATTTACCGACCTGTGCCACGATATGGAACAGGAAATTTGGTGCGATACCGAAGTAAAAGGCATCGACCAAACCGGCGATGGCTTTACCATAACTTACGAACGTAATGGCCGCGAACTACAGATCAATACTGCCAAGGTGGTAATTGCTTCAGGTGGATTGCCGGTACAAAAAATGGGCGCTACCGATTTTGGTCTGCGTGTTGGTCGTAAATTCGGCATGGTGATCACCGAAACGGCCCCGGCACTGGTACCGCTTACCATAACGGGTAAAGATCAGCCCTGGTACGAGCAGCTATCAGGCAGCAGTATTTTTTGCAGGGTATGGAACGACAGGATCAGCTTTGAAGAAAATATACTCTTTACACATTGGGGATTGAGCGGACCCGCCATTCTGCAAATATCATCCTACTGGAAACCGGGCGAATACATTTACCTTGACCTGCTGCCCGATAAAAACATAGAAGACATCATTCAGCAGGAGCGGGAAGTAAACGGTAAAAAGATGCTGCTTAGTCTGCTGGCTACCCTGTATACCCGCAAATTTGCCGAAGCGTTGAGCAATCATCTTCCCGTTGAAAAGAACCTTGCCTCTTTAAGTAAAGCGGATATAGAAGCGATCAGTCAGCTGATCCACGAATTCCGGGTGAAACCGGCAGGGGATAAGGGCTATGATAAAGCCGAAGTAATGCGCGGCGGTGTATCTACCGATGAACTATCCTCCAAAACACTGGAAGCTAAAAAAATGCCCGGCCTGTATTTCGGCGGCGAATGCGTTGACGTTACCGGCTGGTTGGGCGGCTACAATTTTCAATGGGCCTGGGCTTGCGGTTTTGTTATAGCGCAAAGCTTATAGTTGTGGGTTGTGAGTTGTAAGTTGTGTGGGAGGAGGTCCGAGGTTTCGGGTTCGGGGTTTCAGTATCCTTGATGTTTTATGTGGAGGGTAGCGAAAGGTTTTCTTGAAGCGACAGTACTTTTTTTGATTTTTGAATTTTAACTTTTGAATTACCTTTCTATTTACCAACAAACAAACTTTTTTCAACATAGCTGATAAAGCCACGCTAAGAAATTAACTTTACCGATTAAAATTCGGCACAACATTGGCAAAAGATACTACGAAAGAAACACCCCTGATGCAGCAGTACAACGCTATAAAGGCGAAGTACCCGGGCGCTTTGCTATTGTTCCGTGTAGGTGATTTTTATGAAACCTTTGGCGAAGATGCTGTAAAAGCATCGGGTATATTGGGCATTGTACTTACCCGCAGGGCCAATGGCGCTGCAACACATATCGAACTGGCGGGCTTTCCGCACCATTCGCTCGAAACCTACCTGCCAAAACTGGTGCGTGCAGGTCAGCGTGTGGCTATTTGCGATCAGCTGGAAGACCCAAAAACTACCAAGACCATTGTAAAACGCGGCGTTACCGAACTGGTTACTCCCGGCGTAGCCACCAGCGATAATATATTACAACAAAAAAGTAACAACTACCTGGCATCACTCTATTTTGAAAAAAATACAGTGGGTATTGCTTTGGTAGATATATCAACCGGCGAGTTTTTAACCGCGCAGGGTAATACCGATTATATTGATAAGCTGCTGCAAAGCTTCGCGCCGAGCGAAGTGATTTACCCTAAAAGCCGTCAGAGTGATTTTAAGGATAGCTATGGCGACCGCTTTTATACTTATACCCTTGATGAGTGGCCTTACAGCGGCGATTACGCGCAGGAAACACTGTTAAAGCACTTTGGTGTAAAATCATTAAAAGGCTTTGGTATTGATAAGCTGCCGCTGGGCATCATCGCATCGGGCGTAGCCTTGCATTATTTAAACGAAACGGAGCACCGTAACCTTCAGCATATTTCGGCCATTGGTCGTATTGAGGAGGACCGTTACCTGTGGCTCGACCGTTTCAGTATCCGCAACCTCGAATTGGTGGGCTCGGCTAACGAGAACGCCCTTACATTGGTTGATGTGCTGGATAATACCTGTTCGCCGATGGGCGCACGTTTGCTTCGCCGCTGGATAGTGATGCCGCTAAAGGAGATCAAGCCGATAAATGACCGCCTTAACGTGGTTGAATACCTGATAGAGCAACAGGAACTGCGCGAAACCTTACAGGAAAACATCCGTCGTATTGGTGATCTGGAAAGGCTGATCTCAAAGATCGGCTTGCAAAAGGCCAATCCGCGTGAAGTTTGCCAGCTTAAAAAGGCGTTAATCGCTATCAGCGAGATCAAAAAGATCAGCGAAACATCTGAAAGTTTGCCCTTACAGGCCATTGGCTCACAGCTTAACCCTTGCACTATTATGTGCGAGCGGATAGAACGTGAACTGAACCCCGAGCCCCCGGTAATGCTGGTAAAAGGTTCGGTAATGAGCGAAGGAATTAACGAAGAGCTGGATCGTTTACGCAAGATCGCTTTCGGTGGTAAAGGGTATTTGCTGGAAATTCAACGCCGTGAGGCAGAGATTACCGGGATACCATCCCTGAAAGTATCCTTCAACAACGTGTTTGGCTACTATCTTGAAGTTACGCACTCGCACCGCGATAAGGTACCAACCGAATGGATCCGTAAGCAAACATTGGTAAATGCCGAGCGCTACATTACCCCCGAACTTAAGGAATACGAAGAACAAATTTTGGGTGCCGAAGAAAAGATACTGGCGCTTGAAACACAACTATATAATGACCTGCTTTATTCGCTTGCCGAATATATTAAGCCGATACAGCTTAACGCCCAACTGGTTGCCCGTTTAGATGTCCTGCTGAACTTCGCGCATATCTCCATCCGTAACCATTACGTTAAGCCCAAAATGGACGAAAGCCGCATGCTGGATATAAAAGGCGGCCGTCACCCGGTAATTGAAAAGAACTTGCCGATAGGTGAGGACTATATCACCAACGATGTTTACCTCGATTCGGATACGCAGCAGATCATTATTATTACCGGCCCCAATATGGCGGGTAAATCGGCCTTATTGCGGCAAACAGGCCTGATTGTGCTGATGGCGCAGATGGGGTGTTTTGTGCCCGCAAAAGCCGCTACTATTGGTTTGATCGATAAGATATTTACACGGGTAGGTGCTTCGGATAACCTGTCGTCGGGCGAGTCGACCTTTATGGTGGAGATGAACGAAACGGCCAGCATCCTCAATAACCTGTCGGACAGGAGTTTGATCCTGCTGGATGAGATTGGTCGTGGTACATCAACTTACGATGGTATCTCCATAGCATGGTCAATTGCTGAATATTTACACAACCACCCATCTGCCAGGGCAAAAACATTGTTTGCTACCCACTACCATGAGTTAAATGAGTTAAGTAATTCATTTACACGTGTTAAAAACTTCAATGTTTCGGTAAAAGAGGTTGGTCAGCAAATCATCTTCCTGCGTAAATTGGTACCGGGCGGCAGCGAACACAGCTTTGGTATCCACGTGGCCAAACTGGCCGGTATGCCGCCAAAGGTACTGAGCCGTGCCAACGAGATATTGAAGAAGCTGGAGAACGAACGTACTGGTGGTGAACACATTAAGGAGAGTATCCGCAAGGTGCAAAAACAGGCGGTGCAAATGCAGATGTTCTCGATAGATGACCCTGTGCTGGTGAAAATACGCGATACCCTGAACAACCTCGATGTAAATACACTTACCCCGGTAGAGGCGCTGATGAAGCTGGATGAGATACAAAGAGTGGTAAAAAGCTGATAGTAAACAACGTGTCGGGTTTGTATCATTCAAAGATAAACTAACGTACTGTAATGAAACGTTTAACATAGTCAGATGAAATTACCTATCAACCCGAAACTTTTATTACTATCAATAGCTATTGCCACAATAATGGCCTCATGCAGCAGCATGAAGAAAACACAGCGGCCAATTGCCCGTAATGGCAACGGACAAATAGCTGAACCAACCGCCCCAACAGTCAAAAAGCGTGGTCCGTATATTATGGAGACTCCCGATAAGGAGATCGCTACCAAGTATTCTACGTTAATGGGGGTGAAGAAGAACGACATCAAGAACGGCAGGTTATATAATTTTATTGAAGAATGGATGGGTACTCCTTACCGTTTCGGTGGCTTGGGTAAAGATGGGGTAGATTGTTCCGGCTTTGTATATAACCTGGAGCAGCAGGTATACGACATTGCCAATATGCCACGCTCAACTAATTTGCAGATCAATTTCATAAAACGTAAATACGAAGAGGAATTAAAAGAAGGCGACCTCGTTTTCTTCGATTTCGACGGTAAACAGTTTAGTCACGTAGGTGTGTACCTGCAAAATGGGTATGTGGTGCATGCCAGTACCCGCCGCGGGGTGATCATCGTAAAACTGCACGACCCATCGTTGTATAAGTATTTTTCACGCGGCGGTTCTATCATTTTAGAAGGGGATAGCGAAGAACAAAGCAGCGGCAGATAAGCGATAGCTAATTATTTGTAATTTTACCCCATGCCAAAAGAAAAAGAAGACTACTCATTCTGGACCAAATACAAACACTTCGCCGGTACCGAGATTATGCTGTACGTAATTATGGTGGTAGGTATTATATTAGGGATAGCAATATTTAGTTGATTTCATAGCTTTGAGTTGATGATCTGTCACTCTCCATGCATCCACGCTTAAAACGCATAACCAACTGGCTTAAAAAGCCCAAAAGCCTTGTTAAGCTTTCGGTATTGCTGGCGATTGTATTGCTGTTTATTTTTTGCCTGCCCAAACCCTTATTCAACAGCCCGACCTCCTACGTTATCGACGATGATCAGGGTCAGCTTTTAGGAGCGTCCATCGCGTCAGACGGACAATGGCGCTTTCCTTACAATGAAAATGTTCCGGAGAAGTTTAAGCAATGCATCATAGCTTTTGAGGATAAGCGTTTTGAATACCACCCGGGAGTTGACATTTTGGCTTTGGGGCGCGCGATTAAGCATAGTATCAGTGCAGGGCATGTAACCAGCGGGGGCAGTACCCTTACCATGCAGGTAATCAGGCTGGCGACTCATCATAAACGTACGGTGTGGAACAAGCTGAAGGAAATTTTTATGGCGCTCCGTTTGGAGGCTGGGTACAGCAAAAAAGAGATACTGGCCTTGTACACCAGCAACGCGCCTTTTGGCAGTAACGTGATCGGGCTGGATGCCGCATCATGGCGGTATTTTGGCCGTAGTCCGGATAAACTCTCCTGGGGCGAAATGGCCGCTATGGCTGTGCTGCCCAATTCACCATCGCTGGTACATCCCGGCAGAAACAGGCAGATCCTGTTAAAGAAGCGTAACCGCCTGCTGGATAAGATGCGAAAGGAAGGCATCATTGACAGCACCACGGCCGAATTAGCCAAACTGGAACCCGTACCCGATAAACCGATGGCCTTACCGCAGGAGGCGCCGCACTTATTGCAGGTATTCAGGCAGGCGCACAAAAACAAGAAACAAACCGGCGATACCCGGATAACTACCACTATAAAGTCGACCCTGCAACAGCAGGTAGTTGAAATTATGGAACGCCATCACCAGGTGTTAAAGGCCAATGATATTAATAACATAGCCGCCGTAGTGCTTGATGTAGAAACAGGCGCCGCGCTGGCCTATGCCGGTAATGTTTTTCATCCCGGTGATGTTCAATTAGAGAGCGATGTAAATGTGGTAAATGCGCCGCGCAGTCCGGGGAGTACGCTTAAGCCTTTGCTGTACGCCGCCATGCTACACGATGGCTTTATACTGCCCAATAGTTTGATACCCGATGTACCCACGCAGATAGCAGGTTATCATCCCGAAAATTTCGACCTCGGTTATGATGGTGCTGTGCCGGCCTCAAAAGCCTTGTCGCGGTCATTGAATGTACCGGCTGTAAAAATGTTGCAGCAATACAAATACGAGCGGTTTTACGATTTTTTGCATCGGGCGGGTATCACCACGTTAAACCAACCTGCCGATCATTACGGTCTTTCGTTAATCCTCGGCGGAGGCGAAAATACCCTTTGGGAACTTACCGGTGCCTACGCCGATATGGCGCGGGTACTGAACCATTATACTAAATACAATGGTAAATATGATCCTGCCGATCTGCACCGGCCGGTATACACACGTTCAGCCAAGCAAAAACCTGAACTGGAAAAAGCAGGTTTACTGGATGCAGGCTCTATCTATTATACCCTGCAAGCGATGGAAGAGGTAATGCGCCCCGGCGAGGAGTTGCTTTGGCAGCAGTTCAGCTCATCGCAGCGGGTGGCCTGGAAAACGGGCACCAGTTTTGGCTTTCGCGATGGCTGGGCTATTGGCATTACCCCTAAATACGTGGTAGGGGTATGGGTAGGCAATACCGATGGCGAAGGTCGTCCGGGTTTAACAGGGATTAATACCGCCGCGCCGGTACTGTTCGATATTTTCAGGTTATTGCCCGCGGTTCGCGATTGGTTTGAAATGCCGGTAGGCGAAATGGTGAAGATAAAGGTATGCCGCGAAAGCGGCTATCGTGCCGGACCATATTGTGATCATCCCGAAGAAATATGGGTACCTAAAAATGGCACAAAAGCCTGGGTATGCCCATGGCATCAGCTGGTGCACCTTTCTGCCGATGGTAAATGGCAGGTAACATCAGATTGCGAACCGCCCGAACGGATAGTCAACAAAAATTGGTTTATACTGCCGCCGTCGATGGAGTATTATTATAAGGCCCGCAGCTATGAATATCATGTGTTGCCACCATTCCGTGCAGATTGCGCGCAGGAGAATGCCAACCCGATGGAGGTGATTTACCCTAAAGATGGAGCTAAAATTTACGTGCCTTTAGAGGCCGATGGTACACGCGGAAGAATGATATGCAATGCCGCGCACAGGCTAAAAGGCGTTAAAATATTTTGGCACCTTGATGATAAGTATGCAGGCGAAAGTTTGGATTTTCATCAGATGGCGCTTAACCCTTTGCCGGGTAAACATAAGCTTACACTGGTTGATGGCAACGGCAATACCACTGTCATAAATTTTGAGGTACTGGATAAGGATAAATAAAACACGCGCATAATGCTTATCTTGGTACTCATATAAACTATTATTCTGCCCATGCTCGAACAGTACGACCTGTATAATATAATGGTGCTTGATATTGAAACGGTACCGCAATACAGCAGTTTTGACCAGGTTCCTCCTCATTTTCAAAAACTTTGGGATGCCAAAACGGTAAACCAGCGTAAAGAAGAAACAGCCGAGACTTTCTACGAACGTGCAGGTATATGGGCCGAGTTTGGTAAAATTATTTGCATATCGGTAGGCATCTTTACTGGCGGACAAAAGCCGGGCTTGCGTGTAAAATCCTTTTCGGGACATGATGAGCGCGAGCTGTTGATTGATTTTGCAAGATTATTAGCAGGGCAGCCACCCAACCTGGTGCTTTGCGCGCATAACGGACGTGAGTTTGATTTTCCGTATATATGCCGACGCATGCTGGTGAACGGCATTAAACATCCGCAGCAGCTGGAAATTTCCGGTAAAAAACCATGGGAGATCAACCATTTGGATACTATGGAACTTTGGAAGTTCGGCGATTATAAAAACTATACTTCATTAAGCCTGCTTACCGCCATATTTGATATCCCCACACCCAAAGATGATATTGACGGCAGCCAGGTAGGTTCCGTTTACTGGAATGATAATCAACTGGAGCGGATATGCACCTACTGCCAAAAAGATGTGGTAGCCACCGCGCAATTGCTCAGGCGGTACAGGGGAGAAGAGCTCATTCCCGATGAAAATATTACCATAGTTGGTTGATGATGCTGGAGGTAAATGATCTGCGCATCCGGTTTAAAACCCAAAACGGCTTTTTTGAAGCGGTAAAAGGCGTGTCATTTAATTTAAGCAAGGGCGAAACCATCGGTATAGTAGGTGAATCCGGTTCGGGTAAATCGGTTACCTCGCTGGCGCTGATGCGTTTATTGGATGTAAAGCAGGCGCAGATAAGTGGTAGTGTTACTTTAGACGGTAAAGCGATATGCAGTTTATCGGAAGAGGAGATGCGCGAAATTCGTGGCAACCGTATGGCCATGATCTTCCAGGAGCCCATGACCTCGCTTAACCCGGTGCTTACCTGCGGCTACCAGGTTACCGAAGCCATTGTTCAGCACCTGAAAGTAAGTAAGGCAGACGCGAAAGTACAAGCCATAAAACTGTTTAATGAGGTGCAATTGCCAAGGCCGGAGGCGATATTTGAGAGTTATCCTCACCAAATATCGGGCGGGCAAAAACAGCGTGTAATGATCGCTATGGCCCTATCCTGCAATCCCGATCTGCTGATTGCCGATGAGCCAACCACCGCGCTTGATGTAACCGTGCAAAAAACCATTATTGAGTTACTGCTAAAGCTAAAGGCCGAGCGCAACATGAGCATCATCTTCATCTCGCATGATCTGGGGGTGATCAGGCAAATTGCCGATCGTGTACTGGTAATGTACAAGGGGGATGTGGTAGAAGAAGCCTATGTGAACGACCTGTTTGAGAATCCGCAGCATCCATATACCAAAGGTTTACTGGCCTGCCGTCCATCGCCCGATTACCGATTAAAGAAACTACCAGTTGTAGCCGACTTTTTCAATACAGATAATAACCTATCCATTGAAAGCATTCGTGAACGATATGCCTATACGGATAAAGACATAGATAAACGCCGTAAAAAGCTGTACGACCGTGCACCTATACTAAAAGTTAATCAACTAAGTACATGGTTCCCGGTAAGCAGGGGGCTTTTCGGTTCATCAAAAGCGGTAGTAAAAGCCGTTAACCAGGTTAGTTTTGAAGTGTTTCCGGGTGAAACCCTGGGACTGGTGGGCGAATCCGGCTGTGGCAAAACAACATTGGGCCGAACGATATTAAGGTTGATAGAACCAACATCGGGCAATATCAACTTCGAAAATACCGATCTGCGAAAGCTCAACGTTAACGATATGCGCCGGATGCGCCGCGATATCCAGATCATCTTTCAGGATCCGTACTCGTCACTTAATCCGCAATTAACCATCGGTCAATCGTTAATGGAACCTTTACAGGTGCATAAACTGTATTGTAATGATACCCTGCGTAAGCAAAAGGTGCTTGATTTGCTTGAACGGGTGAGTTTACTGCCCGAACATTTTAACCGTTACCCTCATGAGTTTTCGGGCGGACAAAGGCAGCGTATCGTTATTGCGAGGGCGCTGGTGTTGCAACCCAAGTTTATCATCTGCGATGAATCTGTTTCGGCACTGGATGTATCGGTACAGGCTCAAGTGCTTAATTTACTGCGCGAATTACAGCAGGAGTTTAACCTTACCTATATCTTCATATCACACGATCTGGCGGTGATCAAGCACATATCCGACCGTATGATGGTGATGAACAAAGGCGAAATCGTAGAGATGGGTTATCCTGATGATATTTACAATAACCCGCAGCAAGCTTACACCAAAGGGTTGATAGCAGCTATACCTAAATAATTAAGAAAGAGCCTTCAACCCTTATATAGTAAAATAAATTTTAATAATACTTTGAAAACAAGGGCTTAGAACACAATCCGCTTTTTGGTGTTTAATTATATACCTTTGTTATTATACCATACTATAAATGTCTAAAAAGAAAAACAACAACTCTTCTATAAAAACGGTGCTAACCCAGTTAGTGCTTGGCATATTTGAACAAAACGGCAATACGCCGCTCAACTATAAACAGGTTTCGGCCAAACTAAATGTACGCGATACCGAAGCACGCGACATCATCCTCGAAATATTAAAAGACGAAGCCAAAAAAGAAGTACTAAAACAAATCGCCCCCGGAAAATTCCAGCTGCTCGAACTTAAAACCTTTGTTGAGGGCAGGGTAGATATGACGGCTGATGGTTCGGCTTTTATTGTGACTGATGATGAACACGAAACCGACATCTTCGTGGCTCCACGCAAACTGCGCACTGCCTTACATGGCGACCGTGTAAAGGTTTATGTATACGCCAAAAACAAAGGCCGAAGCAAAGAAGGCGAGGTAATAGAGATATTGCAACGCCGCAAAATGGAGTTTACCGGTATTGTAAAACTATCTGAAAGATATGCTTTCTTCATTCCGGATGACCGTAAGATGCTGCATGATATTTTCATCCCGCTTACCGAACTTAATGGCGCCAAAAACGGGATAAAGGCTGTAGCCGAAATAACAGATTGGCCTACAGATGCCAAAAATCCGATTGGTCGCATTAAGAACATATTGGGTGCCCAGGGCGAAAACGATACCGAAATGAACGCCATATTGGCCGAATACGGTTTTCCGCTATCGTTCCCGGCAGAGGTGGAACACGATGCAGAGCAGATCTCGGATATAATTAGTCCGGAAGAAATTGCTAAACGCCGTGATTTCCGCGACGTATTAACCTTTACAATCGACCCATTTGACGCTAAAGATTTTGACGATGCCTTATCCTACAAATTATTGGATAACGGCAATTACGAGGTTGGCGTACACATTGCCGACGTAGCTCATTATATTATACCCGATTCGGCTTTGGATAAGGAAGCTTTTGAACGCGGTACATCTGTTTATCTGGTTGATAGGGTGATCCCGATGCTACCGGAAAGATTATCGAACGGCTTATGCTCGCTTCGCCCGAAAGAAGACAAATTGTGTTTTGCGGCTGTTTTTGAGCTGGATAATAATGCCAATATCGTGAACGAATGGTACGGTAAAACGGTGATCCATTCCGACAGACGCTTTACCTACGAAGAAGTACAGGAGATTATTGAAGCGCAGGAAGGTGAATACAGCGCCGAAATATTAAAACTAAACGAACTGGCCCATATACTGCGCGACCGTAAATTCAAGAACGGCGCTATCAGCTTTGAAACTACCGAGGTTAAATTTAAGCTGGATGAACAAGGCAAGCCAATAGGCGTTTATGTAAAAGAGCGTAAGGACGCTCACAAATTGATCGAAGACTTTATGCTGCTGGCTAACCGTAAGGTGGCCGAGCATGTGAGCAAAATGGGTAAAGGCAAACATAAATATACCTTTGTATACCGCGTGCACGATTCGCCTAAGCCCGATTCACTGGCCAACTTCGCGCAGTTCGCCGCAAGGTTTGGATATAAGATTAGTACAAAATCTGACAAGGATACTGCCCGTTCACTCAATTACCTGATGAACGATGTGGAAGGTAAAAAAGAACAGAACGTGCTTACCCAGCTGGCTATACGCTCAATGGCAAAAGCTATTTATACCACAAAAGGAACCAGTCATTACGGCCTGGCCTTTGATCATTACACCCACTTTACTTCACCCATACGCCGTTACCCCGATGTAATGGTGCACCGGTTACTATTCCATTATTTAAACGGAGGGCAATCGGCCAATGCCGAGCATTACGAAAAAATGTGCGAACACAGCTCCCAAATGGAGAAAAAGGCTGCTGATGCCGAACGTTCATCTGTTAAATATAAACAGGCCGAATACCTGCAAAATCAGGTTGGCAATATCTTTAGCGGTGTTATATCGGGCTTAACCGAGTGGGGAATGTATGTTGAGATCATAGAGAACAAGTGCGAGGGTATGATACGCCTGCGCGATATCAGCGATGATTTTTACACTTTAGACGAAAAGAACTACGCCATAATTGGTCAGCGTAAAAAGAAGGTATATCAACTGGGCGATGAAGTTCAAATACGTGTAAAAAACGTTGACCTCACCAAAAAGCAAATAGATTTCTCGTTAGTACAGGAGTAACTATATTTGCAGGGCGTAATATGAAAAAACTTAACGAACTGCAGGACCTGATCATCGATGGCGTTAATCATCTTAACTATCCCGATCAGCCCGCGGAACTCTACGAACCGATAAGGTATATCTTATCATTAGGCGGCAAGCGCCTGCGCCCGGCTTTGCTGCTGATGGCCTGTGACCTGTTTGGCGGCGATGTGGAAGCGGCTGTAAAACCGGCATTGGCCATTGAGGTTTTTCATAATTTTACGCTGATGCACGATGATATTATGGACAATGCACCGCTACGCCGGGGCAATGTTACCGTGCACGAAAAGTGGAATACCAATATCGCCATACTCTCCGGCGATGTAATGATGGTAGAAGCCAACAAGCTGATGATGTTGGTGCCGGATAACATATTGCGGCCTGTTCTCGATATTTTTAACGAAACGGCACAGGGTGTATGCGAAGGTCAGCAGTTTGATATGAACTTTGAGCAGGATGATCGGGTTAGTATAGATGAATACCTGAACATGATTCGCCTTAAAACTGCCGTACTGCTTGGCGGTGCATTAAAAATTGGCGCGTTGATAGGAGGGGCCGACCAGGAGAATGCCGAAAAACTTTACCAGTTTGGTGTAAACCTTGGTGTGGCTTTCCAGCTACAGGATGACATTTTGGATGTGTACGGCGACCCGGAAAAGTTTGGCAAACAAGTAGGTGGCGACATCATCTCCAATAAAAAAACCTACCTGCTTTTAAAAGCCCTTGAACTGGCCGATAGCGACCAAAAACAACAATTACTGCAATGGATAGCTGCTACCGGCTTTAATACAACCGAAAAGGTAGCTGCCGTAACAGCTTTATACAATAGTATACAAGTAAGGCAACATGCCGAAACGGCCATGAATACCTACGCCGAAATAGCCTTCAAAGCGCTGGATGCTATCACACTGCCTGATGACCGCAAACAATATCTGCACAATTTTGCTGACGGCCTGATGGTGAGGGATTATTGATACTGTGAATAACCCAATAACCTCTTATAGTTTTACAATTGATCGTTTAATTATATATGAAAAAACCTATCCTTATCTTGTTACTTATATTATTTTCAGTAACACACACTGTTATAGCTCAAAATACTATAACACAAACCGCCCCTGAATTTCCGGGAGGCATGCAACCCCTCAGCGATTTCATTAAAAAAAATCTAAACAATAGCAAAAATGAAAAAGGTACTGTTGTTGTTGGTTTTACAGTAGCGAATTCCGGTGAACTTGCTGATATCAAAGTGATTCAGGAATTGTCAGCTACAGCTGATTCGGAAGCTGTGCGATTGGTAAGAGGCTTGCCAAAATGGATACCCGGAAAAACAAAGGCAGGTTTTATAGCTATGAGTTACAGGTTACCAATATCATTCGGGTTAAAAATCAACGAAGATAATCTGATTGCTAAATCTGATACTACCTTATATACCACCGTTGATCTGCAGCCTGAACATGCGGAAGGATTAGCCGCTTTTTATAAAAACTTCAGCAATGAATTTCAGCAGGCCGAGGATATGCCTGTGTTAAAAGGTAAAGTATATATCCAGATCATTGTAGAAAAAAATGGTGTTATTTCTTCAAGTAAGATATTAAGAGGTTTATCGCCAAATACCGATGCTGAAATATTAAAAGCCGTAAACAAATCGGGCGTATGGAATCCCGGTATTTTGAACGGAAAATTTGTACGGGTACAATATGCAACGCTATTAAACTTAAATATTGACAATACCTCATCACTCAATAAACTCGATAGTTTAGAAAGTTCACTTAATGCTGCTCCCGAAGTGTTCAGACCTGTAGAAGAACAACCATCATATCCGGGTGGCATTCAGGAATTTTTTAATAAGTTAGAAAAAAACAGAAGAAATGTAAGCGGAGCGAAGGGTAGGATAATGGTTACTTTTGTTGTTGAACGAGATGGAACACTTTCCGGTATTGAAACATTAAAAAACGATTTGTCAAAAGCGGCAAACGAGGAGGCTATACGCCTTGTTAAAGAAAATGGAGTGTGGGAGCCCGGGAAAATCGATAATAAACCGGTTCGGGTTCAATTTACTTTGCCAATAAATTTTAAATAGGATATCTAATGATCTCTGCTATTTTGCAGATGCTTTATGCAAAAGAAATTATCAATCATTGTTGAATGTTTTCAATTTTAAATTAGTGAGTAGGCCACTAAATTAAGGTTTATATAATTGGTTAGTAAAGGCTTCACGATTTTAACTATACTCCATCCGCGGCTCAAGCACTGGCCACGGATAGAGATATAGTATGCTTTTAAAGGGTAGAAATAAAAAGCGCTTACGTGATGGGTTTAGGTATTACCACGGCAGTAAAAATAGGGAGCCTACCCCATAAAAAACCACGTAGAAATACCTGTTTTTAAAATAGTTTTAACGGTTAAAAATGGGTGAAAACACGGTTTGCAAGCAGCTTTTGATATGTTTTGACTGGTAAATTATTGACAGTAAATACCTGGTTTTTGTACTAAACTTTTGAAAGCCAGTTGATGAGCCTGCCAAAAAGAAATGCGAGGTTGTTTTACACCTCGCATTCGCTTAATTTGCCGATAAATATTTATCGACGCTTAAATATTCTAAAATATTTATTGTTGTGCGGCGTGTTCTGCCTTTACGGCTTTAAAATAGGCTATCAATTTTTCAATATTATTAATGTTGAACTTGTTCTCGTGTATCCTGTCGACCACTTCGGGTTCATCGCCCATAATGTCGCTCATAATATCGATAAAGTTATTTGGGGTGAGTTGTACCAGTTCGGATGTATTGGCACCAAAGTAATAAGTGGCCTTGCCTTTACCGCCGCCACCATTACCGCCAAATGATATGCCTACTCCGCCGCCTACACCACCTCCGTAGCCGCCGCTACCTCCACCAATGCCACCTGAAAGTCCGGGACGAAAACCGCCGCCACCGCTGCTGCCTCTGCCCAGGTATAGTTTAACTTCTTCGTTGAGTACTACCTTTACAAAATCAAGTTCCTTGCTTCCCCAGCTTTCATTTTTCGGCGCATGGGCAACTACAAAGCTATCTTTACCCACCATAAACGAGCGCAGTTCACCCGCGCTTAATTTAATAGGGTTCATTTTTTCATCTTTTTTGAACTCGATAAAGCCTTCATCCTTAACGGGGCCTTTACCCGACGGATTAGGGCGGATAAAACCGGTTTCGGTATTGCCTTTTATATCGGTAAACACACCCGGCTGCCATTTTTGGGCTGTAGCCGTTAGTACAAAACAAATGCTTATAAATGATAGAATTGCTTTTTTCACTTTATTCAAATAATATAGTTAAACACAAATATGCTCTTTTTATTACGCTCATTGAGGGCATTATTTAAAATGGTACTGCTAAAATTGTTACATGGATAAAGCATCGTGCCAATTTATATAAGCCAATAAAAATTAGATTTGTGCCTTAAAATAGTACTAAAATTAAAAACATGCAATTAACAGTCGATCTCCGCAGCGATACCGTAACCAAGCCTACACCCGGCATGCTCGATGCCATGATGAGCGCCCGTGTGGGTGACGATGTTTTTGGTGAAGATGAAACCATAAACGAACTGGAACAAAAGGCTGCCGCCAAATTCGGTATGGAAGCCGGAATCTTCTGTCCGTCGGGTACCATGACCAACCAGATCGCTATTAAATGTTTTACCCAACCGCTTGACGAACTTATTGCCGACCAAACCGCGCATGTGTACCGTTATGAGGGCGGCGGCATTGCTTTTAACTCGGGTGTATCCACACGTTTGCTGAACGGCTACCGCGGGATATTAACGGCGGAAATGATAGAACCGGAGATCAATGCCGAAAACATCCACTTTCCGCATACCAGTTTAGTAGTGCTCGAAAATACAGTAAACAAGGGCGGAGGCAGTTGCTACACGCTTGATCATATCAAACCTATAGAACAGCTCTGCTCACAGAAAGGCCTTAAATTACACTTGGATGGTGCCCGTATTTTTAATGCCTTAGCCCATACGGGTGATGCTGCTATTGATTATGGTAAATATTTTAACGGTATTTCGGTATGTCTTTCAAAAGGACTGGGTGCGCCCGTAGGTTCGGTTTTACTTGCCGATAAGGAAACGATAAAGTACGCGCGCCGCATTCGTAAAGTATTAGGCGGAGGTATGCGCCAGGCGGGCTTTTTGGCTGCCGCGGGTATCTATGCACTCGATCATCATGTGGAGCGCCTGAAGATAGATCATGCCCATGCGCAGATATTAGCCAGTGAATTAGCCAAGCTGAAATGGGTGACAGGGGTAATGCCTACCGAAACCAATATCGTATTGTTTGATACCGTGCAACCTGCCGAACAGGTGCTTGCTTTGCTTAAAGAGAAAGGCATACACGCCATGAGCACCGATAAGCACCGCATTCGTTTTGTAAGCCATTTGGATGTGCATCCGCAGGGAGTGGAGTATGTGGTGGACGTTTTGAGGAAGTTGTAAGTTGTGTGTTGTAAGTTGTAGGTAAACTGTCTTATGTTTCCCCTCACAACTTACAACACACAACCTGCAACTTTAAGCGTTTTGCCGTTCAACCATCCAGCCCGGATATTCTTTTGGCAAGGCGCTTACTTCATCAATTTTTTGAAGTTGTTCGGCGGTTAATTCCAGCCCTACAGATTTAAGATTGTCTTTTAACTGGTCGATGTTTTTCGCGCCGATAATAGTGCTGGTTATACCTTTTTGTAAACGTACCCAGGCCAAAGCAATTTGTGCCGGCGAGGCGTTGTGCTCTTTACCTACCGAGGTAATTACATCAATAATATCATAAGCCCGGTCTTTATTGATAGGAGGGAAATCGAAAGCATCACGGCGTGAGCCTGATTTGTCACCATCGCGGGTGTATTTTCCCGATAGGAAACCTCCTGCTAAAGGACTCCATGGCAATACCGCCAGGTTTTGATCGGCAGCCAGCGGAAGTATCTCACGTTCAATATCCCGGCCCGATAAAGAATAGAAATATTGCAAGCCTACAAACTTGTTCCAGCCATTGCGTTCGGCTATTCCGGCAGCTTTCATCACCATCCAGGCGGGCCAGTTACAAACAGCAATGTAACGTACCTTTCCTGTCTGTACAATATCGTTAAGCGCACGCATAGTTTCCTCAATAGTGGTACGCAGGTCAACGCCATGCACGTATAGCAGATCGATATGGTCGAGTTGTAAACGCTTCAGGCTTTCATCAACCGAGTTGAATATATGGTAACGGGAAAGACCGGTATCGTTCAGTTTCTCGCTCATCTTTCCGCGTACTTTGGTGGCGATCACCAGCTCGTTAGGGGCAATACCAATGTCTTTGATAGATTGGCCAAGCAAAGTTTCTGATTCGCCAAAAGAATAAATATTGGCCGTATCAATAAAATTGATCCCCGAATCAACTACGGTTTTCATGAGATCATTAACTTCTTGTTGCTGAATTTTACCTATGGCTTCCCAATAACCGGTACCGCCAAAGGTCATGGTGCCAAAACAAATTTCAGACACCAGCAAGCCGGTGTTACCTAAAAGATTGTATTTCATAAATATGTGGTTTTTGTAAATGAATAACCAAAGTTTATCAATTGTTTAAACGCTATGGTCAGCTAAGGGTAAAACATTCAAAGTACTCACAAGGATTTTATCCGTAAGTAAAATACACGGTTTCGGTACCGTTATTTTTAGCGTAGACCAAAAACCGGCGAAAGTTGCGAAAGTCTTGCCCCAAGTTATTATCCATATAACCATCGCCTGTGTCTTTATCAAAATTAGCGAAATAGGCATTATGGTTCAGTGTATCAGGGTCGCCGGGTTGTTGCTGTAATAATTCGGGCAGGTTTTTAACGACCGAAAGCTTTTCTATCAGGTTATTGATAAGCAAAAGCATTGGGCTAATGTTGCCTTTTAACTTGTCGCGGTTAGCTGTGTTGCTGTCGATGATCTGTTTGCGTTCTTCGTCGGTTTCAGTATGGCTTAGCATGAACCGTAATTGTTCGTCATCGCCATAATTGTTCATATTGTATATCGGCGTAATATCAATACAGGTAAGCCTGCCTATCTGATCAAGCTCCGGCTCGCCACTCATCACATCCCTGCGCGAAATAAAATTGCAGAATGTACGGCTTAAACCATGCTGGTAAAAGTTGCGTTCTTCGGGGTCGTAATAAGTGGTGTCAAATATTTCTTCGGGGTTGTTTACGTTGATGGAGATATCTAAGCCCATAATAAATACTTTTATTGTATTGCTAATATAGCGGCATTAAAACATTAATGGCGGTTGTGCTATTGTAATAATTACAATGAACCGATTATTAAAAAAACTTGAGAAGATTGGCCGCGATCCAAAATCAACAGCCAAGGCGGTTGGGCTGCGCTATGTGGCCGATACCACACCCGGTTATACCCGTAAAAAAGCCGGAAAAGGCTGGAGCTTTTACGATGCGGAAAGCAAACTGGTAAAGGATAAAGAACTGGTAACGCGCTTTACCAAACTGGTGATTCCGCCGGCCTACACCAATGTTTGGATCTCACCTTATGAGAACGGGCACCTGCAATTTACGGGTATAGATGTGGCAGGCCGAAAGCAATACCGCTATCATGCCGATTGGAACAAGATCCGTAATCAATCAAAATATCACCGGCTGCAAACCTTCGCTTCGCACCTCCCTGCCATACGCGAACAGGTTGATAAAGACTTGCTGCGTCGTAATCTCGATTTCCCTAAAGTGGTTGCTTTGGTGGTACGCTTAATGGAGCTGACCAGCATACGCGTAGGCAATGAGTCGTATAAAAAATTGTATGGTTCTTTCGGCTTAACCACCTTGCAGGATAAGCATGTGAAAATTGAAGGTTCCGACATGAAGTTTGAGTTTAAGGGTAAAAAAGGCGTGTACCAAAAAATAGCCCTCCATAGTAAAAAGCTGGCCCATTTGGTAAAACAATGCCGTGATATACCGGGTAAGGAACTATTCCAGTTTTATAATGATGCTAACGAACGCTGTACCATAGGTTCGGGCGATATCAATAACTACTTAAAAGAAATAACCGGCGAAGATTTTACCGCTAAAGATTTTCGTACCTGGGCAGGCAGTGTGAGTGCCCTGTATGCCTTTAAGGCAGCCGGGGAGTTTGAAACGTTAACCGAATGCCGTAAAAAGATAGTGAGCGTGCTGGATGAAGTCGCGCTTAATTTAGGTAATACCCGTACCGTTTGTAAAAAATACTATGTGCACCCTACGGTGATAAAAAGCTACGAAGAAGGCCACATATTTAAATACATCAAAGACCTGGATGAAACCAAAGATGTAAAAGCATCAGAACTCAATACTGCCGAAAAAGCGCTCATCAGTATCCTCGAAAATGAAAAGCTGGCCGAAGCGAGCTAAGAATAATTAATGAATTAGTGATTTAGTGAATGAGCGATAGGGAAAGTAGCAACAATAACTGGTGAATAAAAGGTTATGTTTAGTTAATTTGCAACTCACTATATTACTCATTCAATAATTCACTAATTAAGCAGATGGCTGCAATCACCACGGTAATAACAGGGGCAACTTCAGGAATAGGTAAAGAAACGGCCATTGCTTTGGCTAAAAAGAAGCACGCCTTATACCTGTTGGTGAGGGATGTTGCCAAAGGGGAGGCGTTGGTTAAACAGTTAACAACCGAAACGGGCAACCACGAAGTTTATGTGGTATATTGTAATCTGACTGATCTGCAAAGTGTATACAAAGCCGCTGAAACTTTAAAGAGTAAGCTGTTTGCCATAAATGTGCTGATTAATAACGCAGGTGGTATTTTTGCGGAGTTCGGGTTAAGTACTGATGGTTATGAGCTAACTTTTGCTGCTAATCATTTAGGTCACTTTGTATTGACCAATGCCTTGTTGCCTTTGTTAGAACGCGGACAAGCCCGGGTGATCAACGTAAGTTCGGAAGGGCATAAAATTGGGCGACCTGACTTTGATGAACTGCACGGGGTTAAAAAGTATTCATCAATGCATGCTTATGCCAATGCCAAGCTGTACAATATCTTTTTCACAAAATCACTTGCCGAAAAATTCGGCAGCAAGGGTATCACCTCATTTGCGCTGCACCCTGGCGTAGTTAAAAGTAATTTTTGGGATGGCATTAGCTGGAAAGGTATCACTGGTTTTATGAAACTGCTCATGACACTGGTCCGCCCGTTTATGATATCGGCAGAAAAAGGTGCTCGAACTACCATTTACCTTGCCACGCAAAATGGTTTACATACTAAAAGCGGGCAGTACTTTAATAAATGCCGTGTGGCAAAAACATCGGCTATGGCCAATGATGCCGCTGCTCGCGAAGTGTTGTGGGATCTTAGTCAACAAGCCTATGATAAATTGCTTTATGTAACATTAGTGAAACAAGCAGAAAAATAGTCAGCCTTTTGTAAACATTTTGAAAGGGATATTTATATTTACTTCATTAATCCCCAAATATGTTATTTAATAAAAAAACGTTTGCCACAATTGGTTTATCATGTGCCGTTGTTTTGTCGTCAATGGCCTCGCTTAAATCAGCCCCTGAACCTGAAGAGAAGAAGTTTAAGAACCTGAAAGTGCTGCCGAAAAATATTTCAGAGGATGCCATGCACGAGGTAATGGAAGAGTGGGAGCACGCGCTGGGTGTACGCTGCGGTTTTTGCCATACCCGTAATGAGGAAACTAAAAAAATGGACTGGGCAAGTGATGCCAAGCCCGAAAAAGAAATGGCCCGTAAAATGTTTAAAATGACGGCCATGCTAAACAAAAAATATTTCGAGGCCAAAAAAGATTCGTTAGGTATGATAGCCGAAACCGGTGTAAACTGTAACAGTTGCCACCAGGGTACCGAGCACCCCGAGCCTAAAAAAGCCCATGTGGAAGAAAAACATTAATCGAAACCAAATTTATTATAAAGGCACAAGAAATTGTGCCTTTACTGTTTAAGTCAAAAATGAAGATTTAAAGGTATGAGCGTCGCTATGCAATGACATGTATTTGACACCATTTGCATGGTTATTGCTTACCTTTATATTACTAAGAAAAAATATATATGAGTACTGAAAAAGCTATTTTAGCTGGTGGTTGTTTTTGGGGAGTAGAAGAACTATTTAGGCATCAGCCGGGTGTTATTTCAACTGTGGTTGGTTACACCGGCGGCGATGTTGCTAATGCGACTTACCGCAATCACGGAACACACGCGGAAGGTATCGAGATCGTATTTGATCCGTCTGTTTTGTCTTACCGCGGACTATTGGAATACTTCTTCCAAATTCATGATCCTACAACACGTAACAGGCAGGGTAATGATATAGGCACATCGTACCGTTCGGCTATATTCTATTTTGATGAAGCGCAACGCGAAACAGCTAATACCTTAATTGCAGAGATGGAAGCATCGGGCAAGTGGCCCGGCAAAATAGTAACCGAAGTTGTACCGGCTACCGATTTCTGGAATGCCGAAGCAGAACACCAGGATTACCTTCAGAAAAATCCTTATGGGTATACCTGCCATTTTGAAAGGCCTGATTGGAAGTTGAGTTAATAATTATTTATTTAACCACAAAGGGCACAAAGATTTCACGGAGTTACACAGAGTTGTATTTTAAATTTCTGTGTAACTCCGTGTAATAAAGTCTAAACCAAAATTGTCATTTCGAACGAGGTACGAGGAGAAATCTTCTGCTCAATAAAGGTAGTACACCTACATAGCGAAGAAGATTTCTCTCTACGATCGAAATGACAAAAAAGTCATTTTATAACAACGATATTTCACTTCCGCTTACTCATCGACGGAGGTGCATCTTCAGGTTTACTGCCCCAGCTCGGGTTAGGTTGCGGACCCATGGTTAATACCAGTTTGCCGCCGTCAACCAGTTCGGAATGGTAGAACCAGGGTTTGTTCAGCGGTTTGCCATCCAGCGTGGCCGATTGTATGTAGCGGTTAGTATCAGATACATTTGAAGCTTCAATAGTGAACGTTTTTCCTGAATAATAAGCCGGATCAAGCGTGATAACGGTTTTGGCAAATAGCGGACTGCCAATTTCATAGAACGGTTTTACAGAAGCGCCGCCATTGGTTTCAAACAAACCCATCGCGCTCATTACATACCATGCACCCATCTGTCCTTCATCTTCATCGCCCAGCCAGCCGTAATACGGGCTATCGCCATAATATTTATTCATGATTTCGCGTGCCCATTTTTGTGTAAGCCACGGCTTGCCCGAATAATTGAACAGGTAGGCTGCCTGCATATTGGGTTGATTACCATGATTAATCGGCACCCTGTCGTAAATGTCGGCATCAGCATTAAAGTTAAATTTGGATGATTTTTCAAAACCCTCATTCAGTCGGTTATTAAACTCATCCTTACCCACCAAATTAATGATCTGCTGCACATCGTGCGGGTTAAAAAAAGTATACTGCCAGGCGTTACCTTCCAAATAACCCGACTTATCAAATGATGTACAGCAATATGGAGTCCAATCCTTTACCCATGTACCGTCCTGGTGTTTCATACGGATGTATTTGGTTTCCTTATCAAACACATTATTATAGTTGGCAGCACGTTTTATAAAGGTTTTATACTCTTTATCGTGCCCTAAAGCTTTGGCCATTTGGGCTACACACCAGTCATCGTAAGCATATTCAAGTGTGTTTGATACTTGCCCGAGTTCATCAGGGACAAAGCCAAGTTTCATATAAGCGTTCAAAAATTTATTACCTGCAAAGCCTCCGCAAGGGTGGTTGATGCCTTCCACTGTTTGGTTATGCAGCATAGCCTTAAAAGCGGTATCGGCATTATAATTACGAATACCTTTCATGTAGGCGCTAACTATTAAAGGTATCTCGTGCGATGCTTCCATAATGCCCGAATACTCAATCCCGGCCGGGCCCTTGGGCAGCCAGCCGCCATATTTATATATTTCCAATAATGATTTCACCCAGTTATCAGCCAGATCGGGGTTTACCAGCGTCCATAATTGGTTAAGGTTCCAAAAGGTGTTCCACAGCGCATCTGAGCCATAAACCGGCGATTTTGGGTCTTTCAGTTGTCTTACATTTTCGCATACATCAACATATTTACCGTTAACATCGCTCCAGGTAGTACGTGCACAATAGGAGCGGTAAAGGTTACTGTAAAACTTTTTCATGTTTATGTCTGTACCGCCTTCTACCTTTATTTTACTTAATAAGGTGTTCCATGTATCGCGGCCATGTTTGCGCACCGCGTCAAAATCCCAGTTGAAAGGATTCATTTCCGTTTCGAGGTTCAGCCGCGCCTGCTCAATACTTACCAATGAAATACCTGTTTGCAGCATAATCACTTCGCCTTTGGTTGCATCAAAATCGGCATAAGCGCCAATATGGCCTTTACCGGCAATATCGCTGATGTTGCTTTTTACATCCTTGCCTTGCCAGCCACCAAAACTTTTCATGGGCTTATTAAACCGGGCTACAAAATGTACTGTATATTCATTAAAACCTGTTTTCTGCTTGGAGTAACCTTCAATTTCCTTATCGGTCACCTTGGTTATTTTAGCATCGAGTATCTCGTAAGCGTATTCGGCAGGGATATCCAGGTCGAACAAAATATGCGCGTCCTGCGCTTCAGAGTAGGTGAGCCGGAAGAAGCCCGCGCGGGTAGTAGCTGTAATTTCTGTGCGAATGTTGCCATTTAATAAGGTAACCGCGTAGTAACCTGGAGTGGCCACTTCGGTAGCTTTATCAACCCGCGAGCGGTAACCGGTCGTCCATCCCGTAGTGGCGCCATCTGCCGGGCCCTGTACCACGTTAAGCGGACCAACAGTTGGCATTACCGAAAGCCCGGCCATGGTCCAGGAGTGGATATGGCTGAAGCCGCCTACGTTACCAAGGGTGTACTCATAACCGCCTTTCCATACGCCGCCCTGGTTATCCGGACTAAGCTGTACCATACCAAAAGGCATGGTAGCGCCCGGGTTCAGCATCCAGCGCGATTCGGATGTGCCCAGTAACGGGTCGGCATAATCAACAGGTTCTTTTTGCTGCGCCATGGCAGGCATCGCCGTAATACTCCACAGCAATGCGATGATACATTTGAGTGTTTTGTTCATAAGATAGATTATTTGGCGATGCAATATAGTAGATATGTATGTACATTTAAAGGGGTTTTTATATTTTTTTAAGATGTGTTTTACCGCGGAGGAAACAGAGTGTTTTGCGCGGAGTACGCATAGATTATATAAATGAATTTATTATATGAATTAATGCTAACAAAAGCTCACAATTCTACTCAAGTAATATACTCTGCGTAACTCTGCGTAAAACTCCGTTATCTCAGCGGTTAAAAAACATCTTTCATCCCAAATAAATTCCTATTTTTGCAGGATAATTTTACAGATCGCGTTAGTAGGCGATCTACTATAAGTAATACATTTTAAACAATAAATCATAGTTGTAGATGATTAACATTACACTTCCTGATGGTTCCGTTCGTCAGTACGACAAGGGAATCTCTTCCATGCAGATCGCGCAGTCGATCTCCGAAGGTTTAGCACGTAACGTATTAGCAGCCGAAGTTGACGGCCAGGTTTGGGATGCCAGCAGGCCCATTGAAAAGGATAGTGCAGTAAAGCTGCTTACCTGGAACGATGCGCAAGGCAAATCTACCTTTTGGCATTCATCGGCCCACTTAATGGCCGAGGCGCTTGAAGCGCTGTATCCGGGTACTAAATTCGGTATCGGTCCGGCTATTGAAACCGGCTTTTATTACGACGTTGACTTTGGCGACCGCGAATTTTCATCCGAAGAATTTAAAAAGATCGAGGATAAGATGATCGAGCTGGCAAAGGCCAAATCGGAGTTTATTCGTAAACCGGTTAGCAAAGCCGATGCTATTGAGTACTTCACCGAAAAGGATGACGAGTACAAGCTCGACCTGATCAAAGACCTGCCCGATGGTTCAATTACCTTCTATTCGCAAGGTAACTTTACCGATCTGTGCCGTGGTCCGCATATACCTAACACCGGTTTTGTAAAGGCTGTAAAGCTGATGAGCGTTGCCGGTGCATACTGGCGTGGCGATGAAAGCCGTAAACAGTTAACACGTATTTATGGTGTTACTTTTACTAAAGCCAGCGAACTTACAGAATACTTGCATTTACTGGAAGAAGCTAAAAAACGCGACCACCGTAAATTGGGTAAAGAACTGGAGTTGTTCGCTTTTTCAGAAAAAGTAGGCATGGGTTTGCCATTGTGGTTACCTAAAGGTGCCGCCCTGCGCGAAAAGTTGGTTAACTTTTTACAAAAAGCACAGTCAAAAGCAGGTTACGAGCAGGTAATTACTCCGCATATCGGTCATAAAAACTTGTATGTAACATCTGGTCACTATGAAAAATATGGTGCCGACTCGTTCCAGCCGATAAAAACTCCGCAGGAAGGAGAGGAGTTCTTCCTGAAACCGATGAACTGCCCGCATCACTGCGAGATCTATAAAACAAAACCACGTTCTTATAAAGATCTTCCGGTTCGTTTTGCAGAGTTTGGTACTGTTTACCGTTACGAACAAAGCGGTGAGCTGCACGGCTTAACAAGGGTACGCGGCTTTACGCAAGATGACGCGCACTTATTTTGCCGCCCCGACCAGGTGAAAGAAGAGTTTAAAAAAGTGATCGACCTTGTATTATATGTATTTGGCGCGTTGGGTTTTGATGATTATACCGCGCAGGTATCATTACGCGACCCGGAGAATAAAGCTAAATACATTGGTACTGACGAAAACTGGGCATTGGCTGAATCGGCCATTATTGAAGCCGCTGCCGAAAAAGGGTTACCTACTGTGGTAGAAACAGGTGAAGCCGCGTTTTACGGGCCAAAGCTTGATTTTATGGTGAAGGATGCCCTTGGCCGTAAATGGCAACTGGGTACTATCCAGGTAGATTATAACCTGCCCGAACGTTTTGAATTGGAATACACTGGTAGCGACAATATGAAGCATCGCCCGGTTATGATACACCGTGCGCCGTTTGGTTCTTTAGAGCGTTTTGTGGCCGTATTGATTGAGCATTGTGCAGGTAATTTCCCGCTATGGTTATCGCCGGAGCAGTATATCATTTTGCCGATATCAGAAAAATACGAAGAATATGCAAAAAAACTTTCTGATGTGTTAAAAGATTCCGATATTTGCGGGCTAATTGACTTCAGGGACGAAAAAATAGGAAGAAAAATTCGTGATGCTGAGGTTAAAAAGATCCCTTATATGCTCATAGTTGGCGAAAAAGAGGCCGCAGAAGGTGTGGTTTCGGTTCGCAGGCATGGAAAAGGTGATTTAGGAAGCATGAGCATTGAGGATTTTAAACAACAGATAACTAAAGAAATAACAGTATAACTTGGCATTAAACAGACCTTATAACAGAGGACCCAGGCCTCCCTTTAAGAAAAAGGAAGCCGAACATAACATCAATCAATTCATCAAAGCTCCGGAAGTACGCCTTGTAGGCGACAACGTTGAGCAAGGTATATTCTCACTAAGGGACGCGCTGGCAATTGCTGCCGAGCAGGAATTAGACCTGGTGGAGATATCACCTAATGCTGTACCTCCGGTTTGTAAAGTAACTGACTATAATAAGTTCATTTACGAACAGAAGAAAAAGCTGAAGGAGATTAAAAGCAATGCCAAGCAAACGGTTATTAAGGAGATCAGGTTTGGACCGAATACTGATGACCATGACTTTGAGTTTAAACTGAAGCATGCCATTAAGTTTTTGGAAGCCAACGAAAAGGTGAGGGCTTACGTACACTTTAAAGGCCGTGCCATTGTATACAAAGAGCAAGGCGAAATACTACTGCTTAAGTTTGCGCAAGCGCTTGAAGAAGTGGGCAAAGTGGAGCAATTGCCTAAACTGGAAGGTAAACGGATGTTTTTAACCGTTGCACCTAAAGGTGGTAAAAAGTAAATTGTTTGATGTGCAGATGCGTGGATATGCAGATGTGCTGATGGTAAAAATGAAATAAGTTCGAAATCGGAAATTCGATATTCGGAATAAAAATAAAACGTTGCGAAAACGTCTAAACACAAATAAATAATAGTTATGCCAAAAATGAAAACCAATTCCAGTGCTAAAAAGCGCTTCAAGCTTACTGGAACAGGTAAAATTGCAAGAAAAAACGCATACAAAAGCCACATCTTAACCAAGATGTCAACTAAACGTAAGCGTAACTTAGGTCAGACCAGCTTAGTATCTGATGCTGACACCGGTAACGTAAAGCGTATGCTTTGTATCGGTAAGTAATTAAACAAAATTTTTAACCAGGTATTAGAGTATTAAAGATCACCGTAAAGGGGCACTCACTACCAAAAACATCAAAAGATGCCACGTTCAGTAAACGCAGTAGCGTCGAGAAGACGCCGAAAAAAAATCATGAACCTCGCCAAAGGTTATTGGGGTTCTCGTAGCAAGGTATATACCGTTGCTAAAAACACAGTTGAAAAAGGTTTACAGTATGCTTACCGCGACCGTAAAACCAAGAAAAGAGAATTCAGAGCCCTTTGGATACAACGTATCAACGCAGGTGCCCGTCAACACGGTATTTCTTACTCTCAATTAATAGGTAAATTAGCCGCTAAAGAAATTGGTTTGAACCGTAAGGTATTAGCTGATTTAGCGATGAACAACCCAGATGCTTTCAAAGCTATCGTTGATGCAGTAAAATAATATCAGCATATTATTTAAAGAAGAACCCGCCCACAAGCGGGTTTTTCTGTTTTAAGGGTATTTGGCTTTTTAATCTTCCAAAATATTAATAATCGATATTTTGTTATGGGTTTTATTCTCATACTATTGTGCCTTTAATAATTTGCCAGTGTTTATGCTGAAAAATAAATAACTGATAATCAGTAGTTAAATTATTTTCAGTAGTGGCTTGTATTAACAAATGCTTTTTATTATTCATATTTAGAATAATAGATCATATTAGCCCCTAAATAATGAATCTAAACCCAGATGCGCTGAGCAAAATAGATGATTTTGCTCCTTATGCCGAGTTAATGCCCTGTGTAGTAATGATTCACCAGATCGGCGATTTCAACCTTGTTTACATGACCAGTAACGGGCTTAAACTATTAGGCGTTACCTTGCCTGAATTACAGGAAATGGGAGCGGGCTATTACCCTCGTTTCTTCAATATGGAATATATGGAAGGCCTGCTACCCAAAATGGACACTTTGCTTCGTAATAACAGTGCCGAAGAAAGCTTTTCTTATTTTCAGCAGGTAAAACTACAGGGAAAAACAGATTGGACATGGCATATCACCTCTACCCGGATCTTTATGTGGGACGAAGCCGGCAACCCCACCTTAACTATTACAACAGCGGTGCCTATTGAACGCATGAAATATGTAGAAGCCAAGGCAGAGAAGATATTGAACGAAAACCTGTTCCTTCGCCGTAACCTTGAGGCTTTTTCAACGCTGGGTAAACGTGAGAAAATAGTATTGAAACTGGTAGCTACCGGTAAATCATCACCCGAAATTGCCGATGAGCTATTTATATCGGCAGAAACTGTTCAAACCCATCGCCGTAATATTAAAATAAAGCTGGGCATATCAAATGTAATGGAGTTTGCAGAATACGCGCGGGCATTTGACCTGATATAACAAAAAAGCATGAACGTAAAAACGCCCATGCTTTTGCTGTAGTTGGATTCTTATTACGAGATCACTATAAAGGTTTCTTCGCCCTCACCATTAATAGTGCGGGGTTCATTATCGATATCCATATACTGTTTAAAGTTTTGTACGTCGGTATTTACCATGTTCTTAAATACTGGGTTTAATACATGGGCTATACTTGCGCCAAAGCCGCCTGCCGGTGGTTGGTATGATATCACCACATCAACCAGTGTGCCGCCATCTTCGGTATCACGGAAGCGAACCTTGCCTGCGTTGTCAATAATGGAATCGGGCAGCGAGCTCCAGCCGATCATGTAGCCGGGTTCATCTTTTACAATTTCAGCATCCCAGCTAACACGGGCCACATTGGTAGGTAATTTCAATACCCAGTGCGAACGTTTGTCGTCCAGTACTTCAACACTTTCAAGGTGTTTCATAAACAGGGGAAGGTTATCCAGCTTACGCCAAAAATCGTATACCTCGTAACGAGGCTTCGCTACTGTAAACGATGAACGTATATTGATATTCACGGCATCATCGGTAGTTGTTTTGCCCATTTTGGTGTATAATTCGCAATGGCCTGTAACACCACGGGTTAACAGATAGCCGCCAGCGCCAATTTTCAGGATACTTGAAAATGGCGATTTAAACAGATTCTTAAAACCCGAAAGACCCAGTTTAATACCACTTGCGATAGATATATATCGCTCGGGCCAGTTCAAATTTATAGGTTCATCGGTTGATTGGCCTTTGTAACGGTCGGTTACTGTTAGTGCTGTCGTTGTCATAATTTGTTACTTTAGGTAGTATGTAATTAAAACAGCATACATGGCGATGGGTTTTCTTTAAATGAAAATAATATAACCTTGTTTATAAAGTAAAGTATATTGACACTCAATTATCCAATAAGCGACGATGGTAGTTTATCTGCCCCAGGTGGTAACCTAAATGTATTGCCAAGTGAACAAAAAAGTATTCAGTCGAAACGTCTTTTAAATGTATCTCGGCCGGGTACTTTTCATTCAATTGCTCTTCCGAGATCATCTCAAAAGTATTCGCGATCATGATAATCGTTTTTTCTACCTTATCCACCAGTTCCACGCGCGGCACATCTTTCAGCGCAAATTCATCCACACGGTTCCTTACATAACCCGTTTTGCCAAATTCCGCGCCGATATAAGTGTTGAGGTTACCAACCAAATGTAAACAAAGGTTACCGGCAGAGTTTAATATGCTCTTTTCAATATACCATATCTTGTCCTCATTTTGGTAAGCTTCTATCTCTTGCTTTAACTTTTCAAGGTCGCGGATGATCAAATTTTTCAGCGTATCTTTTATCATATATCTATTATATGGCTTGTTTTAGTTAATTAATAACAATGCAAGATTGTTATTTTCTATCTTACTGTTGACATCGCATTCAAACTTTGCGTGATTTTTAGTAAACAATATTGATTTACCAATGCATATTGTACTTTTACAAATGCTTTGGTTTTAGCATGCGCACAATGTATGTTAAATTAAAAGGGAATACAGCGTAAATCTGTAACTGTCCCGCAGCTGTAAGCTCCGTTAAATTATTGCCCTGTTCAAATATGGTCACTGTTTGTAAGCAAACGGGAAGGCCGGGGTAAAAGAGGAGCATAGTCAGAAGACCTGCCATAGCACAATAATTATTCGAAGCTTTCGGGGATTGAAGCTTGAATGCGTGTAACGGCTTTTAAGCCTGTACCTGCTATTTTTTATCCCCATAATAAATTTGTCGCCAATTGAAAAGCACGGTGTATATCTGTAAACAAATACGGTTATCTAAATGGGTAGCACTGTTACTGGTATTGCACGGTGCCGATAGTTACGCGCAAACAGATACCACCAAAAAGCTGAAGGAAGTAAAAATCAATTCATCCGCGGCACCCAAAGTGCAAACACTTAGCCCGGCGCAGCATGTAACCGCCGCCGACTTTAAAAGATATAGTGCCTTTAACGTTGCCGATGCCGTACGCAATTTTGCAGGCGTAAATGTACGCGATTATGGGGGGATAGGCGGCTTAAAAACGGTATCGGTACGGAGTATGGGTGCTAACCACACCGCCGTGCTGTACGATGGCGTTCAACTTACCGATGCGCAAAACGGACAAATAGATCTTGGTAAATTCAACCTGAATAACGTACAGGAAATAGCCTTGTACAATGCCCAGCAACCTGAAATTTGCATGACTGCCCGCGCTTTCGCTTCGGCGAGTGTGTTGAGCATTAAAACGGTAAGACCAGGGTTATCTGTCGATAAACCCTACCAGGTACAGTTGGGATTAAAAGGAGGGAGTTTCGGGTTGATCAATCCTTACTTACAGTGGCAGCAGCGGATAAGTGATGACTGGTCGTTCATTGTTAACAGCTACTATCAAAAAGCCAACGGGCGCTATAAGTTTAAGGTGGATGATGATGCTTCAGATACTTTGGCCATCCGTAAAAACAGCGATATAACCACGCATCAAATTGATGGCGCTTTGTATTGGGCAAAATCAGATAGCAACCGTTTCCATATCCAGTTCAATTATTATAATAGCGAACGCGGTTTGCCCGGCGCGTTTATCTATTACGTAAACAACTCGTATCAGCGCCTGCGTAACGAAGATGTATTTGTGCAGGCAGGGTACGAGCGTGTTTTTACCAATGGCTTTCATTTGCTGTTAAATACAAAAGCTTCACGCGGTTATCAGCATTACCTCGATACATCTTTTGTGAACACTAAAGGCGAATTAAGCGAGCACTACACCCAGCGGGAAATTTACCAGTCGGCATCATTAGCTTACCGTATACTGCCGGAGTGGGAAGTTTCCTATTCTTTGGATGCATCCCTGGCTGATCTTAAATCTGACGTTTATGCTTATGCCTTTCCAACTCAATTGCAGTTATACAATGTATTGGCTACTGATGTAACGTTAGATAAGTGGCATTTGCAGGGCAATGTGTTGCACCGCTACATTGGTCAATCAGTTAAGGAAGGCAAGGCTCCGCCATCACGGTCGGCTTTTTTGCCAACACTGATGCTTTCGGTACAGCCTTTTAATAAACAAAACCTGCAATTGAGGGCATTTTACAAACGGATCTTCCGTAACCCTACTTTCTCCGAAGAATATTATTACACTACGCTACCCAGGGTCATTAAGCCCGAATACACCAATCAATACAACCTTGGTTTTACGTATAGTAAGGTGGTGAACAGCCTGATTGATTATATAACCTTTACTGCCGATGCTTACTACAACACTATAACAGATAAGATCATCTACCTGCCGGGGCGTTCGGCCGAAATACCGGCGGTGATCAATTTGGGCAAGGTGGATATAAAAGGACTGGATGTTAACCTGAAAAGTCAGCTAAACCTCGCGCAAAATTGCAAGGGCGTGTTCTCGGTTGCGTATACCTATCAACGTGCTCAAAACGTAACCAATCCGTCTGAGCGCATCTATCTCGATCAAATTCCGTATACACCAAAACATTTACTTTCGGCAAATGCGGGAGTGTTGTATAATAAGCTGGGCGTGTATTATAATCATACCTTTTCGTCGGTAAGGTATACCAGTAATAACATCCCTGAATACATGATACCTGCTTATAATATCAGTGATGCATCGGTAGTGTATAACTTTACTTATGGCAAGTTGCCGGTATCCTTATCTGCCGAAGCCAATAATTTATTGAATAAAAACTATTCGGTTATAAAGTATTATCCAATGCCGGGGCGATCGTTCAGGCTTACGTTTCAATTAACAATTTAATTCATATAAATAACATGAAAAATTTGAAGGTCAATTACTTAATTATTTCTATAGCGTTGTTAAGCGCACTATCATCATGCCGTAAAGGGAAGAATGATGTAGTGCCCGATCAGCCAACGGCGGAGCGTGCCGGGGTGTATATCTTAAACCAGGGCGGGAGCGATGGTAAGGGTTCATTAAGTTATTACGACTATACACAAAAGAATTTATCGGCAGATATATTTAACGACGCCAACGGCCGGGCGATAGGTAATACTCCTAACGATATGGCTACCTATGGCGCTAAAATGTATATCGTAGTAAACCGCTCGGGTACGGTAGAAGTGGTTAATCCTAAAAATGCCAAATCAATAAAGCAGATCAAATTTGAAGACAAGGGTGCTGCACGTGAAGTGCGTTACATCGTTTTTAATAAAAATAAAGCTTTTGTAAGTTGTACAGATGGTAATGTGGCTGTATTGGATACCGCTACGCTCACTATTGAAAAATACATAGCGGTAGGCCGTAACCCCGAACAAATGGCTATCAGCAACAATAAATTATATGTAGCCAATTCCGGCGGATACAGTTTCCCTAATTATGATAAAACAGTGTCAGTCATTGATTTGAATACGCTTACCGAAACAAAGAAGATAGAAGTACCCATTAACCCTGTAAGTGTAATCGCGGATGCTTACGGCGATGTTTATGTGGTATCTATGGGTAATTACACTGATGTTTCACCATCATTTACACGCATCAGTAGTGCTGCTGATAATGTAACCTCAACTGTTGAAACAAGTGTTGGTTACGGAAATGTAATAACCATCAATGGCGATTTAGCCTACATTATTGGCGGCGATGGTAAAATAAAAGTATACAATGTAAAAACGGAAGCAATAGTGACCGATAACTTTGTTATCGATGGCACCGCTATAGTTGCCCCTTATGCTATAGAAGCTGACAAGCAAACCGGCGAAGTATTTATTACCGATGCAAAGGATTACAGCATCGCGGGCGAGGTTTTTGCCTTTACTAAGGATGGGAAAAAGGAATACACGTTAGAGGTTGGCATAAGTCCGGGTAAAATATTGTTCATAAATAAGTAGTGGCCGGCTGTTTTCTATTTAAAGTATAAATGAGTAATTTCGCTTAATATTCTTTTAACATGTCGGTACAAAAAATGAATGCCCGTAATACGGTATTAATATTAATGATATTAGGTGCAGCAGCCATGCGCTTTGTTACCTATCAGGTGCCTTTCTTAAGCAATTTTACACCGGTAGGTGCCATAGCCCTATTTGGCGGTACGTACTTTACCGATAAATGGAAAGCCTATTTAGTGCCTTTAACCACACTTTTTATAAGTGATACGGTGATTAACTACCTGTATTCATCAAGGCTTGAAATTGACTACTCTTATTCGTTTTGGGTGTATTTAAGTTTTGCTATTATGGTGTTTATTGGCACCTTAATTAAAAAGGCGAGTGTTGTAAATGTAAGCTTGGCGTCATTGGCATCTGTAATCGTATTTTGGTTGCTTACCGATTTGCCATGGTTAATTCCGGGTATGTACCCTAATACTTTAGGAGGATATGCTACTTCTTTATACAACGCGATCCCTTTTCAACGTAATATGCTACTGGGCGATTTCGTTTTTGGGGCAATATTGTATGGCGGCTTTGAAATGGCTAAGAGCAAGTTCGAATACCTGCGCAGTCCGCGCGAGTTGGCTTTATAAAATTTATAAACAATATTTTTTGAAGCGACCGCCCAACAAAGCGGTCGCTTTTTTTGTGGCTAATATTTAACTTGGCAATATGAAAAACATAGTGATCCTTACTGGTGCGGGCATCAGCGCCGAAAGCGGTTTAAAAACATTCAGGGATAGCGACGGACTTTGGGAGGGGTACAATATACAGGACGTGGCCACGCCCGAAGCCTGGGACTGGAACCCTGTAATGGTGCAGGATTTTTATAATGAACGCCGTAAATCGGTATTAGCGGCATTGCCCAATGCAGCCCATTATGCGCTGGCCAGGCTGGAAGAGAAATATAAGGTTACTATCATCACCCAAAACATTGATGACCTGCACGAGCGCGCCGGTTCAACCAATGTGGTGCACCTGCATGGCATCATCACCCGGTCGCAAAGCAGCATCGATTCAAAGCTTACTTACCCCATTAACGGCTGGGAATTGAAGATGGGAGAGCTTTGCGAATTAGGCTCGCAATTGCGTGCCCATGTAGTGTGGTTTGGTGAAGATGTGCCGATGATTGAAGAAGCCGCGAAAATATGTACCGCTGCCGATATCTTTATTTTGATAGGTACTTCGCTGGCAGTTTACCCCGCTGCCGGCCTCATCAATTACGTACCCAAAGATGTAGCCAAAATAATTGTCGACCCGAAAATACCGGGAGTAGGGCACCTCAAAAATGTAGTGCAAATAGAAAAGAACGCGACCGTAGGCGTGCCGCTTTTGGTAGATCAGTTGCTCGGTATTGATCCTTTAAATCCCGAATGATCGGATTTTACTCTAAACAAGAAATGCCTTGCGGTTTCGCAAGGCATTTCTTGTTTAGAACGTTTTGGAACTTAAAATACGTGCCAAATAAAATTCTGTTTGCTAAGTATTTTTTTTATAAGTAATTAGTTTTTCAATTACTTATAAACTATATCTTTAGTAATTATACCGGTAATATGCTTCTTTATAATCCTTGCGCATTTCGGTAAAGCGGATGGCAATAGTTTTTAGAAAGTCTTCATCCAATATCTCGAACACACTGTTCACGCCTTCCGTCAAATCCATTTCGGCTATCTTGTAGGTCTGTTCTAAAAGGCCCTGTTCTATTTTTACAATGAACTTTTGATTCATGGACAGGATAGATATTTTAAATTCGGGGTGGGGTAATTCTGCAATAATTCTCATGTCGATTTTTTATATAATGTTCTCTAAAGGATCGTGTCCGTTTATGGTGCCAAAACTGGCGATGGGTTTAAAGCGGGCAAAAAGTTCTTCGCTGTACCAGTCTTCCTGGCGGGTTTTTTTGATGACCTCGGCGTGTTCCTTGCTTTTATAGGCAAAGCTTTTCATGGCTTCTTCGCCGCTCCATATCGAAAAGGTGGCCTGCCTGTAAACAGGGGCTTCACCAATACCTATAGAGGTGATATAACCCGGCGCTTTGCTCATCAGGCTGGCTACTTCATCCACATGCGACCAAAAGTTTTTTAACCTTTTAAACCTGATGGTAGCGCGGGTAAGTACACAGATGGGGCCAATGTAGTCCGCATTACTTTCGGGCTTTCCAAAGGGCTGTTTGCCATCCCATTTGCCGTGGCTTTGCATGGGTGTGCATAGTACAGTCCATATTTCGGTACCGAACAGCCTCCACCAGCCGGATATGAATGAATTTTTGTAAAAGGTATCAAAGTCTTCGCGGCTATCCCAGGTGGCTAATAAGCCCCATTGCCGCCAGTCGGGCTCAAGGTCGAAAGTGCCATTGCGGCCGGTGCCCAATAGTTTCCAAAAGTAGCAGCCATGTTGCAACGCCAGTGGTAGCCTGTGCAAGGCCATAGCCAGCAGCGCGAAAGGCACAAAGGCTTTTTTATATCGAACAATGGTGAGACTAACGATCATCAGCACGAAATAAAAGATTAAATATGAGATTTGCCTTATTTACTTTTAATGGCACATACTTACATTTGTTACATGGCAGAAGATCTGAAAATAATTATCTCTACAGATAAAGAAGAACAATATCTTTCCCTGATACCGCAAATAACCGGTTTATTATACGGCGAGGAAGATTTAGTGGCAAACTTGGCCAATGTAACCGCGGCTTTAAAAGAGCAGTTCAAATGGTTTTGGGTAGGCTTTTACCTTGTTAAAAATGGCGAATTGGTATTAGGCCCTTTTCAGGGACCGGTAGCCTGTACACGCATTGCTAAAGGCAGGGGCGTTTGCGGCGAGTCATGGGCTCAAGCTAAAACTTTAGTGGTTCCGAATGTGGAAGAGTTCCCGGGGCATATCGCTTGCAGTTCACTTTCAAGGTCGGAAGTGGTAGTACCTATTTTTCATGATAACGAAGTAGTTGCCGTGCTTGATGTTGATAGCGAAGAGCTGGCGCAATTTGATGAAACAGACGCTAAGTACCTGGAGCAGATAGTTGCCCTGATCAAGTTCTGATGAGTCAATTATTTCTTATCCCCGGCTTAGGAGCTGATAGCAGGATCTACAAGAATATACATACTGAAGGGTACGAGCTTGTATATATAAATTGGCTATTACCTGATTTAAGTGATAGTTTAGAAAGCTATGCACAAAAGCTTATCAATCATTATAATATCACTGAAAATTTTATAGTAATTGGTAATTCGTTAGGAGGGATGCTGGCGGTTGAAATAGCCAAGCAAGTGAAATTGGATAAAGTGATATTGATCTCCAGTATCAAGTCGGTTGATGAAGCGCCCTGGTATTTCCCGGTATTCAGAAGAGTGCCTTTGAACCGTGCCATCCCCGGCAAAGTATTTACCTCCATGGGATTTATGGTGAAGCCGTTGTTTGGTAAAATGTCGGCAGATGAAGCATGGCTGTTTCAGGATATGTTGAAGAATACCTTACCGGTATTTGCCAAGTGGGCCATGGAGGCTATCCTAAAATGGACAAACAGAACCATTCCCGAAAACCTTTATCATATTACGGGTAATAAGGATACTGTGTTCGATTATAAGCGCATCAAAGGAGCGCATATTATTGAGGGCGGAACGCATGTCATGATCTTTGATAAAGCCGACGAGATCAATCTTTGGCTTAAAAATATTCTAAATTAAATGAAACTCCCAGCATCTTTTTATACCGGTAACGATGTGGTTGACATTGCCCGCAAGTTATTGGGTAAGTACCTATACACTTATATTGATGGTGTAATTACTGGTGGTTACATTGTTGAAACAGAAGCCTATAATGGTGCAGGCGATAAAGCATCGCACGCCTTTGGCAATAAGAAAACACCGCGCACCCAAACCATGTTTGAGCATGGCGGCATCGCTTATGTTTATCTTTGCTATGGCATTCACGAGATGTTTAATATCGTAACCGGTGCAGAAGGCGTGCCTCATGCGGTTCTCATTCGCGCGGTGCACCCAACAGAGGGTATCGAGGTGATGCAGGCGCGGCGTAATATGGCTGTAGTGAAGCCTAACATTACTGCCGGGCCGGGTTCGGTGGCTAAGGCGTTCGGTATCTCCAGGCAAATAAACGGTGTGAGCATGTTGAGCGATACGCTTTGGGTTGAAGACAGGGTGCTGATTTTTAAAGATGAAGAATTGAAAATTTGTCCGCGGGTTGGTGTCGACTATGCCGGGGATGATGCCTTGCTGCCGTATCGCTTTTTTGTGAAGGGCGATGTTTATGTAAGTAAACCCAATAAATAATATAAAGCGCAGGCATTGGAGCGGCCTTTTTTGTATAATTGACTAATGGATTTTCAGAACACGCTTGAATTTGCCCTGCAACTGGACGAGCAGGACCCGCTTAAACACTTTCGTGAAGAGTTTTTAATACCACAGCATGCCGGTAAAGATGCTATTTATCTTTGCGGCAATTCGCTTGGCCTGCAACCGGTATCGGCACAAAAATATATCGCGGAGCAACTTAGCTCCTGGCAAAACCTTGCGGTAGAGGGTTGGTTTGATGGCGATGCGCCCTGGTTGAGCTATCATAAGCAAGTCGCGGCGCTGGCCGCACCTATTGTAGGTGCCAAAATTAGTGAGGTTTCTATCATGAATTCACTTACAGTAAATCTTCATTTACTGATGGTAAGTTTTTATAAGCCAACTGATAATAAGTTTAAGATTATTATGGAAGGCGGTGCTTTTCCGTCAGATCAGTACGCGGTTGAAAGCCAGGTAAAGTTTCATGGTTATGCTCCGGCGGATGCTGTTATTGAGATCTTTCCACGTGAGGGAGAGTATACTTTACGTACCGAAGATATCCTGAAAACGATAGAAGAAAATAAGGATCAGCTGGCATTGGTACTCTTCGGCGGCATAAATTATTATACCGGGCAGTACTTCGATATTGAGGCTATTACCAAGTCCGGTCATGCGGCCGGTGCTTATGTCGGTATTGATCTGGCACATGCGGCGGGTAATGTGGCTGTTAAGCTGCACGATTGGGATGTCGACTTTGCCTGTTGGTGTTCGTATAAGTATATGAATGCCGGTCCGGGTGGTATAAGCGGAATTTTTGTGCATGAAAAGCATTTTAACGATACTTCGCTCAATCGCTTTGCAGGCTGGTGGGGATACCGTGAGGATAAGCGTTTTCTAATGGCTCCGGGCTTTGATCCGGCAGTTGGTGCCGAAGGCTGGCAGGTGAGTACCAGCCCCATCCTGTTATTGGCGCTTTATAAGGCTTCTCTTGATATTTTTGAGCGTGCGGGAGGTATTGATGTTCTTCGCGCAAAAGGGGATGTTCTGACGGCTTACCTGGAGTTTTTGATAAAGGCAGTTAATAATGAGCAGGGCGAAGAGGTTTTCAAGATCATTACGCCCGAAACTATTGCCGACAGGGGCAGCCAATTGTCGCTGATCTGCAAACGCGGTGGAAAGGCAATTTTTAATTACCTTACCCAAAACGGCGTAATCGGCGACTGGCGCGAACCCAATGTGATCAGATTAAGCCCCGTGCCGCTTTATAATTCTTTTGTTGATGTGTTTAACGCCGCCCGGCACTTAAGTAGCGCAGCGGGCTTATAATTGCAAAATAAGTATGGTTTACTATAACCCGAGAGAGTGGTTCTCATTTGTATTTAGGTTTCACAAGGCCGAAACCCTTCGCGAGCTGTTTCCGCTGATGACTGCCGTTGGGGCTTATTCGGCCATTGTTACCTTTTTGCTGATCGATTATTTCGAGCTGCCCAAAACCAGTATCATTACCAAGATAATCTACATTCATCAAACCATAGGTTTCGTGTTTTCCTTGCTACTGGCCTTTCGTATCAATTCGGCTTATGATCGCTGGTGGGAAGGGCGCAAGCTTTGGGGTAGCCTTACCAATAACAGCCGCAACTTCGCTATCAAGCTAAAATACATTGTTGGCGAAAAAGAGATTGTTTATTTCAGATACTTGATCCCACTTTATGCTCGCGTGCTACGAGATCATCTGCGCGATAAATATCATCCGGAAGATCAGGAGTTCGTTCACATAAATCCCTCGCAGCATGTACCTAACCAGGTGGCTTCTGCCATGATGAAGGATATTTACCGCCTCAATAAAGACGGGCAGATCAATATGGAGCAGTTATTGAGCTTAAATATTGAAATGACTTCTTTTACAGATATTTGTGGTGGGTGCGAACGCATTAAAAAGACACCTATTCCTTTCTCGTATAGTGTGTTCATCAAGAAGTTTATCTTTAGCTATATCATGACCCTGCCGTTTGCATGGGCCTTTGAATTGAAGTATTTTATTGTGCCTGTTATCGCCTTTGTGTTATTCGTATTTGCCAGTATCGAGCTGATAGCCGAGGAAATTGAAGACCCCTTCGGCCATGATGCCAACGACTTGCCGCTTGATAACATTTGCGAGAACATTGATAAGCACGTAGGCGAAATTCTGTCCTGATGTTGAAAATAGCTTATGACCCTATCTACGCGCATCCCTTGCCTGAAGGGCATCGTTTCCCGATGCTGAAATACGAGTTGATCCCGGCACAGCTACTGCACGAAGGTGTGATTACTGAAGATAACCTGTTTTCGCCGGAGCCGCTGGACGAAGAGATCATCCTGTGGACGCACGACAAGTATTACTGGGAGCAGCTGCGCGATCAAACCCTCTCTGCAAAAGAGATCCGGCGGACAGGTTTCCCATTATCGCCTAAATTGGTGGAGCGTGAAATACGTATTGCAAAGGGCAGTATTGATGGCTGCCATTATGCTTTTGAGTATGGCGTAGCCTTTAACGTTGCCGGTGGCACGCACCACGCGGGCATTAATTGGGGCGAAGGTTTTTGCTTATTAAATGATCAGGCTATCGCAGCTAACTATTTATTAAATAATAATTTAGCTAAATCTATCTTAATAATTGATTTAGATGTACACCAGGGAAATGGTACCGCGCAGATCTTCGAAAATGAGCCGCGTGTATTTACCTTCTCCACGCACGGGGCCAATAATTTCCCCTACCGTAAAGAGGTTTCCGATCTGGATATTCCGTTTCCGGATGATACGGGTGATGAAGTATTTCTGAATACGCTCTATCAAACGCTTCCCAAATTGATCGCGCAGCAACAACCCGATTTTATATTTTACCTTTCGGGGGTAGATGTTTTGGCTACCGATAAACTGGGTAAACTTTCCTTAACCCGCGAAGGCTGCCGTACACGAGACGAGTTCGTGTTGCAGCAATGCCATCAAAACAATATCCCGGTGCAGGTAAGCATGGGCGGTGGGTACTCGCCAAACATCAAAGATATTGTTGAAGCACATTGCAACACTTATAAAGCCGCTGCTGATATATTCTTTTAAAATACAGGAGATTACAGTAGTTTATTACTGATCTTATTAAAGCGGATATATAGCATTATCGCGGCTGCCGCCAATCCACATACCAGGCCATACCAAACGCCTTGTGCCCCGAAGCCGAGGATGATTCCCATATAATAGCCAATTGGCAAACCTATCAGCCAGTACGATATAAAGGTGATGATGGTTGGCACATTAACATCGCCCATACCCCGCAACACGCCAAGCCCAACCACCTGCACACCATCAAATATTTGAAACACTGCCGCAATGATCAATAATTGGCCGGCTATGGCCACTACCTGGGCATCTGAGGTGATGATCCACGGCAACCAGTTATGCGCGACGATAAAAACGAGCGCGGTGCAAGTCATGAAAGCGATAACGATATGGTAGCTTGATAATGCCGAGTAGCGCAGATTAGTATGATCTTTGGCACCAAAGTTATTGCCCGATTTTATAGCTGATGCAGAGGATAAACCGCTGGCTATCATAAATGTTATGGCTGCCATATTAATAGCCACCTGATGTGCGGCCTGGTGAGTGGCGCTTATGGTACCAATCATAATGTTGGCCCCACTAAAGGCGCTTAATTCAAAAGTCCCCTGCAAAGCAACCGGTATACCTATCTTTAAGATCTTTATTCTCCTTATCTTATCAATCTGCGCAAAGGCAAAACTAACCAGGTATTTTTTGAAGTTTTTCGACCGGAAAACATAGATTGACATGGCAACGGCCATCAGGCAGCGGTCTATCAGCGTGCTATAGCCTACACCTTTTATACCCATTGGCGGAATGCCAAAATAACCCTTAATGAAAATAATGCCGAGGCATATGTTGATCACATTGCCCCATATCGATATCATCATGGCCTGTTTGGTAAAGCCTAAGCCTTCGGCAAATTGCTTGAAGGTATTAAATACTAACAGCGGTATAATTGAAAACCCCATCAGTATAAAGAATGGTTTTGCCTGCTTTACCACTTCGGGCGATTGACTAAGGTGATCGAGCACGTAAACGGAGCCAAAATACATGGCCAGGAAAAGTATGATGCTTGTAAGTATGTTCAGGAAAAAGCTATTTGATAACAACCTGCCGCATTCTTCATAATTACCCCGGCCGTTCTCTTGCGAAATGAGCGGCGTCAATCCATAAGAAACACCCAGGCCGATCAGCATGGGTAATATAAACAAACTGCCTACCAAGGAAACGGCAGCCAGTGATACGGTGCCCGCGAAATGGCCAACCATAATACTATCCGACACCTGCACGGCAATATGTCCCACCTGCGAAATGATCACAGGCATGGCTAAGGTTAACGTGTCGCGGTAATGGGGTTTATATTTTAAGTAGATACGTTTCATGATCGCGACAAATTAAGGTCGCAAAAATAGGAAAACGGGAGAGAACCAAGGCTTAGCAGGCAGTATAAAATTCTTCCTTCTCGGTGGTGTGTACCAGTATCACGCCCGAAAGCACCAGATCAACCAGTATACGCTGTGCCCTGCGGCGACCGATATTCAGCAGATCGCAAAGCTGTTTTACGGTGATGCGCTGCATTTTTTCGAGGTATTCCAGCAATGCTTTTTCCTTTGACGAGTATTCTATCAATACCCCCGTATCATCAGCAGATCGTTTGAGTACATCAACCACAATTTTGCTGGCCAATACGCTTTTATCCTTCACCCTGATGTATACCCACCATTTACCGTCTTCGGCAAGGGCGTAGTGGGGTTTATCATTGCTGGCAGGTATTTCGGCTACCAAAACAACTTTGTCGTCAATATAAACTTCCTCAAAAACAGGGTCGAGCGCGGGGCGGCAGTAAAAATGCGCGGCCTTGGTGAGCATAAATTTTTCTTCCTCTTCAGATTTTACGCCCAATATAGTACCATTATCGGCAACGCCAACCAGCAGCATACCGCCCTTATTGTTGGCGAACGACACCATAGTTTTGGCTATCTTTTCGTAACGGGTAATTGTCTTTTTAAAATCTAACGATACACCTTCTCCTTCAAAAATCAGCTTTTTTATAATTGCTCTGTTCACTGCGCTTAATCTTTAGTGTAAGGTCTAAAAATCCCCATCCATCTTTCGGGGTTGTTAATTGGTGTAAAGCCAAACTGGCTGTACAAACCATGGGCATCTGATGTCGCTAACGACCATCTTCTCAAACCTTGTAAACCGGGCCAGTTCATAATTGTTTGTACCAGCCATTTCGAAAGCCCTTGTTTACGGTGCTCGTTCAATACAAATACATCGCATAAATACGCGAAAGTAGCCTGGTCGGTAACCACCCTTGCAAAGCCCGCCTGCCTGCCATTATGGTAAATACCGAAGCACAAAGAATGTTCAATGGCCCTTACCAGTTTTTCACGCGGGATACCTTTTGCCCAATATGATTCCTTGTCAAGATAATTATAAACGGTATCAATATCAATTAATTCTTTATCGGTTGATATGGTATAGCCCTTTTTCAGAAAGGCGTCATCATTCATAAACACAGTCATACAACGGCCGTTTGTTTGTTGTCAACATAATCGAGATTGCGCATATACACTTCGCTCAACAGCGACGCGCATAAAATACCGTTCTCGTCAATCATTTCAATGGGGTAGGCCTTTACGTTTTTGCCAATACGTTTTAAATTGTTTTCGGCCTCGGCAATATCATTGTCGCTTAGCTGAATGGTAAAGCTAAGTGTAGTACGTGCCGGTTTAATATACCTGATATCGCAAGCCTTTAACCAAACGATGATCCGGTAGCCTTTATTACTGAATATCTGGTGGAATAGTACCGGGTAAAATGGGTCGGCAGCCGAAAATATGGTGCCGCCAAAAATTGATTTGTTGTAGTTTTTATTCAGAAAGCTCTTCTTAACACGAACTGTTACCCCCCTGAAACCGGGCTCGAACTTTACAACCCAAATACGCTGAAACAGCATAGGCGGATACAAGCGCATGATCCATTTTAGCCTGTTTTCGCTTACCCTCATAATGTATAAATATATAAAATTGGAAATATATGGATAGTTAAAAATTTGGTTACAAGGTGTCAATATGTATAAAAGGTTATGATAAAGGCATTTATTTTTGTACGATTTACATTTTTCTGCAAAAAAGTTTAAACAATAAAGTTTTGGCAGCGTTGTTGTGATAATTAACAGAAATTGATAAACATTTAATCTGATACTTTATGAAAAAGCACATTTTAACATTAGCATTAGCGACGACCATGATCGGTGCTATTGCAACAGGATGCAGTTCACAAGAAAAAGCAAGCAGTTCAGACACTTCAGCAGCAGATTCAGCCGCTGTAACTACAACTGATACTACTGCAAAATCTGATACAACCAAAACACCTGATAGCCCCGCTGCAACAGATACTACCAAAAAAATGTAATCTCTTTTGCACTAACATAAAAAGGCCTGGTCAGCATTATGCTGGCCAGGCCTTTTTTGTTTTTATCATCGCTTAAAAAAAATTTGATATCAGCGTGGGGGTACATGCACCTCACGTTGTCTGCTGTGTATATTAAGGTTAATTATTACATTTAAAGCCTTACGGGTTTGCAAACAGATAATATACATACAGCATTTCAATTACAGCTTAATGCCGATAGTGCCGATTTCGACAGCATCTACCTCGATCATTATACGGCGTTGCATCATTATGCCTATACCATGCTTAACGACGGGGCTTTGGCTGATGAAATGGTGCATGACGTTTTTTTGAAAATACTGGAACGTAAAGGACCCATCAGTATCCACACCTCGCTAAAAGCATACCTGTACCGCTCGGTACATAATGAATGCCTTAATTATATCAAACACCAAAAGGTAAAACAAAGCTATTTAAACCATGCCGGTTACGAAATGGATAATCAAAGCGAAAATACATCGGGTGGTTTACAGTACCGCGAACTGGAACAGCGGTTGTTAAAAGCCATTAACGAACTGCCCGAGCAATGCCGTACCATATTTCAGATGCGGCGTTTTGAAGAACTTAAATATGCCGAGATAGCCGCCAAATTGGGTATAAGCACCAAAACGGTAGAAAACCAGATGAACAAGGCATTAAAAAGACTAAGGCTGCAACTGGCAGACTACCTGCCTTTTTTATTGTGGATACTAATAAATATGATGCGATGAATTTAAACGCTGAAAACATGGAAATGAACGACGATCTGCTGATCAGTTGCCTGTTGGGCGAAGCATCAGCCGAACAAGTGGCACAGGTAACCGAATGGCGCAAAGCGGATGCCGCCAATGAGCGGCATTACATGCAATTTGCACAGGTATGGGAGGCAAGCGATAAACTCAAATTTACCGTGCAAGCCAATGCGCAGGAATCATTAGGCAGGCTGAAGCAAAAAATAGCCGCGCAAAAAGCCGATGAGGGTAAAGAAGTAATACTGCCGCGCAGTTATAACTGGTTACGTATAGCTGCTGTATTGCTGGCCTTTGCAGGGGGCGTGTGGTTGTATATGATAAATAAAGGACCTGCCAAAGATGTGGACTTTGCTACCGATAAGGCGGTCAGGATTGATACCCTGTCTGATGGTTCTGTCATCACCCTTAACAAAAACAGCTTATTGCAATACCCCGAAACCTTTAGCGGAAACAAAAGGAAGGTTACGCTGGTGAGGGGCGAGGCCTTTTTTAGTATCACTCCCGATAAAAGCAAACCGTTTATCATTAACAGCGGCGGTACCGTTATTAAGGTGGTAGGCACATCGTTCAACGTGAAAAATAAAAACAGCAATATTGAGGTAATTGTAGAAACCGGGATAGTAGAGGTAAGTAACAGTGGTAAGATGCTTTCGCTTAAGCCCGGCGAAAAAGCGGTGGTAAAGAAACTGGAAAAGGAACTGATAAAACAGAAAAATACTGATCAGCTATATAATTACTACAGGAGCAAGGAGTTTGTTGCCGACGATACGCCCTTATGGCGCATAGTGGAGGTATTGAATGAGGCTTACGATAGCCGCATCATTATTGGCCGTAAGGAGTTGAGGAACTTGCCGCTGAATACCACATTCAAAAATGAACCATTGGATAGCGTGTTGAAGGTGATCACCCGTACGTTTAATATCACTGTGGAAAAGAAGAATAACCAGATCATACTTAAATAGCAGCCTGTTAATGAATTTTACTTTACTACGTTCATCAAAAAAGGTTAAGCTGCTGTTCGCTTTTATACTGTTATCACTTGTTTTAAGTAACCGGGCACATGCCCAATATTTGTTAAGCAAGCCGGTTTCCATCAATGCAAACCACGAAAAGTTGGCCGCTGTGCTTAGCGAAATCAGCAAGCAGGGCGGATTTTATTTTTCTTACAACGGCGAAATTTTGCGAAAGGATAGCCTTGTGACTATAAACGCCAATAATCAATCGGTAATAGTCGTGCTGCGACATCTGTTTAACCAGAAATATGAATATGCCGAACAAAACGGCTATATCATAATTACCCCGGCCTTGCCGAGATTATCGCTCATTAATACAGATATGACCAATGATGACAATACCTATTCGGTAAGTGGTTTTGTGGTTGATGAGCGTAATGGCGAACGCTTAATGAATGCCAGCGTGTACGAAAAGCAGCAGCTGGTATCGGCATTAACAGATGAGCACGGTTATTTCAGGCTTAAATTCAGGGCAGACAACCCTCAAACCATCAGTATTACCGCCAGTAAAAGATCTTATAAGGATACTTCTATCACCTTTCTGCAAACTATATCCGTTAGCCAGCGCAACCGTTTGGCCGATTATTATAGCGCCACAGATAAAGGCAACAGGGTAGAACGCACCGGGTTGGGCAGGTTGTTTATCTCCACCCGGCAAATGATCCAGAGTTTAAACATTCCCGATTTTTTTGCTCACCGGCCATTCCAGGTATCGTTTACACCAGGTTTGAGTTCGCATGGCATGTTTAGTCCGCAGGTGGTAAATAAGTTTTCGGTGAATTTGGTTGGAGGCTATACCGCCGGGGTAAACGGACTGGAGGTAGGCGGCTTATTCAACATTAACAAGCGCAATAGCCGTTATTTACAAATGGCAGGCATCTTCAATTTAGTAGGCGGTACGCTAAGCGGTTTGCAACTGGCAGGCGTAAATAATCAGGTACTGGATACAGTTAAAGGTGTGCAGGTAGCGGGGTTTATAAACAGGAGTGAGGGCCCCGTATACGGTTTGCAGTTAACTACCCTGCGTAACGATGCTCATAAATTGAAAGGCGTACAAATAGGATTGGTAAACAGTGCCGATACATCCGAAGGGATCAGCATTGGTTTACTGAATATTATTCGAAACGGCTTTTATAAAGTGAGCTTGTCAGCCAATACTCTTGCTAATACTAATATTTCCCTAAAAACGGGCACGCATGCTTTCTACAGCACCTTGTTAACGGGGGTAAATATCTCAGGCAATAATAAAATGTATTCGTTTGGTTTGGGTATCGGGCACGATTTTATGTTTAGTCCATCCGTTTACTTATCAGCCGAGGCCGATTACCAATTTGCCAATACCGGGGCGTGGGATGACAGGTGGGCGCAAGGGAAATTGCTGCTAAACGTGCAACTATCAAAACATATAAGCCTTTTTGCCGGACCAAACTACAATAAATACTCTTACACAGGCAGTCAGCCGGGCTATCAAACACGGTTTAGGGTGCCTCTCGAATATTATGGACGTAACCCGGTGAAACGATGGGTAGGCTGGGAAGCCGGTATAGCCTTTAACTCCACATTCAGCAAGCTGGAAGAAAAAGTGAGAACTGACAATTCCCGGTCTTGGTATTTAGGTACGGCAGTCACCGGTGGTATCGGCTGGGACAGGCCATACAAAAATGTATATGGAACAGAGCTGTTTATTCAGCGCGATTTGGGCAGCCACAGTGCTGGCACATTTACCGTGGGTTACACTTATCACAGTGCCGATCATATTGAAGCGTTTTACTCCGGCATCCCTAACGGAGCTTCGGATCAGATATTTATAAATGATTTTAAGGCGATACCGGTTAAAGCAGGTATTCGCAGCTATTCCGGTAAGCACTGGTTCTTTGGTGGCGAACTGGGGATGGCGTTCGGCATTGGTTATCCGGCCTTGCACCGTGCCACTTCCGGCGATGGCAATTTTACCGAAGAGGGTACAGGTATCAAAAATTCGGCACTCTATGCTATTTCCATGGGATACCGCTTTAATAACGGCCTGGAAACAGGTATCAAGTTTGAAGATTATGTGCGCTTTGCAGGCATCAAACAGTTCGGTTTGCGATTGGGCTATCGCCTTAAACTAAATTAAAATATTTTGGCGTAGGGGCGAGGCGTAATGTTGTTGTCATACCTGCAAAAATATATCACTATGTCAAAAAATACATTTATCAAGGCAGCGGCAGCATCTATATTGCTATTAGGCTCGCTGTCGGTTAACGCGCAAAGCAAATGGCGTATCGGTTTCGGTGTCGATCCGGGTTTGGCTACTAAAGATCCTTTCCAATACACTTTGGGCGGCGATATCAGGCTGCAAAGAGATTTTAACAACCGCGTATCGGGCACGCTAACCGCCGGATTTACCCATTTTTTTGAGAAAGATCATTTTACAGGCTTTAACCAATACGGCAGCCCGTACAATGTAATCCCAGTTAAGGCCGGTATCAAGTACTTTGTGGCCAATAAATTATATGTAGGCGGCGAGGCCGGTGTTGGTTTGGGCTTTGAGCAATGGGGGAACTCGTTCTTATGGTCGCCATCGGTAGGTTTAACCTTTAGTAACGGGCTCGATCTGAGTGTGAAATATGAGGATTATACCCGCAGCAGTATCACCAAAATGCTTGCCCTGCGCATAGCTTATGGCTTTAGTCTAAAAAAATTGAGTGTCCATAAAAAAGCTGATGCTCCCGAAGGCTGGCTGTTAGGTTTAGCGGTATCTCCCGGACAAACAACCGAAGGCTCTAATGGCTTTACCCTTGGTGGCGAACTAAGCCTGCATCATCGTTTAACCAACAACCTTGACGCGTCATTATCCGGTGGTATCACGCACTATTTTTCTACCTATCCTAATTATTATGTAGATCAATCGGCTGTTGCCTACAGCTTCCGTACCGATACTACCACAAGCAACGTTATCCCGCTGAAAGCCGGGTTAAGGTTATTTGCCGGTAACAAATTCTATGTAGGCGGCGAAGCGGGTATAGGCTTTGCTACCAAAGGCGGCAGTCAGTTTGTTTATTCGCCATCAATAGGTTTGCAATTTAAAAACGGTATTGATGCCGGTATTAAGTACGAAGCCTATAGCGGTCATAACATCGCCGATGTGCTGGCACTTCGTTTACGTTATCTCCTAAAGCTTTAATCACATACCCAAAACAAAAAAGCAGCGTGTTGAGCGCTGCTTTTTTGTTGATTGACTAAAGCTATAGAACGTTAGTTAACGTCAAAGAAATCTTCAAGGCTGCCAAAGTACACATTATCCCAGCCGTCGGTTATATCTTCGTAAGCTTCATCGGGGATATTGGTATGCCTTAACTCAACAGAGGTGCCGTGTTTATCGTCGTGCAATTTAATGGTCACTATTGATTCTTCGGTTTGGCCGTCAAAGTACCATTGCTGAACTACCTTTTTGTTGGGCTCAAATTCAATGTTCTTACCTACAATGCTGCCTTCCCATAATGAAAATTCCGATCCGGGTTCAGTTGACATTTCGGCCGGGTCACCTGTCCATAATTGTATGGTTACCGGGTTGGTAAGCGCCATGTAGATCTCTTCGGGCGTGGCCGGTATTATATAATATTTTTTGTAATCTTTCACGGGTGCAATTTAGCGCAAATATTTTACTTAGCCACAGGCCCTATAGGTAAAACTGTTTTGCCGTATACCTCGTTCAGCACATTGGCAATGCCGGTATAAATGGCCGATGCGCCGCAGATGATACCTTCATACCCGGCTAAATGCGTGATAGCTTTATTCCCGGTAGCATCGCCTGCCACCAATAAGCCAAACAATATAACCAGCGAACCAAATACAAATTGTAAAGCACGGTTTAAACGCAGCGTACCGAAGAACAAGAACAGTGTAAATAAACCCCAGATACCCAGGTACGCGCACATGGCACCTTCTGATGTTTTTTCGGCCAACCCCCATTTGGGTAACAATATCAGGCCAACTAATGATAACCAAAAGAAACCGTAAGATGTAAAGGCGGTTAAGCCGAAAGTGTTGTTCTTTTTAGCTTCTATAATTCCGGCAATCACCTGTGCCAGTCCGCCATAAAAAAGGCCCATGGCCAGTATCATGGAGTTAAGTTCGAAGAAACCGGCGTTGTGGATGTTGAGCAATACGGTGGTCATGCCGAAAGCGCACAAACCGAGAGGAGCAGGGTTAGCGATGCCGTCCGATACCGGAACGGGAGTAGTAACTACAGTCATAATTGTTTTGGTTTAATTGGATTTACCTGCAATGTAAATTTTTTTAAAAACAAATTACAAGTAAATTTAAAAACCCGCTACAACATTTGGCGTTAACCATTTATATATGCAGAAATTAGTATTACTACGGCATGGCGAAAGTGTTTGGAACCAGGAGAACCGCTTTACCGGTTGGACAGATGTTGACCTATCGCCCGAAGGATTTGAACAGGCTCGCAGGGCCGGTAAGCTGTTAGATGAGCATGGTTATAACTTTGATGCCGGCTTTACATCGGTATTAAAACGATCAATAAAAACATTGCATTTTGTGCTGGAAGAGTTGGATCACCTATGGATCCCCGTAACCAAATCGTGGCGCTTGAACGAACGCTTTTACGGTGCCTTACAAGGATTGAACAAAGATGAAACCATAGCTAAATACGGCGAAGAACAGGTGCACAAATGGCGGCGCGACCCCAACGAACATCCGCCTGAAGTAACACACGATGATGAACGTTATCCCGGCCACGACATCCGCTACAAAGACCTTACCCAGCGCGAAATACCCGTTACCGAAAACCTGAGCGAAACCATGGAGAGGGTATTACCCTTTTGGAGCGAAGTGATTGTAAAGGCCATGCGTCAAAACCAAAAAGTGATCATCTGCGCGCATGGTAACAGTTTACGGGCACTTATAAAATATATGGATCTGCTTAGTGATGAGGATGTAACCAACCTCGATATCCCTACAGCTACGCCCTGGATCTATGAACTGGATGAGGGACTGAATACCATCAGGCATTATTACCTGGAATAATAGACAGCACCCGCATTGTCATTTCGATGAGTTACGAAGAGAAATCTTCTTCGTAATGTGAGTCGGTAAGCTTTATTAAAAAAAAGCTTTGACAATTTTTAAAAAGTTGTCTAAGCTAATATGCGTTTACGCCTCGTCGTTCGGATACAATTCCCCGGCTTTTTGGGCCGAAAATTTAATACCTTTTATCATAGCCGAACTAAAGCCATTATGTTCCATTTCATTCAAACCTGCTATAGTACAGCCTTTTGGCGAGGTTACCTTATCAATTTCCTGTTCGGGGTGTGATGATAGTTGCAGTAACAGATCTGCTGCACCTTTGGCTGTTTGCGCGGCCATACGTAAGGCGTCATGCGCATGGAAGCCGATCTCGGTACCGCCTTGCGATGCCGCACGGATAGAACGCAGAAAGAACGCGATACCACAGGCGCAAAGCGCGGTGGCCGATGTCATGAGTTCTTCGTTGATCTGTATACTTACACCCACCGTATCAAATAATGATCTTACCAGGTTGATATTTTTCTGTGTACCGTTATCGGTAGCAATACATGTCATCGATTGCCCAATGGCTATAGCGGTATTAGGCATAGCCCTAATCACCTGTACATTTACCTCTAAATGTTTGCGGATATCCTCGCAGCTAACACCTGATATAACCGATACCAGCAGTTGCTTTTCTGATTTTATTACAGGCTTAATTTCGTCGAGCAGTTTGTTAAGCTGCTGCGGCAAAACGGCCAGTACAACAATATCAGCCTTTTTAACTGCCTTTGTGTTTACAGAGGTGGTTTGATAACCCTGCTCGGCATACTCATCAAGCGCAGCTACATTTCTGCGTGTAAGTATAACCTGATTGGGCTTACATATATTAGCCGCCACTAATCCCTTTGCTAATGATAAACCTATATTACCGCTGCCTAAAATGGCAATGTTTTGCTGTGCATTCATATATTGTTGCTTAAGCGTGTCCCAAATGGTTGTTGTCCCTTAATATTTCCCAAATCGTCAGACCGGCCAATGATCACCGATTTAACGCCGCAGGCAATTGCCGTAAAAGCGTTATCCAGTTTTGGCAGCATGCCGCTATGTATAATTTCCTGTTTTTTCAATTCTTCATAACGCTTCGGATGGATATCTCGTATTACCGATTCCTCATCATTTATATCGTGCAAAACGCCTTTTTTCTCAAAGCAGTATATCAGCGTGGTTTCGTACAGTTTTGATAACGATACCGCCAGTGCCGAAGCAATGGTATCGGCATTGGTATTTAATAACTGCCCTTCGCCATCGTGGGTTATCGCGCAAAAAGCGGGGGTAAAGCCTGCCTCAAGTAATCGCTGTATGTTTTCCGGGTTGATAGAATTTTCATCTATATCACCAACAAAACCGTAATCAATAGTTTTAACTGGGCGTTTCTTAGTGCGGATAAAATTCCCATCGGCACCTGTTAAGCCTATCGCGTTAGTACCAAAGCGCTGTAGCTGGGCCACAATGTTCTTGTTGATCAGGCCGCCGTAAACCATGGTTACCACACGTAACGTTTCAATATCTGTAATGCGCCTGCCGTCAACTAATTTTGCTTCAATACCCAATGTGGCCGAAAGCTGGGTGGCTACTTTTCCGCCCCCGTGTACCAAAATCTTGTGGCCGTCAAGTGAGCTAAAATCCTGAAGAAAACTATGCAAATTTTCAGAATTATCTATCACATTGCCGCCAATTTTAATAATATATAGTTTATTCACCTTGTTAGTAGTCTTTAAATACTTCTTATCAATGCCCATTTAGTGAATTAACGCCCTGTTTTTGATAAATATGATTCAAAATTAGCAAATAAGCGGCATTTATTTAATATTACGGTGTTAAATCGTTATTAAATTACAATTTTTAAACACAGGCTCAACAAAAAAGCACTTAATTAGTTGTCTATTATAATATATGATGAGCAACGAAAATACTACCGCCAAACCACTTGTGGTTATTATAGGCGGCGGCTTTGGCGGCATACAGGTTGCAAAGCGTTTAAAATCAGCACCTGTTGAGGTTTTAATGCTCGATAAGCATAACTATCATACCTTTCAGCCGCTGCTATACCAGGTGGCTACCGGTACGTTAGAGGCCGATTCCGTTGGCTTCCCGATCCGGCGGATCTTCACCGGGCAAAAGAACTTTAGCTTCAGGCTTACCGAAGTACAAAAGATAGATGCTGAAAACAATACGGTTATCACCAGCACGGGCGATATTAAATATGATTACCTGGTAATAGCCACAGGCTCAAACACCAATTTCTTTGGTAATAAGGAATTAGAGAGCTGTACCATGCCGATGAAGAATGTTCCCGAAGCGTTAAATCTGCGCAGCTTGATCCTTCAAAACCTCGAAACGGCGAACATTACTACTGATGCCGAAGAGCGCCGGGCATTGCTCACTTTTGTTATAGTAGGCGGCGGCCCTACTGGTGTAGAGCTTTCAGGTGCATTAGCCGATTTCCGTAAGTATATTTTGCATAAAGATTTTCCGAAGTTAGATAATGATGAGATGAAGGTTTATCTGATAGAAAGTAAGCCACGCCTCATTGCCGCCATGACGGAGCAGGCATCTGCCGCGGCCAAAAGGTTTTTAACGGATATGCATGTTCACGTATCCAACGGTATCAGGGTGCTGGGTTATGATGGCCTTACGCTCTCTATAAACGATGGCACTACGCTAAAAACACGCAATGTGTTTTGGACGGCCGGTGTAATGGGCGAAGTACCCGAAGGCATACCCAAAGAGATCATCAGCAGTGGTTACCGTATTGAAACGGATGAATTTAGCAAAGTAAAAGGCTTTCAAAATATATTCGCCATAGGCGATGTATCATCAATGATAAGTCCGCTCGCGCCGAATGGTTATCCCGGCGTTGCGCCGGTAGCAGTGCAGCAAGGGCAGCAGTTGGCTAAAAACCTTATCCGTATTATCAATGGTGAGGCTGTTGTGCCTTTTAAATATACTGATAAAGGCACAATGGCCACCATCGGCCTTAATAAAGCCGTGGCAGATATTGGCAAGATGCGTTTTCAAGGCTTTTTTGCCTGGCTGCTGTGGATGGTGGTGCACGTTATGTCGTTAGCCGGGTTTACCAATAAAGCCATCGTATTCTTGAACTGGTCGATAGGTTATTTTAGCCGTAATAGCGATAATCGTTTAATAGTTCGCTTTTTTAATACCAAAACAATGATGACGGAGCCGGTTGCAAAGTAGTATCAGGCTGTCAATATAAACCAATATGGATCTTTTTGTAATAATAGCATTGCTCGTTATTTTGAGCGCCATTTACTCCTATATCAATGCCCGCTTTATTAAGTTGCCCGGCACAATAGGGGTAATTAGTATTGCTATTTTAGGGTCGGTAGCCATTATTGTTATCAATAATACCAACCCCGGTATGGCTAAGCACCTCACGGCCTTAGCCAAAAGCATCAACTTTTCGCGTACGGTACTCAATGTGATGCTGGGTTTTCTGTTGTTTGCCAGCGCATTTAATCTGGATACCAATAAGTTGAAAAAGGCCATGCGGCCGGTATTTATATTAAGTACGCTGGGTGTTATACTGTCTACTACTATATTCGGTTTTCTTTTTTACTGGATCACCGGCTTTTTCGATATCAGGCTGCCGCTTGTTTATTGCTTTTTGTTCGGCGCGTTGGTTTCACCAACAGACCCTGTAGCAGTATCGGCCATTATAAAAGGATCAAACTTACCGCAGCATTTAGAAACCATTATTTCGGGCGAATCATTGTTTAACGACGGGATCGGCCTGTTGCTTTTCATCGTGATACTGGAGGTTGTAAATGCCGGTGTAGATAATGTTGACGTGGCTAAAACGGCTCTTTTGTTTGCACAGGAAGTATTTGGGGGGATAGCGCTTGGGGCGTTCACGGGCTACCTGGCATACCGGTTGATGAGATCTATCACCGATTTTCAAACCATCGTACTGGTATCGCTGGCATTGGTACTTACCAATTCATTGGTAGCGTCATTTCTGCATTTGTCAATTCCTTTATCAGTAGTTACCGCAGGCTTATTTGCGGGTAATCGATCTATCAACAGGGATAACAAAGAGCATTCGCATGAAGCTTTAGAAAAATTTTGGGAACTGATCGACGAAATGCTTAATACCATCTTGTTTGTGATGATAGGCTTGCAGATGATCGTGGTGCCTTATATAAATAACTATTGGCTTACAGGTACATTAGCCATCTGTATTATTTTGCTATCGCGATGGTTGAGTATTTTATTGCCGGTAACGCTGTTAAGGCGTACACTGAATATCAACTATGGTACCATTAATATTTTAACCTGGGCAGGGGTAAGGGGAGGTATTTCAATAGCGCTGGCACTTTCATTACCCGAATCAAAATATCGGTACCTCATCTTGTCGGCTTGTTACTTTGTAGTGATCTTCTCTATTATTGTACAGGGACTTACCTTAAATAAGGTGATCAACGCCTCGTACCGTAAAGATAAATAGTGATCACTTTTTATCGAGTGCTTGCATGTAAGCGGCAATATCACGCTCATTGGTGTCTGTGCTATTTTTTAGCGCGTTGATGATATTGTTACGCTCCAATTCGGTTTTATTCTGGCTCAGTTTCTTTTTAGCCTGAAGATCTGTTACTGCAATTTCAAAAGCTGTTATTCCCTTTACCAAACCATCACGATAGGTATCAGGCAGGCTTTCCCATTGCTGCATATAAGCGGCTTCATATTGGTTGATGGTATGGGCCAGCAATCTGAATTTATCGGCGACTTCCGCCAGTTCTTTTGCTTTGCCATAAGCATGCACCGCCAAGTAATTCCACGTAGGTACGTTGGTTTCTTTTTCGTAATGCGATGGCGAAATGTAGGCATGTGGTTCGGTAAATATCACCAGTACTTCGCTGCCATCAATCACTTTGGCCTGCGGGTTTGCCTTGGCGAAATGCGAAGACAGTATGATCTTATCATCACGCTGCTCAATTAAAAAAGGGAGATGTGTAGCTTCGGGTTTACTATCAATCACGTTAATTATGGTAGCGAAGCTGTAACGCTGCATAAACATTACAGCTTCGTTTACATCATCAATACGATTGTTTGCCGGCGTGTACATATTATAAGCTTTCCAGCATTTGTTTCAATACAGCCTGGGCTGCCCAAACACGGTTACCGGCTTCGTGCACCATAACAGAGTTTGGTCCGTCGAGTATTTCGTCGGATAGTTCCAGGTTACGGCGAACAGGCAGGCAATGCATTACCTTGGCGTTGTTGGTTGGCGCTAATTTTTCGTTGGTTAGCATCCAGTCTTCATTGCCACCGGTAATTTGACCGTAAGGCTCATAAGCCGACCAGTTTTTTACGTATATAAAATCGGCACCCTTCAATGCTTCGTCCTGGTTGTGGGTAATAGTAGCGCCGTTGGTAAAATCGGTACTTAAAGCGTAACCTTCCGGATGGGCAATGGTAAAGTCGACATCAGCCTTACACATCCACTCGGCAAAAGAATTGGGTACAGCCTGCGGAAGCGCTTTAATATGCGGCGCCCAGGTAAGCACTACTTTAGGGCGGGCTGTAGTTTTTAATTCCTGAATGGTCACTAAATCGGCCAGGCTTTGCAGCGGGTGACGTGTTGCCGATTCAAGGCTTACAACCGGAACTCCGCAAAACTTAACGAACTTATTGAATATGGCTTCACTATAATCTTCCTCACGATCTTTAAGGCCCGGGAACGAGCGCACGCCTATAATATCGGCATACTGCCCCATTACAGCTGCCGCTTCGCGGATATGCTCAACGGTTGTGCCGTTCATTATGGCACCATCCTGTAGTTCAAGCGCCCAGCCTTCTTTATCGATGTTAAGCACCATTACATTCATGCCTAAATTAAGGCCTGCCTTTTGGGTGCTCATACGGGTACGCAGACTTGGGTTAAGAAAAACCAGGCCCAGCGTTTTGTTTTTACCCAAATGCTGATGCGCGTACGAATCTTGCTTCAGCTTTAAAGCTTCGGCAACCAGCGCGTTAATATCAGTAACATCGTGTACAGAAGAAAATAGTTTCATAGTGCTTATTTATATAATCCTGTCATTTCGAGCATAGCGAGAAATCTTCTTGGCCATGCTTGTTAAGAGCATGCTTATTGCAGAAGATTTCTCACTTCGTTTCGAAATGACAGGTAACTAACCTTTTAATGTAACAGTAAACGCCTCCAAAAATCTATCGGCATGAGCTTTAGTCAAATTTAAAGCAGGCAATAGCCTGATCACGTTTGGCTTAGCTTCACCAGTAAATATATGGTGTTTGAATAGCAGGTCCTTGCGCACGTGGGCCAGTTCTTCGGGCAGTTCAATACCGATCATCAGGCCACGACCCCTAACTTCTTTTACCTGCTCAAATTTCTTTAACTCGTTGATTAGGTAAGCGCCAACTTCGGCCGCGTTTTGCAGCAGGTTATTGCTTTCAATTTCTTCCAGCACTGCTAAACCTGCCGCGCAGGCTAAGTGGTTACCGCCGAAAGTAGTACCCAGCATACCGTAAGCAGGTTTTATTTTTGGTGCTATAATGATCCCCCCGATAGGGAAGCCATTACCCATGCCTTTAGCCATAGTGTATATATCGGCATTAACACCGGCAAAATCATGCGAGAAGAATTTACCTGTACGGCCATAACCGCACTGTACCGAATCGGCAATGTAAACCGCGTTATACTCGTCGCACAAAGTGCGTATTTTTTGCAGAAAGCTTTCGGTAGCTACCTGTATACCACCTACGCCTTGTATGCCTTCAATAATTACCGATGAAATTTCGTTTTCGGCAAAAGCCTGTTCTAAGGCTGCTTCATCGCACCATGGTAAAAATATCACGTTATCGGTTTCGTTTACCGGTGCTACAATTTTAGGGTTATCGGTAGCGGCAACTGCTAACGAAGTACGACCATGGAATGCTTTTTTGAAAGCGATAATTTTCTTTTTACCATTATAAAAAGAAGCCAGTTTAAGGGCGTTCTCATTAGCTTCCGCACCCGAATTACACAGGAACAACTGATAATCTTCTTTACCCGAAACATGGCCCAGTTTTTCGGCCAGTTCCTTTTGCAAAGGGATCTCGATGGAATTTGAGTAGAAGCCGATCTGATGCAATTGGTTCTCCAAACGCGCCACATAATGCGGATTGGTATGACCAATTGATATAACCGCATGGCCACCATACAAGTCAAGGTATTCAGTGCCCTTGTCATCATAAACAAGGCTGCCTACACCTTTAATTATATTTATATTATTGATAGGATATACGTCGAATAAGTTCATTCATTTTAAGGTAAAAGGAGAAAGGTTAAAGGGAAAAGGTTATTTATCATTTCGCAAAAATTTAATAAACGAAATAATCATTGCTTTTACCTCATTAATCTCCGAGTTAATCATATTATACATTTCCTGGGGTATATATCCCAAATCATAAATCAACAAACAAGTATATTCTACTTCATGTGCCGAACCTAATGCATTATCAAGATAATGTACAAAGTCCTTATTAGTGTTTTTTCCACAACCTTCAACAATGTTAAGAGGTATGGAATAAGTAGATCTTCTTAGTTGAGCAGATAAGGCGAATCGCTCATCAGGTGGAAGGAGTGGAAGCACTTCCTTATATATTTGTAACGTAAAGACATGTGCTTTATGCCAAATATTGAGCTTTTTAAAGTCTCTCATAGTACCTTTCTCCTTTAACCTTTTTCCTTTCCGCCTGTTAAAACGCAGTTGCTTTTAATCGTAAGCCGGCGCGTTCATCCAGACCGAAAAGCAGGTTCATGTTTTGAACTGCCTGGCCCGACGCGCCTTTAAGTAAATTGTCCATAATGCTTATTATCAATAATTTATTCCCATATTTCTTTACTTGTAAGAAACACTTGTTGGTGTTCACAATCTGTTTCAGATCGATATTGCGATTGGTTACATGTGTGAACGGGTGTCCTTCGTAATACGCTGTATACAATGCCAATGCTTCCTCTTCAGTTAAATCGCTATCAGTATAAATAGAAGCGATGATGCCACGGGTATAATCGCCACGGTATGGGATAAAGTTAATTGCTCCTACACCGTCACCTTGTAATTGCTTTAGCGATTCGCCGATCTCGTTCAGGTGCTGATGATCAAACGCCTTATATACAGACAGGTTATCATTACGCCATGTAAAGTGCGATGTTTGCGATAAACTTTGGCCCGCGCCGGTAGAACCTGTGGTAGCGGTAATATTTACTTCAGCTGTCAGTAAGCCTTTTGAAGCTAATGGCAGCATACCCAATTGTAAACAAGTTGCAAAACAACCCGGATTGGCTATGTTTTGCGCTTGTTTTATGGCATCACGGTTTAGCTCGGGCAAACCGTAGACAAATTTTTTGGTACCGAATCCGGCATTTTGGTTTAACCTGAAATCCTGGCTAAGATCGATGATCCTGATAGTATCGGGTATTGGGTTGGCAGCTAAAAATTTCTTCGCATCGCCATGGCCAACACATAAAAACAGCACATCGATCTCGTTTGATAGCTCGGCCGCGAATTTCAGATCGGTATCACCAAACAGATCGGTGTGTACCTCGTAAATATAATTACCCGCGTTGCTGTTGCTATGTACAAAAGCAATTTCAACATTGGGGTGATTGATCAGGATCCGCAGCATTTCGCCGCCGGTATATCCGGCACCGCCTACAATGCCTGCTTTTATTTTAATCGATGTTGATTCTGTCATTCTTTGTAGTTGGATAGGAGTACAAAATGAACTCAAGGTCGTTTTCGCCCTTGTTACTTATGTAGTGCTTTTGCAGCGGCTGTATCTCTATGCCTTGCTGCTCACGTAACAAATGCTCTACGCCGTCAATTATAAATGTGGCACGCCCTTTCAGTATAAAAAATACCTGTTTGGCCTTTTCATGATAGTGCAATTGTTCGGCAGTATCAGGCGGCATTAATTCCTGCTTAACAGATAGGGCATCCGTTTCTATGAATGTCCATCCGTGGCAGTCATCGCCCCAGGTATAGTGCGTTATACAATCACTTTTTGAAAAAGGTACCCCCCAACCCCCTGAAGGGGGAGTTAGGTTAGCGGTATCATTATTAGTTGTACTCACGTTTGATTTTTATGCAGTTCAAAAACTCCCCCTTCAGGGGGCTGGGGGGTTATGGATTTACTTTATGATAGATCATTACCTGATTGCCAAATATTTTTGAGAATCCTTTAACGTCCTCACCGCTCCAGGCATTATTCATTTCACCATAGCTGCCAAATTTGTTCGACATCAGGTCGTGATCTGACTCGATACCTATCACCTGGAACCTGTATGGGTGTAACTGAACAAATACTTTACCGCTTACGTTGGCTTGGGTATCGCTCAAAAATGCCTCCATGTTCCGCATAATAGGATCGTGGAATTGCCCTTCGTGTAACCAGTTACCATAGAAAGATGATAGTTGGTCTTTCCAGGTTAATTGCCATTTGGTAAGCACGTGTTTCTCTAAAGTGTGGTGCGCTTTGATAATCACCATTGGCGCGGCAGCTTCAAAGCCTACACGGCCTTTTATACCAATAATAGTATCACCCACATGTATATCGCGACCAATACCATAAGGCTGTGCGATTGCTTGCAAAGCCTGTATAGCTTTAGTTGGGTGATCATATTTTTCATTGTCGATAGCGACCAGTTCGCCTTTTTCAAAAGTAAGTTCGATATCCCTTACAGCCGATTCGGTTACTTGTGTAGGCCATGCTTCCTCAGGTAAACCTAAGTTTGAAGTAAGCGTTTCTTTACCGCCTACCGATGTACCCCAAATACCTTTGTTGATAGAATATTTGGCTTTTTCAAAGTTCATTTCAACACCATGTTTCTTCAGGTACTCAATTTCCTCTTCGCGGCTCAGTTTAAGATCGCGGATAGGGGTAAGTATCTGTACGTTAGGTGCCAATATGTTAAATATCATATCGAAACGCACCTGGTCGTTACCGGCGCCTGTGCTGCCATGGGCAACGTACTCGGCACCAATCTGGTGCGCGTAGTTGGCAATAGCTGTAGCTTGGCTAACACGTTCGGCACTTACCGAAAGCGGGTAAGTATTGTTCTTTAACACATTACCATAAATAAGGTAGCGCACGCAGGTATCGTAAAAGTTCTTGGTTTCGTCAACCACATGGTGTGAGGTTACGCCCATTTTAAAAGCGCGTTCTTCAACACCTTTAAGTTCTTCTTCGCTGAAACCACCGGTGTTTACAATTACCGAGTGCACCTCTAAACCAAGGTCGCGTGTTAAATAGATACAGCAAAATGATGTATCGAGGCCGCCGCTGTAAGCCAGTACTACTTTTTTCTTCATATTATGTTTAATCAATCAGCTTAATGTTAAGCTTTTGCAAATAGTGTCAATAATTTACCCGGGCCTCTCAACGCGTTTTCAATACGCTCAAGCAAGGTTGCCTTGTGGGTTATTTTTTTCATTTTGTTCTCGTATTCCTTACGCTTTTCTTCCGGGTCGAAGAGCATGGCGGTGCACATGCAGTTCTTACGGCCCTTGCTCATCAAAATATCGTAGTTAACGCAGCTTTTACAGCCTTTCCAAAAGTCTTCGTCCTGCGTAAGCTCAGAGTAGGTAACCGGTTCGTAACCCAGTTCGGAGTTGATCTTCATTACCGCCAAACCCGTAGTTAAGCCGAATATTTTAGCATCGGGATAGGTTTTGCGCGATAACTCGAACACTTTATGTTTGATAGCTTTCGCTAAACCTACTTTGCGAAACTCCGGGTTTACAATAAGGCCCGAATTGGCCACGAACTGGCCGTGGCTCCAGGTTTCAATATAGCAGAAACCGGCCCAAGTGCCATTTTTATGCAAAGCGATAACCGCTTTGCCTTCCAGCATTTTATTGGCGACATACTCCGGCGAGCGTTGTGCAATACCAGTGCCACGGGCTTTGGCTGATTCGGCCATTTCATCGCAAATTTGCGGAGCGTAATCAACGTGCTGGCCTGAAGCAACTATTATGTCAAAATCTTGTATAGTCATTAAAATAGAAAGATTACCGTAAATTAATTGGCTTTTAATGGCCTTAATTAAATGGTGGTGTGTTTGGTAGAGCTTGGATATAGTAAGCTCAGGGTTGGGTTTTGTAGAATATGCAGATTAAACCCGGGGGATGTACAATCGTCGTCGTGACGGAGAACATATAAAAATAACTGAAACCAAAGCAGCGGTAACAGGAGCAAAAACTGCTCTTGAAACGGGCTTATATAAGCTTTGCTGGTTCATCTTTTTGATATTATTTTTACGTTTTTAAATTTTGTGCAAAGTATCGCATTAATTTTTATTTATGCAAGAAAAAAGTGCACAAATAACATTATAATAACGTTTTATTACATCAGCTTGAAAGTACTCAATAACAGGCCCGATCCGGAAGAAATTGCAACCATAAAACAGGTATTTAACGTGGTACCTGTTTTGGGCGATGGTTTTTTTGAAGAAATGCTGCCAAATTGGTCGGCAATAGATGTTAAGCGCAAGCAAATATTAACCGCCGAAGGCGATACCGAACGTTATTTGTATATAGTAACCAAAGGTATTCAGCGTTGCTTTTGTACACATGGCGATAAAGAGGCGACTACCATTTTCAGTTACCCGGTTTCGTTCACGGGTGTGGTAGATAGTTTCCTGCTGCAAAGGCCATCCTCATTAACTTTTGAAAGCCTTACCCAAAGCCGCTTGCTGCGGATACATTATAAAGATTTCATTTCGCTTACCGAAAAGCACCCGCAGTTTGAAAAGTGGCTGCGTATTATGCTGAGTAGCGTGTTGGCTGCCGTGTTGGAGCGTCAAAAGGAACTAAGCATCTTCAGCGCTTCCGAGAAATTAGAGGTGCTGTTTAAGCGAAGTCCGCACATTTTTAATTTGATTCCCGATAAATACATAGCCTCATATATTGGGGTTGATAAGGCTACATTGAGTAAAATGCTCAATAATAAAAAGCTGTAAATGATGGTCTACATCAACTTTTATTAATTGCCAAACCCGGTTATTTGCATAAAAATAAGAGATGAAATTAAACAAGGCGCAATTATTAAAAGAGCTAAGTACCACGGTTATGCAAAACCTGCAAACTTTTGAGGTGCTTATCCGCGATCATTACACCTTGCTCAATATAAAACCAAACGAATCCGGCTGGAGTGTTTTGCAGATTGTTGAGCACCTGAATACTTATAATAATTATTATCTGCCTGCCATAGAAAAAGCCCTGAGCCAATCAACCATATCACCATTTAACAAAAGCGAAGTATTTAAGCCCGGCGTGCTGGGCAATTACTTTGTGAAAATGATGCTGCCCGATACCACGGGCAGCATTACTAAAAAGTACAAAGCTGCCAAATGGCATGTGCCATTGAATACCAATGCAGATGAAGTGATCGGTAATTATATTAAAGGGCAACAGCAATTGTTGCTATTATTAGATCAAGCGGCAAATTATGATCTTAACGCGATCAGGATACCAACCAGCCTCAATAAACTGATCAGGATAAAAACAGGGGATGCTTTTCGTTTTTTAATTGCTCACCAGCAGCGACATTTTGTGCAAATACAAAATACTTTAGCTATCGTATTATATCACCAGGAGGTATAACAGGCTTTATTAAACCTGTTGTTTGCTCAAAATATCTTTAATGATCATTTCCGCATGGATGCGCGAATTTTCTATAAACCAAAGATGCGTATCCAAACCACCGCAAACCACACCGGCGAGGTACATGCCCGGCAGGTTGGTTTCCATCGTATCCGGATTGTATTCGGGGATAAATTTATCTGCCGATAGGTTAATACCCAGCTTATTCAGAAAGTCGAAATTAGGTTTGTAACCCGTCATGGCCATTACAAAATCATTCGGAATGGTAATAAGTCCTTCAGGTGTACGGATATCTGCCTCGAACTCGCGTACTTCGGCCAGTTCCGAGTTGAAGTAAGCCTTGATGCTGCCTTCCTCAATACGGTTAATAATATCGGGCCTTACCCAATATTTAACACGGCTGCTTACTTCGCTTCCGCGTATTACCAAAGTCACTTCAGCGCCTTTACGATAGGTTTCTAAAGCCACATCAATAGCCGAGTTGCTTGATCCCACAACAATTACCTTTTGCATGGCATAATAGTGCGGATCTTTATAATAATGCTTCACCTTCGGTAAATCTTCACCCGGAATATCGAGGTTAACCGCGACATCATAAAAACCGGTAGATAGTATTACCCGTTTAGCCTGATAGCTTGCTTTGCAGGTGTTGATGTTGTAATGGTCGCCATCCTGTTTTACTTCGGTTACCTCTTCAAATAAATTGATGGGTAGGTTATTGGATAGTGTCACCCTGCGATAATACTCTAATGCTTCGGCACGGTTGGGTTTATTGTTGATGGTGACAAAAGGGATACCTCCAATTTCCAAACGTTCGGATGTGGAGAAGAACGTCATGGTATAAGGGTAATTGTATAACGAATTTACAAGGCAACCTTTTTCAACTATCAGAAAACTTAAACCGGCTTTTTGAGCGGCAAGCCCGCAAGCTAAACCTATGGGGCCACCACCTATAATGAGTATATCGAGCATATATTAAATAAAAATGTCATCCTGAATAGCAGGTAAGGTTACCCCTTTATTCAGAATGACAAATTAATTATTTTAGAACTAATAAGGCGTTATAAGTTTTATAACGTTATTGCAATATTATTTACCTGCTGCTTTAGCATGGTCGGCCAAAAACTGTGCTAAGCCATTATCAGTTAAAGGATGTTTCAATAAAGCGGTAATAGCGCTTAACGGACCAGTAATTACATCAGAACCCAATTTAGCGCAATTGATGATGTGCATAGCATGACGAACCGAAGCAGCCAGGATCTGAGTTTTGTAACCGTAGTTATCATAGATCAAACGGATATCTTCAATCAGTTGTAAACCATCGGTAGAAATATCATCCAGACGGCCAATAAAAGGAGATACATAAGTAGCGCCCGCTTTAGCAGCCAACAAAGCCTGACCTGCAGAGAATACTAAAGTACAGTTGGTTTTGATACCTTTTGAAGTAAAGTATTTAATAGCGCGAACACCATCTTTAATCATTGGTACTTTTACCACAATACGCTCGTGCAATTTAGCCAAAGCTTCACCTTCAACAATGATCTCGTCATAAGTAGTAGCAATTACTTCGGCGCTTACATCACCATCGGTAATTTCGCAAATAGCTTTGTAGTGGGCAATCACATTATCCTGACCGGTGATGCCTTCTTTAGCCATCAGGGTAGGGTTGGTGGTAACGCCATCTAAAACGCCTAATTCGTGTGCTTCTTTAATTTGTGCAAGATTTGCTGTATCAATAAAAAATTTCATTTTATGCTGGTTTGTTGAGTTAACATTTGTAGAGCATTTACCATATTAATGATTTGGTAAGCGATAGTAACGAGGTCTGGTTACTAAAAAAATAAAAATGGGTAAGCTACTTCTATCGCACCGCTACAACTCTCTACCCTTGCTGCGTTCCCACCCTGGGGGAGTTCAAGAGGAGCTGGTCGTAAAAGACTTACCCACCGCAAATATAGGAAAGATTTTGTTTTCGCTGTACAAATAACGCAAAGCAGTGTTAAATGAGTGTTAACCTGCTTTATTACAGATATTAAATTTTTTCTACAACTGCTGCAAACTCGTTTTTAAAGCTGATTGTCTTATACCTGCTCCACTTTGGTTCGTGCGTAAACGTCTCTCTTTTCAGTACCAGCAGTTCTTTTATCCAAAAAGGTTCAACATATTTCGCTTTTTCAAAGTGTGGCCAAAGGGTATAAAAGTCGCTCACGTGGATGTTTCTTGCTATGGTAATATGCGGCGTGAATGAAGCATGCTTTACATTGATACAGCTAAACAACAACCTGAACCACTTTTTTACCGAATCGGTTTGCCTTATATCCGCATAAATGCTCATGGCCTTGTCGCCGTGTTTAAAATAATTGAAACCGTTAATATGCAATACTATTGGCGGCATGGTATTCAGCCGTTTTTCCATACGTTCAAAAGCCGGTTCAACAATAAATGCTTTCTGCCTTTCAGTTTTTACAATGCTGATATGAGCAGGGGAGTTCATGCTCTCAAAAGCACCTATCTTATTAATCGACGCTTTTTTATACCTGCTTATTTGTTGTTTCACGTCTTCGGGCGGCGAAAGTAAAAGGTAGTAGTCGGCATATCCCATCATAATTATTGCAGTTTTGAGAAAACAAAATTGCTAATTATTTTAGTATTTTAAAGTTTTATTTTGATATTTGTGACATGGATACCAAACGCCATATTGTACATATCGACCTTGATTCTTTCTTCGTTTCCGTAGAACGAAAGTTCAATCCATCGTTGATAGGTAAGCCTGTTATTATAGGTGGATCTGCCGACAGGGGAGTGGTGGCCTCGTGCAGTTATGAAACGCGTAAGTTTGGTGTACATTCGGCAATGCCTACCCGGCAGGCGCTCAAATTATGCCCCGATGCTATTTTGATTTCAGGCAGTCACGGCCGCTATTCAGAGGCATCGCATGAGGTAACTCAGATCATTCACGACGCCGTTCCGCTGTATCAAAAAACATCGGTTGATGAGTTTTACCTTGACCTTTCGGGCATGGACCGCTTTCACGATAGTTATAAGATAGCATCCGACCTTAGGCAGAAGATCATTAAAGACACCGGGCTGCCCATATCTTTCGGTATGGCCTCAAGTAAGGTGGTTGCTAAAATGGCTACCAATCAAGCCAAACCTAACGGGCAATTGCAAATTCCTCACGGAAAAGAAATGGCTTTTTTAGCGCCCTTGCCCATCCGTAAAATACCTATGCTGGGCGAAAAAACCTGCCAGAAGTTATATGAATACGGTATTGAAAAAATTGGTGATCTGCAACGTGTAGACCTGCGCTTCTTGCAAACTATTTTCGGCAAAGCCGGATTATTCATTTGGGAGAAGGCCCGCGGGATAGATCATAGTGAACTGGTGCCGCATTCCGATCGTAAATCTATCTCTACAGAGCACACCTTCGGTACCGATGTAAAAGACCGCCGTACGCTCGAAACTATTTTGGTGAGCATGACGGAGGAATTATCCTCAAAACTGCGGCGAGAAAATAAACTGGCATCGTGCCTGGCTATTAAGATACGGTATGCCAATTTTGAAACCCATACTCAGCAGGAGAAAATTGCCCTCACCGCGGCCGAACATATATTAATACCCGGTATTAAGAACCTGCTCAGCAAATCCTGGGATCAGCACCGGCCCATCAGGCTGATAGGCGTGCGGTTGAGCAACCTTACTACAGGCAGTTACCAAATCAATCTGTTTGAAGATAACGAAGAGCGCATCCGTTTATACCAGGCTATGGATAATATCAATTTTAAATTCGGCGATAAAACCGTGTGCCGTGCAGCAGGTATGGAAATAGGTACGAGAAATTTCAACCCGTTTCTAAAAGGGTGATAAGGAGTGGCTTTAGTTGGAATCTTGCGTGAGCGCGCGTTTCATCAGCAGATCTGTTTGTTCTTCATCGCCCAGCATAAAACGGTGGGTGCTGAAACCCTCAAAGCCATGGCGCTGATAAAAACGGATAGCTTTAATGTTCATTTCCCAAACGCCGAGCCAAATGTATTTGAACCTCTTTTCGGTAGCGGTTTCAATAGCGTAGTCAATCAATTGCGAGCCTATGTTTTTGCCGTGATGATCTTGCAAAACATAAATGCGTTCTATTTCGAGCGCGGTATCCTCCTTAAATTCGGTTTGGGCATCGCCGGTGTTCAGTTTAAGATAACCCACAATATGATCGGTAAGATAAGCGAAATAAAACGCGGAGTCAGGGTTGTTAAGTTCTTCTTTGATCTTGGTCAACGTAAACGCTTTGGCAGCGTATATCTCCATATTTACCACATCGTTTTGATGGGAGAACGCGTCAAAAAAAGTTTTGCGGCTCAGGTTGAGCAGTGTTTCGGCATCAGCCGGGCTTGCTTTTACTAATGTAATTACGGGGTACATCAATATTATTCAAACTGACCTTGCAACCTCACCAGCCTGTCTATCATTAAATTAAGCTTCTCCTGCTCGTTCTTTAAAATACGGCCTCTTAAATAAAAGGTACAGAACAGCAGCCACGCGGCTGTAATACCATAAGCCGAGTATTTAAACATAGGGCTTGAGCTTTGCAGCACTTCAAAAAAGTACAGTGAAAGACCGATGCTCAGCAACAATACATATAAGTAGTATAGCCAGCCATACATATCGGCACGGCGGTGCTGGTATTCTTTTAAGCTTTGCAGGTATTCTGTAGGGTTGGTGGTTACATCCTGTTTAGTGATCAGCCTGTAATCGCGCACCATAACTAAAACATATAGCAACATGGTACTTAGCATAATGCCTATACCTAAATAGGTAACCCATGATTCAAATGCCAGGAAAAGCATAGTCAAAAATACCGATATAAAACCAACCATCATACTGGTTATACCCCGCAATAATTTCTTATTAAGGCTTCCCATTCCTTTCTTCACCTGCTTCAGCGCCTCGTCTACCGAAAGCTGATCCCGCTTTGGCTGCCCTTGCCAAACCGACACTAATTGATCAAAGTCTTTCATACTGGTTATATAACTCTGTTAACCTTTGTTTAATACGATGAATCTTTACCCTTAAATTACCTTCAGATATACCTGATATATCAGCAATTTCGGGATACGGTACCTCATCAAGTACCATAGTTATGATAATTCTTTCCGATTCTTCCAGTTTTGAAATACACTTGTACAGCAGGGCTACCTGCTCATTCTTTTCCGAGAATTCTTCTCTTTTGGTTTCCGCTATCTGCGGTGTAAGTTCATCTTTGGCTTGTCGCTTTTCCGACCGTAAGTAAGTTAAGCAGGTATTTACCGCTATACGATATATCCAGGTTGATATCATGGCCTGATTCCTGAACTTATCGAGATTTTGCCACACCTTCAAAAAAGTTTCCTGCAACAAATCGTTCGCCGCGTCGTCATCACCGGTGTAGCCATAACACAGGTGAAATATCTTTTTTGAATTAGCTTCAAATATTTTCTTAAAAGCTGCTTCTTTTTCGGTCACTTGCAGTTAATTGTTTTGAGGTTAGATGCCAAATTTATAAATATGTTACAACAAGTAATCATTCTTATTTATCCACGATAGTTTTTTGTCTGCTTCTGTCAGTAAAAGTTCGTAATCCTGGCTATAATCATACTGCAAATCTTCGTGAAGTTTGTTGATGCCGGTTTTTATTTTATCCAGCTGCCGCGATAAAATGAGGCGCAGGGGTTTGTAGGATGTCTTCCTGTCGGTATACTGCAAATAACTGTTGCCAAAACTGATCAGCAGTTCTATCTCGGCTGTTTTCGATGCAGTGAATTTTACGTACTTAGTGATCAGCCTTAATATTTTACGCAGTCCCTTAGCCGCGAAATAGCTTTGCACGGGTAACTGGCTAAACATAAAGCCAACTTCGGCCTTTACCTTTTCAATAAAAGCGGCTTCGTCATGCGCTTCAAAAAGCAGGTAGGCCAGCAGCTCTTTATTCTCCTTTTTATAACGGGCAAGGCGCAGGCAAAGCTCGGCTACCTGCTCTTGCGGCAAGTGCTGTATCTCTTTTTTTATTTGCTGTAAACCGTAGGTTGTTACGCTCATGTATTGTTATAGCTGGCAAATTAATAAATTGTAAACACTTACAAAACTAAGCTTACAACACTTATGTTTGAGTACTACAAATCATTTATCAATATGTTAGTAACAACAAGCACACACTTAGAGGGTTATAAAGTAACCGAACATTTAGGCGTAATACGCGGCATAACTGTAAGATCGCGCGGGGTAGGCGGTAATTTCCTGGGCGGACTGCAAACTTTGGTAGGGGGCCGTAACAGCGTATATACCGATCTGTGCGAACAAGCCCGCCAGGAAGCTTACGACCTGATGATGCAGCATGCCCACCAGCACGGCGCGAACGCGGTAATTAATATGCGCTATGATGCCAATGAAGTAATGCAGGGGGTAACCGAAGTATTGGCTTATGGCACTGCTGTTAAGGTAGAAAAGGTTTAAGTTGGACCACAACGAAATAATCAGTTTGCATTTTGTAGTTTTGTACCTTTCCAAATAACGTACATGCGCAAAAGCAAACTGACCCTTTACATATTTATCGCACTCGTTTTAGGTGTAATTGTAGGCTATGCTTACAATAGCCTTGTTATTAATGATATTAATAAGGAGCTCTCAAAAGCCGAAGCCGGGATCAAAACCATTGATGTTAAAATAGCCGCTACAACTGATACTACCACAGCGGTTTATAAAGATCTAAAGCTGCAACGCGCTGAACTATCCGCAATCCGTAAAAAGAATGATACCCTTCGGGATGATAAACTGGTAGGCTTTAATATACTGAGCGATATCTTTTTGCGCCTGATAAAAATGATAGTTGCGCCGCTGGTATTCACAACCCTTGTGGTTGGTGTAGCTAAAGTGGGCGACATAAAAGCTGTGGGCCGTATAGGTGGTAAAACACTGCTTTGGTTTTTAAGCGCAACACTGGTTTCGCTATTATTAGGTATGGTACTGGTTAACTTTTTTGAACCGGGTAAGGCCATGCACCTACCATTGCCCGATAGCCATATAGGTACAGGCATCCAAAAAACGGCCCTTTCCCTGCGCGATTTCATTGGTCACGTATTCCCGAAAAGTTTTATTGAGGCCATGGCCAATAACGAGATCCTGCAAATTGTGGTATTCTCTCTGTTCTTTGGTGTAGCCACAGCAGCTATTGGCCCTAAAGGCGAAATAGTGATTAAGGCGATGGATGCCATAGCGCACGTTATCCTTAAAATTACCGGATATGTAATGAAGGTAGCCCCTTTAGCCGTATTCGGTGCTATAACGGCGGTTATTGCCAAGCAGGGTTTGGGGATACTTTCTACTTATGCCATATTTATCAGCGAGTTCTATTTTTCTTTACTAATACTATGGCTGGTGATTATACTGGCCGGGTATTTTGTATTGAAGAACCGCGTATTTACACTGGTTAATAATATTAAGGATGCCATGCTGGTGGCGTTCAGTACCTCAACCAGCGAGGCCGCTTACCCGCGTGTTTTAATGGAATTGGAGCGTTTTGGCTGTAATAATAAAATTGTGAGTTTTGTATTGCCGCTGGGTTATTCGTTCAACTTGGATGGTTCAATGATGTACATGACATTTGCTTCTTTATTCCTTGCGCAATCATATAATATCCATCTTTCTTTCGAGCATCAATTATCAATGCTGTTGATACTGATGCTTACCAGTAAAGGCATAGCGGGTGTTCCGCGTGCTTCGTTAGTGGTAATTGCAGGTACAATATCCATGTTCAATATCCCGGAAGCCGGTTTGGCCTTGCTGATCGGCATCGACCCTTTGCTGGATATGGGCCGCTCGGCTACCAACGTGCTGGGTAATGCCATGGCTACAGCGGTAGTAAGTAAATGGGAGGGAGAGATCGATAATTAAATTTTCTCTGTCTCGTACTAAGGATCGTTAATCAAATAGAAATAATTCAATAATTAAATAATGTCAAGTTCTCGTTCTAAAAAGATATTTCTGATACTAAGTGTAGCTGTGCCGTTTATAGCTTACTGTTTATATTATTATACCATGATGGTGGGTAATGCGCCCTATAAATTTTCGGAGTTTAAATCGATAGTGTTTGAATACGGTACCGGTGATAGCCTACTTAATAAGTATAATTCAGCAACCGGCGATTATCAGTATGTTGACGCACGCGATTCGCTGATCAAAAAACATCTTCGTTTAAATAAAGATGAACTGTTATACCTGCACCGTAAGGCGGCCGACCTTGGTTTCTGGAACTTTCCGGCTGTAGAAAAGAATCATAGCAGCCCGGATAAAAACGCCCCGCATTATAAGATACAGTACAATTACGACCGTAAAAGTAAAACGGTACTTTACTCGGCTGATTTTGATGGTCCCGAAACATTAAAAGACGCTAACCAGCGTTTGATCAAAGAAATTCAGCGTATTTTGAACGATGCGGAGATAAAACATAAAAAATAACACGGTGTTGCTTATTGTATAATTAATACCTATATTTGCACCTCGAAAAAATTTAAAAACATAATTTATTAACAACAATGTACGCAATAGTAAGTATAGCCGGACAGCAATTTAAAGTTGCTAAAGACCAGCAGATCTTTGTACACCGCTTACAGGGAGATGAAGGCGCTAGTATTGAATTTGACCAGGTATTGTTAGCAGAAAACGAAGGCAGCTTCAAATTAGGTTCTGATTTGAAAGGCGCTAAAGTTTCAGCTAAGATCGTGTCTCATGTAAAAGGTGATAAAGTGATCGTTTTCAAAAAGAAAAGAAGAAAAGGTTACAAAAAGAAAAATGGTCACCGCCAGCAATTCACTAAAATAGAGATCACAGGTATTACCTTATAATTAATGTTTAATCCGAAGGAGTTTCACTCTTTCATAAAGATATAAGAAATGGCACATAAAAAAGGGGCCGGTAGCTCAAGAAACGGTCGTGAGTCGCATAGCAAACGTTTAGGTATCAAAATTTTCGGTGGTCAGCCAGCAATCGCAGGTAACATCATCGTTCGCCAACGTGGCACCCCGCACAATCCGGGTCTTAACGTAGGTATCGGTAAAGATCATACCTTATTCGCTTTAGTTGATGGCGAAGTTATTTTCAAAAAGAAAGCAGATAACCGTTCATACGTATCAGTTATTCCTTTCAAAACTGCAACAGTTGCTGAAGATGCTGCACCTGCTAAAGTTGAAGCTGTAGCTGCTGAAGAAGCTCCAAAGGCTAAAAAAGCTGCTCCAAAAGCAAAAAAAGAAGAAGCTACTGAAGAAGAAGCTGCTGCTGAGTAATCAGTTAGCGTAAAAATTATAACAAAAAGGCTGTTCACTGCAAAGTGAACGGCCTTTTTTAGTTTATGGCCACTTTGTCAATACTGTATCACTTATTTGTATCGCTTATAAATAAGTGATAATGAAGCCTTGATTTTTAAAACAATCCGTTTACCTTAGTCTGTATAAAACATAACCAAATTAATACCGCATCACCATGAGTTTACGATTAGGAGACAAAGCGCCCAACTTTACGGCGCAAACATCATTAGGCGAAATCGATTTTTACGAATTTTTAGGCAACAGCTGGGGCGTGCTGTTCTCGCACCCTGCTGATTATACCCCGGTATGTACTACCGAGCTTGGCCGCACGGCATCATTAAAAGATGAGTTTGATAAACGCGATGTAAAGGTAGTTGCCCTGAGTGTTGACGGAGTAGAATCGCACAAAGGCTGGATACAGGACATTAACGAAACCCAGAATGTGGAAGTGAACTTCCCGATCATAGCAGATGAGCACCGCGAAATAGCCGAGGCTTATGATATGATCCACCCGAATGCATCATTAACCGCAACGGTAAGGTCATTGTTCATCATAGCGCCCGATAAAACCATTAAACTGATCATTACTTACCCTGCATCAACCGGAAGGAATTTCCAGGAAATATTACGGGTGATAGATTCATTGCAGCTAACCGCCAACTACAGCGTAGCCACACCTGCCGACTGGAAAGAAGGCGAGGACGTGGTAGTAGTGCCCGCGATTAAAACGGAAGATATCCCGGCCAAATTTCCTAAAGGTTTTACCCAGGTTAAACCTTATTTGCGCTTAACACCGCAGCCAAATAAATAATTTTATTTGGATTATTATTTTTATATATTTGAAAAGATAGTTTCATTCATTCTGTTCTGATTATCAACCGTTTTATAATACAGTTTGGTATAAGCAATTGAATATTTAAACAAGAATTTTTTAATACGATAATATTTATTATGAAAACTGGAAAAGTAAAATGGTTTAACACACAAAAAGGCTACGGTTTTATCATAACCGACGACGGAAAAGACCTTTTTGTGCACTTTAAAGATGTAGAAGGCGGCGTAAACGCTATTAAAGATAATGATAGTGTTGAGTATGACGTTGAAGATGGCAGAAAAGGATTGCAAGCTGTAAAAGTTAAGAAGATATAAGAATACTACGTCTGATAAAGAATTGGAAGTCCCTGTAATAACTACAGGGACTTTTTTTGTGAAAAAATATTTATGTTTAGCGCCACAAACAGAATTACCAATTATTATGACCGTTATTTCCGCTTCAAAGGCGCAGCAGCGTAATGTTATTTTTTTAGTACTGGTGGCCGCTTTAGGTTACTTTGTTGATATATATGATCTGCTGATCTTCTCTATTGTTCGTGTAGCCAGTTTAAAAGATATCGGCGTTACCGATCCGGATCAAATTAAGCTGCAAGGACAGTTCATCATCAATATTCAAATGTTCGGCTTGCTGCTGGGCGGTATAGTGTGGGGCATTATCGGCGACAAATTTGGTCGTATCAAGGTGCTGTTCGGTTCAATTTTACTATACTCAATAGCTAATATAGTTAATAGTTATGTGCACGATGTAAACACCTATGCCCTTGTAAGGTTTATAGCAGGTATTGGCCTGGCCGGCGAATTGGGTGCCGGTATAACCCTGGTGAGCGAAACCATGAGTAAAGAAAAGCGCGGCTACGGCACTATGATTGTTGCTGCTGTAGGCTTATTTGGCGCTGTAGCTGCTAAGCAGGTTAGCGAACTGGGTTGGCGACCGGCATATCTTGTAGGTGGTGTGTTGGGCTTTCTTTTGCTATTGTTGCGTGTGGGCACATTTGAGTCGGGCATGTTCAAAAGCATGGAAGAAAAGAGCGTATCAAAAGGCAACTTCTTTATGCTGCTCACCAATCGTAAAAGACTGCTTAAATATATTTATTGCATACTCATAGGAGCCCCGTTATGGTATATAGTAGGCGTATTGGTCACCTTGTCGCCAGAGTTTGGTAAAGAGCTTGGCGCAACCGAAGCGCTTAGTGCCGGTGCAGGCATAATGTATACTTATGTAGGTATTGCCATTGGTGATGTTTTCGCGGGCGTACTTTCGCAGTTAACACGCTCGCGCAGGTTAACCATGATGTTATTTCAGCTGTTATCTGTGGTGAGCGTAGTAGTTTATTTAACAGCTAAAGGCATCGCCCCATCCCAATTTGTATGGATCTGTTTCTTTATGGGGATTTCTGTAGGGTACTGGGCTACATTTGTAACCATAGCTTCCGAGCAGTTTGGTACCAATATCAGGTCTACCGTAACTACCACTGTCCCCAACTTTGTACGTGGCTTATTAATCCCCATAAATTTATTGTTCAACGCATTTGTAGCACACTACGGTATGGTTAAAAGCGGCTATATCATGATGGGGATATTAACTATCTTGTCGCTGTTCTCGCTAAGCCAGTTAAAAGAAAGTTTTGGTAAAGACCTCAATTATGTGGAAGAGGATGTAATTACACCTGCTTCATAAAGCGGGGTTTTTTGTGCATTTTTGCAGCAATGATTAGCAAAGAACAAATAGCGGCAGACTACCGGGATATCCAAAACGAAATATGCCAGGCGCTTGAAGCGTTAGATGGTAAAGCGACTTTTGAACAGGAATTATGGGAACGTGATGGGGGCGGAGGCGGCATTACCCGCGTTATCCAAAACGGTAACATCCTTGAAAAAGGCGGCGTAAATTTTTCGGCCGTGCATGGGCAGTTACCCGATAGCGTTAAGAGGGCTTTGAAGGTGGAGGATGATAACTTCTTCGCGACGGGCGTATCTATCGTTATTCACCCTAATCATCCATGGGTGCCCATCATCCACATGAACATAAGGTACTTTGAAATGCCCGCTACTGACGGTCACCCGTCGGTAAGGTGGTTTGGCGGTGGGATAGACCTTACCCCGCATTACGTTATCGATGCGGATGCCAGCTATTTTCATACCCGTCTTAAATCTGTTTGTGATGCTTACAACAGCGACTTTTACCATCGGTTTAAATTATGGGCCGATGATTACTTCTACATAAAACACCGCAACGAAACCCGCGGCATAGGCGGTATATTTTACGACAGGCTTGCCGCTACTGATGATATTAGCTGGGAAGAAATATTTGAATTTTCAAAAGCGCTTGGCCGTTCGTTCGCGCCAATTTATACCGAACTGGTTAACCGTAACCGTAATACGCCATTCGGCGATAATGAGCAGCTATGGCAGTACCAGCGCCGCAGCAGGTATACCGAGTTTAATCTTGTTTATGATGCCGGTACCAAGTTCGGTCTGGAAACCAATGGCCGTATCGAGTCGATACTGATGAGCTTGCCGCCTACGGCTAAGTGGGTATACAACTATCAGCCACAGCCGGGTAGCGAAGAAGAGCGCACCTTATCTTTATTAAAAAAAGGAATTAACTGGGTTGCATAATGAAAAAGATCTTAGCCGCTTTTTTGGTAGTAGCATTATTATCGTCGTTCAGCAGCCCTAATTTAAAAGGCCTGTGGCAGTATTGCGGTGAAACCTTCAACGGCAAAAGAAACGCCGCGTCGGCAGATTATACCTTGCAGCGTAAATACGATAAAAAGCATTTTGAAGCGATTGTGCTGGAGAAAGGCGAAAAGCCATACACCTATGAATCTGGTGATTATAGCCTGAACGCCGATACCTGCCTGGAAACGCAAACTTTTTGTGCCCAAAAATCGGCCACGTTGGGCAAAACTATTATTTATACTTATACCATTATAAACGATACGCTTACTTTTAAGGGCATTTTACCTAATGGCAATACGGTAGAATCATACTGGAAAAAGGTAAAATAAACAGTGCAATGTACTACGTGTTAGCATGTTGTATTTTGGTAGGCTGTAAAGCTTTTAACACACCATATTATTACTAACATTTATACTATAAATCATATAAATTCTTAACTTCGCAGGTCGCTTAAAATTCATTTTTTAAACCGGCGACAAAGGAGAAGATTCTACATAAAAACAAAAAATGGCTGACGAAACAGAAAACGACAACCCACACAAAGAAGACCGGATAATTTCGATAAATATTGATGAGGAAATGCGATCAGCATACATTGATTATTCAATGTCTGTTATTGTATCAAGGGCGCTGCCCGATGTTCGCGACGGTTTAAAACCGGTACACAGACGCGTACTTTATGGTATGCTCGATCTGGGTTTAAGCAACAACAAACCATATAAAAAATCGGCCCGTATTGTGGGCGAGGTATTAGGTAAGTATCACCCGCATGGCGATACATCTGTTTACGATGCCATGGTACGTATGGCGCAGGATTGGAGCTTAAGATACCCGTTTGTTGAAGGACAGGGTAACTACGGTTCTATTGATGGTGACCAACCGGCAGCGATGAGGTATACCGAGGCAAGGCTTGAAAAGATTGCCGAAGAAATGCTGGCCGATATCAATAAAGATACTATTGATTACCAGTTAAACTTTGACGACTCTTTAGAGGAGCCAACAGTTTTACCGGCAAAAGTGCCTAACTTATTAGTTAACGGTGCATCAGGTATTGCTGTAGGTATGGCTACCAATATGCCGCCGCACAACTTGAGCGAAGTTGTTGATGCTACTTTAGCTTATATTGACAACCGCGATGCTGAAGTGGGTGAACTGATGCAATACATCAAAGGCCCGGATTTCCCTACCGGTGGTATCATCTACGGATACGAAGGCGCACGCCAGGCTTTTGAAACAGGCCGTGGCCGTATCGTGATCAGGTCGAGAGCTGAAATTGAAACTTATAATAACGATCGTGAGCGTATCATTGTAACCGAAATACCTTACCAGGTAAATAAAGCGGTAATGATTGAGCGTACTGCTGAATTGGTTAACGAGAAAAAACTTGAAGGCATATCTGCCATCAGGGATGAATCGAACCGTGAAGGTATCCGCGTGGTTTACGAAATAAAACGTGATGCCAACGCTGCCATCGTACTTAACAACCTGTATAAGTATACATCGCTGCAAACATCGTTCAGCGTAAATAATATAGCGCTGGTACATGGCAGGCCGATGTTGCTTAACCTGAAAGATCTTATCTATCACTTTGTTGAGCACAGGCACGAGGTAGTTATCAGACGTACTAAATATGAACTGGCTGAAGCTGAAAAGCGCGCCCATATTTTAGAAGGTTTGCTTATCGCGCTTGATCATTTAGATGAGGTGATTAAACTGATTCGTGCGTCATCAACTCCTGATGAAGCACGCGAAGGTTTAATGACTCAATTTGGATTGAGCGACATTCAGGCACGTGCCATACTTGACATGACCCTGCGCCGCTTAACCGGACTGGAGCGTGATAAAATCAAAGATGAATATGCTGCTTTAATGAAGCAAATTGAATACTTGAAATCTATTTTGGCCGACGAAGGTTTGCGCATGCAAATCATCAAGGACGAAATGCTGGAGATAAAAGAGAAATACGGCGATGAGCGCAGAACCGAAATGGTACACTCATCGGCAGAAATGCAAACCGAAGATTTCATTGAAGATGAAGACGTTGTAATAACCATCTCACGTGAAGGTTATATTAAACGTACACCATTAACGGAGTATCGCAGGCAGGGCAGAGGCGGTAAAGGTTCTATCGGCAGCAATAGCCGTGATGAAGACTTTATTGAGCATTTATTGGTGGCATCAAACCACAACTATATGCTGTTCTTTACCGAGGCCGGCCGTTGTTTCTGGTTAAGGGTATTTGAAATTCCGGAGGGTACACGTACTTCTAAAGGTCGTGCTATCCAAAATATCATCAACATACCTAAAGAAGAGAAGATAAAGGCTTACATTAAGCTTACCAGCCTGAAAGATCAGGAGTATCTTGAAAATAATTATATAATTATGTGTACCCGCAAAGGTACTATCAAGAAAACTTCGCTTGAGGCATACTCTCGTCCGCGTGCTAATGGTATTAATGCTATCAACATTAACGAGGGTGACTCATTATTAGAGGCAAACCTGACCAGCGGTAGCAGCGAAATTGTAATGGCGCTTCAATCGGGCCGAGCAATACGCTTCAACGAATCAACCGTTAGGCCAATGGGACGTACCGCTACCGGCGTGCGTGGTATTACCTTAGATAGCGATAACGACGAGGTTGTAGGTATGATCAGTATTGATAACCCTGACACTACGGTATTGGTAGTATCAGAAAAAGGTTATGGTAAACGTACCGACATTGAAGATTACAGGGTAACCAATCGTGGTGGTAAGGGTGTAAAAACACTTAGCATTACCGAAAAAACAGGAAACCTTGTGGCCATTAAAGGTGTTACCGATCAGGAAGATTTGATGATCATCAACAAATCGGGAGTAATTATACGTATAGCTATTAGTGAGCTAAGGGTTATGGGCCGTGCAACGCAAGGTGTACGCTTGATCACACTGAAAGGTAACGACGAAATTGCTTCGGTAACTAAAGTTGACCACGAGGCTGACGAAGAAGAAACAGAAGGCGTTGAAGGCGCGGAAAATCCGGAAAGCACCCCTGGTGCCGAGCCGGAAGCTGATGCACCCGCGACATCTGAAAGCGATAACGAATAAGTAATTTAATGCAGTGCCGTAAATTCATATTACTGGTTTTACTACCATTGTTCACCACTTCTTTAGCGTTCGGCCAATCCGAGCCGCTAAAGGTAGTGGTGAATTACCTTGGTTTTTATAAAGAGAAAAAAGATCTGAAGTATCTTGCCGCAGCAAAAAAGTCTATCGACAGCCTTGTTGTTACCAAGAAAGATTCGGCCAATCTCGAAAAAAGGGTATACCAGTCTTTGGTTTACAGCACTATCCTGAATGTTGATACACTTAACCAGTTAAACCAACCTGCCGATTTTTTCCCGAAAACGGTTGATATAGTAGAGAAAATATCTGCCAACCGCAGGATTCGCAATCACCCTGAAAAACTGACTTTCGCACGTCAATGCATTGCTAATTATTGCATCCGCAGAGGGTTTGGTTATATGAATAAATCGGATTTTTTGAATGCCGATACTTATTTCAGGATGGCGCAGCAATATGCGCCGGCATATAAGCCTATTAATGCTTACATCGCTTATTCAAATAATAAACTGGGAAAATTGCAGGATGCCGCGAGGTTTTACAATAATCTGGTAGCAGCCGACAGCATGAAAGCCGAGTATATTCAGAATGCCGCCAATATCAATATAGCGATAGGGGACACGGTTAAGGCGCTGGAGATCATAAAAAAGGGGAGGAAGATACTTCCCGGCGATAAGTTCCTGATACTTGACGAAGCCAATATTTACAACAACAAAAAGGACTATAAAGCGTTAGAACCATTATTAGGCAATTTACTTGCTGATAATAAAAACAATCCGGATATATTATTTGTTGCTGCAAATTGTTACGATCATCTTAACCAGTATGACAAGGCAGAAGATTTTTATCTAAAAGCGGTTGACTTAAACAGTACCGCGTTCGACCCGGTTTTTAACCTGGGGTTGTTATACTACCGTAAAAGCGTTACCGATAAAGCGGAAGATGACGTACTTGAAAACTTATATTACGCGGCTAAATGGCTTGAGAAAGCAAATGAAATTTTGCCTAACGATATAAAATCATTGCAGATACTGCAACATATTTATACCCAAACAGGAAACACGAAACAACTAAATAAGATAAATAGCAAAATCAAACAGTTAACCATTTAACACTATGAAGCTAAAATTTTTGATGGCAGGCCTGTTAGGCTTAGTATCGGCAACAACGTTTGCTCAAAAAAACGAACTTGCAAAAGCCAGAGATGAATATGCAAAATTTGAAAATCTACGTGGCACAACACCTCAACTTGCCAATGCAAGCTTGAAAAATTCAAGGGAGTCGATCGATAAAGCCGCAGCGAATGAAAAAACCGCTACCTTACCTCAAACTTATGCTGTTAAGGCTGCTGTATATTCTGCCTACGCAATTGCAGATACTGTAGAAACTACTTCATTGCCACTTTACACTACTGCTGATGAAGCTTACAAAAAAGCTAAAGAAACAGATACAAAAGGGGAGAACAAAGACCTTATTGAAATTGCATCGAAAACATTGGCGCAGTATCAATTAAACAAAGGTGTAAAAGAATACCAAAGTGCAAAGTATGATCTGGCTTACGCTTCATTCAATAATTTCCGCGAGATATTGCCTGAAGATACAAACGCTATATATTACACAGGTCTCTCAGCTGCAAATGCTTCACCAAAAGATCCTAAGTTTTTGCCTCTTGCAATAACTAACTATACTAAACTGTTAACTACACCATACAGCAAAAACTCTGATATTTATTTCGAGCTTTCTACATTGTATTTAACTGCTAAGGATACTACAGCGGCTCTAAAAACTGTTGCTGACGGTGTAGCGAAATATCCAACTAACACCCAATTACGTTCACGCGAAATTGAGATCAGCCTGGTAACAGGTAAACAGGAAGATGCTATTGCAAAAATACAAAGCGCGATAGCTAATGACCCTAAAAACAAATCATTATACTATTACGCAGGTATTACTTACGCTAAAATTGGTGATGTTGCTGAAAAACAAGCAAAAACTAAAGATCCTGTAAAGAAAGCCGAAGCTTTAAAGAAAAAAACTGAAAACTATGCTTTAGCATCAAGCATGTACATTAAAGCTTTAGAAGTTGATCCGAATTACGCGGATGCTGCTTTAAACCTGGGTTATGTAAAAATTAACCCGGCTATTGATGCATACAATGCTGCAAACGCGGTTCCTGCCAATAAACAAAAAGAATACGAAGCAGCTTCAGCAAAGGCTACGGCTTTGTTTACAGAAGCAAAACCATATATGTTAAAAGCAGTTGAGCTGAATCCAAAATCAATTGAGGCATTAACAAATCTTAAATCTTACTACTTAGGGACAAAAGATGCTGCTAATGCAACTAAAACTCAAAAACAAATAGAAGCTTTAAGCTCTAAATAATTAATAGGGGCTGTTTGGTAACAGCCCCTATTAAAAAATGGTATTACTTAACATAATGTTAATTATGTGAATAATTTATTGATCAAATAAAAACGATATTCAGACATTGCATCATTTATAATACAACATCAAGTTGTTATCTTTATTCGTAGAACATAAATCACAATATCATGAAAACCAATATCGGTATCAGCGAGGCTAACAGACAAGCTGTTGCAGAACAATTAGGCAAATTACTTGCCGATGAGTTTGTACTTTACACCAAAACAAGAAACGCGCACTGGAACATTGAAGGCCCCGACTTTCATTCGATGCATTTATTTTTTGAAAGCCAGTATGAACAGCTTGATGAGTTAATGGATAGCGTTGCCGAACGTATGCGTAAAATAGGTCATTACGCACCGGGTACATTAGCACAACTATTACAGCTTACCCATTTAACCGAGCAAAGCGACCGCAAGAATGATAGCCTGGGCTTTTTAAAAGAACTGCTGGAAGACCATGAAAGCATCATCGAATTTTTACGCGGAAACATTACCCCCTTTGCCGAAAAATACCATGATGCCGGTACCAGCGATTATATTACCGGTTTGCTGGAAACCCACGAGGAAATGGCCTGGATGCTGAGATCGCATTTCAGATAAGAAATAGTTTTTTTAAATATAAAGGAGAGCAAATAGCTCTCTTTTATATTTATATATTATTGATATTTAATTGATTGTAGTTGTAAGTTAAAGCAGTTTTCCTTTCACTGCTTTCAACCACTCGCGGGCCATCAACTCATGACCGGCAGGCATTGGATGCACCCCATCCCATATCCAATAATCAGCGGGGGCTTTACTAAGCGCGTTGTTAAACGCCTTTTGAAAACCTACAAAAACAGCATCAAATTCAACAGCCAATTTTTTAGCTATCGCCTGTCTTTTCGCTATATCTTCACTCCATTTCGCCCAGTCATCTTTAATTCTGCCAACAGGTAATATAAACGGTTCGCAAATTACCAGTTTAACGGCGGGTAAAGCAGCTTTGGTTTGTTTTAAAAGTGCACTGTAGCCGGCTTCGTAATTTTCTGTAGTACAGGTAGTATCGCCACTCATGTAGCCATTGGCATCGTTCACTCCTATTAATATGCTTAATATATCAGGCTTTATGTCAATTGTATCTGTTTGCCAACGGGCCGTCAAATTTGTTACCCTGTTACCACTTATACCACGATTGAAAAAATGATACTTTTTTTCAGGATACTCGTACCATAACCTGCTCGATATTAAATAAGCATAGCCATGGCCCATAACATGGTTCCAATCGTTGTCGCGTGTGCGGTTGCCATCGGTAATTGAATCACCCTGAAAGAGTATTTTCATATCGGTAGCGGCAGCTGGTGTTTTATTATTGGCAAGCATAAGTTGCGGCATGCCGGCAGCACCGGCAACAAGTGCCGTTTGTTTGATAAATGAACGGCGCGATTGGTTTGACATATAGGTTGGGTTTAAAATTGGCTAAACATAAGCTTAAAAATTATCTTTTCGCATTTAGTTATACCTGTATTTTTACCACCGCGCGTGGTTTAAACGTATCATTTTGCTTTGCTATATCAATCATTTTTTGGCCTTGTTCCGTCATTAATCCTTCGCGTATCATTCTTTGCACTCTTTCTATATTGATCTCGCTCCAGTTGCTTTTAGGCTTACGCGGTGAAAAACGCTGATAAAAACTACCCTCGTCCTTGTTGTTGGTTAATGAATCGACCCATCCAAAACACAGAGCTTCTTCCACGGATTCTGCATAATGTATGCCGGTGGTAATGCGTTTATGCGATATAACCAGGCATATTTCTTTCGCAGTTTGGCTGTTCTTTGTCAGCCATTTCCGCCAATGTTTCCTTGATTTTGGCTGAAAAACCACCATTCCTTTATTTATCTCAGTAGCCATGTGTTATGCATTAGTTTATTTTGCTAAAACAAATATATTGTGGCCTAATGACAATCCTATGTCAGGTAGTGAGATTGATCATTTAAATGATCAAACCCGGGTGGCCGTGTAAATAAAATAAACATTCAGAATAATATAAGTAAGCAGCAATGCTTGGGCTGCTAAAAAGTCGAAACGGCGCGATTGTTTTAGCTTGTCTTCTTTAATAAACTTTAGTGTGTAAGCGGTGCAAATAATTACTGCCAAGATAAACAGTAAGGTAATGCCGTGCAGTGTATCCACTAAAGTAAAAGTAGTTGAATCGGGCAATGATGCATCGATAATATATTTATTACCAATAACCGCAAACAGCGAACCCACACTCAAACCGAACCGTGAATCAATGCTATCAGCATGAATGTAAAAACACATATAGGCAATAAGAAAAGCCACATACATGCCTAAAAACATCTTCCAGAACAAACCCATCGCATCACGGTGTATAACCAGCTTTGTTTTAAAACTGCTATACTCGGTATGTGGTTTAGTTAACGATTCGTCGCCAAAACCGGTTTCGTAAACTTTTATATCATTACTTACTTTGATGCTGTCAATTGTCCACCCGCGCAAAGTAAAACGTGGGTCGAAATGTTTGCCCAGCGTATCCGGAACAAATACGAGTGCATCCGAATCAAACTGTGAATTTTCTATCGAAAAACGCAATGTCTGCTTGTCAAACGGAAAATTATCAATGGCCCAGGTGTCCTTCATTACGCATTGCAGCTTCATCATCAGGTAGATTTGCCCGTTGGTCGTATCAACCGTTGAAAATGCTTTGTCTACCGTTTTGGCCAGGGGCACTTCCAGATTGTGCTCAAAATCAAAATCTTTATTCTTGTACTTCATCCACAACCAAAGATTTATGGTGTACTCTTTATCCTTAAAATTGATGTTGTGTATGCTGGTGATGTAAATGCCGGTTTTAACAGTATCCGGTTTGGTTTTTTGCGCGTTGGCTGTTAGGCTGAATAAAATAGTAATGACAGCTAATATTTTGATTTTCAATTTTTGATCAGTTTTTAGATTAAATGATTAACCCGCTTTAGCTAACGCAATTATAAACAAGTTGTTTGTTCTACGGAATGATATAATCAAGTTAGATTAGTGCATTCTGCAATACCTGATGCTAATAAAATTTATATGATGATTTAATTTAAGGCTGGTTTTAAAAAAAGTAAGACTTCTGATGGGCAGAAGCCTTACTAACCAATTATAAACCTAAATTATGAGAAGACTATTTTATTTACTTAGTGTAAAAGTAACACTAAGTGAGGTGTTCTGCAAATTTTTTCTGCACTTTTTTCAAGAATTATATTTCCATGACAATCGATTTTTCTAAAATGCTTCTAAATTAAGCAATTATGATGATTGCTATTTAGTTTATATCTCCACAATCCGTATCAATATTCGCTGCGTATATCGTATAAACAATCAGTTAATCATGAAAAGGACCATTTTAAACCAATTGAACGCTGTGGCCGGAAACATAAAAAGCATGCGCCTGCACCGCAATTACACCCAGGAATATATTGCTTATAAACTCGGCATATCGCAAAATGCTTACAGCAAGATAGAACTAAATTATACCCGCATAACTGTCGATCGCCTTTTTCATATTGCCGAAATTTTGGAGGTTGATTTTAGTACCCTGGTTGGTCATCAAAAGGTTGCTTAATTAAAAGGGGGACTTTCACTAAATAACAATTCCCCCCATAATAAGGTATCACTCCCCTACTCTATTTTACGTGCTAATTCGCCGTTATTTTTTCAGGGTACAGAGGCCTGTCTGTGTTAAAAATATGCTTATGCTTTGCCTGTTCTCCATAGGTAATAAGCGGGCGTAATATATTCTTTTCTGTATTCCAGATCGATATTTTAAGGTTATTAATTGGGATATTTGCTGTGACAAATATCAGTGCTTTGTTGTGTATGTCTGCTAAATGTTAATGCTTTTTGTATCAGGTAGTTGCTGTTTTATGAGTTAATTAATTAAATTATAAATTTATTTTGATTATTCTAAAAAGTTGTATACCTTTAATGCATCAGCCTCCGCTTTCCCCGATTTAACCTAAAATTGTTGATATGCCTGTATTAATTATCCACCAAACCGATAAGGATGTTTTGGATGTCCTTAATCTGATCTTCAAGATCGAAGGATTTGAGGTTCACCCTTTTAACGGGTACCCGGTAGGGCTTGCAAGTTATATCCACTATGTAAAGGCTGATTTAGTAGTGCTTGATTACTATATGAACGGAACGGAATGCAAATCCTTACTAAACGAAATAAGGGCTGCCGGTGAAGATCTCCCGGTAATTGTTGCAGGTTGCTCCTCTTCTATCCAAAAATTCAGTACTGATTATGGCTTTACCGATTATATTGAAATGCCGTTTGAGGTAGCTTACTTTTACGAAAAAGTAGTGAGCTGCCTCGCCCATAAAGCTTTACATCACTAAAATATTTGTTTTGTGAGCGGGCTGCGTTATTCAACCAACTAGTATCTCGTTAGGTGGGTAACCGAATAGCTTTTTAAACGCGTGTGAAAAATGCGACAGATTTTCAAAGCCTACTTCCAGGTAAACATCATTTGGTTTTCGGTGCTTCTCGGCTATTTCATAATGTGCCAGTTTTAAACGTTTTTCGGTAAGCCAGCGTTGCGGTGTTTCGTTGTAGGCTTTTTTAAAATCGCGCCTGAAGGTTGCCAGGCTACGACCGGTGAGATAACCAAACTTATCCAGCTTCATATTAAACATGTAATGCCGTTCCATAAAATCGGGTAAACTTATCTTACCCGGCTCATCAAAATTAGCCAGCCAGCTATCCGCTTCGCCATCAATTGATCGTAGTATACTTATAGCCTCTTCAATTTTAATGGCAGCTATTTGGGCCGGCAATTTGTCGCCCAGTTCAAAATAAGGGATCAATGAAGCAAGGCAACTTTCAAGTAAGGGATGTTTGTTAAACCGTTGTATAGTTTGTAATTGCTGCTTTTTAACAGTAGTTGGGTGCCTCGAATAAAAGTCTTTTAATCCTTCTTTGGTAAGGTGCATGGCCACTGCTTTATGAGGTAGGCCATCTTTAGGATAATTAATAATGGTAGCCAATTGGTTACGTGGAATAAGAAATATGTCGCCTGCTGTAAAGGTGTATGTTGCATCAGCCTGAATGATCTTGGTTTCGCCTGAAATAAACCAAACCAAAAGATGGTTCTCAAACATGGCCTCTGTTTTAAATAATTTGCCATTATATTCCGATAGCTTGATATCGGGCGTGATATATTTAGTTTCAAATTCCATTAACTCAAATATAAGCGTATAAATAAACAAGCCGAACGGTTTATCCGGCTTGTAATATCTATATTCAGTAAATTAATTTGCAGGGAAGAGTATGCCGGTCATTTCTTCACTTAGTTTCCATAATTTAATGGCATGTTCCGCATTTAACGAATACGGTTTTACACCCCGCAATGTTGATGGAGCGCTGAAATCATGTGCTATATCGCCTTCGTCAAGTTCAGCTATATCCGCATTCTCACAATATACTCCTCCTATGCCATCTAATTGCAGGCTGGTTGCGCACCAAACCGTGGTGGCCGCGCCTTGTTCCACAGTTTTGAGCGTGGCTGCTACTTCGGGTTTAATATCGCCGTTTTCGTCATGCGTACCCATTTGCTGAAATAAGGCCATGGGTGCCACACGACCAAGATCGGTACCGTTTACCGAACCCGGGTGAAGCGAAAATGCACGTACACCAAATTCCTTACCACGATGATCCAGCTCAACCGTGAATAAATTATTGGCTGTTTTTGATTGCCCGTACCCTTGCAGGGTTTCGTATTCGCGGTTCAAAAAATTAGGATCATCAAAGTTAAACGGAGCTATTTGATGCCCAAATGAAGAAACATTGATTACACGTGCTCCATTGGCTTTTTTTAACGCAGGCCAAAGTTTAGCTGTCAGTTGAAAATGACCAAGGTGATTAGTTGCCAATTGTGATTCATACCCTCTGTTATCTCGCTGTAAGGGTACCCACATAATACCGGCATTGTTAACCAGTATATGTAATTCATTATGGGTGATTAAAAATTTCTCGGCAAAATCATCAACAGATCGCGGATCCATCAAATCCATCTTTTCAATGATTACATTTTTTACGCCTTTTAAATTGGCCACGGCTTTGTTTACATCGCGGGCAGGTACAATTACTTTTGCGCCTGCGTTAACAAAAGTTTTAACTGTTTCCAAGCCAATGCCCGCATAGCCCCCTGTAACAATAATGGTTTTGCCGCTGAGGTCAATTCCTTTAATTACATCATGCGTAGTTGATTGCGCGTCAAAGCCCGAATGAATAGCCCGTTGAAGGTTGCCATTATAATTGTCTTTTAAAATCATTTCTTTAAATTTTATAAGACAAAATTACCGCTGCGTACTTAATGGGACTTTGTTTATAGCGTCAATTTGCTTTGTTTAAAACGTCATTATTTAAAGATTAATTTCCTTACTGCCCCATGTCCGGAAGTTGAGGTGTAGTGTCCTTCTCCTTATCAAATTTCAGTTTGCCAAACTTATAGGTCAAAGTAACACCGAATGATTGCGACGGGATCAACCGCACATTGGTTTGATTGAAGTTTGAGCCGAAAAGGGTTTGCCGTTGTGTAATATAATACGCGAATGGGTTGGCTGCGGTTAACCCAATGCTGGCATTTTTGTTTAAGAACTGTTTACGGATAGCCAGGTTATAATTGAAAAATGCCGGCCTTATGCTTTGAATATTCTTTTGTTGTGAATTGTAATTACCAAACACTTCTGCCACCAGATCGTGCGGAAACTGGTACGTAGCGTTAAGGTTAACCCGGTACGCAAACGCGTTAACCGTAGCTAAGCCAACGTTGCTGCTTTGCCTTTGGCCTAACTGAATGTTTGTACGCAGATTTAGTTTGCTCGTAACCGGCACCGAACCAAAAATACTTGCGCCAATGTTTTTTTGCGACCCAAGATTGAAGCGTTGGGTTAATGAAACAGCTGTATAATCGGTACCATTAACATTCAGCACATCATAATAGGTTGATAGCGCCTGTATATTATCGGGGCTGTTGCGATAAAAAGCTGCCAAATAAATATTGCCACCATTGTTAAAGTTTTTGCTGTAACCCAATTCAAAGTTTTTTGATATTTCGGGCTTAAGCAGTGGATTGCCTGTGCTTATGTTATGTGGATCGCTGATGTTATAGAATGGATTAAGATCACCATAATCGGGTCTTTCGATGCGGTAACTATAAGAAAATTTAACCGATTGCGAATCATCCAGCTTATGCTGAAAGGTAAATGCCGGGGCAAAAGTATTATAATCGGGTATGCCTGCGCCGCTGAAGGTACCGTTGGTATGCGTACGTTCGTAGCGCAGCCCTGCTTTACCCGTAAAAAAATCTTTAAACAACGCGAAGGATAAAGACGCGTAACCTGCATATATATTCCGCTTATAATTGAAGCTGTAGGTTTGGCTTGGGTTAACTACATAAGCGCCATTTTGTAATGTATCGGTAAAAACGTTACTGGTTAAGTTACCCATAAAGGTTTTCGCGCCGGTTTCTAACGTGAACGATTTGCTTAAAGGCTGGGCATAATCCAATGTAATTTCCGTTTGGCGGTCTTTACCGGGGTTATTACTCCTTAATCCGGCTGAAGGGTAAGCTCCCGTGAGGTAATCTGTTTGTTGCGACGCGTCGGCTATGTTTGTACCAAAGCTGGACAGGTACAGGAAATCCAGCTGCTGTCCTTCTCTTTTAAATGTCTTTTTATACCCCAGGCTAAAATCCACCGCTTTTTCACCAAACCTACTTGCCGATGTGCGCGTACTTGAAATGGCAGATGATACATCCCCTCCTGCCATTATATTTTGATTTTGCGAGGTGAAGCCTGTGCCATGGTTACGAAAATCGTTGTATCCAAAGGTTGCAGTCAATTCATCTTTAGGGGTTACGCTCCAATTCAGGTTAATACCTGTTTTGTAACTATTGCGCGTAAATGGATTACTGCCCGATTGAAAAAGGTTTGTGGCGGTATCGCGGGCATTATTATAAGCAGTGCGGTTGGTTGTGTTTTTTGCTTTTGTATTTAGCTGTGTATTTCCGCTAAAAAACACACCTACGCCAAAATTCCCTCTCCGGGCGTTCAAGTTTATAGAGCCATTCTCTAAACGGGTGCCTGCCGAAAGGTTAACACTGCCGTTAACGCCCTGAAATTTATTGTCTTTAAGTACAATATTAATGATACCGCCTGTGCCCTGCGCATCGTATTTAGCGCCGGGACTGGTGATCACCTCAATAGTACTGATCTGGCTGGCCGGAATAGATTGCAACGCATCGGCAAGGCTGGCGCCAAATATGGTGGAAGGTTTGCCATTGATAAGAAACCTGATGCCCGAGCTGCCCTGTAATTCAACATTGCCATCAATATCAACGCTTACCATGGGGACTTTTTTAAGTACGTCGAGGGCTACACCGCCTTGCGCTGTGAGATCATTAGCTGCATTGTATACTACTTTATCAATTTTGTTTTCTACAATGGGCACCTTCGCTGTAACATTAACCGTGTTTAGCTGCGTTGTTGCAGAGGTTAATAATATGGTACCGAGCGATACATTGGTTGCGCTGCTGCTAATGGTAACTTTATTGAATACCTTCTCGCGGTAACCAATAAAATCAACCGTAACACGATATTCCCCGGCCGGGATACCATATAAGCTGAAATTACCTTTGCTATCGGTACTGATGCCGTTAACCGGATTTTTAGAATCTGCTTTAAATACACTGATGGTAGCAAAATCAACAGGAGCCTTTGTGGCCGAATCAATTACCTTGCCCGTTATTTTACCGTTAATGGTAGTTTGAGCAAGGGCGTTAAACATTAAAAAAATAAAAGAGGCAGTTATTATAAAATATTTCATGTGTTTCAAATCGGAAAATTAGCGGCCAATTCTGGATTTATGCTGAATTTTAGTTTGATGTTACCTTTTTGTTACATAAACCGTTTAACAGGGTAATATGAACAGGCTTTTCAAAACTTGCCGACTTACGGGGATACATCAATTAATGAAACAATATTTACTTCTGTCATTATTTTTTTCAGCAGGCAATAAAAATCATAATTGTAGCGCTACACACGCAAAAAGATAGTATTTTTAAGGCTAAGCTTTATTTAACGACATTCTTTCTACCAGAAAAGAGCAGACATTCACCAGAATGTATCCAGAATCTGCAACGAACTTGTTGTCGTTCATCAACATTTGAATTTTATGAGATACCTGTTAAGGTTATTAATTATATCTACTCTTTTCTTCATCGGTGCAACTAATGCCTGGTCGCAAAAAATAGCCCTCTCAGGTAAAATTGTCGACGCGGCAACTTTTGAGCCTGTATCATACGCTACCATTTCGGTTAAGGGCACTACCACAGGCACACGCAGCGATTTTGATGGTTCATTTCACTTAACTTTTACCCGCACAAAAGATTCTGTTACTATTAGTTGCGTTGGCTACCGCGAAAAGTCGGTTTATGTAAGTGATAAGGCCACTCAAAATTTAACTATCCGGCTTCAACCTTCTGCACAAACCTTGCAGGAAGTGAAAGTTGGCCCCAAGGGATATATTAACCCGGCATGGGCAATTTTAAGGGAAATAGTAAAACATAAAGCAACTAATGATCCGGCCAATTTACAATCATATCAATACAAAAGTTATAACAGGATTGAACTTGACGCGAGCCATTTGAGTGACAAACTGCTCCGTAAAAAGTTTATTGGCCAGGCCTTAAGCCTGGCTGATAGCCTGAATGTTACTGATGCTGATCACGTACCAGTGTTGCCACTGTTCTTATCAGAAACCATTTCCAATTATTATTACCGCAAATCGCCGGAGGCTAAAAAAGAGGATATAATACATACCCGCACCAAAGGCATAGGCTTTGAAGATGGTACCTTGCTGGCACAACTTACCGGCAGTACCTTTCAGCAATATAATTTTTATAAAAACTTTGTGAGCGCGGCCGGTAAAGATTTTGTTTCGCCCATTACCGACAGCTGGAAAGGCTGGTACGATTATGAACTGGACAACAGGGATGCCATGGTTGGCGATGTGAAATGTTTCCAGATCTCCTTTAAGCCCAAACGCCCGCAGGATTTAGCCTTTACCGGTACTATATGGGTGGTGAAAGATACTTACGCGTTATACCGCATTAAAGCCACAGTTCAGCCTGCCTCCAATTTAAACTTTATCAACCAAATAAAAATAGAGCAGCAAATGGGCGGCAATGGCAAAGACCCTTTACTGCCTAATAAAACACGCATATTGGTAGAGGTTGATCAGCTGACAAAAAACAGCACCGGCTTTTTGGCCAAACTTTATACCTCAAACACAGATATAGCTACGGGCAAAACTTACGGGAGTGATTTTTTTAAGGAAAGTATTTCTGTTGCCGATGACGCCCAGGCGGTTGATGAACACTTTTGGGATGCTAACCGCCCCGATTCGATCACCGCGGCGGAGAAATCGGTTTATCATTTAATTGATACGGTTAAATCATTACCCACTGTAAAAAATTATCTTATAGTGGCCGATCTGCTCATCAACGGGTACTACCGCGCCGGGAAGATTAGTTATGGCCCATTCCTCAATACTTTCAGCGTAAATAATGTTGAAGGCCCGCGCTTTCGCTTAGGTTTTCGCACTAATTCGAGCTTTGATAAAAAATGGATACTGGGCGGCTATGTTGCTTACGGTATGAAGGATAAAGAAATAAAATTCGGGGCGAGTGTAGATTATATCCTTTCACGGAAGCACTGGACCGAGGCCGGTATCAGTTATTCGCACGATTTGAACCAGGTAGCCCTGTTGAGCGATAGTTATTTATATCAACGCAATAACCTGTTTGCCGCGCTTACACGCTTTGGGCCGGTAGCTAAGCGGAAGCCTTTTGACCAGGATTTAATTACAGCCTATATTTCCCGTGATCTGTTCAAAGGTTTTACTGAAAAGGTGACGTTATCAAATTGGTCGTTAGATCCCCTGTTTGCATTTCGATTTCAGGATAATAACCCGAATGCAAGCCAAAAGATGGTGGTATCAGAATTGCAGTTAGAAACTAAATGGTCGCCGGGTTCGCAGCCACTGATCTCTGAAACAGTGAACAGGCCGTTAAGCGTAAAAAGCAAGGCCACCGCGCCGGTATTTACATTCAGGTATACGCTTGGCTTTAAAAACTTTTTAGGCAGCGATATTAATTATCAAAAATTTAGTGTTAACGTTATTCAAACTTTAAAAACCGGTAGGTTTGGGCGTGGCAAGTATTCTTTTTCCGCAGGATATATTCCATCTACAGTTCCGTTCCCTCTACTGGAAAACCACCTGGGTAACGAAACTGCTTTGTACAACCCGAACGCATTTAACCTGATGCACTTTTTTGAATTTGCAAGTGATAAATACGCCAGTTTAAGTTATACACAGCATTTTGAAGGCTTATTGCTTAATGAAATTCCATTTATTGCTAAGTTGAAATGGCGTTTAGTAGGTACCGCCAACCTACTTTACGGCGATCTTTCAAGTGCAAACCGCTACAACATCTCCCAAAATCCGAGTATATCTTTAAGCGGCCTTGGTAGTAAACCATATATTGAAACCGGTTACGGAGTAGAAAATATCTTTAAATTTTTACGTGTCGATTTTATTCATCGCCTCACCTACCGTGATCATGCTCCGGCACCTGATGTAAACCCTAAAAATTTTGGTATCAAGGTTTCCGCACAATTGAGGCTGTAAGTATTGAATTGGGCATTCACATTATTCATCTTGTAGTAATTAAAGTTTAAGTAGTAAATTAGTCTTTAATTCTCCAGTTTTTCTACAATATTAACTGGTACGTTTGGATAAAAAACCGTGAAAATTTTAATCATAGAAGATCAGGCAGGGTTACGGGAAAGTATAGAATCGTACTTTACCGGCGATGGTAATGTGTGCGAATCGGCCTCTGATTATAATACCGCGATAGCCAAAATAAACCTGTACCGTTACGATTGTATTGTGCTGGATATTACCCTGCCCGATGGCAGCGGACTGGAAATATTAAAGGCCCTTAAGGAGGGGCGCCATGCAGATGGCGTATTAATTATTTCCGCTAAAAACTCCTTGGATGACCGCTTGAATGGCCTCGATCTGGGGGCTGATGATTATCTTACCAAGCCCTTTCATTTATCAGAGTTAAAAGCAAGGGTGGCGGCAATAGTGCGCCGTAAAAGCTTCGACGGAAGCAACTCGCTCATCTTTAATGAGATCAATATCGATATATTTTCTAAAGAGGTAAAGGTTAATAAACAGGCTATTAAGTTAACCCGTAAGGAGTACGACCTGCTGCTTTACTTTTTAGCCAATAAAAATAAAGTGGTTTCTAAAAACGCTATCGCTGAGCATCTTTGGGGCGATGAAATTGATATTGCCGATAATTTCGATTTTATTTATTCGCACATTAAAAACCTGCGTAAAAAAATGACGGAGGCAGGCGGTAAAGATTACATCAGCGCCGCGTACGGCATAGGGTATAAATTTATTGATCAATAATGAAACTCTTTACCCGCTATAACCGCGCAACTACTATGCTCACCGTTGTTGTAATGCTTGTTTTGGGCGTTATTTATTATTACGTGATCAGCGGGATACTTACCAGCCAGGTAGACCGTGACCTGGAGGTAGAAGAGCAAGAAATATTTGAGCATGTTAAGCTGAACCATGAGTTGCCGGTAGTGTATCCTTCCAATCACCAGTTTATTTACCTTACCCCGGTAAAAACACCTGTAAAGCGCCGTTTTATAGATACGCAATACAAAGACCCTGATGAAAACGCGATGGAACCTGCCCGGGGACTAATCAGTTCGGTGGTTTTAAATAATCAACGCTACCAGATCCGTGTTGTTCAATCAACTGTTGAAACAGAAGATTTGATCAGGGTGATTTTCATGATTACGGCAGGAGTGATCATTGTTTTACTTGTTGTATTGCAGGTATTTAACCGTATGATACTTACTAAGCTTTGGCAGCCTTTTTATACTGTGCTTAACCAATTAAAAGTGTTTAGCCCGAGCAATCAAACTATCCTTGATCATGCCGCATCTGAAATTGATGAGTTTAATGATCTTAATAAAGCGGTAAGCACCATGTCGGCACGGGCGGTAGATGACTATATTCAGTTAAAAACATTTACCGAAAACGCGGCGCACGAAATGATGACCCCTGTGGCTATCATTAATTCAAAGCTGGATTCGCTGCTGCAAACTGATGAATTTACCCAAAATCAAAGCGTATTATTAAAAGATCTTTACGATACCGTAACCAGGTTAACCAGGCTCAATAAATCGATGTTGTTGTTAACCAAAATTGAAAACAGGCTCATCGCCGATGAGCAGGTGATCGATTTGAAGGAGCTTATTGATGGCTTACTGCACCAATTTGATGAACTTTTTTCAGGCTTGGAGATCTCGGTAACAGCCGACCTTACAGAGCATAGTATTAAAGCAAGCCGTTTTTTGGTAGAAGTATTGTTCAATAACCTGATCGGTAACGCGATCAGGCACAACTATCGTAAAGGCCATGTGCATGTTACCCTTACGCAGGCATATGCCGGCATCAGTAATACCGGTAAACCTTCCGCGTTGGATATGGAGCTCCTATCAAAACGCTTTCAAAAATCAGCCGAATCAGAGGGTACAGGACTGGGCTTAGCGCTTTGTAAACAGGTATGCGAAAATTGCGGCTTTAAACTGCAATATGATTTTACCGATGAGCAACACACTTTCAGAGTGATTTTTTAAAAGCTTACTCGCTGACCTACAGGATTTATCCAAAATTGGCTGTTAAGTTTACTAAAAAGATCATTTATGAAAACATTCGGAAAAACATTAGCCATTGCCATAGTGGCAGTAGCTTTTAATGCAGCAGCCAATGCGCAATCAGTACCGGCCTCAAAAGTACCGGCACCTGTAAAAGCAACCTTTATGAAAACCTACCCTACCGTTACCAAAGTAAAATGGGAAATGGAAAAAGGCAATTACGAAGCAGGTTTCGTAAGTCAAAAACAAGAAACATCAGCAGTATTTACGGCCGATGGCAAAATGCTTGAATCGGAAGTTGAGATAAAAACATCGGCTTTGCCTGCACCGGTATTGGCTTACGTAAAAGACAATTACAAGGGCAAAAGCATTAAAGAAGCAGCCAAAATCACCAAAACAGGCGGTGAAGTAAATTACGAAGCAGAAGTAGCCGGCAAAGATTTACTATTTGACAGTACCGGCAAGTTTATTGAAGTAGCCAAAGACTAATTACCACCAAATCGATCTGCAAGTAAATCATAGCTTGCAGATCGATATTAATCTACTCAATACAGATGCTTTTTGGTTAAGCCAAGCCGCTTTATTTTGGAATTTAGCGTGGTTGCGGGAACTCCTAAAAGTTTGGCCGCACCAAACGGACCTGATACTTTTCCTTTGCAGCTTTGCAGTACCATAAAAATATGATCGCGTTCGTTTTCGTCAATGGTTTTTACCTTTAGCAATTCGTTGTTAGGACTGATGATCTTTTTATCGGACACAGGCATCGTGATCTCTTTGATCAGCGTACCTTTTGTTAATAGCACATGCCTTTCAATCAGGTGCTCCAATTCCCTTACATTGCCGGGCCAGTGGTATTCTTTCAGGTCGTTAAGGGCCTTTTGAGAGAAGCCGGTGATCTTTCTGCCTGCCTTTTGTACGTATTTATTCAAAAAATGAATGGCTAATGGCGGTATATCCCCTTTGCGCTGGCGTAGGGCAGGTAAGTTGATAGGGAAAACATTTAAGCGATAAAACAGATCGCGCCTGAATCTGCCTGCCTCCACCTCTTCCAGTAAACTACGGTTAGTGGCCGAAATAAGTCTTACATCCGTCTTTATAGTAGCAGAGCCCCCTACCCGTTCAAATTCCTTCTCCTGCAAAACGCGGAGCAGCTTAACTTGCAGATCTAATGAAAGTTCACCAATTTCATCGAGAAACAGGGTGCTGTTATTGGCCAGCTCGAATTTACCGATACGGCGTTCGGTAGCCCCTGTGAAGCTTCCCTTTTCATGCCCAAACAATTCCGACTCAATCAGATTGGCTGGTATTGCCGCGCAGTTCACCTTAATCATAGTTTTATTACGCCTGTCCGAATCGTTATGTATAGCCCGGGCGATCAGCTCCTTGCCGGTACCGGTTTCGCCCAATATCAAAACGGTAGAATCTGTACCCGAAACCTGGGTTAACAGGCTAAATACTCGTTGCATTTCACTGCCCTGGCCTATAATTTCAGCGTAGTGATGGTCGGTTTGTGTATCTTCCGGAAGATATGGTATCTCTTTATCCAACTGCTGCCTGCAATCCTTTATCTCTGCCGATTGCTCACGAATTTTTTCCGCGTATAACACATTGCTTAACCCAACTGACAATTGTGATGCTATCGCTTTGATCAGGTTTAATTGGTTTGTTGGGATCATTCCTTTTTCCTTTACAGGGATATAAAGCACACCCACTAATTCTGTTCCGCTTTTTAAAGCAATGCCAATAATCTGCACAGCACTAATCTTTTGCCAGTATTGCGCATAAGCGGTATCAATAAGGTTTTCTAACTGAAAAACAATTGGTTCGGTAGCCAACGTTACGTTGGCGAATAAGCTGTTTTCAATAAGGTATTGTTCTGTAATTGATTTTGCGGAAATATTATCAGGTATCAGTATACAGTATGTTTCACCATCAGGATTGATAGTGGCAACAAGCGCACTATTCAGTAAATGATGCAAACTAAACTGCTCAGTTACTACCCCGATAAGATCACTCTGATGCTTTATACCGGCAATGGCATTACTAAAAGATACGAGTGTTTGAAAATATTGTTTCTGGTCGGTATCCGGATTTGTTGATGAAACATTGACAGAAACATTTGCAATTGTTTTTGTTAAGCGAGCTATAATATCGGCCAGCAGATCGGCAATTGAACTGCAAAAGTTCAAGCCATCGGCACTTAAGCCTTTTTTATTGTTGTGTAGCTCGAGGGTGCCTAATATGCGGTTATTATTTTCGAGCGGTATATAGCAATGGAAATTATAATCGGAATTATTGTTGAGTAAACAATGGTTAATTTGAAACTCCTGCTCCCATTCCTGCCTTGTTCTAAGCATCGGGAATTGAAAAATGGCAATTTCCCCGGCAATGGCGTCCAAACTTGGCACATCGGTAATAATTTTTGTATTTAACCCACCGCTCTCGTGGTCCGCCTCTGTGATATAAGCGATACGAATATGGCTCAATTCGTCATTATATAATATTAAAGCGGCACAATCAATATTATATAGTTGATTTAACTTATTAAATATCACCTCAAACAATGCCAAAAGTTGGATACTATCATTGCTGCCGTTACCCGGTTGCATGTATTCCGACAGATCATGCATATTAAAGCTATCAGATATTTTTCCGGGAAAATAAGTAGAATTGCTTGTGTCGTTCATAGTAGCATCCATTCACTTTTAAAACCAATAATCAACTATTACATAGCCAAAGTAACAGGTATAGATAAAGCCTGCTTTTATTAAATTTTGTAGGGTATTGTTCCGGGCGGAATTCAAAGCTTATGCCAAAATATTCAATTGTTTAAACACCAACATATTAGCTAAAAAGATAGCATTTAGTAACTCACTAAATATCGTCAATCAGCGATTTTAGTAAGCGAAATAAAGTCACGTAAGCAATCCTGATATTCATCATTACTACATAATGATTATCACATAAAATACTAATTATCAAATAGAAATAAATCAGTCGCAAAACACAATCTCACTAAATATCGTCAAACACACAGCCACATTTGGCGACATTACTAAATTATATGCTTACTTTTACGCATGGAAAGGCCCGGTACAAATACTATTAAAAAAGGCTTGGTAAGCAATATGATCTCAGCTGATGATTTCATAAGTGCGGAGCAGTTCAGCAGGCACAGGCAATTAGAAACAGAAAATGCCGTTCTGCTTTCCATAAGTCACGAAATGGCCGCCATCCGCAACAAGCAGGACCTGGTTGATGTGCTTAATATTCCATTCCGAAAGCTGTTCGGGTTTAACGACATTATTATTACGTTATACAACCGCGAGAACGAAAGCTACAGCACTTTTTTATCGATATGTGAAGACCCACGCAGGTTACATCCTCATTTTAATGAAGTATATGATTCGGGACTTATATTTATAAATAATATTATAAAAACAAATGCATCGGCCGACCCTATCGTATTTGATATTGAAGCGCTGGTTAACGAAAACCCGGTATCCGAATGCGCTCAGTTTTACAAACAAACCGGGATAAAAGAATTTGTGGCTGTTCCCTTACGTGTGGGTGATACCATTTTAGGGCAGGTTTATATGCTTGCCGAACAATTGAATATATACAACGGCCATAAGTATAACCTCATTAAGGGTTTGGCCGGTCAGCTTTCAACCGCTATAGCCAATATATTGGCAAACGAGGCTATCATCCGTAAAGAAAAAGAAACGGCGGTTTTATTGTCGTTAAGTAATGCCATAGCCGTTACCCGTTCAAAATCAGATCTTTTTGAGGTGATAGACAAGAACTTGAAAAGCATATTCCCGTTTGATAATTTTGTACTTTGCCTGATCAACGAGGATAAGAAAACGCACAGCGCGTACTTATATAACGAGAACGAAGCCTTTCAAAGCAATCCCGGTATTGCGCCCAAATCATCCAAACAATATACACTTAACGATGGGCTTTGCGAATTGATCATGGCCGCCAACTCGCCCATTGTGTTAAACGTAACAGAGGTGCTCGGCCGGAAAAAATATCCGGATTGGCTCCCATTCTGGTATAACCTCGGCATACAGGAAATAGTCGCTTTTGCTATTTATGATCGCCGCGAATGTATCGGGTTCTTTTACCTGTATGCCAAACAGCCTAACGCTATATCAAACGAATATTATAATATATTAACCAATATAGGTTTACAAATATCGGTAGCGGTTACCAATATCAAGGCTAACGAAAAAATAGAACAGCAGCTACAGGAGATCAACGCTTATAAGCAACAGTTAGAAGACGAAAAGCTTTACCTGCGCGAGCAAATTGAAACCGGCTACAATCACGGCGAAATTATAGGCACCAGCCCGGCTATGAAAAAGGTATTCCATTTGGTAAACCAGGTGGCTTTTTCAGATAGTACGGTTTTGATACTTGGTGAAACAGGTACAGGTAAGGAATTGATTGCAAGGGAAATACATAACAGTTCACCACGCAGGGATAACTTAATGATAAAACTTAACTGTGCTACCCTACCCCCCAATTTAATAGAAAGCGAACTGTTTGGTCACGAAAAGGGAAGCTTTACCGGGGCTACTGAACGGCGCATCGGCAAGTTTGAACTGGCCAATAACAGTTCTTTATTTTTGGATGAAATTGGTGAGCTATCGCTTGAGCTACAGGTTAAATTGTTAAGGGCATTACAGGAGAAAGAGATAGAACGCATTGGCGGAAAAGGAATTATTAAAACTAATGTGCGCATTATAGCGGCCACCAACCGTAATTTATTAAAAGAGGTACAGGCAGGCAATTTCCGCAGCGACTTGTATTACCGTCTCCATGTTTTCCCGATAACACTTGCGCCATTGCGGGAACGTAAAGAGGACATTGAGTTGCTTGCACAGCACTTTATTGAACGGTACAGTAAAAAAGCCGGTAAGCGGATAAAGGGTTTATCTCATGGAGTGTTAAAAAGTTTGCAGGGCTATAACTGGCCCGGTAACATCCGCGAGCTGGAGCACCTGATAGAACGGAGTGTTTTGCTTGCCAACGGCAATATGGTAAGCGAGGTACATCTACCTAAAGTCGATTTTAAAGAGGCAGCAACGCAAGCAACTTCAGGCACCCAGGTTAAAAGCATTTATGATAACGAGCGCGACCATATCTGGGCCATACTAAAGCTTTGTAATGGCAAAATATCCGGTGCAGGGGGCGCTGCCGAGTTACTGGGCATACCGGCAACTACGCTGAACTCCAAGATCAAAAAATTCAATATAAAACGCGAGCATATACTTAAATAATGCCCATGAAAGCACTGTTAATTATCATAAAAAATGTGGGCTGCTGCATAAGTTACTTTTTAGCAATAGTTTGCCTGTGCTGTACCGGGGCATTAGCGCAAAATATTGATAAAATGCGCGTGGACCAGCTATGGGATTTTCCGAACAGCAAACTGCTTGCATTACTTAATAAACCGCAGCAAGATACCGTTAAGTTAAAATTGCTGTCGGCGCTGGCCAGTAATATCGAATCAAAACCGGGTAGCTTTAAAGCAGATGTAGATAGCGCTGTTTATTACCTGAAACAAGCCGAAATTATTGCCAATGAGCATAATTTACTGCGGCAAAAGGCCGAAGTAATTCAACATTTGGGCTTGGTTTACCTCGGGAATGATGAGTATGAAAAGGGAAAAAGTTATTATCTGAAAGCCATTGAAATTACCCGCCAACTGGGCGATAAAAGTTTTGAGGCCTATCTCTGGAAACAATTGGCTTCAAGAACAATTGAAAATACCAGCAAACTACCTCTTTTACTAAAGGCACAATTACTTTACCGCCAGGCTAATAATAAAGAAGAAGAGATCAACACACTTAAAGATATAGCCGACGCGCACCTCAACCTGAACAAATTTGACCTGGCAGAGAAAGAACTTAATCAGGTTTTAAAAATGTATAAGGCCATTGGGTATAAAAAGCTTTGCTTTACTTATGATCTGCTATCGGCACTAAACCGCCGCCGTGGCACCATTGATAAGGCGCTTTATTACGCCATAACCGCGGTTGAAAGTGCCGAAGAAACTAAAGACACCGTGGTGTTGCAAACGTTTTACTGGCGGCTTGGCGAGGCTTACCAGGATGTAGGGAATACCAGTAAAAGCGCTTATTATCTTGATAAATCGCTTGATATTTTGATGCGTTACCCCGGCCCCTTGTTGTACCACGTATTGGAGCAGCTTACCGATCAGCTTATTAAGCTTAACAAAACATCAGAAGCGCTTGATAAAATAATGCTGGTACATAAACTCAACCCGCCAACCGATATACATGATAAGATAGCGCTTGCTTTTGCTACCGCAGATTGTTACGTGGCATTGAAGCAGTATGCAAAGGCCGAAAAATACTACACTCAGTACGCCGATATAATAGGTAACGGTGATGACTACTATGGTGCTTTTATTAAGATCACCGGGTTTTACATCAATCAAAAAAACTATAGCAAAGCAGCTTTTTACTTAAAAAAGATTGCGAAGTATAATAATGAAGGCTTGTCGGTTTCGCGCCTTCGCGATGTGAGCATGTTCCACTTTAAGGTTGATTCGGCAGCCGGAAATTTATCGGCCGCTATTGCTCATCTGCAAGACTACAATAGACTGAATGACTCCATATTCACCAAAGAGAAACTGACACTGGCCGAAGAATTACAGGTAAGGTTTGATGTGGCGGGCAAGGATAAAGATAACCAGCTATTACGCGACAAGGCTATTTTACAGGATAGGGCTTTACAGCACGACAGGCTGATAAAGAATATAATTATAGCGGGCTGTATCGTATTGTTATTGCTCATCTCGCTCCTTTTCAGCAGGTATCGTATCAAACAAAAAGCTAATGCCGAACTGGAAGAACAGAAGGAAGAAATACGTACCGCCAACGAAGAACTGGGAACCATTATCGGTGAAAAGAACAAACTGATAGGCGAAAAGGAGTTTCTGCTGAAAGAGATCCATCACCGGGTAAAGAACAATTTGCAGCTCACCATGAGTCTGCTTAATTCGCAAAGCAACTACCTGGATGATGAAATGGCCATAAAAGCCATAAGGGAGAGCCAGCACCGGGTGAAATCTATTTCGCTGGTTCATCAAAAGCTATATCAGAACGATAATGTGGGACGTATAGACGTTAAGACCTACATCTACGAAGTAATAGCCTACCTGCGCGAAAGTTTCAACATTGGCCAGCGGGTACACTTTGAATTAAAAATTGACGAGGCTGAGCTGGATGCAGGGCAAACCGTTTCGCTGGGCTTGTTTATCAACGAAGTAGTTACTAATATTTTCAAGCACGCCTTCCCTGTGCAAAAAACAGGACTTGTACAAATACAGTTGATACGGCGCAATGAAACGCAATACACCCTCATTATAAAAGATAATGGCATTGGCCTGCCCGATGGGTTTGACATTGATGCAAGCAACTCGCTGGGGCATATTCTCATGAAAGGTCTCAGTACACAATTAGGCGGAGAGATCAACATCAAAAATGATAACGGCGTAAGTGTTTATATGGATTTCATCGCAGATCCCATATTTACCAACTCCGATGATACATTGATTTAATAATGAAAGAAAGTATTTTAATTGTTGAGGATGAATTTATTGTAGCGCATGATCTGCAACAGATACTCGAAAAAGCCGGTTACCAGGTTAATGGTATTGCGGCATCGGTAAAGCAGGCGCTCGATATTTTATCGGTACGTAAAACAGATATTGTACTGCTTGATATTTTTTTGAAAGGCAAACTCACCGGGATTGATCTGGCTAATCAGCTTACCTTGCAGGGGATTCCATTCATTTATATATCGGCCAACTCAAACGAAAAGGTGATGGAAGCGGCCAAGGTGACACAGCCTTATGGCTTTTTGGTAAAACCCTACCGCAATAATGATGTACTTTTAAGCATAGATATTGCACGGTATCGTTACCGGCATAGTATCGATCTTAAATCGAGTGGAGAGCTATACCTGCAAAGCGTAATTAAAGATATAGCAGGTGACAATATCAGCTGGGAACAAAAACTGATGCGCATAGTAAGCGCCTTTCAACCTTATATTCCTTTTGATTATGTGGCGATAATAGGGCTAACCAAAGACATGGATAAGTATAGCGAACTAACCATATCCCGAACCCGCTTTGATGAGTACCAGGTACTATCCCAGCCCGAATTTCTGAAGTTATCGGGTTTAACACCCGATGAATACCGGAGCATGCCCATCGTTGTATCCGAAACCATAAAAGACGGCGTTTATGTGGGTGATGATTTTGACGACATCTTAAAAATATCGGCACTTAAGCGGAGTATTGCCCAAACCTTTTCGTTTAAGGCCAATATTGTAAAATGTATTAGCTTGGCAAATGGCGAACAGTTAGTGTTTTCTTTTTACAGCAAGATAAAAGATATATACAAGCAATATCATTTAAACCTGCTGATGCATCTTCAAAATACACTGAAAACTAATCTGACTGGTCTAATAGCACCGGGAATGTCGGATGCTGTACAGGCTAAAAGCTATCAAAGATCTTCGCCCCTTCTATACAAACCTGATAGCGATCTGCAATTTGCTGGGATTGTGGGCAGTAGTACCGCCCTGTTAAAGGTGTTAGACCAAATTAAAATTGTAGCACCCACCGATACCTCGGTATTGATAACCGGCGAAAGCGGCACCGGAAAAGAGCTGGTAGCCATTAACCTGCACAAGCTTTCGCCAAGACGCGGGCAACCCATGATCACTGTTAACTGCGCTGCCTTACCTGCCGAACTGATAGAGTCTATTTTATTTGGCCATGAAAAAGGCTCCTTTACCGGCGCGAACGAAAGGCGCATAGGTAAATTTGAAGAGGCCAGCGGCAGTACCATCTTTTTAGATGAGATAGGCGAAATGCCTTTTGAGCTGCAATCGAAACTATTGAGGGTATTGCAGGAAAAGGAAATAGAAAGAATTGGCGGCACCGGCGCTATTCCCGTTAATCTAAGGATTATTGCCGCCACCAACCGTAACCTCGAAAAAGAGATAGCCCTGGGACGTTTCCGGGTTGACCTGTATTACCGTTTGAATGTATTCCCGATAACTGTGCCCGGCTTAAAGGAACGTAAAGAAGATATCCCTCTGCTGGTAAATCACTTTGTAGATAAGCACGCCAAAAAGATGCGTAAGCCTATAAAAGGTGTATCTAAAGCTATTATGAATGGCTTAATGGTCTACGACTGGCCCGGTAACGTCAGGGAATTGGAGCATTTGATGGAGCGCAGCGTTTTGCTTTGCAATGGCACTATTATAGACGAGAATTACCTGGACATCAGTTTGCCGGTAATTGATGAAGAACCCAATGAGACATCCGCTGTAAAAACAATTGCCGAAAACGAGCGCGAACATATATTAGCCGTGCTGCGCAAATGCAACGGTAAAATATCCGGCGAAGGGGGCGCTGCCGAACTATTGGGTATACCTGCCACTACCCTTAATTCTAAAATAAAAAAGCTCCATATTAAAAGGTAATGGTACTGCATTACCCGGTATACAAGCAAAAAATTACAGGCCTCTTCACAGAGGCTTTCTTTTTTACGATAATCCGTTAACTGTAGATAATATTGGTTACCTGCTCGTAAATTAACGTTATATCATTAATATAAAATCCGCACAAAATTATTCAAATAATTGATTATCAAATAATTAATTAATGGCACTTTAATGGGATATAGGATGGCAAAACAAATAAATTATGAAACCATCACCAGACTTATTAACGCCAACAAACCATGCCTTGGTTTTAATTGATTTTGAAGGACAAATGTCATTTGCTACTAAAAGCATCACCATGACGGAACTGCGCACTAATACAGCGGTTATTACCGGCGCTTCTAAAATTTTTAATGTTGCTACCATTGTAACTACTGTAGCCGAAGATACTTTCAGCGGCCCCGTATTCCCGGAAATTGAAGAGGTTTACCCACGTGCCACATCGGGATATATTGACCGCACCTCAATGAATACCTGGGAAGACGAAGCGGCTTATAAAGCCATTACCGGCTTAAACAAAAAGAAAATTGTACTGGCCGGTTTGTGGACAGGCGTATGTATTGTTGGCCCTGCACTATCGGCCATTGCCGAAGGTTACGATATTTATTTTGTGGCCGATGCCTGCGGCGATGTAAGTGTTGAAGCTCATGAAATGGCCATTCAGCGTATGATACAGGCGGGTGCAAAACCAATTACATCAATACAATACCTGCTTGAGCTGCAACGCGACTGGGCACGCCAGGAAACTTATGTACCGGTTACCAATCTGATGAAAAAATACGGCGGCTCTTACGGCTTAGGTATCCATTACGCGCATAAAATGGTGTCGCATTAATTTGCCAGCTACCTGTATAATGAAAAATCAGCGATATTTTCTGTCCGCACTGCTGCTGTTATGCTGCCTGTGCGGGCAGAAACTTCAGGCACAATCCATCAAACTTATGCGGTATGATGAAGATTACAGCAACTTGAAAGATTCGAGCCGTAATTTTTATAACCGCCTGAAGTTTTTACCCCTTAGCGCCAATAATAAAACATACCTCACCTTTGGCGGCGAGGTGCGCTATGAATATGCGGGTAAAGAAAACGAAAGCTGGATAAAGAACGAAGGATATAACCATTCGCATTTTCAACGCTATATTTTATATGCCGACCTGCATACGGGCGACAGGCTGCGCTTTTTCGCACAATTAAACAGCGCGCTCGAAAACGGCAGTAAGTATGGTCCCTCGCCTGTTGATGAGGACGCGCTGGAAGTACAGAACCTGTTTGCCGATTTTAAAGCCTGGCAAAATAAAGGAAAAAGCCTTGTGATAAGACTGGGCAGGCAAGAGCTGAATTACGGCTCGGGCAGGTTGATATCGGTACGTGAAGGTACCACGGCACGCCAGTATTTTACAGGCGGTAAGGTAATGTACGCTGCCAAAAACTTCAGTATTGATGGTTTTGTAATGATGGCCGATAAGGTGAATCGCGGTGTATTTGATAACGAGCCAAGCCATCAGGCTAACCTGTGGGGTTCGTATGCCAGCTTAAATATAGCCAAGGGAGGCAATTTTGATTTTTACTATTTAGGTATCCGCCGGGACGATGCCGAATTTGAAGAAGGCGTTAATAAAGAACTGCGCCACACTATAGCTACCCGTTACTGGAAATATGGCGGCGGCTTTATTTACAACCTCGAAGCGGCTTACCAGTTTGGCAAATTCGGGCAGGGAGACATAAGTGCGTGGACAACCGCCATAGATATAGGCTACATGTTTGAGCACGTAAAGTTTAAACCCTCTATCAACCTGCGTAACGATTATATATCCGGCGATAGTAAAGCCGGGGATGGCAGGTTACAAACCTTTAATCCGCTTTATCCTAAAGGAGGCTACTTCGGATTTAATCCGCTCATAGGGCCATCAAACCTGATCGATCTGCACCCTTATGGTGTGCTAACCCTATCTGATCAGCTTAGCGTGCAGGCCGATATAGTATACAACTGGCGCTATTCATTAAGCGATGGTATTTACCGGCCGAGCGGTAATTTCAACACGGCCGGCTCATCATCGGTCAAACGATATATAGGCACTACCTACCTCTTAAGCGCCGACTACAGGTACAACGCGCACCTTAGCATCAGTTGCGGCGGACAGTACTTTAAAACCGGGGGCTTTATCAACGACATTGTTGGCAGCACTTCAAACTCTATTTTTTTTAACACACAAATAGCATATAAATTTTAAACACTAAAAACCCAAATATGAAAAAGCACCAAACAGCAATAGGATATATCAGCAGGTTAATCATGGTATTGTTCATCGCCATGGGGCCGCGGGTATTGCAAGCTCAGGATCAATTACCTGCAGTGGGTACCAGTTCCATTTTAGGTAAAGTAAGCGGCGTAGCTGTGGAAGCGAAAGTACAAAGCCCCTCAAACGAGGCCACGCCTTTACAGGTGGTATGCGTATTTGAATACACCGAGGGCGATATCTTTAACTCGCCGCCTGCATTGCCGGCTGCTTTAAACGGTATGGTACATGTTGACCACCAATTGAACGGCCTGATAACCGAGTTAAGAAAAAGTGGAAAATTTGCAGGCCATGCCTTGGAAACCATTTTACTAACGCCACCAAAAGGCATGATCCCGGCGCAGCATTTACTGATCATAGGCTTAGGCGATCGTACAAAATTCACGCCTGATGTAATGACCAATGTTGGCCGTATAGGTATGCGCGAGGCGCTGCGTTTAGGCGTAACCAGCTATGCGCACGCCAGCGATTTAAAAGATGGCGGCCTTGATTCACCTACCGAATTGGTAGCAGGAAATGTACTTAAGGGGGCTTTCGATGCTTACAATACCGAGCTTTTTTTGAAAGGCAAAAAGATGACCAGCCTTAAGCCGCTTACCAAAATTACGCTGCTGGCAGGTCCGGCATTTTATACCGCATCGGGCAAAGCCCTTACCGAAACCATTGCAATACTTAACAAATAGTTGAAGCCTAACCCTACACACTATGAAAGCAGAAACAATTTTATATAATGGTAAGATACACACGGTGGATAAAGAAAACCCATCGGCCACGGCTGTAGCCATAGCCGATGGTAAGTTTATCGCGGTAGGTACCGATCAGGAGATCATGCAAATGGCTTCAGCGGAAACCAGACTTATCGACCTGAAAAAGAAAACCGTGATACCCGGAATAAACGACTCGCATACCCACCTGATACGTGGCGGACTAAACTACAATTTGGAACTGCGCTGGGATGGTGTACCTTCATTAGCCGATGCACTGCGGATGTTGAAAGAACAGGTTGACCGCACCCCTAACCCGCAATGGGTAAGGGTGATTGGTGGATGGAACGAGTTTCAGTTTGCCGAACGCCGCATGCCCACCCTGGCCGAAATTAACGCGTTATCGCCCGATACGCCGGTTTTTATTATGCACCTATATGATCGCGCTTTTTTAAATCGCGCGGCTTTAAAGGCGGTAGGTTACACTAAAGATACACCTGCGCCTCCGGGTGGAATGATAGAGAAGGACGCTAACGGCGAACCTACAGGTATGATCATGGCTACACCCAGCGCGATGATCTTGTATGCTACTTTAGGCAAAGGGCCTAAACTATCATACGAACACCAGTTAAACTCCACCAGGCATTACATGACGGAGATGAACCGCTTTGGTATTACCAGTGTAATAGATGCAGGAGGCGGTGCCCAGAATTTCCCGGATGATTACAAGGTTGTTGAAGAACTGAATAACAATGGTGAGCTAACCGTTCGCATAGCGTACAACCTGTTTACACAGCATCCTAAGCATGAACTGGAAGATTTTGACAATTGGACCAAAACAGTAAAACTTTACCAGGGCGATGATATGTACCGCCACAATGGCGCGGGTGAAATGCTGGTATTCTCGGCAGCTGATTTTGAAGATTTTATACAGCCACGCCCCGATCTGCATGAAAATATGGAGGCAGAGCTGGAACGGGTTATAAGGCATCTGGTAGAAAACCGCTGGCCGTTCAGGATGCATGCTACTTATAACGAAAGCATCACCCGCTTTTTAGATGTATTTGAAAAAGTGAACCGCGATATGCCTTTCAACGGGCTGCCCTGGATATTCGATCATGCCGAAACCATCGACGAAAAGAATATGGAGCGCGTGAAAGCACTGGGTGGCGGCATTGCCATACAGGACAGGATGGCTTTTCAGGGAGAACACTTTGCAGACCGTTATGGCGCTACCGCCACACAACAAACTCCTCCTGTTAAAAAAATGCTGGAAATGGACATACCCGTTGGCGGCGGTACCGATGCTACACGTGTATCCAGTTATAACCCATGGCTGGCCTTGTACTGGCTATCATCGGGTAAAACGGTAGGCGGTTTGCAAATTTACGATGAGCAGCATAGGCTATCGCGCGAAACGGCACTTGAACTATATACCCGAGGCAGCTCATGGTTTTCTAATGAACAACATAAAAAAGGCAGTATCAAGGTTGGTCAGCTGGCCGATATAACGGTGCTGAACAAAGACTACTTTAAGGTTCAGGAAGAAGAGATCAAATCCATAGAGGCTGATCTTACCATAGTTGGCGGGAAGATAGTGTATGCCAGGGGCGATTTTTCGTCGTTCTCTCCCCCACCCGTGCCAATACTACCCGATTGGTCGCCCACAGCGATATATAACGGCTACTACCCGGGGAGTAACCACCTGGTTAACGCGCAATCAAAACAAGCCAAAGCCATAGCACGCAAGCATAATGATGCCTTAACACAGGCGCAGATAGCCAATGCCGTTCACCAGTGTATAGGTAGCTGTAATGTACACGCGCACAACCATAACGCGGCGCGTTTAAGCAATATTCCGGTAGATAATTACACAGCATTTTGGGGCACCCTGGGCTGCTCGTGCTTTGCATTTTAATTTATTATATTTATGAAAGATCTAATTACCACCATACTTTATACCGATGCGGGCAATGCCGTTAATAACTGGGCTTTATTCGGCTTCAGGATCTTACTGGCTATCGAATTGTTCAGGGTACATGGTATGAAAAAATTCAGGGGCGATGGCGGGGAACCCGAAAACGTGCCAAACCCACTACATCTCCCCCAAAAGTTGAATAATATGGTAGCAACACTATCAGATACCGTTGTGCCTGTTTTTGTAATACTTGGGCTGGCAACAAGAGTGGCTATTTTGCCCACATTGGGCGTTACCGCCATAGGCTATTTCATTGTTCACCGTAACGACCCTATTGCCATACGCGATGTGCCTTATATTTATACAGTATGCTTTTTACTGTTATTGCTAACAGGCCCCGGCACCATATCGGCAGATCATTATTTATTTACCCACTTCATAAACCAATAACAATAAATCAACATGGAACCAAAAATTGGAATAACAGCAGACAACCTAAGCAATGTAGCACATGCTTTAAACAAGATACTGGCAGACGAATACGTTCTGTACACCAAAACCCGTAACGCGCACTGGAACGTTGAAGGCGCTGATTTTCATAGCAAGCATTTGTTTTTTGAAGCGCAATACGAGCAACTGGACGAAATTATGGATAGCGTGGCAGAACGCATCAGATCGTTAGGGCATTACGCGCCGGCAACCTTAAAAGCTTTTCTTGCGCTTACTCACTTTTCTGAAATACTTCACGAGAAGAACGATGGCGTAGGCTTTATCATCGAGCTGCTTAACGACCACGAAAGCTTAATTATCAAACTGCGTGAGAACATCAATATTTTCGCTAATGATTTTAAAGACCTCGGTACAAGCGATTACGTAACCGGGCTAATGGAAACTCACGAAAAAATGGCCTGGATGCTACGCTCGCATTTAAGATAACGACTATGGAAAATCAAAAGAACATCTGGTTCATCACCTTAATGCTATCCGCGGTAGCAGGCTATTGCGATACCGTAACATTTGTATCGGCGGGTTCTATATTCTCGGCACACGTAACCGGTAACTTTATCATATTTGCCTATCAAATTTTAAAAGGCAGCGATACACAGGCCTGGATAAAGCTGCTCACCTTCCCGGTATTCATCGTGTCGGTAATCATTGGCGGGGCAATAGCGGCGAGATCTGTAAATCGTTACAAAATATTGCTGATTGAGGGTTTACTGCTGGTAGTGAGCGGTATCATTTCAGTTGTATTTATTCGTGTGCCCGGCCTTATTTGGGAAACATACATTGTAGTGATGATGGTAGTATTTGCCATGGGGCTGCAAAATGCCTTTGGTAAACTGTACGCCAAAGAAACCTTTGGCCCCACTACCATGATGACCGGTAACGTAACCCAGGCATCGCTTGATCTTGGTAACGCCATTGGTTCGGCTTTTAAAGATTTGGTATCGTTAGAAAGCCTTAAAAAACAAAGTATTACCATAGGAGGCTTTTTGCTGGGTTGCCTGGCAGGTGCGCTAATGGCCAAAAGCTTTGGCCTAAGCGTTATTGTACTGCCCGGTATAGGTATTATCATTTGCTATATTACCACCAATAAAAGCGCAGCCGTAAATTAATTAGCTATCGCAATCAATAAAAACATAACAGGGGCCTTCGTTTTGGAGGCCTTTGTTATTAATCATAAAATCACTGTCGCAAATTGACGATATATCATAAGTTTTTAAAATGCTCGATTGTATATAAAAATCTTATTATCAATTAGTTAATAAATGGCATTTTAATTGGCAATAGGTATCAATAATTAATAGCAACCACAATCCTTATCAGGCATATACCACAACATTTCCATACCATGCAACTACGGGTTTATTTACTTTTCATATTGTGCATTATTGCTGTTGGTTACAGCTATGCGCAGTCGGTTGCATCGGTAAAATCTATCCGCAAGGTACTTGATGCTGGTAAGCAAGATACATCAAGGGCTAACGCGCTTATTGATTATGGCAGGTATTACCTCAACAAACCCGGCGAAACCAAAAACGATCTTGATAGCGCCCTGTTTTTAAATGCGCAGGCGAGGCGCTTAAGTTCAACTCTGAAATATAATGCAGGTATTGGTAAAAGTATTTTGCTGGAAAGCCAGGTTTATCGCGAAAAAGGCGAAAAAGATAAAGCAATGGCATTAACCAAAAACGCATTAGCCTTTGCCACACAACACCATTTATTAAAAGAAACAGCCGATGCCTATTTAGCGTTTTGCGATTTTTACGGTATTGAGGAAAGCGACCTTGCAGAACGCATAAAATATACAGAAAAGGCCCTGCCGCTGTTTCAAAAAGGAGGCTACAAGCAGGAAGAAGCCAATGCCCTGAAAACCCTGGGCGATTATTATCATTTGCAGGCCGATAACCCTAAAGCGGTAAAATTGCTGGAGCGTGCTTTGAGCATCTATCAATCTATCCATTATAAAGAGATACAGGGTGTGTACGATTTGCTGGGGTATTTATACGCGCGAACAGGTAATGATGTACTGGCTTTAAAATATGGTTTGCTGGCGGTTAAAACAGCAAAACAGGTGCAGGATTCGAGCATGCAATTATGCACCATTTATAATCGTTTGGCCATTACCTATAATGGCCTCAAAAAAAGCGACCATGCTTATCATTATTACCAGGAAGCTTTAAAAGTGGCCTTACGATACAACGAAACGGATGCCATTCAGCAAATTAAATTTAACCAGATCATCTTATTAATGGGGATTCACAAGCCACAGCAATCGTTAGCTACGCTGATTGATGTGGTTAAAAGATACCCGCCAAATGGTAATACCAGACTCAATATTACAGCGCTATCCTTATTTGCAACCATATATATGGATATGAATCAGATGCCCAATGCCAAACGGTATGTCGATTCGTTGCTGTATTATTACAAAGATTTTGGGAAGGAATTTGGATACGCCCCTTTTGTAAATCAGCCCATTATACGTTACTATTTCTTAAACAGGCAATTTGCCAGGTCATATCCTTATTTAAAGGTTAACGATAGCCTTGCCCGCGTGCGGCACAACTTAACCACTATCGCGTTAAATGAATTGAACTGGGCCAGAACAGATTCGGCCACCGGGAAGCTACTTTCGGCATTGCAACATTACCAGGAATACAAAACGGTGAGCGACTCCCTGAAAAGCATCGACCAAAAGAAGGAAATAGCCCGTTTACAATACCAGGCAGATCTTGATAATAAAGACCAGGATATACTGGTGCTGAAACAGCGCGGGCAGCTACAGCAAAACCGCATAGATAATGAAACGGTTATCCGTAAAGTTGTAATAGCCGGATTGGTGATCCTGATGATATTTCTGGGGTTGGTATATAGCCGTTACAACATAAAAAATCGAAGCAATAAATTACTTACGGTAAAACAAACAGAGATCAATAATCAGAATGAATTGCTGCGCAAGCTTTTGAACGAGAAAGAATGGTTGATAAAGGAGATCCATCACCGGGTTAAAAACAACCTGCAAATTGTGATCAGCCTGTTAAATACGCAAAGCGCGTATCTGGATAATGAAGACGCCTTGTTTGCCATACGCAACAGTCAGCACCGTATGCATGCTATATCTCTTATCCATCAAAAGCTGTATCAGAGTGAAAATTTAGCGGCTATAGATATGTCGGTTTATATTCATGAGCTGGTAGATTACTTGCAGGAATGCTTTGATACTGAAAAACGGGTTACCTACACTTTGGATATAGCGCCGTTAACTATTGATGTGGCGCAGGCCGTGCCGCTGGGTCTCATCATGAACGAATCCATCAGTAACGCCATGAAATACGCTTTTGCTCCCGGGCAAAAAGGAAAAATAACTATTACTTTAAAACAGTGTGCCGACGGGCGTTATGAATTAAACATAGCCGATAACGGCAAAGGCTTACCTACAGATTTCGACCCGGAGCAAAGCAGCTCGCTGGGTATGAGTTTGATGCAGGGCCTGGCTGTGCAGCTGGAGGGCGACTTAAAATTAACTACAAAAAATGGGTTGAATGTTTGTATTATATTTAAACCGGAAAATATTACTACAGATTTTATACCTGCATAACAGAGGGGTGAAAATTAGAAAATGGACCAGAATATACTGATTGTTGAGGATGAATTTATTGTAGCGAATGATCTGCGGATAATGCTGCAAAAGGCGGGTTATACTATTTGCGGCATAGCGCCATCGGTAGCTAAGGCTATGGCATTGATAAAGACTAAACAGCCCACCTGGGTGTTGCTGGATATTTTTTTGCAGGGCGATAAAACAGGGATAGACCTGGCGGGCTACTTAAACGAGGTTAAAATTCCGTTCATATACATTTCGGCAAATACCAACCAAGGCATACTGGAAGCAGCAAAGGCAACGCAGCCTTACGGTTTCCTGGTAAAACCATTCCGCGAGAAAGATTTGCTGATCATGCTTGATATTGCCCGTTACCGGCACGATCAAAGCCTGAAATATAACCTTAATAACGATTCGGCATTTGAAAAACAGATACAACTGGCTGTCGACGAAAAAAATTCCCGGCAGGATAAATTAAAGCAAGTAGCCCTGTCATTACAAACCGTTGTGCCTTTTGATTACCTGAACATCAGCAAAGTTGATAAAACTGATTTTTCGGAAGACATTGTATTGGTCAAAACCAAAGCAAACAGTTTTCAACTGCTGAGCCATGATGAACTGCTGGAAGAAGTTTCGGTAAGCCAGCGTGAGTTCAGATCGTGGAAGGTAAGCGATAAGAACCTGTTGGGCGAATCGTTATACAACAACTATAAATTCCGCCAGTTGCGCATGGAAAACCGCTGGCTTAAGGCACTGAGCGATCATTACCATTACGAATCGGGCCTGATGATCGAGAGCGAAGCTATTGACGGATACCGCTATCAGTTCTCATTCCTGAATAAAGCGGCTGATGTTTATACGCAGATCCATGTCGATCTTTTAAATAATGAACAAAAAACGCTGTCTCTGATTATTAAAGACATTATTTTAAAACCGTCGCAGCACACTGCTCCTATTGTTGAACCCCGCTTTAAAGCAGTTACTGAGCCTGCCAAAACCTATACCGAAGATTACCATGGCATTATTGGCCGCAGCCCTTTGCTGCTGGATGTTTTTAATAAAATTGAGATGGTAGCTCCCGATGATACCTCTATTTTAATATTGGGCGAAAGCGGTACCGGTAAAGAGCGTATCGCGCATACAATTCATAAATTATCGCCCCGTAAATCAAAACCAATGGTTACGGTTAATTGCGCTGCCCTGCCAATCAACCTCATCGAATCTGAATTGTTCGGGCATGAGAAGGGTGCTTTTACCGGCGCGAATGATAAGCGCATAGGCAAATTTGAGCAAGCCGACGGAGGCTCTATATTTCTGGATGAAATTGGCGAACTCCCACTCGAAGCACAGGTAAAGCTACTAAGGGTTTTGCAGGAACGGGAGATTGAACGCCTGGGCGGTAATTACATCAAAAAAATAAACGTTCGTATTATAACCGCCACCAATCGCAACCTCGAAAAAGAAGTTGCTGAAGGTCGTTTCCGTTTAGATCTTTACTATCGCCTTAATGTATTCCCGATAGAGTTACCCGCTTTAAGGCAGCGCAAAGAAGACATCAGCCTATTGGCTAACTACTTTTTAAATAAATACGCTAAAAAATCAAAGAAGAATATTTATAGCATATCCGAAGCAGTGATGGAAGAACTGATGGCCTACGACTGGCCCGGCAATATCCGCGAATTGGAGCATTTGATAGAACGAAGCGTGGTATTATCACAGGAAGAAGAGATCAGCCAGATAGACATTCCGGTGTTTTCATCAAACCAGCACCCCGCAACCGATGAGAATTTCAGGATAAAAACCATGGAAGAAATGGAACGCGACCACATCTTGAGCATTTTGAAAATGTGTAAAGGCAAGATATTTGGTCCTGGCGGCGCGGCGGAGATCTTGAATATGCCTTCAACCACTTTAAATTCAAAAATTAAAAAACTGGGTATCAAATACGAATACTCTAAATAAGTTCCCCGCTCATACTAAAAAAGGCCCGCAATTGTTGCTGGCCTTTTACTTTTATAACGATTTTAGTTTAGTCGCCTTGCGAGCTGACCTTCACTTCGGCAAGGTCTATCTGCATTTCCTGTTTGCGTATTGCTTCGTCGCTAAATGCCTTTTCCTTGCGGATATGATATAATTCGCGGCGCTGTATGTGGTACAGGTCTTTCAGAACCCTGTTATACATTTTTACTTCACTCAGTTGCGATTGATCACAATCTAACGACTCCAAACGTTGTGTAATAATGGTAACATTGTTCTGTAATTCTTCCTTCAGGTTTTGCAGCAACTCGCTATTTGCTATTTCTTTCGGATAGTGCTCCTCCAAACGTTTTACTGATTGATTCACCAGTCTTAACCGGATACCCAGGTCCTGCTGATCTGCCGGTACAACGGGATCAATTTCTTTTATTTTTAAGGCCTTAACAATAAACGGCAAAGTTAAACCCTGAAAAACAAGCGTAACCAGTATCACCACAAAAGTGATAAAGATGATGAGGTTACGGTGCGGAAATGCCTTACCATCATCTGCCAGCATAGGCAATGATAAAGCCGCCGCCAGCGATACTACACCGCGCATACCGGCCCAGCCAATAACGAATGATCCTTTCCAGCCCGGATTTGGCTCGGAGGCGCGTATGCTTTTAAACAACCAGCGGGGAATGAACGTACTTGGGTAGATCCACAACATGCGGATAATGATAATTACCACGCTGATGATGAGGCCATACTGCCAGGCTTCGCCTATTGAATAACCATCGAGCCCTTTAACAATTACGGGCAACTCCAACCCTATCAAAATAAACACCAGTCCGTTTAAAATAACGATAACGGTCGACCATACGTTTATGGTTTGCAACCGACTCTGCCCATCCTGAAATACCTCGTGCGAACGATATGATAAAAACAAACCGCCGCTCACCACCGCCATTACACCCGAAAAATGGAAATGCTCGGCAACCAGGTACATAAAATAAGGTGATACCAGCGTAAACGCGGCATCAATATTTGAAGTAGTAGGTAAAAAGCGATGGATCAGGTAAACGATATGAGCTATGGCAAGGCCTATAACAATGCCCATTAGCGTAACCGTAAAAAAATTGGTAGCGGCTTCGTTTACAGAAAAGCTACCCGTTAACACCGCGGTTAGTGCAAACCTGAATACAATTAAGCTGGATGCATCGTTCACCAGGCTTTCGCCCTCTAAAATAATGGAGATACGTTTAGGGATCTTCACATACTTTAAAACCGAAGTAGCGGCAATAGCATCGGGTGGAGAAATGATACCGCCCAATAAAAAGCCCATTGATAGCGTAAAGCCCGGTATTACCGCCGATGATACAAAGGCCACTATGGTTGAAGTAAAAATAACCAAGCCAAATGCCAGCAAACTGATAGGGCGTTTCCATTTCCAGAAATCGTTCCATGAGGTATACCACGCGGCCTCATACAATAAGGGAGGCAAAAATATAAGGAAGATCAGGTCGGGATCCATGGCGATAACCGGCATGCCCGGAATATAACTTACCACCAAACCGGCGATCACCAAAAACAGCGGATAGGCTATTTTTAGCTTTTTGGCCAGCATGATCAATAAAAAGGTTGCAGAAAGCAGGATCAGAAATTGTAATAAAATATAGTGCATTTGTATCAGTTTGATAAATGGTACCAATTACTTTGTAATATAAGCCTATAGTGCGAAAATTCAAAAACAACACTATAAGCCATACCACACATCAAATACAAGACCACCTGCAAACTATACTGGCATTCAAAATATTAACATAAATATGCTTTAAAATAGCTGTTGATATATCGTGAATTTACGTTTTGTAGGAATATCAGTGGTGACCCGTTATTACAATGATCACCCTCGGATAAGCATAAAAACGCCCGCTATGGAAAACATAGCAGACGTTTTTACTTATTGTATATATTAATTTTTATTTGGAGTGCCAGATGCTGCCCCTTCAGCAGCCTTTATAATTAACGTGGCTACTTCTTTTGGCCGTGATGTATATATAGAGTGGCTGCCACCCGGAATTTCTACTGTATAACTTGCCGCCCGTTTAGCGTACATGCGTTCCAAGTCGGGGTTAATAATGCGATCGGCCTGGGCTACCATATACCAGCTTGGTTTTGTTCGCCAGGCGGCTTCGGTAATTACCGCGTGAAAAACTTCATCTTTGGTTAATACCTGGGCGCGGCCTGTAAAATCAGCTATATTTTTTGGCAGATCGGCCGCGAAATCAGCATGAAAACTATCAGGTGCTATATAGTCATATCCGTCTGCTGTTTTTTGAAGGGATTTGTAGGCTGGTGGATATAGCTTGCCATTGGCAGCTTCATTTTCGCCTTTATCAGGCGCATGGGCGGCAATATAAACCAAACCTTTAACCTGCGGATCATTACCGGCGGCAGTAATTACCGCGCCACCATAGCTGTGGCCTACCAAAATAACCGGACCATCCATCATTGCTATCACTCGTTTAACGGCCTCTACATCGCCATCGAAAGATGTTAGTGGATGCTGTACTATACGCACATTGTAGCCTTTTTTAACAAGGATATCGTAAACCGGTTTCCAGCCTGAGCCATCAACAAAGGCACCGTGTACCAGCACAATGTTTTTAATGGGGGCCTGTGCCGAAGCCGGCCGGGTACTGCTTAGTAAGAAGATTAAGCATAGGGCTGCCACACTGAGGAGCCTTGCTATGCTGTTGATTATTGTTTTCATAATGATGATAATTAAATTTTTAACCCACCAAATACGCTGAACAGCATAATAGCCAAAACAAGCAGCGTGATGAGGGTATACATTTTGTCGCCTTCCAGCAGAAACCCTACCAGCGAAAGCGCTATACGGAACACCGGCGTAGCCACCAGGATCACCACGCCTAATTGTATAATGGCACGGGCATCCAAACCGACTACTCCATGAAGTACGGAGGTGAAAGATGTGATGCCTGTCTTCTCCCCTGCAAAGGTGTGGTAAGATGGCATGGGTACAGCGCCTAACTGGTACAAGTATAACAAGCCGCCCATCAGCACAATAAAGCTGGATAATAACACACCTACACGTAACTGCAAACCAATAAACCGTTCTATGTCGTGGTCTGCCAGTTTATTCTGAAATATCGTATTCTTTTTCATCTGCTTAAAATTTATGGTTATAGCCATTGTAAATCATCTCTGCCGCTACAAAACATATGGCTACGCAAAAAATGTATTTTAACACCTGTACATTAATGCGGCTAAGCAATTTTGCACCTGTAAATGCCCCGCCCAGTACGCCCAGTACAACAGGGAAAGCGATACCGGCATCCATATAACCACGTTGCAGGTATACTACGGCGCTCGCGGCAGCGGTTACGCCTATCATAAAGTTACTGGTAGTTGTACTCACTTTAAAGGGAATGTGCATGGTAGAATCCATTGCCAGTACCTTTAACGCGCCCGAACCTATCCCCAGCAAACCTGAAAATACCCCGGCGACGGTCATGATAGAAAAACCGGCGCCAACGTTTTTTAGCTTATAGGCAACCTCGCCATCTTTGGTTGGATAAGTATTGTTCAGCTTTAATACTTCGGCCGCGTGGCTGCCCTCGGTTAGCGCGTCCTGATTCTTTTTGCGGATCGTCATGGCTGCGGAGAACAACAGGATAACACCGAAAAGTATGGCGATGGTATTGGTTGGCGTATAAACGGCAAGTAAAGCGCCTACAACCGCGCCTACTGTAGTAGCGATCTCTAAAAACATACCGAGGCGTACATTGGTGATGCCCTCTTTTACATAAGCACTTGCCGCGCCCGATGAATTAGCTATGGATGCCAGCAAAGCTGCGCCAATGGCATAACGGATATCTACATTGAAAACTAAAGTTAATAACGGAATGATAACTACTCCCCCGCCCAAACCGGTAAGTGAACCCACCAGCCCGGCCAGGTAAGCGCCAAGAATTAACAGGAGGGTGAAAACTAAAATACTCATATAATTAATAGTTGTTGGATAAAATTTGTTGGATGATCTTTAATGCCTCTTTCTTCTTTTTATCACGAATGGCATCAAAAAGGGCATCGTGTAAATAATGGCTCATAGCAAAATGCGCGATACCCTGCTGCTCCCTTTTTGAAAAGAAAGACCTGATGCTCAGTGTAAAGTAATCGTACAGATCGGCAAGGACTTTGTTGCGTGAGGCAGCCGCTATAGCTGTATGGAAAGCGATATCGGCATTGGTGCAGGCCTGTTTATTTTCTGTTTCAATAGCATGTCTGCGGTCGGTAAGGTGTTGGTGCATGGCATCCAGATCGGCTTGTGTATGATGGTCAACCGCCAATTTTACAAGCTCTGTTTCCAGTAGCATACGTACGGCGTTAATTTCATCAAAATCGGCATTACGCAGGCGCTGATCTAATGGTTGAGCAGTGGATTGTTCATTTACGAAGGTTCCGTTGCCCTGCTGTACATGCAGTACCCCCGCCATAGCCAAACTTTTGATAGCTTCGCGAACTGATGAACGCCCAACCTGGTATGCCTCCATCAGCTCGGGCTCGGCGGGGATCTTCTCTCCCGCTTTATATTTTTTGGCGGCAATATCCTTCTTTATTTTTTCGGCCACCATTTCTGATAATTTCACTTTTGCCATGTTGCAATCAATTACAATACAAACATACGATGTGTAATTAAACATCTGATGTTTAATTGAGAGAAAAATGAACGTACAAACGCTTTTTACGGGGCGATGACGATATGTGATAAGTTGCAGTTGGTTTATTGTATTGAAATTGAGCCTGTTTGGTAGTTTATCACATTGGGTTTATGATCGGATCATATATTTTTATTCAACCTACGAAAAATTTATTACCTTTTATTTGTTTGGTACGAAAGTTTTCCTACCTTTGGTTTGAGATAATTATGGAAGCACAAAATAAACCGATAGAACCCACAAAATCAGAACTGGAAATATTACAGGTATTGTGGGAACACGGGCCATCAACAGTTCGCGCGGTGAATGATGAGTTGGTTAAACAAAAGGATGTTAATTACACCACAACCCTGAAACTAATGCAGATCATGGCCGATAAGGGAATCCTGAAACGTGACGAAAGCCAAATGAAACATATATATAGTGTGGTGCAGGAAGAACAGGAAACCAAATCGCACTTGCTGGATAAGTTTGTCGACTCGATGTATAAAGGATCTGCAAGTAAATTGGTGATGCAGTTGCTTGGTAATAAAAAAACATCGCAGGCTGAGCTGGATGAGATAAAAGATATGCTTAAAAAGTTTGAAGAATAATTACATTTAAAACTAACCGGTTATGGCGTTTTCATTGGTAAATATACTGCCCGATTACCTGATCAAAGCATTGGGTAATACGCTGATCCATTCTTTATGGCAGGGCATGCTGCTTGCCGTAGTAACAGGATTAATTGTGATAGGCACCCGTAAGACAAGTGCCTCGAAACGATATAGCCTGCTGATTACCGCGTTGTTGCTGTTCACTATCGCCGTAGCTGTTACGTTTGCACAGGAGCTCAGGGCGGCGCAATCTTCGCCGGCGATAATCGGTAAAAATTCGTTAGTTATTCATAACGCCCTTCCATCCTACCCTCCTGTAATTACTGAATCGAATGAGTACCGGAATATTTTAAGTTTTTTGAGTAGCTACTCCAACATCATTGTGCTTATATGGTTTCTGATCGTGTTGGCGCGAAGCTTGCAATTGTTAACCGGCTTGCAGGTGATCTACCATTTACGCAGGCGGCAAATATTTTCTATAGACAATAGCTGGCAGCACCGGGTAACGGAACTGGCCAGGCAAATGGGCATAAGACAGATTATTACCATTGCCGAATCCGGAATTGCACGTGTGCCGATGGTTATTGGTCACCTGAAACCGTTGATATTAATACCGGTGGGCTTGATGACTGCCCTGTCCCCTGCCGATATTGAGGCTATATTGGTGCATGAACTGGCCCATATCCGCCGCCGCGATTATTTAACCAATGTGTTATTGAGTATTGTAGAGTTGCTCTTCTTTTTTAACCCGGCCGTATTATGGATAGCGGCACTGATAAAGGCCGAACGCGAAAATTGCTGCGACGATATCGCCGTTGAGTACACCGGTAACAAAGTAAATTATATTAAAGCTTTAGTGGCCAGTCAGGAATATCAGCTTTCGGCCCCGGCTTTCGCTATGGCGCTCAACGGGAATAAGCAGCACCTTAAAGGCCGGGTTCAGCGTTTGCTTAGTAGCCGAAATCCGTCGCTCAATATGATGGAAAGATCGTTGCTGGCCGGTTGTTTGGTAACCGCTGTTTTGCTAACGACTGCTTTTACCCAAAAGGATAACATTGAACATTTCGTTACCAAAACATCTAAAACGGTGGCTCGTGTAAGCCGGGCAATCTTACAAAAAAAGGATATTGATACTGCCGTGAAAAAGACGGTAACGATAATTACTGAATCGACAATGTCGGTTACTAAAACCGTAACAAGTAAAGTTAAGGACACTACACAAAACCGCGTAAATAATAAGCCGGATGAAACAGGTGATCCACTACCATTAAATAATTTAGCCGCCCAAACCGCGCTGGCCGATTCACTTAAACGCTTGCAAGGTGGTTTATCGCCGTTAAGCAGTGTAAAGCAAAAGTTAGGCCCTGTAAGCACCAAACTCTCTTACCAAAATCAGCATGCCTTATATAGTTTAGATTCGGCAAAGCACTATCAACCTTATACCAGCAGTTACAAGCCGCGCAAGACGGGTTATGACAGAACATTGTCGGCAGAAAACCCTTCAACCAATGCTGTCCCGGTTTTAATGAAGAATAACGATGAGCAGGAATCTGATATAACCAGGCAAATACTCAAAGCTATTATAAGCGAAGGTTTAGTCGCCAAGGTACAATCCTATAAATTAACAGAATACGATTTGGTTATTAACGGCGAGAAATTACCGGATGAAACATTTAAGCGCTTTAAAAATGATTATATAAAATCGTTCGAAAAACGCAGCATTGTTTACTACAACTACGATACCAGCACTATGGTAACTACAACCACCACGCTGTAAGTACAAACCAAAAGCATCAAATAACAAATTAATTCACGTTAAAAAACGAGAACGGGACAATTATTGCCCGATAAACGCTAAACAGACATTTAACCTTTAATCACCCAAACATCATGAAACTAAAAATAGCGGCTTTAATAGCCGCCTGGATAACTATTGCCTCAACTTTCGCTTTCGCGCAAGATACACTGAAACTTTCTGGCAAAGTGACTGACGCGAACGGGCATTCTCTTGAGGGCGTTACGGTATACCTGCTCAACGGTAAAGACTCCACACTCATTAAAACAACTTTTACCGATATCACTGGTATTTACACTTTTCTCAATCTGAAAAAAGCAAGCTACCGTTTATCGGCAAGCATGGTGGGTTATCAAAATTATAGGGGCACGAGCTTTGAACTGAGCGTTAATAAGATTTTAGAGCCGGTCAGCTTAATAATAAACAGCAACACGCTACAGCAAGTTAGTATTAGCGCCACCCGGCCTTTTGTACAACAAAAGATAGACCGTACCCTTGTTAACCCCGAGGCTATGATAAGCAACGCGGGCGGTACCGCATTAGATGTACTTGAGAAAGCGCCGGGAGTAATAGTTGATCAAAATGGCGCGATAAGCTTGAAAGGCAAAGGTGTAACTATTTTTATTGATGATAAGCCGACTTACCTTTCGGGCGCGGACCTGGAAAATTATCTTCGCTCATTGAGTGCGGCCGCTATTGATCAACTCGAATTAATGCCTAATCCACCGGCCAAGTACGATGCGGCAGGCAGCGGTGGTGTTATCAATATTAAAACAAAGAAAAATAAAGTAAGAGGATTTAACGGCGGCGTTAACCTCGCGTACACTCAGGGAAAATATGCCCGTACAAACAATAGCCTCAACTTTAATTACCGGAACAATAAGTTAAACATTACCGGGAACCTGGGTTATAACCATGCTAATACTTTTAATGATCTTGATATTAACCGTCATTTTGAGGATGGTAATGGTGTAGTAACTACCAACTTTTTACAAAACTCTTTTCTGCGGAACACGGGTAACAATTATACGGTTAGGCTGGGTGTTGATTACTACTTATCAGATAAAAGTACGTTGGGCGTTAACGTGAATGGTATATACAATCCGCATCGCACAACTTCGCCAGTTACAAGTAACTTCTCTGATGTACAGAACAGGCCCGATTCTACCATTATCGCCCAAAATACCGAACGCGATGTATTTAAAAATGGCGGCATCAACCTTAACTATCGTCATAAATACGGTCAAACCGGGCGCGAGTTCACTGCCGATATCGATTACCTGAACTATTATACTAAAACAGATCAGTTGTTTGCCAACAGTACTTATTTGCCGGGTGGCATGGCTACCAATATCGATCAGTTAACCGGGATGCTGCCTGCGCATATCAATATTTACACCGCCAAGGCAGATTATGATCATCCGTTGAGAAATGGTATTAAATTATCTGCCGGTTTAAAAACAGCCTATACACATACCGATAATGTAGCCGATTATTTTTTGACGAAGAACGAGATTACGCAACCCGACTATGGCAAAACCAATCATTTTATTTACCGGGAAAATATCAACGCGGCTTATTTAAATGCCACAAAAGATTATAAGCGCTTGTCGTTCCAGGTCGGTTTAAGGTTAGAAAACACGATCTCCGATGGACACCAGCTTGGCAACGTGCAAAAGCCGGACTCCACCTTTAAACGCAATTACACCAATCTATTTCCCACTTTATATATTCAGTATAAACTGGATACAGGTAATGTTAACCAGTTGCGGTTAAATTATGGCAGGCGTATCAATCGTCCCTATTACCAGGATCTGAACCCATTTCTTTCTCCTTTAGATAGGTTTACCTACTACACCGGCAACCCTTTTTTAAAGCCATCCTTTACTGATAATATTGAGCTGACACACTCTTACAAAGAAAAATTTAACACTACTTTAAGCTATAGTAAAACACGCGATGATGTGAACGAAACCATTGAAATTGTTGACGGTATCTATTACAGTCGCCCGGGTAACATTGGTAAATACACGGTTATCACGCTTTCTTTTGATGCTACTTTTGATCCCGCCAAATGGCTGAATATCTTTTTCTATAGCCGTGTATCCAACATCCATTCGGTGAGCGATTTTTATACCGGATTATTAGATACCCGCGGTACTTATTTTTTCGCCCGTACCGCGCTTACATTTAAGCTGAAGAAAGATTGGCAGCTGCAAGCCGAAGGCGGATACCAAAGCAAAATCACCAGCGGGCAATTTGTTATTGGCAGCAGAGGGCGGGTTAATACCGGTGTGTCTAAAAAGCTATCAACAGCTACTACGGTTAAATTTACGGTGAACGATATCTTTTACACGTTTAAAAATACAGGCGTTATCAATAACCTTAACCGCACATCGGCCAATTGGCAAAACCTGAGCGATACACGCAACTTTGTACTTTCACTTAGTTATCGGTTTGGTAAAGCAATTTCGGGCCAGCGCCAGCATGATGCCAACGGTGCCGAAAGCGAACAAAGCAGGGTGAAAAACTAACCCGGCGTTCTGCTACAAGCCGTCGAAAACGAAAACTTCTTTTTTGAATGACTTTCGCGGAAGCAGTTCGGGGCGGATACTTGTTTGGTATACGAAAGATGCTACAATAATGGCGGCCTGTTTCAGGTCGTCCATTATTAAGTGGTCATAATCGTCCAGGTTACTATGGTGTACACGGGTTTCATAATCAAGCGGGTCTTGCACAAATTGAAAAGCAGGGATACCTGCCCAGTCGAAAGAGACATGATCGGTAGATCCTGTACTACTGGTTGTCACCGTGGAAGCGCCCAGATCATGAAATGGTTTTAACCATTCGGTAAAAATGGGCTGCAAAGCGGTATTTCCCTGGGTATAAATCCCCCGGATCTTGCCCGAACCATTATCAAGGTTAAAATAGGCTGATATTTTGGCTTGGTCAGGCTTAAGAGACATTTTTACGGCGTCGATAAAATGATTTTTAACATAGCCGTACGAGCCGTAAAGCCCTTGCTCCTCACCTCCCCACAGCGCTATGCGAATGGTTCGTTTAGGTTTTAGGCCAAGCGAATCGAGCAGGCGCACGGCTTCCATCATTACAATACAACCTGCCGCGTTATCGGCAGCACCGGTAGCAGCCTGCCACGAATCGAGGTGCCCGCCAAGCATTACCACCTGCGATTTCAACTTGGGGTCGCTGCCCGGAATTTCGGCAACAACATTGTAGCCTTTGGTATCCGCGGTAGAAAACTTGCCTTGAATATTAAGCGACAATTCAACCGCTTGCCCCGATTGTATCAATCGTTTGATGCGTTGCGCGTCTTCCAAAGCCATATTTACCTGCGGCAAGGTTTGTGCATCGGTAAGTTTATAACCATATGCAGCCTGTACAAATACAGATCCGTTAGCGCTTCGCCTGCCTGCGGAGAGCACCGCCAAAGCACCTGATCGTTTTAAGATCAAATCAAACTGCTGTATCAATTTCAATTGTCCCAGCTCCTGCTCAATTTCCGAACGCTTCACCACGTAATTGTCCTTCAAATTGGCCAGGGAGGTATCGGCCAGGCGGGTAGCGCTTGGTGTAAAGTTATCCTGGGTTTGCAGTGGCCTGCCGGTTATCAGTATAAATTTGCCCTTAAATTCGGCTGCATGGCTTATTAAATACGTAGTATCCATAGCCTGTTGCGGCGCTATCAATACCACACCACCCTTTAATACACCATCGGTATTAGTACTCCACGGACAAGCATACGCCCTCAACGGCGTGGCGTAGGGTAAACGCATCACCAGGCTGAAATCTTCTAAATCCCACTGTTTGCCAAACTCGCCCCATGGTTCAAGCTTTGAATTTGTTAAGCCCCATTTTTTAAATGTAGCTATGGCCCAATCGGCCGCACGGCGATAACCCGCAGAGTTGGTCAGCCTTGGTCCCGAAACATCGGTAAGGTAATGTGCTATTTGCGGAATTTGCGAGCTGCTTAGCTCGGCTGCTTTTATTTTAGCGAAAACGGCGGTATCCGGTTGTTCTTGCGAAAAGCTTATTTTAGCAAGCAATAAGCATAACGCGCATAATGTGGTGGTTTTCAGTGTGACCATGTTTGAATGTTTGGTAGCTAAATATAAACAATATCAGCTTATTGAGCATAAGCGCTAAACAAATGCTTTAATTTGAATATGATAAGCGATAAAGAGATTACCGGTATAAGCAAATTTTTAAGCCTGGTATTGCGCCACCAGCCGCAACTGATAGGGATTGAACTTGATGAACAAGGCTGGGTAAGTGTAGATGATCTATTAACAAAAGCCAATGCTCACGGAAATAAATTGACCGTTGAAATACTAAAACACGTTGTAGAAACCAACGCCAAGAAACGTTTCGCTTTTGACGAAAGCGGTCAAAAGATACGGGCCAGCCAGGGACATTCAATTGAAGTTGAACTGGGTTATGAGCGTCAAATACCTCCTGATATTTTGTTTCACGGTACGGGCATGCAATCGGTTCAGTCCATTTTAAAAGATGGGCTGATCAAGCGTGAGAGGCAACATGTGCATTTGAGCATGGATATTACAACGGCCGTTCAGGTAGGAAGCAGGCACGGTAAACCTAAGGTGTTTGAAGTACTTGCCGACGAGATGCACAACCAGGGGTATGTGTTTTATTTATCGGCAAATAAGGTTTGGTTAACAGATAACGTGCCGGCTCATTTTCTGAGACTGAAAGAGGATTGATAGCTGTATTGGAAGCGGGAATCTGTTTCTATTATTTTATAAAAGCTTTATCAATTACGGTACCTGTCAGCTTAATTTGATAAGGCCATTGTTCGTCGTTCTGCGCTTTACCATCTGTTAAATGTTCCCAATGCTCCGTTGGCGCGCCGCTTACCACCAGCCATAAATAGGCGGTGTTTTTAGGTATAGTAAAGCTTTCAGTAGCGTTGGTTTTAGAATATGTTTTGCCATAAACACGCGAACCATCTTGTTTTACTGCCAAAAAGCCATACCGCCAACCGACTTTATCGGTGTTAATCGCCCTGAAGCCTTCCGCACCGACTATGCCCTTAAAATCAAGTTTAACTTTGGTTCCGGCTGCGGGTACATCCAGCTTGATACCATTGTAACCATAGTTTTGCGGACAGTTACTCTCCGCTATGCGATACCAGCCATCGCCAATATCATTTAATGCAGCAATATGCTGATTCGCATAGATTTTAGCTGCTTGCTCAATACGCGGCATATCCCAGGTGATGAACCTGCGGGCGGCATCAAAAATTTCATCATTAAATTTCGACTGGTTTAAACCGGTCAACCTCTTATAAGTAGTTACCGCGTCTTCTCCTTTAATTGCTTCACGCCATAGTTTTCCTATAAAATCGCGCCCATGTTTACCCGACCAGTACTCTAACACATAAGGCGAATGGTATTGGTTATCTTCATGCAGAAAAGCCAGGTGAGTTTGGCGCATAAAGCTTTTTAAGTGATAGTTCTCAAACGTCATCCAGCTTGGATAAACCTGGAACAGCATATACTGCGAGGTCATTTCAAAGATGCTTTGTCCCCTGCTGCCCTTGGGTGCCGATGTAAAACCCCAATGACCATCCGCATGTACCATGTACTGAAACGAGTGACCAAGTTCATGAGCCAAAGCGCCATAAGGCGCGGATGCTATGCGGGTAGAGGGTGTCCACAGAATACCTATCTTATCTTCTACCCCACCACCGAATGCCGTACCGCCATGACTATTCGGGATAACGTAGGTAAGCATTTTATACTTATCCGTTAAGGATTTTCCTTTTTGCACAAACTTCAAGGTATCACGATAGCAGGTATAAAACCTGTCCAGCTCAAGCATTGCGGCTTTTGGATCAAACCTGATCGAGTCCGGATTTACGGCAGGATTATCACCATAATTCTTACTCCAAAAAATAGCGATGTTATTGCCTTCGGCTTTTCGCAAATTACTGTAATCGCTGTTGTTATTGTTATAATCGTTGTTGTCGGCAACCATCCATACTTTTGCAGGATAATAGATGGGCTTTACAGCAACACTATCGGCCGTAGATATCAGCTGTGTAAAGTGCTTATCTTTAGCAGTGCCGAGCATGTCATATTTAAATGCCAATAAGGATATTGCGAATGAAATACCTGCAAATAATACAACTTTCTGTTTTTTCATAAAATTAATTTAATTGGCCTCTTGCTTTAGCATTATTGGCCGAACCATGATGTTCAAATTTACTTATTGGCAGATGGGTTAATTTTCCGGAAATTAGCTAAATAGGCCTGTATATTAACCTTTCAGAAAAGCATTTCTATAATGAGCGAAACAAGAAGGCAGCTGACATTATTTATCACCGAAGGAAAAGAAACGATTGAGGCGGTCAGGGTAAAGTTTAACCCGGCACAGTATGACCTTATTGCCGCTCATGTTACGCTGTGCAGGGAAAACGAGATAGGCTTGCTTGACAAAGTGATTCAGAATATCAGGTCTGTTAATATTCATAAGCCATTGATTATTAAGTTTGAGTCGCCTGTACGATTTGCCGATGGTAAAGGTGTATTGATACCCGCGACAGAACGTAATGATGAATTTTATAGCTTAAGAAAAGCTGTTTTAAAAGGTATAGATGCCGATCCCTATCAGCAACACCCGCATATTACGCTGATGCATCCCCGAAATTCGAGCTGTACTGATGAAATTTTTGCACAGATAATTCAATATAAATTGCCTGTGCAGCTTAACTTTGATACCATTAGCCTGATAGAACAAAAGGATGGCGGTAAATGGACTCTACTTGAACAATTTGCCCTATATTAGTAACACCATGGAACATAAAACTAAATCGATCAGACCATTTATCGGTGCAAAGGATTTTGAATTATCCCGGAGCTTTTACCGCGACCTCGGGTTTCAGGAAGTCGTTTTGTCGCCGCAATTATCTGTTTTCAAAACTGAGCAAATCGCTTTTTACCTGCAAAACGCTTACGTGCAGGATTGGGTGGATAATACCATGATATTTTTAGAGGTAGATAGCGTTGACAGTTATTTCGCTGAACTTTCCGCATTAAAACTAACCGATAAATACACCGGTGTAAAGTTATCCCCTATCCGTACCGAGCAGTGGGGAAAGGAATGTTTCTTACACGATCCATCGGGGATATTGTGGCATTTCGGCGAGTTTTTTTGATGCCCCGTTTATTAGTTTAGCCTAATGCTTGAAACGCCCAACCTGATACTGCGCCGCTTCACGGTTGATGATGCCGCTTTTATTTTTGAATTGCTAAATACCCCTACCTGGAAACAGTTCATCGGCGAGCGTAACATTAATGCCTTGCAGGATGCTGTAAATTACATTAATAACGTACTTGCCAATTATTACGAAAAATATGGTTACGGGCCATGGCTGGTAATGCTAAAAGAGGAGAACAAACCCATTGGCATGTGCGGTCTTTTCAAACGCGATTACCTTGAGCTGCCCGATATAGGTTTTGCTTTTTTGCCCGAGTTTGCAGGCAAGGGTTTGGCTTATGAAAGTTGTACAGCCGTGCTTGGCACGTTGCGGAAAGAATTTGGGCTCGATAGTATTTTCGCTACTACTACCGATGCTAACATCCGTTCACAGACTCTATTGGAAAAATGCGGCTTTATATACCAGGAAAACATCACGACAACTGAAGGAGATCATCTTCGTTTATACCGGGTTGTGTTACCTTGATCAATATTAACGCAGCATTCTATTTTGAAAATTTACTTAATGCTTCAGCAACCGAAGGCACAAAGTTGATATGGGTGCCTTTGTTGCTCTCAAAAATAAAGTCCCTTATGCTTTTGCCCGGGTATTTGGCAAAATCGCCTACTATGGATAAACGAACGCGGTAGTTCGAAAACTTTTGTAGTATCTCGCCTGCAATGCCTGTTTTCAGGTCGAAAAAATCGGGAGTGATATTTCTTTCATGAACAATGATCTTATCGAAGCCCTGGTAGTATAAGTTGCCGAGTAAGTCTAAACCATCGTCGGTTGTTTTAATGAGCATATCGACTGAGGTTACTTCGGCTATTTTGGTATTGTTTATTTCGTGGGTTATAATTTCCATTTAATATTTGTTTTTAATAGATGCCAGCTAATCATTAACTCTTGAAATCGGTAATTGATTTGTTTATGCCGTAATACAATTGGCTGAATATAGCTTCAAATGTTTAGATAAACCCTCGCATAAATCACATTTTGAGGCTTTTGTTTTCGGCCTGTCATTATCGTATTAAAATAGCATTAGAATTTATTAAAATATATACGGTATATGCTTTCTGTTATTACATTTGTATCAACGCAGGCATCCTGCCTGCTTATGTGATAAGGTTTAGGTTGGAAGGCCCCGGCAGCGAGTGCAAGGGGCTTTCTATTTTTAAATCTTCTGCTAATATTTCTCTCGTCTGCAATAATTTCAAGCACGTAGCGTATAACTCAAAAGGCTAATTCTGTTATCTTTATAACAAACAAAACCACGGCACCTTATTAAATTTATGAAGAAAGATAAATGGCTCATAGCGCTTGCAGCCGGGGCAAGCACCGCAGGACTTATTTATGCACTTTGGCCGAAAAATAAAATCCCCGGTAAAGCCATAGTACAACCCTTTGATAAAAACAAATACCTTGGCTTATGGCACGAAATAGCCCGCCTGCCCAATCGTATTGAAAGAAACTTAAAAGACGTTACCGAAAACTATACATTAAACACCGACGGTACCATAAATGTAGTTACCCGTGCCTACAACTTTGAAAAGAATAAACCTGTTGAAGCCACAGGCAAAATGAAGTTAGCCGGGGCTCACAATAAAGGGCGCCTTAAAGTAGCTTATCATTTACCCATTTATCTCAATTATAACATAATCGATGTAGATGCCGGTTATCAATACGCATTGGTAGCGGGTAACAGTATGGATCATTTGTGGATACTATCCAGGGAAACTACTATTCCTGATGAGATTAAAGAACGTTTTCTGGAAAAAGCTGCCGCTTTAGGATTTAATACAACTTTATTGGAATGGATGTAATGCTGTGATGTTCAAAATTTAACATCATCAATTGTATTATATATCTTTAGCGTATATGATGCAACGGCTGCTTTTTATTGTTTTATTAATCCCGCTTATTGCATCGGGCTGGCAAACGGGCACCCCGGCTAAAAGGACCGGTAATGCGGACAGTATCTTCATTTTAAATGCTTTTAACCGTGCCGATGAATATATGAACACCGATCATTACGATTCGGCACAGCTATGGTTAAATAAAATATATGCCAAGGTAAGCTACCGCAAGCCCTCACTGTTCTCTTATTTTCTCACCTCGCGACAAGCAGAAGTCTATTATTATAACAACCTGCACGAGTTAGGTTTACAGGAAGCATTTAAAGCCGAAAATATAGCCGGTGTATTAAAGGATAGTCTGCTGATATCAGATGCCTGTAATTTCATCGGGTTGTTCTATATGAATAATAATCGTTTGCCCGAAGCGGTTAAATATTACAAAAAGGGATTACGTTATACCAGTCAGCCGCCATACAGTCGGCCTTATATCGAGCTATCCAAACCGCACCATATTTTTGGCAACCTGGCCGAAGCTTATGAAAAGCTAAAAATGCCTGATAGTGCCATTTTCTATGCGCGACTATCCTTAAGAAAAGCTGAAGAAATAAAATCGGAAAGAGGAACTGCTACATCAAACCTTAATTTGGCCAGTGCTTATCTGCTGAAGCAAAAAACCGATAGCGCGCTTAAATATTTTGAGCTTACCCGCCTGTTATCCATTAAAAGCGATGATTTTGATGTAGAACTGAACAGCTACAGTGGTTTAGCCGAATGTGCAGAACGTACAGGAAACAAAGCAGCCGCGTTAAAACATCTTGCCACGGGTTTCGCGCTGATGAAGGAATATCCGCAATTGAATGATTTTTATTCGTCCATGTTTTTGGAGATAGCTATCAAGATATACCGCAGATACAATGAGCAGGCTTTACTATTAAAAACCCTCGAACTTAAAACGGCCATACAAACGGCAGTATACGACCGCAATAACACGCAGATACAAACCATATTGCTCACAAGTTTGCGGAATGAGAAAACCATCTTCAACCTGGAACTTGCCGAAGCTGATAATAAAAAGAACCTTGCCAATACCCGGTTATACATTTTATTGCTGATGTTCCTGCTGCTGGCTATCGCTTTCATAGCGTATCGGTATTATACCAAACAGCGCCTTAAACTGGCCAACATGCGCAGCAAAATAAGCCAGGATCTGCACGATGAAGTGGGCGCTACCCTGAGTGGTATATCCATGTATAGTTATATTACCAAGGAGCAGATCAAAAATCAGGAACATGAATCGGTTAATAACTCGCTGGATATTATTAAAGATAATGCCGGTGAAATGGTGGCCAAACTGAACGATATTGTTTGGGCCGTAAACCCGGTGCAGGATAATGCCTACACCATAGCCGAACGGTTGAGAGAGTTTGCAGCACAGCTTACTTCTGTAAAAGGCATAAAGCTTGACTTTACAGCTAATAACCCCTTAGCTACGCTGAAGTTGCCGATGGAAAAGCGCAAGAACATTTATCTTATTTGCAAAGAAGCCATAAACAACGCTGTTAAATACAGTGAATGTACTTTACTTAGAATTGATATATCAGTTGTAAACAGGAATTTAAGTGTATTTATTGAAGACAATGGTAAAGGCTTTGCACCTGCTTTAGTAAACAAGGGAAATGGCTTAAATAATATGACTGCCAGGGCAAACGAAATAAAGGCGGATCTGAAGATAAACAGTGAAATTGGTAATGGTACCAAGGTAAGGCTGCAATGCAAAATCACCTGATGGGGTATTGTGTTCGGTAGGCAAATAAATAATATTTGGAGGTGTCACATACAATGAAAATAAAGGTTGCCATATTTGAAGACAACAAGCTTATTCGAGAGGCTTTACAAACTATTATAAACGCTACTACCGATTTAATTTGCACCGGCACATTTAGTAACGTGAACCAGGTTGAAGCCGATATTGAGTTTAACCGGCCCGACGTGGTACTGATGGACATTGAAATGCCCGGCCGAACGGGTATCGAAGCTACCAAAATCATCAAAGAACGCTTTCCGCATATTAAGGTACTGATCCAAACAGTTTTTAACGATAACGAGAAGATATTCAACGCGCTATGCGCCGGGGCATCAGGCTATATACTAAAAACCGATTCGCCTGAAAAAATTATACGTTCCTTACAGGAGGTTTACAGTGGCGGCGGCCCTATGTCGGCAGCTATAGCGCAAAAGGTATTTCAGTTTTTTGTAAGGCAAAACGTAATATTGGTAGAACCCACAACCGCCGACTATGACCTGAGCGACCGTGAAAAAGAGATCCTCTCCTTTATGATTGAAGGCTATAACTATCGCGGTATTGCCGATAAGGCCTTTATCAGTTACGAAACCGTGCGCACACATGTTAAGCACATCTACAAAAAACTACACGTAGTATGCCGTTCCGAGGCTATACTGAAAGCCCGCCAGCAGGGATTGATCTAACACAACTACTATCTTATTTACTTGTCACTCAATTTTAGCATTTAATTGTGGAATGCTTTGTTGTAAGGTATTATACAACTGAAAACGCTAAATCACCTAACAATAAGGCAACAAAATCACCCAATGGGTTATTTACCTGCGCTGTTTAAAAGCTCAAATTTGAGCTATAAACAATTACGCTATTAAATAAAACATCATGAGAATTTTAAACTTACTTACTAAAACAGCCATAGCTGTTTGCCTTATCCCGATGCTGTTGGCAGGATGTAAAAAAGACAAAAAAACCGATCCTAAACCCGATGAACCGGCAGAAGAGTTTACAAAAGAAATTCTGAACATTATACCAAAGCATACCATTGATAGTTTGCGCAGCTTTGGTATGGTAATTAACGAAGGTACAACCCCGCCAAATCTTGAAGGTTCATATTATACAAATGATAGTAACTGTTTTTTCGATAACTCAAATTTTGTTAAAATAGGCAAATGGCGTGGTAATTATACTTACAAATTCTATAACCAAAAAAATGAGGATCTTACCATTGATATTGATTATGAGATAGATGGAAGAACAGATGTGGCTAATGGTGTAGGTTCTTTTATATCGGGCAGCGGCAACAAGTTCAGCGCGTTTTTTGTAACCAAAGGTATAGCAAGGGGAATAAACTATAAATCGTTAACTATTATATCGGGTACCAAAACCGCCGATGGCATAACCAATTGGACTGATTGCCTGCGTATTACCGAAAAGGATGCCGACCCTACTAATATACTTATTAACGTGAGCGGCACACGCATATTCAAAGAAGATGATGAGCTGGCTGCATTTGCTTTTGGTAATCAGCAAAAAACACTAAGTATTAAACATTTTAAATCAAGCCTAAGCCGATAAATAACTGGGGTAGTTAATAGAAAAACTCCACTTTGCGAAACCTTAAAAGGGTGTAGCAAAGGGAGTTTTTATATTTTATCCCCGATAGCTTTCCGCGGAATTTTTAAATACACATATTTAAAGTATCACTTTTTGTTGTTCAAAGCAACTATTTTCGTGGTGATATATTTTTACGGCATCACTGTTGCGGTGTAATATATATCAACGTTTTTATTATGCAAAAGATAAAAGAATGACTATGTTGTGGGGGTAAATCCCCTAATAGTTGTCAAACAATAAAAGTGACATGGAAAAAGTGAAAAGTATACTGGCAGTGGCGTTAATGATCTATATTTTTATTGGTATATATATAATTCTGTATAATTTACTCATCTGGCATTTCTTCCCAAAGATATTCTCATATACACTGCTTGCCGCGCTGGTTATGCTCAAAGGCACCATCATCAGCATGCGTTACAATCAACCCGAAGCCGCCCTTAAAAAATGTGAAAAGAATTACTTAGGCTCTATTTTTCAGATCAGCCTGTTATTGTTTTTTGCAGTATTGCTTTTTTCATATCTGTTTGAAAGGCAATATATTTCAGCTTTTATTTCACTATCATTATTGCTACTAACGGCTTATAAAGTAAAGGGTTTAACCCATTCAAGGCTTTAATATCATAATATTAAAATCCAAAAGAGCCGGGCAGTTTGTCCGGCTCTTTTGGGTTTATTCGGTTTAATTAGCCGTGGTCGGTACCGCTTTGGGCCGGAATGCTACTCGGTACATTTGCAATATCACCGAAATTACGATCAGCATTAGCCCTGCATAAAAACCTATTGATAAAACTTTGTTCTCTTTATAGATCAGTATGGCCAGCAATATGGTATACAAGGGTTCGAGATTAAAAGTTAAACTCACCGTAAAGGATGATATATGCCTTAAAGCTCCTGTAATTAGAAAATACAATAACAGTGTGCATAGCAGGGAGAGCACCAGCAACCAGCCAAAATCGGTAATTGAGGGTAACAACGATTTTGCAGGTGAGATCGTTAAAAACAAGGGCATTACCAGTGTAAGTGCCGCCAGTCCGCCAAACATTTGGTACAGAATGATCATTTCACTGGTGAACTTTTGTACAAGCCGCTCATTATATATGGTATATAAGGCGCCAAATGTTGAAGATATGATTCCGAGAATAATACCGGTGCGATAACCTGCATCTAACCCAAAAATGAGGCTGATACCTAAAAGAGTGAGGCTGCTTAATAAAAGTTCGGCCACCGAAAACTTCTTTTTATTAATGAGCGGCGCCATTACCGCGTTAAAGAAGCTGGTAAGCGCAAAACACACTACCCCAACTGATATATTGGCATATTTAATACTGCCATAAAAGAATAACCAATGGAAGCCCAGCAGTGCCCCGGCTACGGCAATATGCAGTTTACCTTTATTGTTGACTGCAGACATTCGCCCTGTAACAATTAGAAACAAAAACATGCCGATGGCCGAAATAAGCAGGCGGTACCAGCTTAATAGTCCTTCGTTTAAAGTGATCAATCTTCCGAATATACCGGTAAACCCGGCGAGCAATAACGCGATATGAAGTTTAATATATGCCTTTTTCATTTTATAGCAATTAGAAATTGCACAACATGCTTATGCAGGTGCACAAATGGATGTAAATAAATAATTGTTGAATGGAGAGGGATATAAATAAACAATCACCACACTGGTTTGGAGCCAATGCAGCCGTATATGCCAGTTTATTTATAACCCTAAATTGAGCTATAAACTACTACTGGCGGAGGTAGCGCGGTGGTATTAACGATGTTTTTGTTTGGGTACAGCTTCATGTAAATATGCTATGGTTCAAATATAGCAGATATAGAGCAATAAACAATTAATCTTCAAAATGACTGAAATGCTGGCGAAGTTTCTCCTCTTCCAAATCGAGCAGATCGAGCTGCTGATGGATTATTTCGTCGTTAATGTTTTCTTTTTTGTTGAGGGTGAGTAAAAGCTTGCGTTGTTCGCTCATTACCCTTGCCATTACTAAACGATAATCTTTATAAAAGCTGTCAACCCGTTCCTGGTTGCTGTCGTTTTCCCAGTCTTTGAGTATCTCGCGGTCGGCCTCCAGTCTTATCTTCAGGGAGACTAACAAGTCGTTATGTTCCAATTGATCGGCATATTCATTTTGTAATAATTGCAGTGCCACATGCGATAACTTTTTGCGTACCATTTGTTGCTGCTGCCCAAAGGAAACGGTATAATCAGGATCGGGCATGTTTACCCATTTCACCAAAGCCGGCAGTGTTAAGCCCTGTAAAACCAGTGTAATGAGTATCACGGCAAAGGTGATAAACAATATCATATCCCGGTTAGGGAAGGCTTCGCCGGTTTTAATAACCACCGGGATACTCAACGCGGCAGCTAACGAAACCACGCCACGCATACCTGTCCACCCCAATAAAATAGGCGCGCGCCAGCCCGGATTGCGATCGGCAACGGTAATAAAATTCGCCATAATTATGGTAACCACAATAGCGCCATAGGTACTGGCAAAGCGTGTAAAGATGAGTACACCGGTAATAATTAAACTGTATTTTATGGCGATAGGCAAACCATCGGGACCAAGGTTTTTAATCAGCACCGGAAACTCCAACCCTATCAGTATAAACACAAATCCATTGAGTACAAAAGCCACAGCTTCCCACACGTTAATACCCTGCAATCGGCTTCGGTGACTTAAATACGTTTGCCGCCTTGCAGATAGGAATAATCCACCCGAAACTACCGCTAATACGCCCGAAAAATGAAATTCTTCTGCCACCATGTACATGGCATAAGGTGTAATTAAACCCAATATTACATCCATATTTGCCGACGTTGGCAGCCAGCGTTGTATGGCATAAAATATCAAGGCCACTGCCAGTCCGCAGGCAATGCCCATCACTATCACCAATACAAAACTCAAGGCAGCCTCGCCAAAAACAAAATGACCGGTTAAAATAGCCGCCAAGGCAAAGCGAAATACTACCAAGCTCGAAGCATCATTTAACAGGCTCTCCCCTTCTACTATAGCTACAAAGCGTTTAGGCACTTTCACATTTTTGAGTATAGCACTGGCCGATACCGCATCCGGCGGAGACACGATGCCACCTAGAAGAAAACCTGTAGCCAAAGTAAAGCCCGGTATAACCGCCCAGGATACAAAAGCTACCACGCATGAGGTAATAATAACCACCGGGAATGCGAAGCTGGATATTACCCGCCGCCATTTCCAAAACTCTTTCCACGAGGTATTCCATGCCGATTCGTACAGCAGCGGCGGCAGAAATATTACAAAGATGAGTTCCGGTTTAATATCAATTCCTTTTAAAAAAGGTACAAAACCTAAAGGCAAGCCCGCGAGCACCAGTACAATAGGATAAGCGATCTTCATTTTTTGCGCCAGCATTACCAAAAACAGGATAATTATAAGCAGGCAGGTGTATTGGATGAGGATGTGGTGCATGCCCTAAAATACAATATTTTGCAATACATCAAACCATAACAAATAACGATTATAGTTCATCAAAACTCATGTCAGCAAGAGCAACACGTATAGTTCAAAAACATTTCAGAGCTTTTGAAGTTTAAACACTTGTAGCTAAGGTTGCTACTTTACACATTAAATATTTCAGGTTTGAGCCATTATCGTTTACATACCGGTTATTTTAAAGGCGGCAAAAGTTTTGCCTTGCTGCTAAAGATCACAATCATCACTGTTTTTACGGTGATATACAGCAGCGCTTACGCGCAGATATCACCCGTTGATTCAGTAAAGGCCGACTCGCTGGATGCCAATGCTAAAAAAATAGCAAAACCGGCAGACAACATCAATAAGCAATATGATATTGCCGATGCTATCCGTGATATTTTTCATCCGGGTAAAGAGGCGGATACGCTCAAAAAGAAATCAGGTATTACGGTGATGCCAAATGTGGCATCCAATCCAAGTATCGGTTTTCAGATAGGTATTAAAGCAGTAGCGGGTCGCGTACTGGGTAATGAGCCTAATACGCTGATGTCGGTAGCGGCAACCTCGGCTTCTATTACCACTAAAGGTATTATCTATTTTTACCTGAGCCATAACGTATATACGCCGGGTAACCGCTGGAACTTTCAGGGAAGTTTGGTAGCCGCTAAAACGCTTACACCCGATTTTGGTATCGGTATTGGCCGTGGCTCTACCGGAAGCGAGGAAGACCAGGTGTTAAGTAATCCATCGAGAAAGCCCTATGTATTACACTCCATGTATTATAACCTGCGCGAAAAGGTTTATAAGCAGGTGCATAAAAGTGTGTTCCTGGGAGCCGGTGTATCATTTGATATAAGGCAGAAAATTGAAGATCGTAAAACACCCGCGGGGCAATTAACGCCATACAATATTTACAGCGACCGTAACGGATTCGATAGGGATAATTATATGTCGAACGGTTTCTTGTTTAACGCACAATACACTACACGCGATAACCAAAACCGTGCTTACAAGGGTATTTATGCCGATGCCGGTATCCGCGTTAACCAAACGTGGATAGGTAGCTCAAAGAACGCGGTACAACTAACTACCGACTTTAGAAAATACTGGAGTTTATCGGAACGTAACCCCGAACACGTTATCGCCTTTTGGAACTGGGGATCGTACTTGTTAAGCGGCGCACTACCCTATCTGGAATTACCGGGAACCGGTCGCGATCCGGCTTTCAGGAGCGGTCGCGGTTATACGGTAACTTATTTTAAGGGCACCCAATATTTTTATTCGGAGATGGAATACCGTTTCCCGATCATGAAAAATAAGTTTATTAGCGGGGTTACTTTCTTTAACATCCAAACTGCTAACGATGATTTGGGCACAAAGATATTTAACCAATGGCAGCCGGGCGGCGGCGCGGGTTTGCGTGTATTGTTTAACAAAGCCACACGTACCAACCTTTGTATCGATTACGCCTTTGGTAAGTATGGCTCAAAAGGGTTATTCCTTGGGTTGAACGAGGCGTTTTAAGATTTTCCAAAATGAAAACCGGATCAGCTACCGATACATGGTCGGCCACGCAATACACCAAATTCGAGGCCGAACGCAATCGCCCCATTTACGACCTGCTTAATCGTATCCCAAATACAACAGTTAAAACAGCAGCGGATATTGGTTGCGGCCCCGGAAATTCTACTGCACTCTTAAAATCGAAATACCCGGATGCCAATGTTATCGGTATGGATAGTTCGGCGGATATGATAGCCGCTGCCCGTAAACGTTTGCCTGACGTAAATTTCGAAATAGCAGATATAAACCATTGGGAAACAAACGAGCATTTTGATGTTATTTTAGCGAACGCTTCTTTGCAATGGGTACCCGATCATGATTTGCTTTTCCCATCCTTGTTAAATAAACTTGCACCCAGCGGTAGCCTGGCGGTGCAAATGCCCGATAATTTTGATGAACCCGCACATCGCCTGATGCGCGAAGTTGCTGCAGCTGGTCCGTGGGTTGAGAAGTTGACTGACGCCACTAACCGTATAGCAAGGCAATCGCCCCAATGGTATTATGAACTATTACATAACCAGGTATCAAATATTGATATATGGCGAACCACCTACTTTCATTTGCTTGAAGGCGGAGCGCACTCCATAGTTGAGTGGTTTAAAGGGACAGGCTTAAGGCCTTATCTTGATGCTTTCGATAAAGCAGAGCAAGAGGTATTTTTAGCAGATTACGAAACCGCTATCGCCAAAGCCTATCCGCAGTTAAAAAGCGGAGCCGTATTATTGCCATTTCCACGCTTATTCATTGTTGCAACCAAATAAATATAAGTCAAGTTTTCAAATTCTTTGTATTGTTGTGATTAACCATTAGTTATACATACATAGCTTGATTTGTAAATGATTTTAGTGACAAGATAATCTTAAACAGAAAGGTTGTAATAAGTCAAAATAATACTTTGTTTGTAAACTTATATATATGATTGTACGTAATACACCCATATTACCCCCTATTCATAATTTAAGTGTTGACAATTAGTACCCGTGTAAGGAAAATATTAGCCGTTTCATTACTTTTAGTAATATCGGGGGCCATAGCGGGTATATTTTGGTATAACGATTATGTGTATAATTTGCCCACTCCTATCCCTGCAAATTATCTTCACGTAAATACTGGTAAGCATATCAATGTAAATAACGCGCTTAGCTTTGATAATAATAAGCCGCTATTCCTGCACTTTTTCAATCCCGACTGCCCCTGCTCAAAATTCAATATCAAACATTTTAAAACACTGGTAAAGCAATATGGTAACCAAACCAACTTTGCCGTGATTTTAATGACTGATAAATACTACACCCCTGCCGAAGTAAAAAAGAAGTTCGATCTGGATGTTCCCGTTTTTGTAGATCCCGCATTAGCCGTAGCTTGCGGTGTATACTCAACCCCCCAGGCAGCAATATTAGATAATAAGCATAACCTTTATTACCGGGGAAATTACAACAGCAGCCGTTATTGTAGTGATACCAAAACAGAATACGCGCGTATGGCATTAAGCGCTTTATTAAATAATGCCCAACCTGTAAAATTCAACCCTTTGGCGGTTACGGCTTACGGCTGTAGTTTGCCAAATTGTCGTCAATAAAAAAATATGTTAGAGCATACCCCTACTGCCGAGCATAGTGTGTACGGTAATTTATTAAAAGCCGAAGTAAAAAAACGATCAGACACACTGATGGATTACTTTTTGGCGGGCTATTTTATATTAGGCCTTGTAATTGCCGGCTTTTACGATACCTGGACAATTGCCATCAGCATAAGTACATTGTGTTTAATAGCTTATTATGGCGTAAAGTTTTTGCTGCCGAAATCAACTCTGTATCAGTATGTATTGAGTGCTGTTATGGGTGTTTTTATGGCCCAATTTATTTACCAGATGCATGGCATGTTTGAAATGCACTTTTTTGCATTTATAGGTAGCGCCATCCTTATTACTTATCAAAACTGGAAACTTCAATTGCCTATACTTTTGGTGGTAGGCCTGCATCATGCTTTATTCAGCTACCTGCAAAATTCAGGTGTTAAGGATATCTACTTTACCCAGCTCAATTATTTCGATTTTCAAACCTTTATAATACACATATTATTAACTACGGTTATATTTTTTGTTTGCGGCTTATGGGCTTACCAGTTTAATCGTGCAAGCGAACGGCAGATAATACAAACTATCCAAATGACGGAGCTGCAACAAGAAGTAGCTCTTGCCGAAGAAAGAAAAGAAAACCAGGAGAAACTGGAAAAACTCAATCGCGAGTTAATGCTATCTAACCAGCAGCTCGATCATTCGCGCAGGGAAGCTGAAGAGGCCAATCAAGCCAAAAGCGTGTTTTTAGCTACTATGAGCCATGAGATCCGTACGCCGATGAACGGGGTTATCGGCATGTCTACCCTTCTGGCCGAAACAGCGCTTACTGATCAGCAGCGTATGTATACCGAAACCATTACCAATTGTGGTGAAAGCCTGCTTACCGTGATCAATAACATCCTTGATTTTTCGAAGATTGAAGCCGGTAGTATGGAGTTGGAGCAGGAAGATTTGCACCTGCGCAGTTGCATTGAAGAGGTATTGGATATATTCAGCACTAAGGTGGCAAACAGCGGCATTGAGATAGCCTATGTTATTGACGAGGATGTGCCACAGCAGATCATCGGTGATAAAGTACGCCTGCAACAGGTGCTTACCAACCTGGTGGGCAATGCGATAAAATTCACTTTTCAGGGTGAAGTTATTGTGCAGGTAAAAACGTTGGATGCCACTGATAACGATGCACTCAAGATTCAGTTTGAAGTACGTGATACAGGTATTGGTATTCCTGAAGAGAAGCGTGAACGCTTATTTAAGGCATTCAGCCAGGTTGACTCATCAACCACCCGTAAATACGGCGGTACGGGTTTAGGATTGGTTATATCAGAAAAACTGGTTAACCTAATGGATGGGCAGATAAGTGTGAGCAGTACGGCAGGCGCAGGTTCGGTATTTTCTTTCACCATTATTACAAGTGCAGGCACAAAAGAATTGCAGCCCTACGTGCAGTATGATATGAGCGAGCACGAAGGTAAGCGGGTATTAGTAGTGGATGATAATCTTACCAACCGTAATATACTAAACATTCAGTTACGCAACTGGAAACTGGAGCCGATAACCGTATCATCGGGCCAGGAAGCTTTATATTTACTGGATGCGGATGCGCGGTTCGACCTTATTATTACCGATGCGCAAATGCCTAATATGGATGGTATGGAACTTGCACGCCTCATCAAAAATAAGTTGCCGCATATTCCTATCATTTTGCTCAGTTCAATTGGCGACGAACGCCGGGGCGAAAACTCTAAATTATTCAGCCATATACTCACCAAGCCTATCAAGCAGCACGCTTTAAGCAAGTATATATTAAGCAGCTTACAAGTTGAGCCACAGACGTCTAATACTACACGTACCACCCAGCCTAAAATACCTGCCGATTTGGGTATTAAATGCCCGATGAAGATTTTGATTGCTGAAGATAACAAGATCAATCAAAAGGTGATTATGCACATGCTGATGAAGATGGGATATGAAGCAGCTGTGGTAGAAGACGGTGCACAGGCCATAAAAGAAGTAATTGAAAACGATTACGACCTCGTGTTGATGGATATGCAAATGCCGGTAATGGATGGTTTAGAAGCCACACAGCATATCAGGTTGTATGATCATATTAAACAACCTATAATTATCGCTTTAACGGCAAACACATTAACCGGCCATCGCGAAGAGTGTATTGAAGCCGGGATGAACGATTATATAAGTAAACCGGTACGAATAGATGAATTGATAAACAAGCTGGAAAACTGGTATGCTTTAAAACCGCCGGTTAATATTTAAGGGTATAACAAACTGATATTAATAGTATAAAAAATAATACTTATTTACGCGGGCGCCTCGGACGGTCACCACTTGAAGAACTATTACCGTACGGAGTAGCAGATTTATTAAAGGGCTTCCGGAATGAGCCGTTATTTGACGGGCGTGAAGGTTTTGCAGGGGGAACATCAGGTGCAATAGCTACGCTTAATACCCTGTCTCCCATCATGGTACCATCAAGCGCGTCAATAACCGCGTCGGCGGCAGCCTTATCCTTCATTTCAAGGAAAGCATAGCCTTTGCAGATACGCGTCTTTTTATCGCGTACTATTTTAATGGTATCAACCTGTCCATGTAAGCTAACCAGTTGAACAATTTGGAGTTCGTTAGCATCAAGCGGAAAGCCGCCTATAAAAACCTTGGCCATTTTTTTAATTATATACTTGCTAATTTACATTAAATATGATGAAAATCATAGTCGGTATCTTAAAGCTATCGCTTTACCAATCGCCTTTACCAACCCCGAATCTAATAGCGTAGTCTCCCCCGCCTCAGCCCAATCATTACCAAGCCTGCGCAATCTGTGCGTATTGCCATCGATCAGTATTTCGAGATCGCCTACGCCTGTAGATGGTTTTTCGGTTAACAAGGTAAATTTAATATCGTTATTATTATAAGTGATCCTAAGCGGCAGTCCCATATCGGCGGTAAAGATAGTGTTCTCTCTAACGTTTATGGTATGCAATAATTACATATTTTTAAATAACTTTTGTAGATAATCGCTTATACATTGACTATCACAGGCATATTTTTTCAATAATTACCCCTTCAAGATCTAATTATACAGTACTGAAAATGCCTATTTAAACGGCTTTTTGCAGGTTTTTATATTATTTTTCAATATTAATATATTTTATAACACATTAATATTGTTGTAATTAAATGCCGAAGTGATTGTAAAAAGCCGTTTCCTGAGCAAAGAAGTAAAAATCAAATTTGCCAATTCCGCCCGGATTTGTACTTTTGTCCCCGGAGAGTTGGCAGAGTGGTCGATTGCGGCAGTCTTGAAAACTGTTGACTGTAACAGGTCCTGGGGTTCGAATCCCTAACTCTCCGCTTTGAGTGGATGATTGAAAAATCATCCACTCTTTTCATATATAGCAACCATTTTTCTTTCATTTTAAGTGAGTTATGTACGAACAATTCCATCATGGAAGGGGTTCGATAGATACCATTTTCATAGTAAAGGTTCGAGTCGAACCCCAAAGCAATAAATTGTCGTTTCTGTAACTTATTTGCCTGATTATAAACATATTTCATACCTGTAAGCAACTCGATATGTCTTTTCAGGATAGTAAAAGTCTTGCCACAATTTCTGCTTAACCGTTCTATAGCACTACGTAAAGCCAGTATATTAGCGCTGTAGACCGTATGCCACCGATCGTAGGTTGCACGGGTAATCTGATCACTCATAAATTTTTCTTCTGCGGAAGTAAGTTTTTCTTGTTCTTTTCAAGTTCTCTCTTTTTGTCCATAACCATCTTTCGACTTAGGGCCATTTCTGTTTCAATGTTTTCTTCTGATCTGGTTTTTAAAAACTCCACATGTTATATTTGGTATAATTTTACCAGTATAACAGAGTACACCCGCATGGATGAGCAGCTGTTAAAAGAGGTACTATCAGAACCCCGTAACGAGAAGGAAGAAATACAGGCCCTGCAAGACACTATATACGTGATAGGCGGCAAATGAAAACTGCCCATTATTAATTCGATATGTGATGTGATGGTAACAGGCGTTTCCGCGAGATAGAACGGAGCATACCGGGCATAACAACACGGATGCTCTTGCGCGAGCTAAAGAAAATGGAAGCTAATAAATTGTTAAAGCGAACCGTAACCCCAACCAGCCCGGTGGGTGTTGAGTATTCGCCAACCGACTACTGCCGCTTATTTGGCGATATCATATTACAGATGATCAAATGGGATAAAGACGATCGGCAAAAGCTGAAAGAAAAATAGCCAACTGATGAAATAGCATGGCCGAAGCCTTCCGGAAACGGGGGGCTTTTTTTGTGAATTTTAATTCGGGGCAGGCAGATGTCCGACTGAAGGTGTTATGTGTCCACTTCGGCTAAGATGTACTCAAGGCGGGGCTTGTTTTGGCGCAAATTTGTGTCAACAATCAAAACAAACAACGTCATGAATTTAAAAACATCAAAAACAATTTACTGGGCCGGAGCCGTATTTATTTCTTTATGGTTTGGCGCAAGCGGCTTTTTCGAACTTACCAAAAAACCGATAGTTTGGGATATTACCGTAAAACTGGGTTACCCTGCACACTTTATTTATATACTGGGCGTGGCCAAACTTTTGGGTGTGGCAGTGTTACTAACACCTAACCGTTTGCTCAGGTTAAAAGAATGGGTATTTGCAGGTATCTTTTTCGATATCATATTCGCTTTCTTCTCAAAACTGGTGGTATTAGGTTTCGCCCCAACTATCGATGCCATCATCGCTTTCACGGCAATTTCTATTACATACACCATGTTCAGAAAGCTGTATCAGGCTACCTATACTCAAGCATAATACCAATCATCATCACTAAAAACACTGCATCATGAAACAGATCACATACCATGGCCGTCGTCGCTTTTTATTAACAGTGGCCGCCTTAATTATAGCCATTATAATGCTGGTCAGTAGTTTAAACCTGCTCGAAGCACAACCTGCTGCAAACCTGCAAAATAATAAAGGAATAACTGCACCTGCTGCCGCATTAGGGCAAATTAAACAGATAAAGGCCGGTGTGCTTGATATTGGCTATGCCGATGTTGGCCCCGCGAACGGCAAACCAGTAATACTGCTGCATGGCTGGCCATATGATATTTACAGCTACGCGGAGGTTGCACCGCTACTTGCCGCTAAGGGTTACCGGGTTATTGTACCTTACCTGCGGGGATATGGCAGTACCCGTTTCCTATCGGCACAAACCGTGCGCAACGGCGAGCAAGCGGCGCTGGCGGTAGATGTGATAGCCCTGATGGACGCGCTTAAAATTGATAAAGCCGTTATTGGTGGCTTTGATTGGGGAGCGCGTACGGCTGATATTGTTGCCGCGTTATGGCCCGAACGAGTTAAGGCATTGGTGTCGGTAAGCGGTTATCTCATCGGCAGCCAGCAAGGCAATATAGCGCCGCTTGCACCTAAAGCCGAGCAGGCATGGTGGTACCAGTTTTATTTCGCAACAGATCGTGGTCAGGCAGGCTATGAGGCCAACCGTACCGATTTTGCCAAACTGATATGGCAAACCGCATCGCCCGAATGGAAATTTAGTGATGAAACATTTAACCAATCGGCAGTGGCCTTTAACAACCCCGACCATGTGGCCATAGTGATACACAATTACCGCTGGCGCCTTGGTATTGCCAAAGGGGAACCGCAGTATGATGAACTGGAACAGAGACTGGCCGCGTCACCGGCTATAACCGTACCCGCGGTAACGCTTGAGGGCGATGCCAACGGCGCACCCCACTCTGATGCCGCAATGTATGCCGCCAGGTTTAAGGGTAAATATGCACACCATACGCTTACCGGCGGTATTGGGCATAATTTACCGCAGGAAGCGCCGCAGGCCTTTGCAGATGCCATTTTGGAGGCAGCGGGTTTTGCTAAATGATCAACAAACAAAAATCAATAACAATAAATATTTAAGGCAATGGAAAGTCAAAATGTAATTAACAGCGTAAACGCTGCAAAAGTAGAGATCAGTAAAATATTATATACCGGAAGTGTACACGTTACCGGCGGCCGCGAGGGCAATGCCAGCAGCAGCGATGGCTGCTTAAATATCAGCCTTTCAACACCCGGCGGACCTGGCGCGGGTACTAACCCCGAGCAATTGTTCGCTGCCGGATGGTCGGCTTGTTTTATTGGTGCCATGAAGCACAACGCGACAAGCTTGCAAATACCATTACCTGCCGGTTTGGCTGTTGATACCGAAGTTGATTTAGGTACTGGCGAAGGAGGCTTTTATTTACAAGCCCGCCTTAATGTTAGCTTGCCCGGCTTAACGCCTCAACAGGCTAAAACCGTGGTAGAGGCAGCTCATCAAACCTGCCCTTACTCAAAAGCTACAAGCGGCAATATTAATGTTACCATCAATGTTGCTGTTTAATTGCAGTTGTGTTTGATGTGGGCGGAAGTACGGATAATGCCGGCTTCCGCTTTATTATTTAAATAGCATACGGTAAATCAATTGCTTTCGTTCTGCAATCAGCTTATCAAAATCGTGTTTATCCATCCTGAAGAACTGCCGGTATAATGGTGCCATAATAAGCGGATATGATAGTAAGGAAAAGAGGTTCATTAAAAAATGTTTAGGGTTCATCTCTTCAATGGTTCCTGCTTGCATCTCTGCCCCAATTTCCTTTAAAAACTCAGTCACCGGCCCATCCTCAATACCCTTAACCAACTCTTGTCCGGCTGTATTGATCTCGGTAACCAAAAAAGTTTCCTGGTAAGGGTATGCCGCCATTTCGCTCATAAAAACTTCTATCAACTCCTGTACCTTTTCTTTAAGCGGCTTTTTTGAACCCATCACCGCGCCTAAACGCACGCTCAAGTCCTGCATCGATTCATTAAATACCACTGCAATAAGCTGGTCCCTTGTGCGGAAATAGTAATGCAGCGCTGCTCGGTTAACACCTGCGGCATTGGCAATGTCCTGTGTGGTGGCATGCAGTTTTCCTTCGGTGAAGAAAATTCGTTTGGCGGTTGATTTGATCAACTGTTCGGTACCGGTATCTTTAGCTGGCATATATTATCGTTTTCTTTTTACTTCTATAGTTTGATCAATTCCTACGCTGCCGGTAAAATATTCGTCGTGCGATATTACCAGCAGGGTTCCGTTAAAATCCTTAACAGCGGCAGTAAGTACGTCTAAACTTTTCACATCGAGGTTGTTGGTGGGCTCATCAAGTATCAGCATATCGGGTGTATGGTTGCTTATTGCCAGGCAACATAACGAAAGCTTCATTTTTTCGCCTCCGCTTAATACCCCGCATTTTTTGTTCCATAGGTGGCGCTCAAATTGCGAGTATATGAGCAATGATTTAAGTTCATGCTCCTGCAAGTTACGGCTATTGTAATGCTGTACCTGCTCAAAAATGCTCCGATTTGGGTTGATGATCGTATAATCCTGATCGAGATACAAGTAAGTAAAATCGGCGCGGTTAATATAACCGCTGCCCGGAGGTAAAACGCCGGTTATTAATTTCAGCAGTGTGGATTTACCGGCTCCGTTGTCACCTTTAATGTGTAGCCTTTCGCCCGATCGTATTTGAAAGCTAAGGGGTTCCCAAAGTAGCTGATCTGTAAAAGCGTAGGTAATACCGGCAGCATCAACCAAAACCTTACCCTGGTGCAAAGCCGATGAACCAATATCGATCTTTAATACCTGGTATTGTTGTATCTGCCCGCGTATATTTTTAATATTATCGCTTATCCCGCTCAGTTTTTCATCCTGGGCATCCAGCACTTTGGCGGTGCTGCCTTCGGCCTTGCTTTTTAGTCCGCCGGCAATAATGCGTGGTAAAGAGCCCGATTGCCCCCGGGTTTTTCCACGGGCTTCTATCCTTTGTCGTTTTTCGGTGATATCGCGGGCTTTTTGCTGCGTTTGTTTCAGCGTTTTAGAATGCTCGTGGAGCTGGTTTTGCAGGGCGTTTACCTTGCCCTCCTTTTGTTGCAGATAAAAATCAAAATTGCCACCGTAAACTTCAATACCCGCCGGGCTTAACTCGTAAGTTTGGGGAAGCAGGTTGAGCAGGGCACGGTCATGGCTTACAATAAGCATGGTTGCCCTGCTATTAACAATCAGGTTGTATAGCTGATGGCGGCCCGTGGTGTCAAGATGGTTGGATGGCTCGTCTAACAGAATTATTTCGGGAGAATAGATATCTATGCCCGCCAAAAATACTTTTGTTTTTTCGCCGCCGCTGAGGCCTGCCAATTGTTGCGTTGGTAAAAGGTGCCTCAAATGCCATTTACTTAGGGCTGCATAAACTTTGCCTTCAATTTCCCAATCATCTTCAAGGTCGGTAAAGTATTGCACATCGGTATGGCCATTGGTTATAGCCTGTATGGCTTTTAACTTTTTATCAACACCTAATGCTTCGGCAATGGTAAGATGATTGTAATTGCCCAAATGTTGCGGCACATACCACGGCTTCGACGAAGTGGCAATCTCACCCGCCGAAGGCTGCAATACTCCGGCAACAAGTTGTAGCAAGGTAGACTTTCCTGCGCCATTATTTCCAACCAGCGCTGCTTTGTCGCCCTTATTTACGGTGAAATTAAGCTGGTCAAACAGCTGTTCTTTATCGGGATGATGATAGGATAATGCAGTAATGGTAACGCTCATTTCGATACAAAGATAAATATTCATCTTTTTTGTTCAACAAAATTGTTTAAATAAAATAATTTGAATTGGCGTTTTTCGCAATGTTTATTGTCTAACTCAGGAAACGATATGTCCGGTTCACGGTAATACAGCTGTTCGGAAGGCATCCGGAAGGCTACTTTGGCTTAAAAAAACCACGATGATCACTAACCAAAGAATAAAAAGAGCATGGCCAATAGCAGCAACTTTAATAGTTGTTGCCATATCCATCCAGTTTGTACAGCAGCCGGTGCAAAATGCAGCTGTCACCCACCCCATCAAAGCACCTGAAGAAGTAACAAGAATATTCAGAAAAGCGTGTTACGATTGCCACTCGAACGAAACCCGGCTCAAATGGTACGATAAAGTAGCGCCGGTATCATGGCTGGTAAACAAGGATGTGCAGGTAGCCCGGTCGCGATTTAATTTTTCTACCTGGGATACGCTGAGTGTTGCCGACCAGCAGGTGCGCCTTTGGGAAATAGTGAACATGGTACTCACAAACAAAATGCCGCTGAGCAGTTATGCTACCCTGCACCCCGAAGCGCAACTTTCGGCACATGATGTTGATGTACTTAAAAAGTATGTGGTAAGTGTAAGCCCGGCAAAGTATCATGATACTGCTCAAATTAATAAAGCCCGGCAGGAGTACGATGCATTTAAAGCTAAAACTAAATTTGCCGCAAACGTACCCGTTGCGCCCAACGGTGTAAAATTTATACCCGAATATAAAAACTGGCAGGTTATAAGCACCACCAACCGGTTTGATAACCATACCATGAGGGTAATTTATGGGAATGATATTGTTGTAAAGGCCATTAAAAGCGGACAGATCAAACCATTCCCTAACGGCAGCGCAATTGTTAAGGTAGTTTGGAACATTATTGAGGAAAATAACGGCGATGTTAATCCCAGTTCGTTCAATAATATACAGATCATGACCAAGGACGATAAACGTTTTCCGGATACCAAAGGCTGGGGCTTTGCCAAGTTTAACGGTACCGAACTAAAACCGTACGGCGACAGCCCGTTATTTAATACTACCTGTTTCAACTGCCATAAAATTGCCGACGCAACAGGCTATGTATTCAGTATTCCGCTCGAAAATAAAGATTTAAAATAATCAGTACCTCAAAATTTATAACATGAAGATTTTAGCATTTACCCTACTCATAAGCACTGTTATCAGCAGTTGTACCCATACAATGCCCGATAAGGCGCACTCCCGCGAAGTGTTTGATGCCCGGGGCCTTAAAGTGATCACCTCGTTTGCCAACCGTAAGCAACAAACCATATCTGTACTGTATGGTAACGCGCCGGCTTTTAAAAGCGCGGCTACCGGTTCAGATAAGCATGTTGCAGGAGAAATATTCAAGCTGGTTACCTTTAAGCAGGCCAACAATACTTATTGGTATGGCAGTTATATCAACGGGGCTGTTAAATGTGTAGAAACTATCAGCATCAGTACGGCATCCAAAGGCGGCAATGCGGCTATTGATTATACTTTAGAACGTGGTAATGCCCCGGTTGATAGTGCCGGGAAAGCTTTTGATACGAATGAACGTATCGGCAGTATATTATCGCGCCGGGCCCTGGTATTTCCATAACACTTTACGTTTAGTAGCGCTAATTAAATAAATTTGTACACTAACCTATAGCCGCTAAGGCATGGTTCCCTTACATAAAATGAAAAACTCCCAGTTCAAAATATCACATACCACTATATGGATCAGCTCCGGTATACTGGGTTTAATATCGTCGGTACCGCAGTTGGCTTCACACCAGTTTAACCCTGCCGAAGCCGCGGTTAACGCGGGGCTTACCGCCTCTTTTGCCGTACTCATGTGGTATTTCAACATCTACATGCTAAAGCGTAATCCCGAAAAAAAACGCAAACAAAGTATCTCCTACTCCAAACTGTTCAGTTCGTTACTGTTTGGCCTCGTGGTAATGTTTGGTTTGGCCTGGATACAGCAGTTGATTCTTTCGCACATTAATTTTGGACCCACCATGCTGATGGTAGAGGTACGGGGTATACTCATTAACCTGGTGTTTTACATGTTTTTAAACCTGCTGCAGCAAAATTACGAGAACCAGCATGTAAGTATGGAGCTGGAACGCATCAAGAGCGATAACCTGGCCGCGCAGTTTGAATTGCTGAAACAACAGGTGAACCCGCATTTTTTATTCAATAGCCTTAACACATTAAAGGCCATGGTTGAAACCGAGGATAATGAAGCGGTAGATTTCATCCTCAAACTCTCAAACTTTTACCGCTTTACACTTGAAAGCCGCAAACTCGACCTGATACATGTACACGAAGAGATGGAAATTGTAAACGCTTACCTATTTTTGCAAAAGGCACGTTTTGACGGCGGTTTTACGTTTACAAGTAAGCTTAGCGATGCTTCGCTAAAAACGTTGGTGCCGCCGTTTACATTACAGTTGCTTATTGAAAATTGTATTAAACACAACGTGGTTTCGCTGCAACGCCCGCTACACATCAGTGTTTATGAAGAAGATGAACATATTGTTGTTGAGAATATACTGCAAATAAAAAAAGGCGAAGTTAGTTCAACAGGGGTTGGTCTCAAAAATATTGGCTTACGCTACGGGCATCTACTAGAAAAAGACATCACGATCATTAGCAACGAAAAAACCTTTACAGTAAAACTTCCGCTTATTTATGAACATAATCATCATTGAAGACGAACTAAGAACAGCCAAATCTCTCGAAAATATAATAAAAGAGCTTAAACCCGGGGCGATAATCATCGGGCAGTATCAGAGTGTGGAAGATTCGGTTGAAGCGCTTTCGGGAGGTGTACAGGCCGACCTCATCTTTATGGATATTCAGCTGGCAGATGGTTTATCTTTCGAGATCTTCAAATCGGTAAAGATTACTTGCCCGGTGGTTTTTTGTACCGCTTTTGACGAATATTCGCTGGAGGCATTCAAGAGCAATGGGGTTGATTATGTGCTGAAACCCTTCTCGAAAGAGGATATTAAAGAAGCCCTGCGAAAGGTGGACGAGCTAAAGAACTTTTTTCAGCAGAAAACCTCGCCCGACCTGGAAAGTTTGCTATCGCGGCTTAACCCGCCCAGTGGCAAAACAAGTTTTCTGGTATTTAAGAATCAGAAATATACTACCGTACAAACCGACAATATCGCGTTCTTCTACATCCGTAATGATGCTACCTCACTCATGTGTTTCGATAGGCAGGAGTACGCGCTTAGCCAATCGCTCGATAATGTCGCAGCATCCGTGTCCGCTAAGCAGTTCTTCAGGGTTAACAGGCAGTATCTGGTAAATTTTAAGGCCATTAAAGAAGTAGAGCATTACTTTTTGCGCAAACTATATGTAAAGCTGGTGATAGAAAGCCCCGAAAAGCTGCTCATCAACAAAGAAAAATCGCATAGCTTTCTGAATTGGATGGAAGAGCGTTGATGACTTTAAAAGTGCAAATTTGATGATACAATACTTAATGTAGCTTTTTTTAATTACGGGTGTTACACTTTATTATCGCCTATCATTTTATCAAAATGATAGGCGATAAATGGTTAGAGCTTACTCAGATCACAAAGGAGGTTACCTGATCGATCATTCCATCCTTAAAATGCCAAACATCACAATAATAAATCTTTTTTGATTCGCCGCTCTTTTCAATCACTAACCGACCAAGCTCAACTACGATATCATTCTCTTTAATGGAATTTTCTGTTGTAAATGTGATCCCGTCATAAGCCGAGATTATGTACCCAAGAAGTTCGGCCTTTCCATTGAAGGTATTCTTACCAACGTTCTTCAATTGATATCTTCCGTGCAGTACGTGATGAATTCTTCATAGTTTCCTTCCGCCAAAGCTTAGAGGAATTATCTATCAATTTATAGTTTACCGGTATCAACTACCTGTATATCCATTATATGGTTAGTAAATTCATCATGCGGCACAATAGCTTTTGCTTTTACCCTTACTTTATAAGTATAAATGGTGCTTACCGTATATTCTAATATTTTGGCTATTGTTTCGTTATCGTTTATGCCAAGCCTTACTAATGCGAATATTCTTAGGTGGGCGCTTAGTACCTCGTTGCCTTTTGGCCATATCTGGTCTTCGGGTTTTAAAAGCGCGTTAAAAGAGGTAATAAAATTAGGGAAGAGTTTTAAGAATACCCGGTCGAAGGTTCTGAATAAATGGTCGCGTTCCTGCTTAATATCTATTTGGCTTAACAGCGCGAGTACCTCCTCGTACTTCTTACTCTTCATCTTCCGCTCGGCATTCCTTTTCAGCTTTTCCAGCTTTAAAATATACTCCGAAAAAACATTGAAAAAATAGCCGATGTACTCTTCCTTAATGCGGGCTTCTTCTGATAGCCGCTTGTTTATCTTCTCCAGCTGGTTGTTCTTTTCCTCAATAATGCGTTCTTTAACACGCAGCCGTTTAAGCTGTATAAAAACGATGAACGATATCAGGCTGATGATCACCACAATAATTAAACTTGATAGCAGGTATATAATAAACTTGTTCTTTTCATTTTCAGAGATCAGTATTTTATTGGCGGCAATGTCGGGTAATACCGAGGCTATCTCAATTTTATGCAGGCGCGATCCGTAAAACTGCGCGTTGCTTAAAGCCTCCTGCATAAACAGGTAGGCATTCTTTATATCACCGCTTTTATACAGGTTGGTGCCTATTTTATATACAGCCATAGTTTCTTTGGTAGATGATTTTATATCGTTAATGGCGGCTATTAATAATAACTTCATCCGCTCTGCCCCCTGGTAATGATCGCTCAGTGCCGCTGCTATCATGGCTGTTTGATGCGGAGTTAGCTTACGCTGATAAAGCAAATATTCGTAATATTTATAATTACTTATCTTTTGCCCGGCCGTATCCGGTATTTCGGCCTTGTACATGATCTGCTCGAATGAATTATTTTCTGTTAGGGAGATGGCCGTATCAAGATACTTGTTAGCTTGTTCTACATATTGCTTTGTGTAGTATTTATCGTTGTTGTAATAGGCAAGGTCGGCATAATACACGCATTGTAAACGGTAATAACGCAACTTTGAACCCTTATCAAGCACCTTCGGATTAACCTGGTTGATACAATCCAACGTTTCTTTAAACATGCCCGATGATATGAGGATAATACCCAGTTTTATCTTACTGTCGTATTGCTTAGGCAAATCGTGCATGGCTATGCTTAGCCCAATCATTTTTTGCGTGTACACGTAGGCCGAATCGTACTGATAGCTTCGATACTCTTCAAACAAGCTACTGCATAACTGGTATTGCTTTTCGAGTTCGTTGGGCGAACAATGCTTCAACGCTTTTTTCAACCCGGCTATATCGGCTTCTTTGCGGTCATCGTACACCCTTCTTTGCACAAGCATACCCTTCAATTGGCTCATCAGCGCGTCGTTATCTTCCTGCCCGTAAACTACTGTAACAGCAAGAAGCCATAATAACAGTGTGTAAAGAATTTTCATTTTTAAGCTTATTTGAATGCCTATCAATCATCAATGGCAATGAATACGATAGCGTTAAGTTTATAATCAGGTTAACCTGCACGTAATTATAAAACTTTAATTTGTACAAAGAATAGTCTGGTATAAATAAAAAAACAAAGCCGGAATGATCGCTCAATCCGGTCTTTGCTCGTACATAAACTAATCACCTATTTTTAACCAATCATATTATTATTATTTGCCTGTACTTTTCAATTGCTCTTTAAACCAATCGGCATTAGCCTTACTTGTTGCTTTATTAACCGCATCCGGCACGTTGCTGTAGTTCGTATTGAAATATTGCAATGTTTGGTAAAACTGGCCCGGATAATATTGCAGCCTCAAATTAGTTTCTTCGCAGCGGCCTGCCATTTCAGGTAAAATTATATCCGCGTCTTTAAACTTTAAGCCTGTTACAGCCTTACTCAACTCGCGGAACTTTTTAACCAAACCGGTATTAACGTTGGCAATGTCGGTTTTGCTGTAAGCGATAATTACCTCCTGCGGTTTTGCGCATGCGGCTTGCGGAAGCGAGATCTCTACAGACAAACTCTTTCCGTTATAGTTCCACTTGCCTGCACTTTGTTCGGCAGCGTAATCAAGCTTTTTACCATTAACGGTTATTGATTGCGGCATCTCGGCCCCCACTAACCTTAGTGTGTAACTTCTGCTAAGCGGCATCCCCTTGTAAGCGCCCTTGCGTGCCGTAATGGTTACACTTTGCGTGCGCCCCGGCAGGTGTTTGGAAATTACTTTTGTAGAAGCAAATTCGGCAGCATAATTTTTTGAGTTGCCGGCATCCTCGTAAACAGAGGTACTGCCATCAGCACCCGGAAACACATCTATATATGTTTTTGCAGGCTGATCTTCCAGATTTTTAACCGCGGGATAAGCTGGTACTATAGCACCCGCCTTTACATAAATCGGGTATTCATCTAACGCGAAAGTTCGGTTTACATACTGCCCGCCTTTCAGCAGGGTTCCGGTTTGCCATTCAAACCAATCGTTACCTTCGGGCAACCAAACCTTAATGTCCGACTCACCATTTTTCATCGGCTCAACAATCGGCGCTATCAGCAGGTCATCGCCAAACATATATTCCGATTTGTTTTCATAGGCTTCGGCCGCTTCCGGGTAATCGTAATACAAAGGGCGGCACAGAGAAATCCCGCTATCGAATGTTTTGCGGGCCATAGTGTAAATGTAGGGCGCTAATTCATATCGTAACCGAATGGCGTCTTTCAACGCGTCATAATATTCTCCTTTAAAGTTCCAGGCTTCTTTATTCAAATTGGCGTTTTTAGATGAGTGGGTGCGGAATATCGGGCTTAAGGCACCGTATTGCATCCAACGCACATACAACTCCGGATCAAGCTTTTGATCTGACCCCGGGCCGAACTGATGCCCGCCGATATCATGGCTCCAGTAACCATACAACACGTTAGACGCGGCGCTGGTAAAGTATGGCTGAAAGGCAAGTGATTTCCATGAAATTACAGCATCGCCGGAGAAACCAAGCTGGTAACGGTGATTACCCAGGCCGCCCCATCTGTGATACAATAGCGGACGGGTTGAGCCATTCCGCTCCATATCGGTAAAAAACACGTAGTTGAGCCACCAGGTATTGTTTAGGTTTTTAATTCTTTTATCGTTTGGCCATTGCTGCCAGTCGAGCCACCAAAAACTTACACCCATTTTTTCCATGGGATGCAAAATGGCACCGAACAATGCCTGCATAAACCTTTTGTTTGAACCCTCGTACGGTATGTTGGCTTTGGTTGTAGTATCAAAATTTAAGGTTTGCGCCATCGCCTTATAAGGTTCCTCAAAAGGAGCTACGCCCGAGGCCGGGTGAAGGTTAAGTGTTACTTTCAGTACTTTGCTTTTCATCCAGCTTAGAGTTTTACCCGGGTTAGGGAACAGTCTTTTGTTCCAGCTCCAGCCTGTCCAGTGTTTGGTTTGGTCGAACACATCGTATTTTGCCCGCAGGCTGTCGGTATAATGCCAGTCCATATCTATCACAAATACATCCAGAGGCAGGTTATGCTGCTCAAAGTTCTCGGCAACGTTGCGTACCTCATTGTCAGAATAACTCCAATACCTCGACCACCAGTAACCAAACGCGTAACGCGGCGGCAATGGTACCCTGCCCGATATCTGTACAAAATCTTGCAGTGCCTTTTTGTATTGCCTGCCGTAACCCATAAAATACAGATCCTGGTAATCTTTCGCGGGGCGTTCGGCAACCCAGGGCCATTCACTGTTATCAAACAATAGGCGCTGCGAATCATCTATTACCGTCCACCCGTCGGTAGCCAGCAAGCCATCCTCCAGTTCCATTTTCTTTTTATCCCATATATGGTAATCGCCATCGAAGTTATCAAGGGTGCGGTAGGTGCCTTTTAAGTTACCCTTTTGCTTTGTGCCGGGCACCCATGCAAAAGGGTACTTTTTGTTAAGCGATGTGATGGTCAGGTTTTGATCTGTAAATTTCCCGGAACCCACTTTATAGTGCAATTCAATTTCCGCCGTTTTTAAAACAAGTTCTCCATTATTCGTTTGCGATACAAAATACGGCACCGGCAGGTTGCGGTTAAGTACCGTAAACGTGGCATTATCAATGAAAGGCAGTTGAGCGGTCCATTCCATACGGATAAGGCGCGGGGTGAGTACGGTAAACCGGGCCTGACCGGATTGAACAATGGCTTTGGGATTTGCCAGCGGCACCGGTTTTTGCTGCGCGCTGGTAAACTGTGTTTGCAGAACGACCAATAAAAGCGCCAGTCTTTTTTTGCCGGAGAAATGTTTCAGTAGCTTAAACATGAAGGTTGAAAGTGGATTTAGATAATTTATAGATGAATGAATAATAGTATCGGGTAAGTATGGGCGAACAAGGGCTTTTTGCTGTAATATTTAACACTAACCCGCTGCCCCGGATACCAAAAGCGTATCGGGACAGCGGGCGTTTTAATTAATAACCGGGGTTTTGTTTCAGTTGCGGGTTCACATTCAGGATATCCCTGCCAATAGGGAATATCTCGGTATGCTTGTCGGCATCAGGCTTTTTATCCCACCAGGTGCCGGTATTAAATACCCCCCAGCGGATAAGATCGGTACGGCGACGGTTTTCGCCTAAAAACTCTCTGCCCCATTCGTCAAGCATTTCCTGATCGGTAAGCTGGCTGCCATCGGCCTTGTATAAACTTGTCGACCCGCTTGGGTAATTACGTTGTCTTACCTGGTTCAGCAGGGCTACCGCGCCCGGCTTATCGCCTTTTCTGTAAAGGCACTCGGCAAGTGAGTAATAAATTTCAGACAGGCGCACTTCAGCATAAGCGGATGTGATACGGTTTGGATCGGGCGTTGGGTAAAGCGGATATTTTACCATAAACACACCCGAGTTATGATCGGCATGGTTCATATTTGATTCCTTATCGGCTATTTTTTTACCCGGTTTGGTATCCAGGAACATACCCACCTGGTCGCGGATGAACAATGGGTACGGGCCTTTATTTCCCCTTACCGTATCAGCTTTTTCAACACCGTTTACAGTGCGTTTAAAAGGCAGGTAACCGTACAGGAACATACCTTCCCTTTTACTGTCGCCAAGGTTACGGTATTTTACAAGGCGATAATCATCGGGATATTTTTGGAATTTCACAAAAGGCTTGCCTAACTGATGGGTATATTCCACGCTATCCACATCGCGGCCCGGTTGCAGCGCGAAACGAGGGTTGGCCTGTCCAAAATCGGTAAAACCACAATACAGCGGACCAGCATCATAAGTAACACCCCACCAGAACATTCCACCATCGTACTGCCAGTGCGTGCGTGCCAGCGTTCCCGGAAAGCCATAGATCACCTCGGAGTTAAGGCCGGTATTGGTATAATCAAACGGGGCGTCCCAGCGGGTATCCAGCTGATAGGCACCGTATTTACCTGCAATAATGTCTTTACACACGGTTTCGCATTCGGCAAACTTATCGGTACCGATATAAACCTTGGCATTCAGGTAAAGCCTTGCAAGCAAAGCCGCGGCACCGGCTTTGGTCCAGCGGCCAATGCCTTTGGCACCCAGTTGTTCGCGGGTTGGCAAACCGGGAATTGATTCCGTTAGTTCCTTTTCAATAAACGCGAAGGTTTCCTGCGGCGTAGCCTGCGGGTTACCTTGCGTAGAGTTTTTTACATCGGTAACTATCTGAATGTTACGGTAAAAATCAAAAGCCCTTAAATTGAACCATGCCCTCAGCGTACGCAGTTCAGATTTAAAATCGGCCAGTTCTTCAGGTGTAATGCTCAGCTTTGCAGGGTCCTGTATGCTTTCCATATCCTGCAGGGAGTTGGTAGCTAATACGATACCCTGATACAAGTTTGTCCATACGCCGCTGGTAAAACCATCCTGAAATGTCCAGGTATGGTAGTGCATCCGCTGATAGTATCCGCCGTCCTGCCAGTCGCCCTGGCGGTTATAAGTACCTATTTCATCGGTGCTGTTCTCAATAGCGGCATAATAATCGTTACCCTGTATACTCCAGTAGCCATGCTCAAAAGGGCGCAAAAAATCCCTGATCACATCATCCCTGCGGGTAAGAAAACCGGCTGCATCTACCTTATCATACACCTGTTCGTCCAGTTTGGTACAGCTACCGGCCAAAAACGCGGTCAGTAGCATGCTGCCTATAAAAAGTTGATATTTTTTCATGTGTTTAATGCTCAAAATGTGGCCTGCAAGCCTAATATCAGTTGCAGTGTTGATGGATAATAATTCAATGAGGTATTTACGCCCGGTGTAAGCCCGTTGATCTGCACCAGGTCGGGATCTCCGCCGGTGAAACTTTTGAAGGTGTGCAGGTTACGACCAGCCGCGTAAAACCGCACCGATTTAAGGTATTTGGTTTTCAATGGCTGCGTATAACCCAGCGCAACGTTATCTATCTTCACAAACGAGCCCGATTCCAGGAAGTAGTCGGAAGCGATAGAGGTAGTTGAATTGCTGGTCAGCTTTGAATATTTGCTCTTGCTGTCATAAGCCGATTTCAGCACATTGGCATCGGCCTGGCTTGATGGTGTACCCAAATAAAATGCCGAAGTATTGAAGATCTTATAACCGAACGCGCCACGTAAAAATACGTTCAGATCAAAGCGTTTGTAGCGAAAATTATGGTTCATAGAAGCAGTGTACTTAGGCAAACCGTTCCCTACGTATTGCTTATCATCGTTATTGGCCTGATTAGCCGGTACTATGCTACCGTCTTTACGGTACACCAGCAATGCGCCGTCATCATTAACACCGGCAGAACGCAGGGTATAAAATTCGCCAATGCTATGTCCTTCTTCAATACGCTGAATATTGCCCGGTGAACCGGGTGCCGGCAAGCCCGCAACATCCTGAAAGGTTGCTCCCTTGTATATCGTATTCGAAAAGGAGATGAATTTATTACGGTTATAAGCAAATGCTACGCTAACGTTGTACGACAGGTCCCTCTTTTTCAAGACCGCGCCGCTCAAAGTAGCTTCAATACCCGAGTTTTTCATGGTGCCCACATTGGTAAATGTTTGCGACTGTGAGTTTGGCGGCAATGGCACGTTGTAATAGCCCAGCAGATCTTTATTGGTACGCACATAATAATCAAGCGAGCCGCTCAAACGGTTATCCAACACGCTGAAATCAATACCCGAGTTAAAGTTGATAGCACGTTCCCAGCTCAAGTCGGGGTTAACGTTTGATGAAGGACCGTATACCTGGTATTGCACGCCGTTAAAAGGGAAGTAACCTGCACCGCCATAAAGTAATAACGACAGGTAATTACCAAAATCCTGGTTACCGGTGATACCGTAATCGGCACGTATTTTCAGTTCGTTTACCCATGGTAGGGCTTTCTTAAAGAAATCTTCTTCAGATATTCTCCACGCGCCTGATACCGCCGGAAAATCGCCCCATTTGTTGTTGATCCCAAATTTAGAGGATCCTTCGTGCCTTAAACTCGCTGTTAAGATATAACGGTTGTTGAAATCATAATTCAATCTGCCGAAAAAGGCGATGAGCTTCGAGCTGTTTTGCGTTGAGCCTACAGCCGATTGCCCCTGCCCTGCCGCGCCACCATTAAACAAGCCCGATCCGAGGTTGTTCCACAGGTAGCTATCAAACGGAAAATCATAGTTTTGGGCATAAAACTGCTTGTAGTTATACACTGAATATGAATAACCACCTAACAGTTTAAAATGATGTTGCTTCAGGTCGAGCGAGTAGTTGCCTGTCCATTCCACGTTCTTCTGGTCGTTCTCTTGCTGCTCCTGCGAGGCAAAGTTGGTTTGCGTTACCCGGTTGGCCTGTACAATGGTTGATAGTGTAGAGGGCCTGAAGTTCATATTACGAACCGAACGCGCTATCTGCGAAAGCGTAACCGTGGTACTAAGATTGGGCAAAACATTGAACTTCAACGAGCCATTGATATCCATTTCCTTGATATCAGCGTCAGATTTGATCAGCTTGCCATTCTCTACCGGGTTGTTTGAGAAGAAGCCCGTATTGATGTAGTTATACTTGCCTTCCTCATTAAAAATAGAATAGGTTGGGTTTAGGGTTAAAGCGTTATTAAAGTTACCCAGATCGGCATTGCTGGTATTCATCATACGCGGCGCAATGTTGAGGGTACCCACAAATACATTATCATCGGTAGCATGGCTGATGCTGATACGGGCGCCATATTCTTTTTTATGTGCCCTCAGGTCTATACCATCCGCGTTACGGTAATCTGCCGAAGCGAAGTAATTGGTTTTACCCGTACCGCCCGAAAGCTGAACAGTGTGTTTCTGACTGAACGCAGGTGAATTGGTAACTTCATCGAGCCAGTTGGTTCGGGCGCCGTAATCTTGCCCCTGCTTGTTTTGCACCCGGTTTTGCACAAACTCATCGGGCGAAAGGTTTTGCAGGCGGTTGGTCACATAATCGAAACTGGCGTAGCCATCGTAAAACATACGTGCCTGCGAAGTACCCTTTTTGGTGGTGATGATGATTACACCATTACCGCCGCGAGTACCATAAATGGCCGAAGCCGCGCCACCTTTGAGCACATCGATACTTTCAATATCGTTTTGGTTGATGTTATCGATGTTTCCACCCGGAACACCGTTGATCACGTACAATGGCCCAAGGCCCGCGTTACGCGATGAAGCCCCCCTCAACTGTATGCTGGGCGATGAATTTGGATCGCCGCTGGAGGTATTAGTTATGGTAAGGCCGGCTACCTTACCCTGTAAGGACATTAAGGGGTTATTTGCCGAAACCGGAAGCAGGTCTTTCCCCGAAACATGGGTGATGGCGCTGGATACTTCCCTTTTGTTAAGGGTACCGTAACCAACACTTACCACTACTACTTCTTCTAAAGTACTGTTCGATTGCTCTAAACGAACATTGAGGGTGTTAGATCCGCTTAGATCTGCTTTTTGGGTGGCATAGCCGATAAATGAAAAGGTAAGGCTTTTGGTGGCTTCCGGAACGTTTAGGCTATACATTCCGTTAACATCTGTAGTGGTGCCTACAGTAGTGCCCGTTGCAACTACGCTTACTCCGGGCATCTCCGCACCTGTGGCCGCGTCGGTGATCTTACCGCTGATGGCTTTGTTTTGCGCAAAGACGGGAGAACAGGCGAAGAGAATCAAGACACAAATGCTTAACAATCGTAAAAATTTTTCTCGCATGATGATTTAAAATTGGTTTAAAAAAGGCCTGGCATCCACCCGTCGCTGCAGCCGACGAATTACTGCCCTGGTTACGAAGTATCGCGCTCATACTCCGAACACAAATTAAAAGAGCGAAAAGGGTTGTTTTTCCGAACAGTTTGCCGCCGTTTAAAAAATCTCAAAAAATAAAAATTCAATTGCCTGATAATCAAATTATTAATATAGTGTCAGAACATAAAAATCCAGACCAAAACGAACACATTTTTTGGTAAATAGTGTAATAGGGATCGGATATTAATGGTTAACATCTTTATCCAAGGCTGACCTTGTCAATTTAAATGGACTTAATTTGCGGTATACTTATAATCTTATTTGAATTATGAACGCCAATTCGCTGTTTTCTACCATTGATTTTTTATCCCGACCGATTTTTGACAGCAGGAAAACGCTTAGTTTTTTTGCGTAATCCCACAAAATATCAGAACCAATTACCGACCCATTCCTTAAAACTATCCCTGAACTTTTCAGGACAGTAAATCTGGCCTTTTCAGGAAAACCGGCGACTCTTTTTTAACAGACCTTTGTATTGTATAACAACGGTTATGGAGAAAAACAGTATTGTATTAGTTACCGGCGGAACCGGTTTTGTGGGCTCGCGCATTATATTGCAATTATTGCAAAAAGGCTATCAGGTAAGAACAACCGTCAGAAACCTGAAAAATAAAGATCGCTTGCTGGAAGCCTTAAAGGCAAACGGTGTACTTGATTTAAGCAGGCTTTCTTTTATTGAAGCCGAATTGACAAAGAATACCAACTGGGAAGCCGCCATAACAGGCTGCCATTATGTACTGAGTGTGGCTTCACCGGTGTTTTTGAAAGCACCCAAGGATGAAAACGAGGCGATTCGCCCGGCGGTTGATGGAATACTCCGTATACTGCGTTTTGCCAGGCAGGCAGGTGTGCGGCGGGTAGTGATGACCTCAAACTTTGGCGCGGTGGGTTTTAGCCATACCGATAAAAACACGGAAACAACCGAAGCAGACTGGACGGATCCTGATTTGCCGGGTTTATCGGTATATGAAAAATCTAAAACCCTGGCTGAAAAGGCGGCCTGGAAGTTTATGGAAACAGAGGGCGGTAATCTCGAATTCGCGACCATCAACCCGGTGGCCATCTTGGGGCCATCGCTGGACGCGCACATTTCGGGCAGTTTTTACCTGTTGAATATTTTGCTTTTAGGCTCGATGAAAGCGATACCCAATATCCCTTTAAATGTGGTTGATGTACGTGATGTGGCCGATCTGCATATCCGGGCGATGACCAGCGCGACAGCGGCCGGGCAGCGCTTTATCGCCACGGCGAACGGGCAAATCTCATGGCCGGAAATAGCGCTATTACTGAAGCGCAACCGCCCGGCTGTTTCGGGTAAGGTGCCGTTAAAGCGAATTCCGGATTGGCTGCTGAAACTGGCAGCGATAGTAAACAAGAAAGCAAAAGAAGGCGCCATGTTCCTGTCTATCAATCGTAGGGTAAGCAACGCGAAGGCGAAAAAGCTTTTAGGTTGGATACCGATCGCGACGCAGGAGGAAACTATCCTGGCTTCGGTAGACTGTATGGTTCAGTATAAATTGATCAGATAATCAACATATGAGCAAATTTATTAGTGGGATACTGCTGTTGGTATCGGTATGTATCGGAATTAGCCATGGCAGCCGTACATTTGGTAAGCCGGAGGCGGCCAGCTTGGCTTTGATGCAGAGATTAGGTATTGACGAGAACTACAGGATCATTATCGGCATTTGGGCGATCACCGCATCGGTATTGATCCTTTTTCCGAAAACTTTTTTTATGGGTAACGGCCTGCGGGCTGTACAATTGGTTTTACTGATGGCCTTGGCACTAAAAGCCGGGAACTATACCTTTGCGTTGATTGAAATTCCGTTTTTGGCCCTGCCCCTGCTGCTGATCCATTTGGGACATCCATTTAAAAACGGCATCACCTTCGTCAACCCGGCCAAATGAGAAACATAGCAAACGATACGCGGACGAATATTCTTAAAGAGCAATTCATCCCTGATCATCTTTTTTTGTATATAGTAAAGGGGGCGGTCAGTTTTTTTGACGGGCAGCAGCGGTATGCCCTTGGCGCGGGTGAATGTTGCCTTTTAAGAAAGAACAGCCTGGCTAAATTTATGCTTACCGGCAATGAGGCTGTTATTGAACCTATTTTATTTTGCTTTGACTATGATTTTCTGCAAGCATTCAAAGAAAAGCACCAGCTGAAAACTGTACAATACCAAACAACGGACAGTTTAATAAGCATCGAAAAATCGGCATTACTGGACAACTTTGTCGGATCGTTAACTCCATACCTGAAGGGAGCCATGGAGTTGGATGAGGCTTTCGAGGATTTAAAATATGAAGAATTGCTGCTTATACTGCTAAAAAAGAAGCCTGAACTTGCAGGCATACTCTTCCACTTCGCGCAGCCGGAAAAGATCAATCTTGAAGCGTTCATGAACCGCAACTATACTTTTAATGTGAGTATGGAAAGCATCGCATTTTTAACGGGACGCAGTTTATCTGCCTTTAAACGCGATTTTAAGGAGATTTTTCATGACACACCGGGTAGATGGCTGGTGCAAAGGCGTCTTGAAGAAGCGTACTTCCTGATAAAACAGCAACACAAGAAACCGGCCGAATTGTACCTGGAGCTGGGTTTTGAAACCCTGTCCCATTTTTCGTTCGCATTTAAAAAGAAGTTTGGACTAACTCTGAGCGAACTGGCTGCACAACAAAACCATAAGGACTAATGTATCATAGTAATAATTTTGTGATCAATTTCACCCAGCAAATTAGCATTATGATTTCACCGTGTCTGAATATATATTCCCGAACGAAGCTTGCCCCCTTCTGCCATTGCTTTTTAACAACCGATCTTGATATGGAAAGGCGGTCGGCGATTTCATCAATAGTCAGTTCATCGTGCGAGCGCAGCTTAAATATTTGCTTTCTTTTTTCCGGAAGCATGTCAACCGCGTTATGGGCAATCTGATAATATTCGTCAAAAGAAATTTTTTCGGTGATCGTACTTTCAAATTCAGGCGATATTTTTTGGTAAAGGTCAATAACTTTAGCCTGCCGTTGTTCCTTTTTTATCTGGTTAAGCAGCAAGTTTTTGGCACACCGGTATAGGTAAGGCTTAATAGCGCTAACGCTGACCAAAGCCTCCCTGTTTTCCCATATTTTAATAAAGAGTTCCTGTACAATTTCCTCGCTTGTTTCTTTGTTATAACAAATACTAAAAATATAGCGGTACAGGTTACTTAAATATTTGGAATAAAGCAATGTAAAAGCCTCCCTGTTACCCGCAGATACGAGCACAAGCAACTCTTTCTCACTTAATTTTAAATATTCTTTCAATTCCTTTTTGAAGCAAATTGGGACAAATGCCTGCCTTGAGCGCAGTTATAATTGGTTCTTTAAAATTAAATAATAATATTAAAATATCAACAATTTAATACGTCCAATTTACCGGTTATTTAAATTAAAAAATCACTTTGCTATCAGTATACCATCTTACTAATTTTGGTACATTATACTATAGTTTCAGCAGTTACGTCCTCTTTCAGTACTATGATATTTTCGATGGCTAAAACATCAAGACCGGTCCGCAGAAAACAATCTAATGCATCCTCTGGCTTACATACAATGGGTTCATCTTTTACATTAAACGAGGTGTTAACTATTACAGGGCACCCCGTTTTATTAAAGAAAGCCTTTATCAATTCATAAAACATGCCATTCCCCTCTCTACTAACTGTTTGTACCCTGGCTGATTGATTAACGTGGGTAATTGCGGGCAAGGTTGAGCGCACTTGCGACAGCATGTCAAAATCGGTAACCATAGTCGTATTACTTACCGGCAATTGATGTATATGTTTAAGGTTGGCAACCAGCAGCATGTATGGACTTAATTGCGGCAGATCAAAGTAATTATGTACCTGATCATTAAGTACGGCCGGCGCAAATGGCCTGAATGACTCGCGGAATTTGATCTTGTTATTAATCAGCGATTGCATGTATGGTTTGCGGCTGTCGGCTATAATGCTACGGGCACCCAGCGCGCGCGGGCCAAACTCCATGCGTCCGCTAAACCATCCTATTACTTTTCCTTCATCAAGGTATTTTGCCACCCTATCCAAATAGGCCTCATCATCGTACCGGTAATATTTTATCCCACACGATTTAAGCATGGCCGCAACATCATCACTTTTATACGCAGGCCCCAATAACGCGTTCTGCATTTTATCTTTTACATTTGTACTGCGGGAATTATTCAAATACTGATAATACACATAGTAAGCAGCCCCCAGGGCACCACCCGCATCACCGGACGCAGGTTGTATCCATAAGCCATCTGAAGAATATTCTTTAAGTATCAACCCGTTAACCACGCAGTTAAGCGCTACCCCACCTGCCAAACAAACGTTTCGGGCACCGTAGGTTTCTTTAACATGCTTAACCATCAGTAACAACACTTTTTCGGTTACCTTTTGTATTGATGCCGCTATATCCATATGAAACCGGGTGATCTCGTCATTACTTTTTCTTACAGGCTGCCCAAAAAGCCCGGAGAACTTTTTATTGGTCATGGTAAGCCCGGTACAATAGTTGAAGTAACGCATATTGAGCCGGAAAGACCCGTCGGGTTTAAGATCTATCAAATTATTTAAGATAACATCTTTATAAACCGGTTCGCCATAAGGAGCCAGCCCCATTACCTTATATTCGTCGCTGTTTACCGCGAACCCTAAATAATAAGTAAACGCGGCATATAGCAGCCCTATTGAGTGCGGAAATTTAACATCTTTAATAAGGCTGATACGGTTCCCGCCGGCTTCCCAAACAGAGGTTGTGGTCCATTCACCAACGCCATCTACCGCGATAACATAAGCATCCTGAAACGGCGACGGAAAAAATGCCGAGGCCGCGTGCGACTGGTGATGTTCGGTAAAAAGCAGGTTATCCTTTTTATACTCCCACCCTTCATCTATTATCTTTAACGCTTTAATAATATTCCGTTTCAGAAAAATCTTATCCTTTATCCAAACCGGCATTGCTTTAAGATAAGAGGTAATGCCTTTAGGAGCAGTTGCCAGATACGTTTCAAGCAACCTCTCAAATTTGAGAAAGGGCTTTTCATAAAACACTACGTAGTTAACCATGCTTAAAGAAATACCGGCTTCTGCAAGGCAATAGCGTATGGCCGCGGATGGAAAAGAAGCGTCATTCTTAATACGGGTAAAACGTTCTTCCTGCACGGCGGCAATAACACGATCATAGTGAATAAGGCAGGCGGCACTGTCATGATAATATGCGGAAATACCCAGTATATACATTTGTTAAAATAACGAGTAAATTAAAGGGCCCAATGCCGTACCCTGCGCCGCTATCATAAAAACACTGATAAGTACCAATAAAAACACTAATGGCCAAAGCCAATATTTACGGCGATGCTTTAAAAAGCTCATAAACTCCAGCAAGGTATCCATAGCATTAAAATTGTTGTTTTAAAGGTGATTGATATGTCGGCTTATTTATCTCCCAATAAGAATCTTTATCATGCCTGTATCGCTGATTGAGCAGATCGCGTCCCCGCAGTTTAAAAAGCAGGGCTATAGGTAAAAACAGTATAAAATATATTACGGTAAGCAACAAAACGGTATTGATATAGGCCAAATAGTAACCCAATTTTTCCCAAATAAAACAGGGATACTTTAGCAGCACGGGGCGTGTAAAAGTTACTATTAATAAAACCAAAGCCGCTGCTATTACATAAAATGCGACCTCGTTAAACCGTATATATCGATAACCTGCCACTGCCAGCGCCAATCCGGCTAACAAGCAACCAAATTGAAATTCCTTTTTATACCTGTTTGTAATAGCGCTCATTTTGAGTTGGTTGTTTTTCAAAGCCTATTTTAATACTTCATACGCTTGCCTCACCTGCGCTGCCAAATCTGCATCGCCGGGTTGTAACTGAAACTCGTGCTGAAGTTTGATCAATTGATAAAGCGCGGCCTTTGTTTGCATTAACCCGGCACTATTGGCAGATTTGCTTAGCGCGTATTCCAGGTAAGCGGCCGCGTTTTCAGGGCGTTTATTTTTCAGTTCGAGCGCGTACAGGCTGTAAGCCAGTTCAAGCGAGGGGGCTATACGAAACGCGCGTTTTAAATAATTTATCGCGGTTTGTGTGCGGTTTTGTTTGGCGCAGAGCTTGCCGGCCAATGTATAAAAGGTTACATCCTGCTGAAATTCAAGCATCACCGCTTCAGCTACCTTAGCCGCCCCGTTAAGGTTTTGAGATTGTTGGTAATAGGTCATTAGCCTATCCATCGCGTTGTTCCAGGGTAAATGAGCGGTAAGCATTTCCATGGCTGTTTGTTCTTCTGCCGTTTTAGCGGCAGGCAATTTTAAACCGGCGTGTTTAAAGGGCCAGCCCATTTTTAACTGAGTAACGCTATAAACACCAAAAAGCGAATCGGTTTTAGTAACCGGCATGGCTTGCTGCAATTGTTCAAGGCTCATGGGTACAACAGGCTTTCCGGGTAATAAATGATTGGCTGATAGCACCCTGTAAAAGGCATCAGACATAAGCGAATAACCAAATAAATTTGGGTGAACGTGTTCCAGTACTGTTTCATCACCAATAATATTATTGATCGAATGTGATTCAAATATCCCCTTTGTATCTACCATGTACACACCCGGAATTGTTTTGGTGATCTGTACTATCGCTTTATTGATAGCCTCCGGGGCCCGGAATCGCAAAACATCCCTGTTCCTGGCATTTGTAAAGAATGCTTTAGCCGCCATATAATTACCCTTATGCAGCGCTTGGGTGCCCGCCATGAACTGATTATCAGCAGAAGAATCTCTCTCCGATGGTTCACTGATCAGTGGCGGCAGGCTGCGGTCGTTACTTACCAGGTTACTGATCAGCACCGGGATATGTTGTTTGGAGAGCAGGCCGCAGGCTTGTTCCATATTTTGAGTAAACTGCGTAATACCTTTCCGGTAAGCAGCAGAATTATAGATGATATGCTGATCGCCCGCCATTCTTTCCATCAACGTCCTGTTTTCGGCTTTGGCCCCTTCGCCGCGAATACTATTGAGCAACAGTTGGGCAAGCCGCCATTTTTTTAGCTGTATTAACAATCTTACTAACCACCGGTTATCACCCCAATTAGTGGTTGAGCCTACACCGAGGGCGCCGTAATACTCGTTATGCCCGCTGTATATCAATACGGCATCAGGTTCATATCGCGGAAGCTCGTTCGCTATATCAAGTACGGTAAAAGAATTGACAGCGGTAAGCGATAGGTTTATGATCTCGAAATCAGTATCGGGAAACATGTTAAGCAACCTGTATTTCAACCAGCGGTGAAATGAACCGTTGTGCATATAGGGGTAGCCTATCGTGGTAGATTCGCCTAACACAAAAATGCGAATGGTTCCTTTCGGCTTTTTTATGGCAAATGGTTCTGTATTACCAACGGTAGCATTGGCAACGCTATTAAAATACCGTTCAGATACGTATTTGTTCATCACCAGCATCCCGGGGTAACGGTCGTCTTTAACAAACAATGCCAGGTCATCACCATAGCCAAAAGCACGCAGCAACAGCTCCAGCAATATCAAAAAAGCAAAAGGTAACACAACGGCCAGCAACTTAAAAGCTGTTAATTTTTTTGAGTTGCTAACTAAAGGCGCCTTTTGCATAAATGATATATGATGATAGATATAGGGCTAAGGGTTATTGATCGTAGTTACTTGCTTTTACACGTACGTCGGTAACCTTTGTTGGCAGCCAAACCTCCATGCGTGAATGCCCCCGGTTAGCCCATGAATAATAGGGTATGGCGGTCATTTCACGGGTTTCGGTTGCAGCGCTTTTTCCATCGGCAGCTACTTGTATGGCAGGTACGCTGGCTTTTATCTCTACAATACCATTCAGTACCTGCTTGTTGAACAAGGTGCTGAATTGGGCATTTTCAGGAATGATATAGGTTTGGGCGGGCCCGGCATCCTGCAACTGTTCAACACAATAAACCAGGGGGCCACGCTGCAATGCTATCTTATCGCGATTTGCCTTTATACTGTCGGTCGCTTGTACCATGCGTACCTGCATGGGCAGGTTCAATTTAACCACATCACCTTTTTTCCAGTTGTTAGAGATAACCGCGTAGCCATGCTCCATGGTATATTTTGCCGGCTTTCCGTTTACGGTTAAACTAATGGTACTATCGCTTTTATTAACATAACGATACGCGTCGCCGGGCGCGGCTTCATTATTTGCCCAACCCGGAATACGGATGTGTAACGGGAATTTTGAAGCTGACGAAGGGTTTACCGTCAGGTTTACCTCCCCTGTCCACGGGTAGCCGGTTTGCTGCTTCAACTCAACCTTACCGCTTTTTAACGGAATAGTTGTGCTGCTTCCTACAAACAAGTTCACCCAAATGTCGTTATCGGCCGAAGCATAGATATAATTACCCAAAGATTCAACCAGCCTGGCTATGTTTGACGGGCAGCAGGCCGTACCGAACCATTCGCTGCGCTGGTAGTTACCAAAATTTGCCAGCGGGTTGCCGTAAAAGAAACGGTCGCCTGTTAATGATAAGCCATCCAGCGCGCCATTGTACAGGCTTTTCTCTAACACGTCAACGTATTTGGCATCACCAGTAAGCCTGTTCATGCGCTCGTTCCATATCACCATACCAACAGAAGCGCAGGTTTCGCAATAAGCGCTGGCATTGGGCAGGTCATAATCTGTAGTAAAACCTTCATTACTGCCCGACGAACCGATACCTCCTGTAAGGTACATGTTGCGGTAAACCACATCTTCCCAAACGGCGTTCATAGCCTTAAAATAACCCGGATCATTTTTGGCGGTGCCCACATCGGCAGCACCTGTGTACAGGTACATGGCCCTTACCGCGTGCCCTTCTATCTGGCGCTGATCTTTTACCGGCACATCATCCTGGCAATATTTTTCGCCCATGTGCTTGTTGGTCCAAATTTCCCCTTTACCATGCCCGTGCCCGCGCTGCTGTAAATACCAGTCTGCAAGGTCGAGGTATTTTACTTTTTTAGTGGCTTGGTATAGTTTCACCAGGGCAAGCTCAATTTCTTCGTGCCCCGAAACCCATGGTACGTTTTTTTGGCGAAAGGTAGCATCAATATGGTCGGCAAAACGGGTAGCCACATCAAGCAGCTTATGTTTGCCGGTTGTGTTGTAATAGGCCACCGCTGCTTCAAACAAATGGCCGGCGCAATAGTCTTCATGCTTTTCCATATCGGTCCAGCGTTTGTCAAGGCCGTTCAGGGTGTAAAACGTGTTCAGGTATCCGTCGGGTTGCTGGGCGGCGGCTATTTTGTCTATCCATTCATCGGCCTTAGCTTCCAGTTTAGGGTCGGGATGATTTTTAAGAGAATAAGCTATGGCTTCAAGCGCCTTGTAAACATCTGAGTCATCAAAATAGATACCCTCATGCTTTTCGCCTTGCTTGCGTGCCACTTTTTCAAAATTACGAATGCGCGGGGTAACAACTTCTGTTTGGTTGATACATACCGGAATGGTAACATTGGTAACCGTACTGATGCGAGGCGACCAAAACGCGTCGTTTATTTGCACCTGCGAAAAATTGACCGGCGTCATTTTAACGATGCCCTGCTGCCCGAATGCTGAAACAGATAACAGGCCCATAATAAAACCACCGGTAACACTTTTTTTATAGTTCTTCATATTTATAATGTGATGATAAAGAACCGCGGCCACGGCCGCGGTTCCGGAAATATTTATTAATACCCTTGATTTTGCTTTAATTTCGGATTTGAGTTTAACGCCTGTTGCGGTATCGGGAATAATTTACGGTAATCGCCATTAGGTTTATGCGACAGCCAGCTTTTGGTGGTAAACACACCAAAACGGATATCATCCCTGCGGCGGTGAGCTTCCCACGGAAACTCGTAGCCAAGCTCATCAAGCATACCGCCATATTGTACAACGGCGATGTTGCCGGCATCTACCACCTTGTAATTTTCAATATAGCCATATTTGTAACGGCTATTTTGCGTTAACTGGGCACCGGTAACTGTGGCCTTGGCAGCGTCTGTAAAGTTACGTGCGCGCACCTGGGTAACCAGTTGGGCCGCTTCGTCGCTACTGCCGCTCCTTACCAGGCACTCCGCCTTCATCATCAACACCTCGGCATACCTGAAGAATGGAAAATCATTACTCAAATTACTTTTCGCGCCTACTCGTACTTCAAACTTGTTCATCCGATAGCCTTCCGATTCGCCGGTAAAAAGCCCGTCGGGCAGGTCTTTGGTAAAATTTAGCGGTTTACCGGCCTGGTCATACGAGCCGGTTAACGGCGTTGTACCATCGGCTGCGAATTGCGGCCCTAAAAGCCAGGTATTAGCCAGTCGCTTATCGGCAGCATCATAGGTATCAATAAATTGTGAAACACCCATGGCCGATCCTGAACCCCAGGGAGTAGCCTGCATATTCACCTTAGCTTTTAAAGCGCCATGCCACGAGAACATTTCGGTGAAAAAACCGGTACCAACGGTTTCATCAAAAGGAACTGCGAAAACTATCTCGGGCGAGTTCTCATTTTGGGTTTTAAAAATATCGCTATACTTAGGGTCGAGGGAGTATTTACCGCCTGTTATAATATCATTGCATTGTGTTAAGCACTCCTGCCATTTAGCCTGGCCGCTGTAAACCTCTGCATTAAGATAAATATTGGCCAAAAGCGCTTTAGCCGCCCACTTATTGAACCGGCCATACATAAGCTTATCATTATTTTCACTCAGGTTTGGCAGGGCATCGTTTATGTCTTTTACAATAAAGTCATATATCGCCTTGCGCTCGGCTGTTTCGGGTAAATCAGAAGTGGTGGTGGTTACCAGCGGAGCATTACCAAAGTTATCACATATAAGCCAGTAAAAAAACGCGCGCACTACCTTCATCTCCGAAACGAGGGCGGCCTGGGTTGTTCCTGACGGAACGGCTATTTTGCCCGCCTCCAACTGCTCAATAACCCGGTTACTATTGGTAACGCCGGTATAAAAGGTTCTGAACATCTCGTTCATTTGCGGGTTCTCGGAGTTCCAGGTATGTAAGTGGATCCTTTTATAGATACCGCCGTCATCCCAGCCCGAACCGTTCGCGGGCATTACAATTTCGTCAGAACTGGTTTCCTGTACCATGTAATAGCCTGTGTGCGAAAAAATACCGCGCATGTTAGCATACGCTATCCCCATAGCTTTATATGCGTCGCTATAATTGTATGTTTCGGCCGATAATTCTGAATAGGTGATCTCGTTCAGGTTTTTATTGCAGGCACTCATTCCCATTATCAGAAAGATTGCCAGAAATGATTTTATATTTTTCCTTTTCATAAATGTTCTGTTAAAATGTGAAGAATGCGCCCAGTGTGTAAGTTGATGTGGCAGGATACCTGTTACGGTCATCAACACCCGGCGTTAACCCTATAATGCTAACCTCCGGATCTATCCCCTTGTAACCGGTAAAGGTTTTAAGGTTTGATGCTGATCCGTAGATCCTTACCGCTTTTATAAATGGCTTGTTCAGCTTTAAAGTGTAGCCCAGCGTTACGTTATCAATTTTCCAGTAATCGCCATTTTCAATGTAATAGCTCAGGTAGTTGAGCGACTGGTCATCGGCAAGCGGCCTTTTACCGTAAATATTATCATAGGCTGATGACAGCAGATTACCCCTGGTAAGCATTACCGGCGATTCATACACCAACCTGGCGGTGTTGAGTATCTGAAAACCGAAGGCGCCACGCATGGTAATGTTGAGGTCGAAGTTTTTATAAGTGAAAGTGTTATTCCAGCTCAGGTAATGTTTGGGTAAACCGTTGCCAATAATTTGCTTATCATCAGCCTGCTGGTTGTCTATTGATTTTGGGTTGCCGTCTTTCCCTTCAATTATCCAGTGGCCTTTATCATCAATATCAATGCTCTTAAAACCCCAGAAATTACCTATTGGCTGCCCTATCTGGGTGCGGCTAATTGATTGCTGAATAGGTTCGCCTGTTGTACCGGCATCAAAATACCCGCTGGCCAGCTGAAAATTCTTATCAGACAGTGAAAGTATCTTGTTTTTATTGTGCGAATAATTCACCGATGTATTCCAGTTGAAGTTGTTGCCCTGCACAGCGGCAACATTTAAGCCCACCTCAATACCCTTATTTTCCATTGAAGCCGCATTGGCCGTAATGTTATCGTATAAATACGGCGGTGTTGCAACCGGGTAATTAAATAGCAGGTCGTTAGTTGTGCGTTTGTAAACATCAACGGTACCGGTAACGCGATTATCGAGCACGCCGAAATCCATACCTATGTTGGTTTCTTTTTTTCGCTCCCAGCGCAAATCTGGATTGGCGTTGCTTGAAGGATTGATCACCTGTACCCATTGCCCGTTAATAAGGGTATAGGTATCGAAATTGATCCTGTTAAGCGACATGTAAGGCGCTGTTGGTTCGGTACCGGTAACACCGTAACCCGCCCTGAATTTCAGCGAGCTGATGATGTTATTGTCTTTTAAGAAACTCTCTTTTTTTACATTCCAGCCCACCGATACCGCCGGGAAGTTACCATACTTATTGTTTACACCAAATTTTGAAGAACCTTCTCTACGGATACTTGCCATGAGTAGGTATTTATCCTGAAAGGCATAATTTACACGAAAGAAATAACCGATCAGCTTATTTTGGCTGCGGTATGAGTTGTCTACCGCCTCCCCTCTTTTTAATGCCAAACCGGATTGCATGCTGTTGTATGAGTAATCATCAGTAGGGAAATCCCAGTTTTGCATATAAAAGTTCTGGTAGTCGGTATTACGCCAGCTGTAACCGGCCAGCCCGGTGAAAGCGTGGTCGCCAATTGTTTTTTTGTAATTGGCGGTTATCTCCAGCAGGTTCTCTTCTGAGCGTGTAGCTCCGCGCGAAGCATAGCCGTTACGGCCATCGTGCAGGGTAGAGTAATGTAATTTCGACTCGTAGTACCCCCTTGTGCTGTTATTCAAGTCCCTTGATCCTAAAGCTATAATATCGAGCCCGCTTAAAGGCGACAGGGTTATGGAGCCTATGGTTCTGAGGTTACTGTTCTGTATTAAACCGTTGGTTTGTTCAATTAACGATACCGGGTTGGCATACTCAGTTTTGTCGGTATGTTCTGTATAACCACCCGCAGCGTTCCTTACCGGATCGGTTGGGTTATAGGTAATAGCGTTCCTGTATACGTCTCCGCGGTAACTGCCTCCGTCGGCTCCTGAAAAGAAACTTTGTTCGTAGCCGCTAAGGTTGGCGTTAAGCTTTAGCAGCCCGTTAAACATTTTATGGTTTACCTCAATACGCGGGTAAAGTATGCTGTTATCAGATTTTCTAAGGATACCGTTAAGCTTGCGGTAGTTAAGGTTAACTATATAGCTGCTATTATCATTTGCCCCCCGTACAGAGATGTTGTATACCTGCGACAAGGGGTTTTGCGTAATTTCATCGAGCCAATTGGTACTGGCACCATAATCTGTCGCGCCTGGTTTACCCTGGGCTACCAGTTGGCGGTACTGATCGGCCGAGAAGAAATCCAATCTTTTGGTGATCCGTTGCGTACTGAAATAGGTATTCAGCTCAAGCGAGGGTTGTTGCTTGCCCTTTGATTTTTTTGTTGTAATGAGGATAACGCCGTTGGTACCGCGCGTTCCGTAAATAGCGGCTGCCGATCCATCTTTCAAAACATCGATAGATTCAATATCTTCGGGTGCTACGGTGGTTAATGTTCCGGGTACGCCGTCAATAATAACCAGCGGCGAAGTGCCTGAGTTTAGCGTTGTAATACCACGCAAATTTAACTGAGACGATGCCGTAGGATCTCCGTTAGTGGTAACCACGGCAAGGCCGGGTACCTTACCACGTATCAGTTGAGCAGCATCTGTAACTGCCCCCTTCACAAAATCTTCTGATTTAACGCTGGAAACCGCGCTGGTGATCTCGCCACGGCGCTGTGTACCGTAACCAACCACCACCACCTCGTTCATACTGCGTGCTTCTTCTTTCATTTGCACATTGTAAACCACTTTTTGCCCATCAAGCGGTATTTCAACTGTGCTAAAGCCCAGAAACCTGAAGATCAACGTTCCCGAATTGTTGGGTATTTTAAGTTGATAACTACCATCAGGGGCACTTGCCGTACCTAAGTTGGTGCCCTTTAGTATAACACTTACCCCGGGTAAGGGCGCATTGCTGCCGTCTGTTACCTTTCCGGTAATGGTTGCCACCGTGGCATTGGCTGCTTTGGTTTCTTCAGATTTAATTTTGATAACAATAACAGCATTATCAATGGTATAGGTTAGCGGTTTATTTTCAAAGCATTTGTTTAGTGCTTCTTCCACACTCGCGTTTTTCAAATCGAGGTTAACACTATTAATACCGGTAAGCATTTCTTCTGCATAAAGTACCTTGAAAGTGGTTTGTGTTTGTATAACCTTAAAAAACTTTTCGATGCTTACATTGCTGCCTTTATAGGTGATACGCTGACCGAAACTGGCTTCCGATACCTGAAGAAATATTGTGATAAGAAATATCAGGGTAAGTTTCATTACCAACAACGATTTATGGACAACAGCGTGCAGCCGAAATCCTGTTTGAAATTTGAATTTCATATATTTGATTGTTTGGGTTTAAATTGGTTATGATTGGTGCAAAAAAATCTGGCAGTTTGTTCCCGAACATAGCCAGGAAAGCGTTGGTAGCGCTTCCTGGTTTTTTAAGGAAACTGCGTGTAAGTAAACGTTATGGCATCGCAGTTACCCTCCTTTCAGTTACTTTAAAGTGTACTAATCCGGTTAATTCAAGATATCGTAATACTTCTGCTATATTGGTAGAGCGAGGTAGCGTACCTACAAAGGTGGCATCGGTTGTTTTGCCCTGGTAAGCAATATCTACATCATACCAGCGGCTTATTTTCCTCATAATCACGTCGAGCTTTTCATGCGAAAAATTGAAATTACCGTTCTTCCATTCAACAGATTCGGTAACGTCAACCTCTGCCACCCTGATGCCGTCTTTAACAATGGCTTGCTGGCCCGGGCGAAGCATTTCGTTAGATTCCCCTTTTGTTACTTTAACAGCTCCCTCAAGAAGCGTGGTTTTGGTAACACCCTCATCCTGATAGGCCATGATGTTGAAATGCGTTCCCAGCACTTCAACCGTCATACCATTTACACTAACGCGAAAGGGGTGCGCCTTATCTTTGGCTACTTCAAAATAGGCTTCACCGGTTAGCTCAACCTTACGCTCGTGCCCGGCAAATGATGCCGGAAAACGCAGGCTCGACACCGCGTTCAGCCAAACCTTTGTTCCATCTGGAAGTACTACCTGGTACTGGCCGCCGCGGGGTACGGCTATGGTATTGAATGTGTTGACTGGCTGCCCGTCGCCATGGGTGGGATTAGCTTCATACACGATCTGTCCGGAAGCTCTTTTTAATATCTGAACATGGTTTTGCTTGGCAAGCACGCCGTTAGCGGCCGAGTCGAGCAAAATTTTGCTGCCGTTACCGAGAATAAGAACCGCTTTATTTCCACCGGGCTGTATCTCTTTCTTTTTTACAACCGTGGTAACGATACTATTTGTTGCAGATGGGGTATTATGCACATTACGGAAAACAACGAATATGGTAAGCACTGCGGCAACTGCTGCCACAGCCCTTATAATAAGCGGCTTTAAGCGGGCCGGTTTTACAAATGAAGGATCTGCTTTATCCGCGGCCTCGTCAAGCCGTTGTTCTATCAGGTTAACAAGTTGCCGGTTAACTTCGGGCTCGTCATTCAGGTGCTCATAATACTCGCCAAAATGCTCAAGAACGTAGTTTACTTCTTCATCCGAAGCTTGGGCAAGCCATTCCTTAAAACGTAGGTTGTCCTGCTCGCCGGCAATTCCATCCTTTACTTTTTGGAAGTATTCGTCTGCTATCCTGTTATCCATAATATTCTTAAGACAACTGCGGAAAACAAACGGCCCCCTCCAGTTTAATTTTTTTTGCGTAGTATCAATATATTCTTAAAATATATGATGGCACTTATATTATTGACGGTTATTATTGCATAATGGGGACCTCTTACTGTAAAGCTAAATTGCATTGGTATTAGCATGGAGGAACACCCGAAGGTGGCGCTTACATAGCTACTGGCATATCAGACGGTACTTTATTTATTTTGCCCGAAGGTTTGACCGGGTGAAAGGCCAAAAAGTTCACATGGAAGATTTCTGTCAGCTTTCTGAATTTTTAACTCTCCGCCAAGTATTATTCAACCAAGATCAAGTAAAACAAAAACCCTCTAAATAGCGAAATTAGAGGGTTTTTGTTTTTTAGAGTTTGTTAAAAATACCAAAATTCATTAGTGTTTTTTGGAGCGTTCTATATCTTAAAATGATTTACTTAGCCTGTTTTTTTAACAGAAGGAATCCGGGAAAGATATTACGGAATTATAAAAGATCCATATCACGTGCCACATAGTAGCTTGGAACCAATGGCCTGAAACCGGTTTTGGATCTAAGTTTAGAAATATCCATAATACCTTCGAAAGGATCGGCTAAAGCGCCTTCTGCTGCTTCAAAAACATCGCTGGCATTGCCGACAGATTCCACCAGTTCATACAAAGAGATCGGCGCGTCATCTGAGATATTAAAGATCTCGCCGCTCAAATCTTTCGCCTGAAGCAGCAAAATTAATCCCTGGGCCACATCTAAATGATGCACCATGTGCATCCGTGAGCCGGAATGCTTTTTAAGCATTTTTAAATAAGGTAGTATCTCGGCAATATGCGGGTCTTTATCACCATAAACAAAACCCAATCGCAGCACTGTTACATCCAGATCCATTTTGAGCAATTCCTGCTCTGCCGCGATCTTGCTCGACGAATAAGCACGGGGATCGTTAATATTAACGGGATCATCCTCACGGGCCGGGTGTCCGTAACCTGAACTGTAAACATTACCGGTGCTCACAAAAATAAATTTCCGAACACCTGCCGCTATAGCTGCCTCAGCCAATGCTATCGTACCATTATGATTGGTTTTAACGATACCTTCATTATCTGTAAAGGTTCTGAAAAGCGCCGCTAAATGCACTATGGCATCTACGTCTGCTACTGCGGGAGCTAAAGTTGATTTATCAAACAGATCTCCAACTATAACCTTTGCCCCCAGCGCAGCCAGGGCAACGGCCTTAGCTTCATCACGAACCAATATATTAACTTCATACCCTTTGGCTAAAAGCCTTGGGACAAATCTGCTGCCTACCTTTCCGGTAGCGCCTGTAACTAATATTTTCATAAAGCAAAGCTGCGCGGAAAATGTCGCTGCCGCTAATGACAATCAAACCGATAAGTATGATTTTCAAACCTTTTTAAAGTGCCTGGGCGCAACACCTGTTATACGCTTGAAATAGTTATTGAAGTAAGTGGGGTATTCAAAGCCGAGAGCATAGGCGATCTCGGCAACGCTCCAATCGGTATGCTGCAAAAGGGCTTTCGCTTCCGAAACAATCCGCTCCGCAATGTGCACGGAGACGGGTTTACCTGTTATACCCTTGACCGAACGATTTAGATAATTGACATGAACCGAAAGGGCTTCTGCAAAATCGTGCGCGGTCCGTAATTGAAGAGCATCTGTATTTTGTTCAATAGGAAACTGCCTTTCAAGCATATCTATAAATAGGTGTGTGATGCGTGCGGCTGCATTGATCACCGGCAAAGCATTTTGCGAAGGCTGAATCCGCATGGCTTCATGAATGATGAGTTCTATACAATTCCTGATCAGTTCGCTCTTATGGGGATAATCTCCGTTGTAAACTGCCAGCATCTTTTCAAAAATACCCGTCATAAATATTGCCTGTTCGTCATTCAACCCGATCACAGGATTATCACCTGCCTGGAATAAAGGGGATTCTTTTAATATCCCTGTACGTTTGACAAATGTCTCCGTAAAAATGCAGGCATAACCATTGGTATCCGCAGAGCGTTGGACCACAGAACGCGGCACTTTCGGATTAACAAAAAAAAGCGCGGTATCCTTTAATTCCAAAAGCTGGTCGCCATAGCTAATTGTCATATTACCCGTTACCAGGCCCATCTTATAATAATCACGCCTGCCCCGCGAAACCGGGATATCTATACCTGCGGGTAATTTATGAACCTTGAAGCCCTTAAGCCTCAAGTCTGCCATATCTATACCCAGAATTCCATCAAACGCTTCAACTGCCATGTAGCAAAGTTAATGAAATCAAACTTAGTAACTTAAGATAGTCTGATCCCGCCCATGTTTCTTTCAACTATCCATTTTTCCCAGGCGGTTTTTACGAATGATACAGTATTCACCTGATTGCAACGTGTAAGTTTCACCGCCGTAATGCTGCTCATCAATCTATTCACAAATGATAAGCCCGCTAAAAAGAAATTATTATGCGCGGTTTACTACATTTATAAATTATTTAACTTTATAAACCTAAACGTATAAAAGTTACTATTGCACATCTCGAAAAATCAAAGTGGTTTTATTCTCCATAATTATTTTTTATCTGTTTGTAGCCTACAACAGTTCCGGCTTTAATAATGCCGATGAACACTTTCAATTGATTGAGTTCGCCAATTACAAATTGGGCAAAGCAACCAATGGCGATTTGGCCTGGGAGTTTAATGCCCGTGTAAGGCCCGCTTTACAACCGAGTCTCTGGTAAATTACCCACTAGTGGATGCAATTAAATTATATCAAAGAAACATGAGAATCTCGCTTACCCTATCCTTTTTAATGATTTGTCTTTTCACAAAAAGTTCTTTTGCCCAAGTACACGATGAAATCAGAAAAATTGACACCGTTTATTATTTGATTAGTACAAATAATGTTTCGGGAAATAATCGTGTACTTGCAGATACTATCGAAGGCCCTTACAAATGGTACACATTTCGATGCCCATGCTTGAGCAGCAGCATCATGCCAAACTTCCGTACCCGTATGGATAAAAAAGCCGAGGTGTCAAAAAAGGAATTTGATAAAATTACATTTATAGATTTTCTCGCATTCATGCTTTATTTAAAAAAGAATGACAATGATGCTTTTGAGAAAAAGCACATTGTTTATTTTGTAGAAAAAGATCGTGATAAATTTTATAAGAATCGCGCTTTCTTTTCGGGTTCAAAAAGACACATCGTTTATTCACATACAAATCGCGCTAAATTTTGCCAATAGATTTAATAATAGTTTGCGAGCGCCCTTAGTTTGGCTCCGGATGGAGGTTTAGCTTACCCAAGTTTTTGTCGTTTTAAAGACATATCCGCGATATCACAATATGCCAATACAATTTCTATTAGGGTTGATGATTATCTTTACACAGGCTATTTCACAGCCAAAACAAATATGAAAAAAATAGGATTTTTATCGTTTGGACATTGGTCTGACCATCCGGCATATAAAACCCGTACAGCTGGTGATACTTTATTGCAGTCAATTGATCTTGCTGTGGCTGCTGAAGAAATTGGTATTGATGGCGCGTATTTCAGGGTGCACCATTTCGCGGCGCAGTTGGCCTCTCCTTTCCCTTTGCTATCGGCCATTGGTGCCAAAACAAGTAAAATAGAAATTGGTACCGGAGTAATTGATATGCGTTACGAAAACCCGTTATACATGGTAGAAGATGCCGGAGCGGCTGATCTCATCTCGGGCGGCCGATTACAGTTAGGCATCAGCAGAGGTTCGCCGGAACAGGTAATTGATGGTTGGCGTTATTTTGGTTATGAACAGGCCGAAGGAGAAACAGATGCAGAAATGGGCCGCAATAAAGCGTTGCAGTTTTTAGATAAGCTAAACGGTGAAGGCTTTGCCGAACCTAACCCATACCCTATGTTTCCTAATCCGCCGGGATTGCTTCGCGTGGAACCATATTCGGAAGGATTGCGCGAACGGATCTGGTGGGGGGCTGCTTCTAACGCTACAGCCGTATGGGCGGCCGAAAATGGTATGCACCTGCAAAGCTCAACTTTAAAATTTGATGAAAATGGTAAGCCTTTTCACGTACAGCAGGCCGAACAAATAAGACTGTACAAAGAAGCCTGGAAAAAAGCAGGACACAAGCGTGAACCGAGGGTATCGGTGAGCCGTTCAATTTTTGCATTAGTGAACGATCAGGACAGGTATTTATTTGGAAGGGAAGCCGGACAGGCCGACAAGATTGGCTATATTGAAAGCGACAAGCGCGCCATATTCGGCAGAAGCTATGCCGCCGAACCGGATCAACTGATAAAGGAATTGGCTAAAGACGAAGCCATTCAGGAAGCAGACACACTCCTTTTAACTATACCCAATACCTTAGGTGTTGATTACAATGTTCACGTTCTTTCTTCAATTTTAGAGCACGTTGCTCCGGGATTAGGCTGGCGTTAAATGTTATATTGAGTATTGAATTATCAATAATTTCTGTTAACGGGTATTACCCGCCGGATAACGAAAAACGCCTTAAATGCACAGGCGTTTTTCGTTTTTTAAGTCACAGCGTATTACTGTTTTGATGGCAACCGCGCTACTTATAGCACATCGGGATCTATTTATGGCTACCTTTCTTAAACTGGCCTACCGCTTTACCCAAATCGTACACCTGTAAGTTGGGCAGATACTTTTTAATGATACTGCTGCCCGCGGCAGAACGATAACCTGATGAACAGGTTACCAACACCGGTTTCCCGGCAGGGATGGTATTTATTTGCTTTTCCAGGTCCTGTAATGGTATGTGGATCGCCTTGTCAAATATCGGTTCGTCTTTATATTCCTTATCGGTGCGTACGTCAATAATAGTGTATTCATCTGCCGATGGATTGAATTGAGCGGCATTAAAAGCATTCCATTGCTCGCCCTGTTTGGCACTGTAAACAAATACGCCTTTCAGGTTAGCTTCATACCCTATTTTGGCGGTTTTGTAAATTAGGTCTTGCAATGCCGCTTCATTTTCGGCAGTTATGTAGAAACGGGTATCCGGCGCTATGATACTGCCCAACCATGTTTCAAACTTACCTTCGCGCTGAAGATTGATCGCTCCGTTTAAATAACCGGCTTTGAACTGGCCTTCCGGGCGGGCATCAATCAGCACATCGGTATTCTGAGGCTTAACGGCTTCCTGCAAATGCGGAACTTTGGCTATGCTTTGTTGCAGATCAGGGAACCCTTTTTAGTTCGCCCCTACATCAAATGGAAAGTATTTGGGTACAAAAGGCAAATCGTTCAGCAAGGCAGCTACAAAAGCGGCTTTATCTTTTGTAAGGAAAGCCTGATTGGTCGCTTTTTCTGCCCCAATGGTTGAACTGGGCGCGTCTTTAATGGCCTTGCCGCACAAGCTTCCGGCACCATGTGCCGGGTACACGGTTACATCATCAGCCAGGGCATTAAACTTTTGGTGAATGGTATGGTACATTTGTTCGGCCAAACGCTTGCGCTGGGTATGCACGTCGTGATTATAATCGCGCAGATCGGGACGTCCTACATCACCTATCAGTAACGCGTCACCCGAAAAAACCGCGATGTCTTTTCCATCGGCCTGCAACACAACGGCTATATGATCGGGCGCGTGGCCCGGGGTATCAATAGCGCGTAATTGTACATTGTTGCTCAGTTTTATCTGCTGCCCATCGTGCAGGGCTTTAAATGGATAACCTGGCTTGCTAAAGCTGCTGGCATAAATAGTTGCCTTAAGGGTACGATTCAGCTCCAGGTGCGAACTGGCAAAATCAGCATGCGGGTGCGTTTCTATAACGCCGGCTATCTTCGCTTTACGTGCTTGCGCGAAATCGACATATTTTTTGGTATCTCTTTCCGGGTCTATCAGAATGATCTGATCGCCCACTACAACAGCGTAAGAATAATGCGCCAATGCCTTATCCTGAAATTGCTCAATATGCCAGGCCTGGTCATCGTTGCCTGTGCTACTAAACAGTTTTATAGGATTTAGCAGCGCAAGCCCGCCAAAGGTAGCTGCTCTGCCAATAAAATGTCGCCTTTTCATAAAATCACAAAATTTATTTTATCAATGCCGGTATTGCCGGTCTTCTTATCGTAAGCGTATACGGCAATCTCATAATTGCCTTTTTGTTTTATAGGTAAGTTGCCTTCAAAAATATTGCTCTGACTGGTTAACGCAAGCGGTAACTCCACGGTCTTTGTTCCTTCTTTTTTAATGATGGCCCTAACCTCTATGCCATCCGCATCCCAAACGCCGCCTTTTGTAATAGGGCATCCGCAGGACATGGTTACGCTGGCCCGAAACTTCAGATCGCCACCTTTCAAATCGTCAAGCTTGATCTGCTGGTGGGTATTTGGCGCAAGTAGGTCAACAATAAAGCCGGGAATCTCCAGCAAAATACCTTCACCCACAATGTCTTTTCCGGGGATGATCCACTGCTGAGTGGTCGCGCTTATTTCGGCATTCCTGCGGTTTGCCGGGGCTTTCACCTCAATATCAACAAACACGGGCTCTGTAAGTTTTAGCGTAGCTTCAAACTTAGCGGTAGCGCTATCGGTTTGAGCCTGGTAACGCTGATGCGCCGTTTTCATGATGAGATCGGTATTACCGGATGTACCGGTTGTAAGACCCTTAGCGAGAATTTCTCCATTTTGATGATCACGAATGATTACATACGCGCCACCAATACCTGTACCTATAAATTTGGCATCTTTAGCTTTAGCCCTTACAATAACGCGTGTAAGCTGCTGCGCGTAAATTTGCTGAATGCCCGTAACGATGAGGGCTGTTAAAATGATTTTTTTGAACATGTTATATGTTTAAAGTTGACTTCTGTCGGTTTTGCTGAGGTAATGCTTTTGTACACGGTCGAGCACCACGTAAATGGAATCTTTTCGGTCATTCAAACCGGAAAGAATAATGCGCGAGTCATTGGGCCGGCTGAAATTCCAAACCAGCTTCGGCCCTTCCGGTTTATCTTTACCCCGCTCGGCAGGTTTCTTTTTGCTGCTGCCATCCTCTTCAAGCGACGGACGGTTTTTATCCTGAAGTGTTAGCGTGCCTTTTTTATCATCGATAGTGTAATAGAGGAAACGTCGCCCACCTGCTATACCGGCAAGCTCATAGCTGCGGTCAATATCCTTAGGATTAGGCGTACCATTGGCCAGTGAAATTGGGAATGCCTTGTTCACCTTATATACCAGTGTACTCCACTTTTCAAAAACCACACTTTGCCACCTTGTAGAATCTAACGGAGAGTAAGGCAGGGCTTTGCCGTTCAGTCTGAACTCGGTAACGTTGTAATACCCGGCAGCATTAGGCAAGCCTTTAGTTATAGGCTCTTTTAACTGCCCTACATGGTAATGCACATCATACCGTAAATAGGCAAATAACAACGTAAACACAAATACAAAAGCGTACTTGGTAGTATAAAAAGCGGTACGCTGTTTTTTTGTGCGTAATGGCGGGTAGTAATAATTTGGCTTTACATCTTCCCGTTTAATTAGCAGTTTCCACAAATTGCGGGCATAAGGTATAAGCAAAAAGGCCGATAGCAGCACAAAAAAGCTACTATACACATGCACACCGCCATCATAAGCAAAATTAGCGTGGGCTATGTTGTATAACACACCGGCAACCAGCACCGCGCCAAGGGCAGCTGTACCACGGTAGAACAATAATACACCCGCGAGAATCTCTACCAAGCCCAACACAATTTCATACCAGATGGATACGCCTACAATTTGCCAATAGATCTTATAGGTATTATAATCGCCAAAATTGGTATCGAGATTGGAGATCGACGGGTCGGGCATTTGCATAGGATACAGCTTTAAAAATCCGAATGCGATAATCCCAATAGCGATGCGGTACCTGATAGCCACACGTACCCAGTAATAGGCCTTGTTATAATTTACGATGTTGCGTTTACGAACAATCAATGTCCATACGGCAGCGCCCACAAGCGCAACTGCCAGGGCTATGCCCCAGGTGGCATAAGATGCCAGTCCCCAGCGCCCGCTTTCGCCCGTAACTGTATAAAAGTTGGGGCGATAGCCGGTTAGCCCGTTCAGTACCTGGAATATTGTTTTTGACGCGAATATTTTGGTGTACCAATCGCCGCTAAGCGGAACGATAACCTGTATGTTAAATATCAGAAATGCGCGGAACCAGAACTTTTCTGCGGCCGACCAGTGCTGCGGCTGTTGTTCCTGCACCTTCACTTCTGCCGAAGGCGCTTCTGTTGCTACAAATGTTGCCATGATCTTTTTTGTTAAATAATGGACGTTGTGTTAATTAACCGATACCTTTTTACGGCGACCTTTATCCAGTAAATACTCTTTGCGGATTTTGGTAAGCACTACATGCAAGCTACTATCCGCGCCTATGCCATCAAGCACTATGGTTTGCGGGTTTGCGCGTGTAATATGCAGCACTTTAGTATCACCGGGCTGATTTGCGTTAACCAGATGCAGCTGATCACCGGTCAGTTTATACCTGTAAAATAACCGCCTGCCATTACCCTGCGAGGTGTAGTTGAGTTGACCATCGGGCTGGTTTAGTATTTGCGGTGATGAACTGTCTACAGGTACATCCCGGTTTACCCGGATGCTTAATTCGTTCCACTTCTCAAATACAACATCCTGCCAGCGTGCGCTATCGGTAAGCGAATACGGATGCGCCGTGCCATTCAATGTAAACTCACTTACATTATAAACACCGGCAGCATTAGCCAAACCCGGGGTATCCGGAAATGGCCAGTTACTGTTTTTATGGTTGGCGTAAGTTAACGAGGTATAAAAAACACCGAACAACACAAATAAGCCTCTTGCTACCCATGCTACTTTATTGCTGCGCCATATAGGTTTAAAGTTATCCGCTTTGGCTGCCCGCTCTTTTACCAGCAGATTGTAAAGCCTTGGCGTATCATAAGCTATAATTATACCTGTTATAAGCAGCAGGTATACACTGAATACATGTTCGCCCAATTGATAGGCGAAATTGGCCAGCACAATGTTAATGAGCACAGAGGCCGCTATACCTGCACCAATAACAGCAGTACGCCTGCTTAACAGCAACAGTGCCGCGAATATTTCTATAGCGCCTAAAGTTTGTTCATAATAAGCAGAGGCAACCCCTGTAGATAAATAGTACAGTTTCCAGGGGTAAAGATCGCCGTAAGGTGTATGCAGGTCGCTTATGCTTGGGCCGGGCAATTGAACCGGTATCAGTTTAATTACTCCGAAACCCAGTAAAGCCAGCGCGAGCCGGTAACGTAACACTACCCGCAGCCAATAAAACAGCTCCTGAATGTTAACCGCCTTTCCCTTGTTAAGCACCGTCCATATAACGGTTACAACTATACTTACCCCTAATGCCAGTCCCCAGCCGGCAAAACTGCCCCAGCCCCATTTGGCACTTGTAAAGAATGTGGGTACAGCATGCGTAAGCTGGAAAACATCCTGAAAATGCGGCTGTAACCAATTGGTAGTAAACAAATGACGATAGTAGCCGGCATCAAGCGGTATGGTAAGTAATAACGCGAAAACAATTACTATCTGAAATAAGCTAACCTCCCACTTGCTATGGGTGTAGGTATCGGTGTTTAAACTTAGTGTGCTCATCGGAAAAACATTTAATAGCCTGGGTTCTGATTTAAATTCGGGTCATTCAGGATTTGCGCGTAAGGAATTGGCAGCAGCAGTTTGTTGGCATCGGTTATGCCTAACACCGTTTGCGCGCGGCCTGTGCGGATCAGATCGTACCAGCGGTGATCTTCAAACGCGAACTCTACACGTCTTTCATTTTCTATGGCCAGCAACAGATCGGCCTTGGTGGCAGCTGTAGTGATGCCTAAACCTGCACGTGCACGTACCGCGTTTAAATCTTCGGCAGCGCCGGTTAAATTCTCCTGCTGGGCGCGCGCCTCGGCACGGATCAGATATAACTCAGCCAAACGGATGAGGTAAGCAGGATCTGTACCGGCAGTGCGATAATACAGGTTACCATAATTGCGCGTTACGCCCGATACGGTTTGCGTTAATATCAGCGAGCTGCGGTTACCACCTACCAGCGGGTTTTGCAATTGCGTAACTATGGTTGGGGTTGGAGTTACCCATCCTACCCCACCATTGCTACTGGGTTGCCAATTGTAAGCCTGGGTATTAGTAACATTAGTGTTGTAGTATAATTCAAATACTGATTCTTGCGTGTTAGATGCATTGCTGGCAAAAAATGCATTATACGGGCCAATCAATGAATAGCTGTTATCGCCGATCAGGGCAGTTGCGTTACTTGCGGCACCGGCCCAATCTTTTTGATACAAGGCAAAACGCGCGTGTAAAGCGAAAGCCGTTTTACGTGTAGCGCGGATGCGATTGGTAGTGTTAGGCAAAAGCGCCTCTGCCTGGGTAAGATCTTTCAGTACCTGGGCATAAGTATCGGCCAGCGTAGCACGTTTTTCTTTGGTGATATCTGCCGAGGTAGTAGTAGGCGTAAGTATTAGCTGAACACCGCCCCAGGTACGCGCCAAATCAAAATAGGCCAGCGCGCGCAGAAAATAAGCTTCACCTAAAAGCTGATTTTTTAAGGCTTCTGTTAGTGTAGTACTTACCGGAAGCGCAGGCACTTTGGCCAATACGTTATTTGCCCTGTTAATTACATTGTAAATAGCCGACCATGATGTATTCACCGCGCTTAAGTCGGCCAATACGGCGTGGTTGGTTAGTTGCTGGTTCACCGTTTGCGAACCTACGTATTGCACGTTGTCACCCGAAAACAGCCCGAGGGTTTGAAAGGTATAACCATAATAATCGTTAGATTGCAGCTGGTTGTAAATACCGCGTACCGCGGTTTGTGCAGAGTTGCCATCCACGATCGTCAGGTCGTCGGGCGTGGTTAATTTAGGGTCAACGTCTAAAAATTTCTTGCACCCGGCACCGGCTACAGCCAGGGTACCGAATAGCGCGATTTGTATAAATATCTTGAGTTTCATAATGATCAGTATTAGATGGTTACGTTTAAGCCAAACTGGAAGCCGCGGGCTGCCGGTGGAGTACCGAAAGAGCCAAGGCCTTGCGCGTTAGGATTAGAGGTTACGCTTGATTCCGGATCGCCGCTATATTTTGTCCATAGCAGCAGGTTGGTGCTAACAAAGTATACCCGTGCGCTTGTTAAATGCACTTTGCTTAGCAATGATGACGGCAGCTTGTAACCGAATACCACTTGTTTAAGGCGCAGGAAAGATGCATCTTCGAGGTAACGCGAACTTTGATCAATAGTATAGTTAGTACCAATAGATGTAAGCCTTGGAATATCGGTGATATCACCCGGATTTTGCCAGCGGTTAAGTACGTTAGCTAACACGCCGCCGCTTGTTGGGTTACGTTCGCGGAAATAACGGTTAAGGTTTAACGCTTTACTGCCCGACTGGAAAGTGAACAGGAAGCTCAAATCAAAATCTTTGTAAGTAAAGTTGTTGTTGAAACCTCCGTAAATTTTAGGATAAGCATTGCCCAATATCTTACGGTTAGCTGTTGTTACTGTACCGTTCTCCGCTTGGCCTTCAAATACAGGCGCGCCGGTTTGCGGATTAACTGAAAGTTGGTTGTACAACCAGAATGAGTTCATAGAGTAACCCTCCTGCATAATTACCCAGTCGCGTGTGTATTGCGTAATTGGTGTAGGCAATTTTTCAATACGGTTACGGTTACCGGCTATGTTAAGTGTGCTGCGCCAGGTAAAATCGTTTTTCAAAATATTGGCCGATGTGATACCTACTTCGTAGCCTTTATTACTGATAGCGCCTTCGTTAGCATAGTAGTTTTGAAAGCCCGATGATGATGGGATAGGCTTAAACAATAACAGGTCTGTTGTCTGTTTATCATATACATCAGCGGTAACGGATAAACGGTTGTTAAAAAAGCTGATGTCGATACCTAAATTGGTTTGTGCTGTACGCTCCCATTTAAGATCGGGATTACCTAATTGATTGGGGCCAATACCGGGTAGCGGAGTGCCTGATACGTCGGCATAACTGCTGCCGCCGGTCCATAAGCCACGTGAGGCAAAATTGTCAATACCTGCCTGGTTACCAGTAATACCGTAAGAGGCGCGCAGCTTCAGGTCGCTAAGCCATTGGGTTTCCTTAAGAAAGTTTTCGTCTTTAACCCGCCATGCGCCCGAAACCGCAGGGAAGTATCCCCACTTATTGTTCGAACCGAATTTAGATGAACCATCGGCCCTTAATGTGGCGCCAAAATAATAGCGGTTGGCAAAGTTGTAATCAATTCTGCCAAAGTAAGAAGCCAGGGTATATTTACTCCAGTTTTGTGATGCGGTACGAATAGATGCCGATGAGATCAGTTTAAAATTATCATTGGCAAAACCGCTACCCTCTGCATAATTGTATCTAAGTACATTACTTTGGAACGAGTTACCCAACAAAAAGTTGAAGTGATGACTGCCAAAGTTTTTTACGTAAGTAAGTGTTTGTTCATTGATCCAGGTACTGTTTTGGGTGAGCGCGCTGGTAGCTTGTCCGTTAACGGCCCTGCCAATACTTGTTTTACTATTCCAGTAAGCGCCTTCATTGTAGTTATCATAATCGAGGCTAAACGTGCTTTTCAGTTTTAAACCTTCCGCGAGTTTCAGTTCACCATAAATATTACCTATGTAACGTAAGCTGGTAGTTTTTACATCATAATTATCAATCAGTACATAAATATTATCCGAACCGGTCGCCACACCGTCTTGGCCATATTTGGGCGTGTAAGTAGCTGAGCTGGTAGCGGCGTTCCATAAATTCACCTGCGGGCCATCACCTGTACGGGCCTGGTTACGATCTGTTTTGGCAAAACTATTGGTTAAGCCGAAAGTAAGGTTGTTGGTAATGTTTTGATCGAAGTTGAATTTTAAACTGGTACGTTTAAACTCAGGTACCTTTATCAGCGATTGCTGATCAGAGTAACCTGCACCCAAATAATAGCGCGAGCGATTACTTCCACCTTGTACAGAAAGGTTATAATCCTGCAATTTTCCGTGTTGCAAAATATCGCCTATACGATCGTAAGTACTTTGCTCCTCAGGTAAGCCAGCGCCACCTTCAGCTGTTGGGCGGAACGGACGGTTCGCGAAAGTTTGATTTAAAGAAGGGCGATCGATCCCCGAGTTGATCCAGTATTCATTAGCCAGCGTGGCTGATTCCGGACCGCTTGCCATTTTCGGAACGGTTTTGGGATCAGCCTGAACCCAACCGGCAGCACCATCTAACGATATTTTGGTTTTATCATTATAGTTACCCCGTTTGGTGGTAACCAATACAACACCGTTAGCTCCCCTTGAACCGTAGATGGCCGTAGCAGAAGCATCTTTCAGTATCTCAATACTTTCAATATCCGCCGGATTAATATCTGTAAGCGGCGATGTAGTGCGGCCACCCAGGTTAGTGGTTTGCAGTGATGTATTGTTAAGAAATACCCCATCGACCACATAAAGCGGATCGCTGCTGGAGTTGATTGAAGTAGTACCACGAACGCGTACAAAAATACTTTCGCCTGGTACACCCGAATTGGTTATTACCTGTACACCTGTTGCCTTACCCTGCAACTGTGCATCAAAACTGGCAACCGGTTGTTTATTGCTTTCCGAGGCATTGATCTTTGATACCGAACCTGTAAGATCGCCTTTACGCTGGGTTCCGTAACCTACTACAACAACGTCGTTTAACTGGCTGGTGGCCGATTTTAATGAGATGGTCACCGGGCTACCGTCAACCTTAATCTCCTGATTTTCATAACCAACCATGGTTACCTGAAGAATATACGGGAACTTTTGACCGGTAACGAGGCTAAACTTACCCTCAATATCGGCGGCAACAGCATGTGTTGTTCCCTTTATGCGAATGGCAGCGCCTGGCAATGGTTCTTTACTGGCAGCATCAATCACTTTACCGGCCAGTTTTGAGTTGATAATGGGATTTCCATTATCCTGCGCCAAAAGCGAGAATGGCAGCAGGAGGATAACTAAAAAGGCTTGAAGCGCCCTTAAGCGATTTTTATTACGAAAATAGATTTTCTTGACATGGATATATAATTCCATATATTTAACAGATTTGTGTTAATGAATATTTTGTTGATACGAACCGGGAATGGAGGTCAGGATGTGATTGGCGTTACGTCTGACCTATCATTCGAGCTAAACCGGCAAGGCTACCTTGCCGGTTATTTTTTTTGTGGTTATTTGCTACAGCACATAAGTATTTCAGGAGTAAGGATACGTTGATTCAAGCACGTGCCGACCAACGGCCAAAACATGCTACGGATTAATTAAAAAAAGGAAAACTTAGCAACAACAAGATTGGAAGCAGGCTACGCGTGCTATAGAAGGAAACGAAAACATTAAATCAGAGCATGATTTAAAATGCGTGTTCATGTGCTTGATGTTTAAATTCAACTTAGTGGCTATGAATATAGAATGGCGTTCATCTTATTTTCATGAAAGCAAATATAAAATATATTCTACTAAATCCATAGTTTTTATAGAAAAACTAAAAGCTAATATAAATTTTGACTATTCCCTTATGATTTTCCACGCAAAATTGATGATTGGGTATCTGATATGGTAGTAAGCGGAGTTTAAGATTTGAGGATATTGCGGTTGGTTAAATTATTTTATTATTTAATAGCGAAAATAGCGTGCATAGGAATTCCTATGCGCGTGTATCTAAAAAATAACCGTTGACTCAATTATTAATATGATTAATATTGGAATGAATAATGCTATTGAACGTACTCTGCTACAGGTTATTCATGCCATCAATCAGGCTGATAGAAAACACCGCGCCCTTGCCTTCCAAGCCTTTTAGTGAAAATGCAAAACCGTGCTTAATCAAAATCTCCCGTACCAGGGTTAAGCCTATGCCTTGCCCTTCTTTTTTGGTACTGAAGAATGGGGTGAACAATAATTCGCTTTCTGTTTCTGAAATTCCGCGGCCGTTATCCTGAATACTGATGCTGCGTACATTGGGGTTTAAAATAATGTTGATCTCGCCATTGTCTTCAATGGCCTCTATGGCATTTTTAATAATATTAACGAATGCCTGCTCCATCAACTGTTCATCAGCCATAATGTAGAATGGCGTTTCCGGGTGATCGAATTTTAATAAGATATGCCTGTCTGCCGCTGTTATCTCCATTAACGTTAGTACGTTTTGCAGCAGTTTACGCAGGTCTGTTTGGATTTTACGGGGCTCGGGTAATTTCACCAGGTCGGCAAAATTGCGCATGAAAATGTTAAGATTGTAATTGCGTTCCATGGCCACCTGTAAAGCGTCGTGTAATGAAACTGTGCCCAGTACCTGCCACAGCGCATCAGTGGCCATTGCCGATTGTATAATGGAATTTACCGGCCCTATGGTATTATTTACTTCATGCGCCATCATGCGGATCACTTTACCGTAAGCATTCTTTTCGGCGGCGATGATCTCGGCCGTCATTTCCTCCATCATCACAAAATGGCGCGGAAAGCCTCTATCGATAAAATGCGAACGCTGCAGCTTAATAGTGGTATGCCCGGCAAGCCTTATTGTTTTTGTTTCTCCTGTTTTTAGTAAGGCAATATGCTGAAATATAGCGTCGGGCAGGTTGTCAATTTTATGTTTAAGTAATCCCCGCTCTTCCAACTGTAATAGTTGTAATGCCTTGGGGTTTATTTGTTGTATGTGGTTGTCAAAATCAAGTATAATGATACCCGTAGGCGAAGTATTGATCAGCTTTTCGAGGAAGAAATGCTGCTGTTCCTGTATGGTTCGTTCGGCACGTAATTGGGTGATCATCTGGTTATAAACCCCAATCATCTGATCAACCTCGTACTTACCGGTGGGTAAAAACTCAATATTGAAATCCTGGTCCTTTATGGCCTCAATGCCTGTCATTAAAAACTTTAAAGGTTGTATCAACTGCCTGTACAAACTCCACGAAATTACCAACGATAGAATAACGAATACTTCTGCAAGTATAAAGTACGTTTTATTCTCCTTAAATATATAATAGGTGAGCGCCAATGTGAGCACGTGTATAATGCCTACAAAAAGGATAAACTTAGTCCTCAGTTTCATCATACGGAATATTGTATTTATCCAGTCTGCGGTATAACGAGCTGCGGGTTAACCCCAACGAACGCGCTGCTTTACCAATTTTGTTGTGATGATATTCCATCGCCTTCCTTATCATCTGCACTTCCATTTGTTCGAGGGTAAGGTCGCCAACGCCAGGTAAGTGGGCACTATCCTTTTTAACAGGCGTGCCTTCTATTTGCGCGCTGATCACATCAATATCCAGCTCATCGCTTTTACTTACCAGTACCGAGCGTTCTACAATATTTTTAAGCTGACGAATGTTACCCGGCAATGGTAATTGCTGTAACCATTTCATGGCAGCCGGAGTAATAGTGAGGTTGGGCCGGTTATATATTTCTTTCAGGTTGCTGATAAAGTAATTCACCAGCACAGGTATATCGCCCGATCGTTCGCGCAGGGCCGGCAGATAGATAGTGATCAGGTTGATACGGTACAGCAGATCTTCCCTGAAACTGCCTTTGGCCACCATTTCATTAAGGTGTTTATTAGTGGCGCACACCACACGCACATCAACCACTTTGGTACGGCTGCTGCCTAATACTTCGTAAGTTCGGTCCTGCAAAACACGCAGCAGTTTTACCTGGCTTCCCTGGTCCAGGTCGCCTATTTCATCCAGAAAAATGGTGCCTTTATTGGCTAACTCAAACCGCCCGGCACGGTCAAACCGGGCATCGGTAAACGCCCCGCGCACATGGCCAAACATCTCGCTTTCAAATACCGAAGTGGCTATACCACCCAGGTTCACCTTAACAAAAGGCTTGCCGCGGCGCTTACTGTTTTGGTGAATGGCCTCGGCAATCAGTTCTTTACCCGTACCACTTTCGCCCATAATTAATATAGAGGCATCGGTTGCGGCTACCCGGCCAATGGTTTCTAATATGGCCAGCATTTTTTCATCGTGCCCTATAATGTGCTGAAAATTATACTGACTGTCTAACTGTCTGCGGGTATGTTTTTGCTTACCCGCCCCTTTGAGCGACAAAAGCGTTTTAACCGACTGAAGCAGGTGATCGTTATTCCAGGGTTTGTTAATAAAATCGCTTGCGCCCAGCTTCATGCCCTGTACAGCAAGCTCAATGCTGCCCCAGCCGGTTATTAATATTACAGGCAGGGCAGCATCAATTTTACGAATCCGGCTAAGCAGGTCGAGCCCTTCCTCGCCGGAGGTATCTATGGAGAAATTAAGGTCGAGAATAACCAGTTGCGGCCTCTCTTTTTTAACAATAATTAATGCTTCAACCGGGGTAGCAGCCGCCTGTACATCATACTGTTCGCTTTTTAAAAGCAACAGCAGCGAGGTACGTACGGCTATATCATCATCAATTATCAATATCATAAGCAAAGGCTAAGGTCGTAATTATTCTTCGTGCAGGGCAACAGCAGGGTAAATATTAGCAGCCTGCCTGCCCGGATAAAGCGCGCATACAAGCACCAGCAAATAAATAAAAAGCATGGCCAAAAGCAATGCTATAATATAAACCATTGCAGGTAAATCAAATACGTTAAGCAGCGGAAATTGCACGGCAAAGAATGAACCTATCAGCAACGAAAAGGTAGCCAGTATTAATGATTCGGCAACCAACTGGCCCGATACCGAATTGCCCGATGCGCCAACAGCGCGACGTAAACCAATTTCGCCCCGCCTTTTGTTAATGTTGTACCAAAGTACGCCAAACAAGCCTAAAGCTACATTGATGATAAGGAATGCCGCTATTATTGAGGCGATAATTAATGGCACCAACGTTATTTTGTTCATGTTCACAATTTTATCAGTAAGGTGCTTTATCTCAATGTTTGAGTTTTTAAGTGAGTTGATCATCGTTTTATATAGCTTACCTTCAAACGCTGCGTCAGATCCCGGCTTTACTTTTACCATCATATTGCCGGTCCACTTGTAGGCCGCGGTATCCAGCAAATAATACATTCCTTTTGCTGTAGGCAAAAAATCGCCGTTAAACTTAATATCATCAATTACGCCTATTATTTTTGTTTTTTCTTTACCATCATAATTGTGCAGGTATTTACCAACCGCCTGGCCCTTGCCAAACGAAACTTCTTTCAGGCTTTTGTTGATCACCATTTTCCGTTCGCCGGGTAAATAGTCGTCTTTGGTATACCAGCGCCCTTCCAGCATTTTGGCGTTAAGTATTTTAATATAATCCAGATCGGCGGAAAACTGGTTCACGTTACTTATCGCTTTGCCCTGATAGCTTAGACCGCTGCTTATCATATTGCCCGAAAACGGGAAGTTGTTGCTGCAATAACCGGCCTCAATAACACCAGGCAATGCTTTAACGTTGCGCTTAAGGGTTTCGTAAAAAAGGGTAACAGAATCGGCATTGGTGGAGTTTGCCGGATTGTTGTAGCTGACCACCCACACGTCTTCATAATCGATCCCCATAGGTTTCATGTAGTTCTTGTACGAAAATACACCGAAGCTAAATACGGCGAATATCACAATGAATGATATCAATATTTCGGTAAGCAATAAAAAGTTTTGTTTCTTTTTATTCCATATCAGTTTAAATAAATGCTTTACCATTTTATTTTTGTTTTAGGTTGACAGATGTTATTGAGCTTTAAGCGCCGTTACCACGTTTAACCGCGACATACGCCAGGCCGGGTACACACCCGAAAGCAAGCCGAAGAATACGCACATGATGAGCGCGCAAAACAGTACCGTAAAGTTTAAACCCAGGTTGAGGTTGGCAATTAATTGCGCATCGTTAATTAATTTCAGGCTGATAACCGATAGTGCAACACCGATAATACCGCCAATAAACGTGAGGATCATGTTCTCGATAATAAACTGGTAAACCAGCGTTTTTGACGATGCCCCGAAGGCCTTACGTACCCCTATCTCTGACGAACGCTCCATAATACGGGTAATATTGATATTCACCAGGTTAAGCGTAGGCAATATAGTTACCAGTAAGCCGAACGATACAAGCGCTATAATGGCATAGGCCATACCCGAACGCTGTTCATTACCGGTACGTACATAGCTCTCCAGGTAAGAATCGGCGTGGATATTCAGGTGATCGTACTGCTTGTCAGACATCGGGATCTTTTTAGCCATCTGGTCGAACTCCTTTTTCATTTTGGGCACATCTTCTTTACTGGCAGCAAGTAAGATCACTGAAAAAGGGCCGCCATAATCTTTATTTTTATAGCTGGATTTTGATACGGTATAAGGCAGGTAAATATCACTGAAAAACTTATGCGCGGTTGAGGGCACGCTTTTCACTACGCCGCTGATACGGTATTTTACGTTATCAGCCTCTATATATTTACCTACAACCGAACCTGCATCAACACCAAAATACGCCTTCTTCAAATCGTCTGATATTACCGTTACCCGCTCGGCATTATCAATTTGCTGTTTGGTAAAGGCCTTACCTTCTAAAAAATCGTATTCCAGTATTTCCCAATACTCGTTATTTACATATTTATAGTTGATACCTATCTTTTTATCATTAATATAAGTATTAGTACCATCAGACGATGTTGAAAAAGCCATTTTAACCGGAGTTTTTATACTGCCTATAAAATGTGTAAGAAAATAATACGACAATGAACTGCCATTCATTGATTCCTTTCCGCGCTGTTCGAGACCACTGATATAAAGCGAGCGCTCGCGTTTCCTGTCGGGATAATTGTCGTTAACCAACTTATCAATAAAGGCTGCGGTTACCATTAAAATGGTTAAAGTAAAACTGATACCAAACAGGCTGATGAAGGTGAAAAACTTTCTGCGCTTAAGCACAGCTATAGCTATTTTGAAATAATTTTTAAGCATGATTTAGGATTTAACCGATAAATTACTGAACCTGCGAACCATCAAACAGCCTCACCAAACGATGCGTTTTGCGGGCCATATTTTCATCGTGCGTAACCATTACTATGGTAGTGCCCTCGTTTTGGTTCAAGCCCATCAGTATGTCCATAATCTCATTACCCATGGCGCTGTCGAGGTTCCCGGTAGGTTCATCGGCCAAAATAATTTCTGGCCTGCCCACAATAGCACGCGCGATAGCCACACGCTGCCTTTGCCCGCCCGATAGCTGTGTAGGGAAATGTTTCATGCGGTTGCTCAATCCTACTTTCTCCAACGCTTCTGTAGCCAGTTCGCGGCGTTGTTTGGCGGTGGTATCGCGGTAAAGCAGCGGCAGCTCCACATTATCAAGCACCTGCAAATCGTTAATGAGGTGATAACTCTGGAAGATAAAACCAAGCTTTTTATTACGGAAACCGGCCAGCTGTTTATCGCTAAAACCGCCGGTTTGCTGGTCATCAATTTTAATGTTGCCCTTTGATGGCGCATCAAGCAGGCCCATAATGTTTAGCAGCGTACTTTTGCCGCAGCCCGATGGCCCCATGATAGACAGGAACTCGCCCTTGCCTACTTCAAGGCTGATATTGTTTAAGGCCTTAGTTTGGATGGTATCTGTACGGTATACCTTTTCAATGTTTTGTAAAGAGATCATCATTATTGAATTTACTATTTAATAAGTTATTTTCTGTTTTTTTTCAAAGTCGTAAAGCGAGAGGTAGCGCAATTGATAATAGGCACCCCAAAAGTCGCGCAGGGCATTTACATAATCGCGCTTGGCACGGTCATTCTCCTGAAAAGCGATACTCAAATCGGTAATGCTCAAATTACCCAGCACATACCTTTCGCGGGCTATGTGATATTTTTCGCCTGCAATACTGTCGGCCTCGGCTGTTAAGGCTATCTGCTCCTTAAGCATATTAAAAAGCGTTACTTGTGTAAGTATCTCCTGCCTGAAGGTTTGTTTATCCTGCTCAACGGCATACTCGGTAAACTGCTCGTTGGCCAGCGCCGTTTTCGTGCGCGATTTAGAGCGCCCCCAATCCAGCAAGGGGATGGCAAACTGCAATTGCAACAACTGTTGGTTTTGCGGCGACCGGTAAACACCGCCTATGTTACGGGCACTGTTTGAAAAACCAAGATTTGCCGTTAACGTTGCCGTTAAGCCACTTTGCCCCTTCGCCTTGGCAACGTCGCGTTTAGCCTCGGCCAGCTTACGTACAAAAGCAATAGCGTCCGACCGGTTGGCAAAGGCTTCGCTTAAAACCTTTTCGGCATCTACCTCCATACGGCTGATGGTTTGGGGCACAATTAGTGCCAGCTGACTATCAGTATCCAGGCCCATGTAGCTGCGCAGCGTGAGCGTGGCAATTTCAATATCGCGCTTAGCCACCCCTACCGATTTACGAGCGTTCAGCAATTCCAGCTGTAATTGCAGCAGTTCGTTCTTTGTGGTTTTGCCCAGTTCAAACCGCGTATTGGCAATGCGCAATATTCGTTCGGTATTGGTTAAGTTGGTTTCGGCAACGCGCAGGCTCACCTGGGCCAGCAACAGATCGAAAAAGTAACCTTCAACCGTAACAGCAATTTGCTCCTGTGCTTCAATAAATGCCTGGGTGCTTTCTTTATACTTAAGTGGCTCTATCTTTTTATCCCACTTAAGGCTGTTGTACTGAAACAATGGCTGACTATAACCAACAGCATAAGGTACACCGTTGTACAAAACCGTATTGCGGTCGAAATCACTAAAACGTTGCAACTCTGTGGTGCCATAAACTGTACCGCCTGTGGCAGTGATGCTTTGGCTGAAATCCATCGTTAGCGATGAGTTATCATTGTGGATCTGCTGGAAAATGATAGAGCCATTGGGCTGCATTATGGGGCTTGATGTTTTGCTGTAACCCGGCAAGTTGCCGCTAAGCGATAACTGTGGCTGATAGTTAGATTTAAACGTGCGCCATTGCCAGTATTTAGTTTCCTTTTCAGATATAGCCTGTTTAGCCGCAATGGAATTTTTACGTGCCAGTTCTATTACCTCGGGTAGCGTAAGGCGGATGGTATCACCCGGCGTTTTACCAAAACCGGCAGATGCCATCAGCATGAGTACAAAAATGAGTAAGTATCTGTTGTTCATATCACTCAATTTTTAATTTGTATCTCTTTTGCGTTTTTGTACTCGCTCATGTCGGTTATAATCACTACGTCACCGGGTTTTAGTCCGTCAACTATTTCCACGTAATCGAAATTGCTCATACCCAGTGTTACCGTACGGCGTATGGCCTTGCCTTTGCTTACCACAAAAACATCTTGCTTGCCTACTCCTTTTACTGCCGCGCCATTTGGCAGGCGCATTATTTTGCTGTGCGCGTCGGTCACTAAATAGGCATCAACTTTCATGTTGGGGCGTAGTTGTTTGTTATTGCGCTCATCTAACTGCACATCAAAACTTACTATACCGTTTTGCACCGATGGATACACATTGGCCACATGGCCGCGTAAAGGCGCATCATTAACCCGGATAATAACCGGCATGCCGGCGTGTAACTGGTTAAGGTAATTATCGCTAATGGTACCCGATACCTTAAAGCTACCCAGATCAGCAATGCGCACCAGCACGTCGCCCTCGTGTACCGAAGCGCCAATGTTTTTATTGATGTAAGTGATCACCCCTTCGCGGGTTGCAGATACATTGGCCAGTGTCAGTTTACGTTCCAGTTCGGAAAGGTCATTTTGTTGTATAGCCGATGCCAGCTCGGCCTCCTTTACCTCTACTTGCATGGTTTGCTGCTTGCTTTTGATTTCGTTTTCCAGCTGCTTTTTTTCCAGCAAGGCTACCTTTAGGTTTAGCTCGGCCTGCTCAATATCTTCGCGGGTAGCGCCGCCTGCCTTAAACAACCGTTTGGCATTTTCTACGGCATCCTGAAGGCTGCTGATGCGTAATTGCTTAATAGCGTTGTTTGATTGCATATCGAAAAAGCTTTTGTTCAGGTCGAGCTTTAGCTTTTTTATCTCGTTACGCTTGGTTTCCAGCTGAAACTTTAGCTTGGTATATTCATTTTCGGTAGATGATTTATCAAGCACCAGGATGGGTTGCCCCGACTTTACCTTTTTACCGGCATCCATCAATGCGGTTTTAATGGCGGCATTTACCGGGCTGGTTATTACCTCTTCAAACTCCGGCAATACCTCACCGCTGGCGCTGATGGTATTTTCGATATTGCCTATCTCAACTGTACCTGTGGTAAAATCGGCCTTGCCTATAGTTGAGCCGAAAATGCTGCGTACCAGCAACAGACATACGATGAGTAGTACTATTGCCGACGCAACCAGAATGATATTCTTTTTCTTTCTTTTTTGTATGACTTCGGCCTCGATAAGGGTATCCATGTGTAATTGTGATTTGGATACCTTTTTGCAAGCACCATACCAAACACAATTATTTGAATATCAATATATTGAATATTTTAAGAGTTTTAAAAATATCCGATATCGGACAAAATATCCGTTATGGAACAAAATAGTAAGAAGGAGACAGATACGTTGCTAAGAATAGTGGGCATTAATAACCATGGTACAAATAAAGCGCCCCGTAGGTCCAGTTGGGGCCCTGAATGCCCGGATAATTAAAGCGGTCCATCATGAGCGCGAGGTATTTGAACGGGTAACCATCGGGTAATTGGATCACGTTTGGCCAGATTCTCGACCCTGATGTTTCGTTCCACGGCGGCAGATCAACGTTCAAAATTCCGGCTTCTTTAAGACCGGGATAAGTGTATATGTAAATCTTGTTTTCGGCACTGCCCGAAAAGCAGAAAAGCTTATCTCCTATTCTTTGAATGGAAGTACCGGTAGAGTTATGGGCAACCGGCCCTGCAATTTGCTTGTAATCACTATCCCAATGCTCAGATTCTAATAAAATGGCTTTGTATCCTCCTTGATTTTTACAAGCTAACATGCGCCATTTATGAGCTACGGAGTCATATAATAGCTGGGCATCTTCCATATCGCCCACCATTTTGAAAGAACGGGCGTTCATCACCGAAAAATCATGCCTCGGATCGCGCTTACTTTCAATAATGAGCAGTTGCTTTTGCTCCTTGTCGGGGTTAGCATAAGCGCTGAAGCCCGTTGTTACCCCGCGCCACATTTTAGCTTTACGGTCGTAAAAAATGTGCGATGCTATTTCGTTACGGAGCAGCCCGTCGTTACGGTCAAATACAATTATGCCTTCCAGTTTTATATCAAACACGGTAGGATTTAAACTAAAAACACCCTGGATATGATGCGGCAAAGCCCTGCCCCTGATTGACATCGTATACCAAAGACGGCCGTTATCAAGTATTGGCTCACCGTTCTCGTAGGTTATCGGCCTTATATCTGCCAGGCCCATGCCGGTAGTAATGGCCATTTCGGCCTTACGTATCTTTACAGTTCCGCCTTTTAAGTTAACCAGCAAATTGGTACGGAACGAGTTGAGATATTTTTTATCGCGCAGATCGACGTACTTATTAAAATCTGCCTGTGCTATCACTTGCGGTAAGCCATCGGTTTGTGTATAAATAACCATGCCGCTCCCCAACATTTGCAGTATAAGCCCGTGTTTTACCAAGCGTTTTTCTTTACCTTCTACGGCTATCGACTGATCTGCAATAACGGTATTATTCCGCAATACCTTTAGCCGCACATCGATGATCAGGCTATCACGGTAATCTTCCCATATCAATACCCTTTCCTGCCGTTCCGCATCCGAAAACTCAAACCCGATGGAACCCTCACCCGTACAGTTATCGAGATCGATAGTATATGTTGCAAAGGGATTAAAACCGCCCAGCCACAATGAAGTTTGAGTTTCTTCTTTTGATGCTACTACCAGTTTATCCCCCTCAATTGTTACCCCCGCCTGTTTGGCTGATGACGAACCCAACGGATGCATTACCGGCAGCCCTACAATGGTTTCCGGTCGCAAACTTGCCAATACAATCGACTGATCTTTATCAAATACCAGCCTCTTTACACCCTGTCGGGAAAATTTTATTTGATCGGGAGAGATTTGGGCTTGTGCAGTATGATTTACATAAAATAATAAGAAACAGACGATGAGATAATTGGCAGCTTTCACAGTGCAATTTATAAAATTGATTGTTTTATAAATTATGTTCAGCTTTTATTTGTTAATTACACGTTTCGCAAAATATTGTACCAGTCTTTGATCTTTACCAAATACCTTTTTTTCAATTTTCAGAATGGTATCGCCAATAATGGAATAGGAACATTTTATGGTGTCGCCATTGTCATATTTCAACACCAGTACATGATTTTTAGTATTGCTGGTGTACGATGTAGGGCTGATAAATTTTGACTCGCCCTGCTCCGTATAAGATACACTCGGGCCGAAATATACTTTCAGTTCACGGAGATTTAGTATGCTGTCATTCCGTACTTCTTTTCGTAATATCCATTCGTTGGGCTGCCTGTTCAACCAGTCGCCGCTTAGCTCATTAGTTTCGCGCCTGTAGCTAAACAATGGCTGACAGGTTAAATAAATGCCAACTGTAAGAATGGCTATATTAACAGCTATTTCAACACCTGTTAATTTAATACGCAAGCCCTTTCCAACTATCAGTAAAATTAGTGCTTTTATCCTTCGCCATTCAAATATCAACACCAGCATGTTTAATGCGAATAGTATGGCAGATATTGTTTTAGTGCCCTCCCACAAATCGAGCGCGTAGTTGATAGCCAATACATTCAAGGTCATGGGTAGCATCAAAATAGCACCCAGCAGTGCAGTTCGTCTGAATAATAACAACACAGCCGGAATGAGCTCCAAAAAGCCCAGTACAATTTGAAATGTGGGCGAATATCCTAAAAATGCCCATGTAAGCGATTTACCCGACAGGGTTTCAAGCGTTTGGTGCCAGGTTGCGGGCCATATTACAAATTGTGTACGCAATATTTTTGTTAAGGCATAAGGAATCATGCCCAATGCGAGCAAGTACCTGACAATGCCAAGATAGAGGTCTTTACTTTTCAGGAAATTGAGCAGGCTTTTCATAAATATTGATGGTGTAGTATTTAGGTTTTATTTACTAATATAAAATTTTAATACCAACCCGTGTATTCATGCGTTAAAAAACACTATCTCAAAATAGTTACCCATCCACTTTTAATGCGGTGCATTTTATCTTTAGGGTCAATCAGGTAATAATAAGTTCCTGCCGGTAATATCTTGCCCTCTGAATTACCATCCCATGGCCGGGGGTAACCTGCGGAGTGATATACTTTTGCACCATAGCGGTTGTAAACATCAACGGTACCGTTTACATAATCGGCCAGGTTAATAATATTCCAGCTATCGTTAATGCCGTCGCCATTTGGCGTAAATGTGTTGGGAATAATCGGTTCCTTCAAAACCAAAACCCGCGTTGTTGATGATGCCGTGCAGCCAGGGGCAGATGTAACGGTTAAAGTATAATCGATACTAAACTCGGGGCGGGCAATAGGGTTACGAATTGCCGGATCACTTAAACCCGTGGTTGGTGTCCACGAGTAACTTGCCACATCGCCAGTGATCACCGGTTTTAGTTCCACATCGGGCGAGCGGTTATCAATTATAAACTTCTGCGGAAAAGCAATTGTTGGCGTTTCGTTAATATCAGCAATAAGCTCGTTACTGTTTACAGAGGCGGGCACAGCACAAGGCTCTTCACTGGTTAGCAAGCATTTAATTTTATCGCCGTTAGCCAAATTGTTAGCAGTGTAAGTTTGGCCCGAAGCAACAGCTATACCATTTTTCACCCAGCTGAATTTTGGCGAATTTCCACCATTTGAAACCGATGCGCTGTAGGTGATCGGGGCTCCGGAGCAAACCGGTACCGACGGAGATGCGGTAATATTTACCGATGGTGCCTTAATGGGTTTAACAAGAATATACTGCGACACAGATGCCTGGCATTGGTAAGCATCGGTAACAGTAACTTTGTACATGCCGCTGGTAGTAAAGGTATTTGCCGCGCTGTTCGGAGTCTCTCCCCCATCCCATTGGTAACTTACCGCGCCCGCGGCAATGGCATTAACCTTTACACTCCCGCAACCGGTAAGTTCACCTTTAACTGTAAGTACCGGCGGCACATGCACATCAATCTGTTTTGAAACTGATGCCGAACAATCATCCTTGTTTTTTGCAGTTACGATATACCTGCCGCTTTTATGAAAGGTGTTTGTAGCACTTGTGGGATGATCGCCTCCATTCCAAACATAACTTACCCCACCGCTGGCAGTTACCGTTGTGCTGCCGCAGGATGAAGCCGTTTCGGTAATATTTACAGCAAAGGGAAGCTGATTTAGTCCCCAGGTAATGTTGGTATAGTCTTCGGGCGTTGTTGAGCTGATTATTACGCTCTTAAACTCTCCGGGAAACATAATTATCGCATAACCTTCGGCACCGGTTATGGTTGTTCCATCGTTATATGTCATTCCGCCGCCATCGTACAAAACCACGTATGATAATGAAAAAGATAAGCTGGCCTTTAATTCCGCACGACCTAATGATGATATAAGTAAAACCGGGTTGGTAACCGTATGCGAAAAGGTCATACTTGTTGAACCACCGTCACCCGCAGCCCAGGTTGTTTTAGGTACGGTTTCATTTGGGATAGGAACCGGGTAATAGCTAAAAACAAAGTAATTATAAATACCCTGCGTAGATGAAAAATCAAAATTTGAAGACATTTTTATATCTACCGTATTGCCGTTACCCTCATCTATAGTACCAATTGCAGTTGAGGTAGCAAATTGATTCCACTTTGCCCAGTGTATTATATCGCATCCGGCGGCAGTTTTTACAGGCAAAGCATTTAATGTAGTGGCCCTAAAAGATGACACAGGAAGCACCACCTGCTTAAAATAGTAAAGCAGCAGGCACAGAAAACCAGGTATCGCCAGCAATACCAATTTTATAAAAAAAAGATTTTTGGTGATCGAAGGCTTGTAAATAGGATTCATTGATCCTTATTGATTTAGGGATATATCTAACACCCTCCAAATCAAACAACAGGCGCTTAATTATTCATTAATAATTGATTAACGATAACCTATTTCGAATAATAAACTATATCCTCGCCGAAATAGTTAAACTCCGCGATAAAGAATTTTTTTTAACGCCGAAATACTCCCGGTTACACTGTGATCTTCTTAAGCACATCTACAGCAAATTCAATATTATTTTCATCTATTGATGCAAAGCCGAATCGTAAGGCCTCATAACCTAAATTGTGCTCTTTTAAATATATGCTCCCTCCAAATTTGAGCCCTAAAGCTGATGCTTTGTTAAGGATATCTGCTAATGAATGCTCTTGCTTAAACTTTAGCCACAAGGCCATACCGCCCTGTGGCTTCACAAATTCAAGTAAATGCGGTAATTCATTACTTAATAAAGTTGAAGTGTAACCACAGCGATGATTGTATAGTTTGTTCGCCTTTTTTATAAACCTCGAAAACTCTCCGCTCTGCATTAATGATGCTATGGTACTTTCCATCAATACATCGCACCTTAAATCAATCAGTGATTTTAGTTTAAGGGCGCTACTTAAGAAATCGACACCCGAGATCATGTAACCCAGCCGGAAGTTGGCGCCAAGTACCTTGGTTAAAGAGCCAATGTAAATTACATTTCCGTTGTGGTCGCCGCTGGCGAGGGGCAGATATGGGCTATGCTGATATTGAAAATCATAATCGTAATCATCCTCTATAACCGGTAATTGATAATCTTTTATAAGGCGCAGCAATTTAACCCTGCGTACCGAGCTCATGGTAACTGTAGTTGGGTGGTGGTGATGCGGGATGATATACAGCAGTTTTATTGAATTATTAATGAGCGCGCTTTCAATGGCATCCACATCGGCACCTTCACCATCAACCGGCACCTTTATTAGTTGTGCGCCCAATTGTGTAAAGATTGCATCCGCCAAAAAATAATTGGGGCTGGTAACCAATACCTTGTCGCCCGGTTTTATCAATAACGATGCAGCCAGGTAAATAGCCATTTGCGCGCCACGGGTAACTATCAGGTTTTCGGGTTCGATATTTAATCCACGGGTATCATTCAGGAATGCGGCCAGCTCATCTTTAAAAAATTTACTGCCGCCAATACTCCAGGTAGATGACGCTTTTTTGAGGGTATGATGTGTAAGCAATTTTTTATACTGTTCTGCAATCCTTTCAACCGGAAATATATCAGTTTCCGGAAAACCATCATCAACAATAAGCTTATGCTTACCGGATAACACAGCCAACGTGCGCACCTGCGGTTCATTGAATAAAAACGGAGACTCGGCAGTATAGTTCGTCCTCGCCTGACCAGCATAGCTGCGGGGTTTTATAATGGGCAAAAGTGTGGATACCCTATATTCTTTTCTTTCATGGCTAACTATCCAGTCTTCGGCAATAAGAGCATTGTAGGCGGCCATAATTGTTTTACGGTGCAAACCAAGGTCTGCTGCCAGCACCCGGGTACTTGGCAGTTGCATACCGGGCATTAAAATCCCTTTTTGTATCAGCAGCACAAGCTGCGATGCAATTTGTTTGTATACAGCTTCAGCGCTGTTCTTATCAAATTTCAGTATACTTTTAAAGGGGAGCATAATTAACCAAAACTAAGTTTTTATCATGCAAACATCAAATTGTGCTGGTCCCTCTCATTACCCGGATCTGGTACCCGAAGGCGTTACGTGGCCTGTTTAAGTTTGTGCCATACAAAATATACTATCAGGCAGATATATTCCTTGTATAAAACACCTGCTGGTAGAATTAAACAACGTTAACACAATGAAAAATTTATTAGTTATTAATGCCAGCCCAAGGGGCGAACGGTCAAACAGCCGTAACCTCACCGAATTGTTCGCTAAAAAATGGATAGAAAGCAACCCGGGATATAGCATCACTCACCGGGAAGTTGGGCAGGAAAAGATTCCGCATGTATCAGAAACATGGATAGCCGCAGCATTTAAACCAGCTGATTTAAGAAGCGAAGAAGAAATAAACGCACTTAAGATGAGCGACCAATTTATTACCGAACTTAAAACTGCCGATGTAATTGTGTTGGGCACACCGATGTACAATTGGTCGGTACCGAGCGCGTTAAAAGCATATATTGACCAGGTGATACGCGTAAATGAAACTATAAAAGTAACTGCCGATCCGCAGAATCCATATTTAGGCTTATTAAAAGATAAAACAGTATATATGCTTATAAGCAGGGGTAATTCCGGCTACGAAAAAGGGGAACAACTCGCGCATTTAAATTTTCAAAGCGATTATCTTAAAACCGTTTTTAATATAATGGGCATTAATGATATACATCAAGTAATACTAAACGGCGAAGCTTTTGGCGGCATGTCATTTGAGCAATCAAAAAAAGATGTAGAGGCAAGCATAAACAGAATTACCGCTGTTCAAAATTAATAACAATAGGGCTCCTGTCCTATCATTATAAAAATACCACTGTGCAAAGCAGCCATTTACCGGCTGCTTTGCTTGTTTAAAAAGGTTACTTAAATTTTGTTGTAAATAAAATTGCGTAGTTAAATAGCTACATATATATTTGTAGTCAAATAGCTACATAATGAATTTACGACGAGATGTTTTCCAAGCCATAGCCGACCCAACCCGCAGGGCCATACTCTTATTAGTGGCATCCCAAACCATGACGGCGGGTGCCATTGCTGCCAATTTTGATACCGCCCGGCCAACCGTTTCTAAACATTTGCAAATACTTACCGAGTGTGAGTTACTTGGTCAAACGCAAAACGGCCGCGAGGTTCACTACCATATTAACGCGAAAAAAATGAAAGAAGTAGCCGATTTTATTGAACCATTCCGCCAGGTGTGGGATGACCGGTTTAATAAGCTGGAAGCCATAATGAAGAGCTATCAACCAAAAAAATAGAACCACATGGAACTGAAAACAAAGATTGATGCCATTGATGGCAAACAAGACCTGCTTATTACCAGGGAGTTTGATTTGCCGGTAGAATTTCTTTTTAAAGCCTACGAAGAACCCGAGATTGTAGAACAATGGATGGGTACCAAAGTGCTGAAACTCGAAAATAAAAAGCACGGCAGTTACCGGTTTGAAACTACCGACCCCAAAGGTAACAAACATGGCTTTAATGGAACCATCCACGAGTTCATCCCCAACCAAAAGATCACGCGTACTTTTGAAATGGAGAACACGCCTTTTGAAGTTCAGCTGGAGTTTCTGGAGTTTGAACAGCTTAGCGATAGCACCAGCAAGCTCACCATGCATATAGTATACAGATCGGTTGCCCTGCGCGACCAAATGCTGCAATTGCCTTTCGCCCAGGGCATCAACATGGCGCACAATCGCTTACAAAACATCGTTGCAAACTTAAAATAACCCATTATGGCAAAGCGAAATAATATCATCTACTGGATAGCCACCGTATGGCTGTCGTTAGGCATGCTATCCACCGGGATAGTACAACTCATTAAAATGGAAAAAGAGGTCGAAATGATGCGTCACCTGGGCTACCCCTCCTATTTTTTAACCATAATTGGCGTTTGGAAAATACTCGGGGTTATAGCCGTGCTTGTGCCTAAATTTCCGTTACTTAAAGAGTGGACTTACGCGGGTTTCTTCTTTGCCATGTCGGGCGCGGTGTTTTCGCATTTGGCAAGCGGCGACAGCGCGGAAGAACTTTTCGGGCCGGTATTGCTGCTAATCCTAACTTTAGTATCTTGGTATTACAGACCAGCAAACAGACGTATCATTTCATCTAACCAATAAAAACATAAACCAACATGAAAAGCATTAACAGGGAATTATCGGCAGAACAACGCGACGAACTACTTGCTACATTGAAAACCCGCTTTGAAAAAAACATGAGCCGCCATACAGGTATTGAATGGGCCAATGTACAGGCAAAACTGGAAGCTACCCCGGAAAAACTATGGTCGTTAGATGAGATGGAGATCACCGGCGGTGAACCCGATGTGGTTGGTTATGATGAAAAAACAAGTGAATATATTTTTTATGATTGCGCGGCAGAAAGCCCTAAAGGCCGCAGAAGTATTTGTTATGACCATGAAGCATTGGAAGCCAGGAAAGAACACAAACCCGCCAACAGCGCCGTTGAAATGGCTCGCGACATGGGTGTTGAACTTTTAACGGAAGAACAATACCGCGAATTGCAAAAACTCGGTAAGTTCGACATGAAAACATCCAGCTGGATAAAAACCCCTGCCGATATCAGGAAACTTGGCGGAGCTATTTTTGCGGATTTCAGATACGGTACCATCTTCATATACCACAACGGTGCCGAATCTTATTACGCTGCAAGGGGTTTTCGCGGTGCCTTAAGGGTATAAGTTATGAAAGGATTCGTGTTATTGAAACATTAAGGCTGCTCCTCTCGCAACCATATTTCATCTGTCGCGGCAAATGAATATATTTACCAATAACATTATCACTATGAGTAAATTACTGTCATTCATTCTTATTGTGTTTATTGCCGCCACAAGCTATGGTCAGGAACTTCCGGCCGACAGCGGTTCGTTTTTGCTGCATAAATTTGAACAGCATATTGGTAAAGAAACTTACCGGGTATATAACTACAAAGATTCGAAAAAGTACCTGGTAGATTTTAAGTTTACAGATCGCGGGCAGCCTGTGCCCCTGAAAGCTGAAATTAAGGTTAACCCGGTGGGCGATCCGCTGGAACTCAATATTAAAGGCAGTACATCAAGGTTTTCCGCCATTAATGATTCTATTAAAATTAAGGGCAATACAGCATTTTTACGGGTAGACGATTCCATCTATCAGCAAAAAATAACACCATTAACATTTCCTATTGCAGGTTATTCGCCCGCTACTTCACAACAGCTATTGCTCCAATACTGGAACCGTCATAAACAGCCGTCAACCATAAAAACACTTCCATTTGGTGAGCTGCAAATTAAAAAGGACGGTACAGACAAGCTATCATTCAAAGGTAAACAACTCGTGTTTGACCGGTACAGCATAGGCGGACTGATATGGGGAAACGAACTACTTTGGACAGATCAGGCAGGCAGATTAATTTGTATCCTCACTATTGACGCGGAGGGTGACAAGACCGAAATGATGCGCGAAGAATATGAGCCCTTGCTAAAAGAATTGATTAGCCGTGCTGCCGGATATGGAATGGCCGCTTTTGCCAAAGCTGCACCTGATACTGAAAAACCCACGCAAACCTTAGCCATTAAAGGCGGGCAATGGGTTGATGTTGCAACCGGAAAAACTATTGCCAACGATGTAATACTGGTAAAGGACGGAACTATTGTAGCAATAGGTAAAAACGTAACCATTCCGAAAGATGCAAAGGTGATAAATACTGCCGGAAAAACTATTGTACCCGGTTTGTGGGACATGCACGCCCATTTTGAGCAAACCGAATGGGGACCGGCCTATCTTGCCGCAGGTGTAACAACTGTGCGCGATTGCGGTAACGAAATTGGGTTTATTGATGGCATCCAAAAATCGATCGATAGCGGTAAAGGCATAGGCCCCAAGATACTGATGGCCGGCATTATTGATGGTAAAGGGCCAATGGCTTTAGGTATTATTCAAGCCGATACTAAACAGGAAGCCATTAGTGCTGTGGATACTTACAAGGCCAAAGGGTTCGATCAGATCAAGATATACAGTTCGGTTAAGCCTGAAATATTAAAAGTTATATGTGATGAAGCCCACAGATTGGGACTTAAGGTAACAGGGCATATTCCGCGTGGCATGAACCTTAAGGCAGCGACAGATTTGGGAATGGATATGGTTAACCACCTGCAATATGTAACGGCACTGATGAAAACCAATCAAGACCGTACCATCAACTTTAACGACAGCACTACCTTAAGTGCCATTAAGTTTATAAAAGACAAGCATATCGTTATTGATCCTACACTTGGGGTTTACACCTTATCGGCACGTGATTTAAAGGATGATGTAACCCAAATGGAACCCGCGTTTTACACCTTGCCCTTACCTTTGCAAACCCAATTTAAAACAACAGGTGTTGACGAGGCTACGGCTGCGAAATACAAGCCGGTATTAAAAAGCTACGCGGTACTGGTGAAAAAGCTATACGACGAAGGCGTACCTATTGTGGCGGGCACTGATATGGGCTTCCCCGGCTTTAGTGTAATACGCGAATTGGAGATCTACGTAGAAGGCGGTTTAACCACTGCCGAAGCATTAAAAACTGCCACCATTATACCGGCACAGGTGATGAGCCTTGATAAGCAAACCGGTAGTATAGCTGTAGGAAAAAATGCCGATCTGGTTATTATTGATGGCGATCCTTTAACCAACATCAGCAACCTGCGCAAGGTAAAAACGGTGATCAAACACGGTAAAATTTATGATCCGGTAGTGTTGCATCAGATGGTAGGGTTCAGTAAATAAGCTATTAAACGGTTTTATAAACACAAAAGGTCTTCCAAATCATTGAAAGACCTTTTGTGTTTAATTAGGACAACTTAAGATTTACCGGCCTGTATTTAGCGTCGGCCTTGTACCTTTCATACACGCTGTCATCAACGGTTTGGTTATACTTAGGATCTTCGAGGTTGATCTCGCGGTATTTTGAGCCGAACAGCCAGTACTTGAACCCATACGAATCTCTTATTTCGCCATTGTAGTCGGCCTTGTTTGGTATAATCAACGGATCATGAAAGCATAAGCCTATATCCTGCGCTTTGGTAGCTAACCACGATAACGGTATGTCGCTCAATCCACTATCGGCATATCCTCCGCCAATGTTGGAGTGTACACCTACAAACCAGCGCTGTTCCAGTTTTTGCTCTTCGCGGGCTTCGCTGTTGTTTGATGATACGCTTTTTTCCCACAAGGTAGGTAAGAACAGTCTGCGGTGTTCGTCAATAGCCAGCGCGTGGTAAGCGTTTTTAACGTAGCTGCTTAGGGTACAATCATGAAACTTATATTTCTCTTTATTGTAAGTAGCTAACGATGATAGCGGGATCCCCAAACTGCCCACTGTATCCCACACGCCGATAAAGGTGATCGGTGTTACATCTTCAAAACAGAAATTAGCCCGCCATGCCGTCATCATATCTGATTCGGGACTGCTGTAGCTATTCCTGTCGCGGTATAAATTGTAAGCCTTATCAACCATTTGGATGTTTTCGGGTTTTAGAAGTCCGCAGTTCCTGATAAATCCGCCTATGCTGCGGGCCGTGTAAGCGCCCCTGCTAAAGCCGAAAAGATAGATCTCATCATCAAGGGCGTAATTGAGGCAAATAAAGGTGTACATATCCTTTATATTCTTATCAATGCCAGCCCCTTCCAACCCGCCGGTTATGCGGTCTAAAGCGCTGTAGCCGGTACCCACGCCCTGGTCGTAAGCTTTCACCTGCCTTACATCGCTGCCTGTTTGCACATCTTTACCTGTAGCGCAAATGTTGTTATACATTTTCTCTACATTGGTTTTTACCTCTTTGCCCCTGTCAAGGGTACCCGGTTTGTTCCAGGTACCATCAGAGCATGTAATAATACGTTTCATTTAGGTTATAATTAAAAGCGCGGAACTGCCTGTTATTCTTTCTTGGCGGCCACCTTTACATACTTCTGCAAAAAGGCCAGTGTGGTATTATCAGTAGTGATCAGGTTTTCCTTTTTACGGAAGCCATGCCCTTCTTGCGGGTACACGATATATTCAACCGGTACGCCATTCTTTTTCACCCCGGCAGCTATCTCATCGCTTTCAATCTTTAATACGCGTACATCATTGGCACCCTGAAAAACCAGCAGCGGGTCTTTTATCTTGGTATAATTATACAAAGGCGATGTGTTTTTCAGCAGCACACTATCCTTAGTTTCAGGGTCGCCCATTTCAACATAAAGCGCGTCTTTAAACGAGGCCCAATACGGCGGTATGCTGCGCAGAGTACGCAGCCAGTTGGCCACACCAAACAGATCAACCCCGGCTTTAAACTCACCCGGATACATGCAAAGCGCATTAAGCACCATATTACCGCCATAACTACCACCATAAATAGCCACGGCATTGCTATCAATATAGTCCTGCTGACTTAACCATTTTTTTGCCCATACGCAATCTTTCAGATCGCCGTACCCGTGGTCGCGGTTATCCAATTTATAAAAAGCTTTGCCATAGCCGCTACTGCCACGGTTATTGATAGCCAGCACGGCATAACCATGATTTACCAAAAACTGGATGGAGTTATTGAAATTTTGTGTGCTTTGGCCACCCGGACCTCCATGCACCCACACCAGCGCGCCAACCTTATTATCGGCGCTGGCTTGCAATGGTTTATAGTAAATGGCCGGGATCTCTTTACCATCGAACGATTTCACGTGGATCACCTCCGCCGGAGCCAGATCATTTTCGTCGATAGCTTTATTTAATGATGAGGTAAGTTTTTTAAGTTCTTTATCCTCAAAATTATATACATATAAATTATCCGGACTGGTGCTGCTGCCTACCGAAAGCAAGGCTTTTTTTTCGCTTTTTGAAACCGAAGCATAAGTTACGCTGCCGCCCTTTATCTCGGGGAAATCAACCGGCTTATTAGTAGCATGATCAAACAGGATGATCTTGTTCTTGCCATCTTCGTTAATAGCGATGGTATGATACTTTTCGTTCTCGCTCAACTCAAACCATTGCACATCCCAATTGGTGCTGTACACTTTCTCTTTTGCGCCGGTTGAAATATTGTATTTTACCAGATAAGTAAAATCGCTGCCATCATTAGTGGTGTAGTAAAACGTATTGTTATCCTTTTCTATAACCTGCGGGTTCCATGCCGATTCGCTGCCATTACTTAATTGTTTAGTCGTTTTGGCTTTGATGTCGTACAGGTACAGTTCATTTTTATCGGTAGTGATGCTTTTGGTAAAACTGATATAGCGTTCATCCTTACTGATCACTATTGGCGTGGGAATATCATAACCCGAATCATTTTGAAATACCAGTGATGCTTTCCACGAAGCGGTATCCAGTTTATACAGATCAAAGAACTGCGGGTTGCGTTTATTGCTGGTTACGTATACCGATTTTTTATCGCCGCTCCAACCAACGAAAGCGTTTTTGCTGCCCGGCCATGGGGTAAGGTCTTTAGCGGTAGAATCGCCGATGGTGGCCAGGTATAAATGGTCGTTCTCGTCGCCGCCTTTGTTGCTGTAATAAAGAAATTGATTGGCACCTATATAATCGGCAGGATAAAAAGCATCCGTTTTTGATTTTGTGAGTGCTTTTGAGGTAGTATCGGCAATGTTAAGTTCGTACACGTTGAATATGCCCGTAGAGTTATTACCCGTCAATACGTGGGTTTCATCTTTACTAAAACCAGCCCCGAAAAGCGAGATGTTTTCGCGCAGCTGTTCGCTGGTGTACGGTTTAGGTGTGCGGGCTTCGGAACCATGTTGTTTACATGCCGAAAAAGCTGCAGCCAAAAAGCATGCAGCCAAAATTACATTGAACTTTCCCATAGTGATTAATAATTTAGATTTAAGCTAAAGGTATTGATTTTGTGCAATATACGTTAACACAATATTAATTACAAATAGTTATATCCGCATTATTTAATGAGAATTACCAACCCAAAACGAGATTCAAATAAGCATCACTTTTTGCCGGTGGTTAAATTAAATCCGGTGAATTTACCATAGCCTTCTTTTGGCCCGTAGCTACATTGGTACAGGCCAATTTGTAGTTTTACATTATTAAGATCGGGCCGTATAAACGGACTGCCGGGCAGCTCTTCCCACGTAAAACCGTCAGCACTGGCCCTTAGATGAAACACTTCACCGGTTTTTTGTATCTGGATGAATTGCTTATAAGCCCAGCCCGATTGGGTGTTGAACTGATTACGACGACCGCGTTGTAAATTAGTGACCAAATTACCGCATTTCCAGGCAGGGAAAACACCATTCTGAATGAGCGCTTCTGAAGATGGTTTATCTGTTGCATCCGGTGCTCTCCTTACCATTAAACCGGTCTCGTTGTTACCATTCACCTTTTGCGCGGCGAAACCCGTAATATCTGATACCCTTACCTGTGCCACAAAATCGCCGTTTACTTCTTTATAAATAAATGGACCAAGGGGCTGATTACCATCCCAATTGGTGCCTTTTGATTGTAGTTTTAACTGCTTACCGGCAACCTGTGCCACCGTTGCAGTTGCTGTATCGACAGCGCCTGTAAAACCGTCCCATTTGCCCGATCTGTAATCGGCATCTGTTTCAAAAGCATCCTTAAATACACTAAACTGATTAGCAGCGGTATTCACTTTACCCACACTTGCCCACGCCGATACATTGCCCAGGTTATCCTTCACTTTAAAGGTAAAATCATAAGTGTGATCGGGCTGTAGTTGGGTAGCGAGGAAATAAGGCTGATCTGTCCAGGCATTTAGCGTGTTACCCAGGATTTTATCTGTAAATAAATATTGCAGATTAGCATCACTTTCGGAGCTGGTGGCCATCATTTCCGCCATTGTTGGCGATATGGCCAGCGGCATCTTCTCAAATTTTACTGTGCCAGGTATTGGTGGGTGCAGGTTCTTTAACCAAAGATCATTGATCTCTATAATTTCTGCCGACCTTAAAACGCGGTTATATACGATCAGCTTGCTTATAGCGCCATCTATATTACTTATCTCGCCTTTTTCTACAGCTAAAAATATACTATTGATCTTTTTATAAAGCGCCGATTGCCTATCTGTCAAAGGCTTTTCATCTAAATAGATAACATCGGTATCATTAGTTTTTACTGCAAAATGCCAATATTGCCGCGCGGCTTTCGGATCGGTAAAATACAAAGTCATGGCTATGGTTGAGGGCTTACCTGTTTTTTGAAAATTTGCAATCTTTAACGTTTTTCCTTTGCTGAAATCAACCGCTATTTTACCCGCTACATCGCGAACAGCAGGCGTGTTGTTAGTTGTTGAGTTAAACTCGCCCCCGGCTGCACCGCTGTTTGCCCATGCCGGTAGGTTACCATAATTTAAAGCGGCTGCATCAAGGTAAACATCAATATCCGACGATTGCTTATTAACCGACATGCTTTTCACCACGGAATCGGGCAAGGCACCTGCAAATACCTTAAGCGAAGCTATCGCCCCATTAAAATAAGCCGATTGGTTAGTTTTTGAACCGATGATGAACTTTTCGGCCTGTTGCAAAAAGAGCATTTTTTGTTCGGAGTTATCCAGCTGCCCGTCGATAAATACCTTTTCTAAATTACCATCGAAGATAACAGCAACATCGTGCCACTCCCCTGCCCTGGGCGCATTTTTAAACGGAAAATCAGATACGCCAAAATGCTGCGCCGCTCCCCATGTTTGATTACTGCCTGCGCCAAATGTAGCGGCGGTATGGTCAGTTTCGCCCGATGTCCAGCTCAAAACGGGGTTGTCATCCTTAAGTTCGGGGTAGTAAACGGAATACAAAACAGAGAAGCTGTTGTTGCCCCAAAGCGAACGTGGCACTTCAAATGACGACTGTAATTGTTGTGTACCGTTAAAAACGATAGCTTTCTTGCCCTTGATAAGATCTACATAAGGCGGTTTACCTTCGGCGTTCCAGTTACCTGTGAGCTTACCATTGTTCACTATAGTTTTTACCGTTTCTCCCGGTTGAAATTTCGCTGCATCTATCGATACAAGTAATCCTTCGGGCGAAGTCGTCGTTGCACTCTCCTTCTTTACAGTTAGGTTTTCGGGTTGGATGGCCTTTGATTCGCTGCCAAACACCCTGATATTCCATACCGCTTTAAATAAACCGGGGTATTCGGTGTCAGTGATAATTAAACGCACGTATCGCGCCTTTGCGTCGCCCCTGTCAATCATCGGCGAACCATGCTGAACGTTTTTGGTACGGTCAGCAAAGGGCTGCCAGTTTTCGCCATCGGCAGATGTTTCTAATTTATATTGATAATACCATGTGGCGTATTCAAAATGGGTTTCAATTTGCTTAACGGCTTGTACGGTGCCCAGGTCAATAGTGAGCCATGCCGGTGACGCGTCATTTTTAGCCGGTTTCCAAACTGTTCCGTTATTATGATCGAGCGCGTAATCAGGCTTGTAATCATCACTGTAGAATGAGGAAGCGCTTACCTTTTTTCCGTAAGCCAGGTCGGGCCTTGTATCGGTCAGTTTTGCCAACGCGCCTACGCCTTCCTGTGTCGGGATGATCTTTTCGATATTGCCATCCTTATCAAAAACTATTTTATCGGCACACACTTGCCGGTGATACCCACCATTAGCATGCGGATTATTATGACGGTGATATACCATATAGAAATCCTTGCCCACCTGCACTATCGACTGATGCCCGGGCCCATGTATGGTTCCATCGGCATTGGTACTCAATACCGGGTTGTTTTTGCCGAACTCGAACGGACCCATCGGTCCGGTTTTACTGATGGCGTATTGCACCCTGTAGGTTTCATTTTCGCAGGCGCCCGATGAATAAGTAAGGTAATAGATGCCATTGCGCTTAAACATGAACGGGGCTTCAAAAAACTCTTTGGCAATGGTATTGGGTATTTTAGCCGTTTTTGCAAAGGAGTGCATATCGGCATTGAGCAAACCTACCCCGCAACCATGATCGGGATAAATGCCCCAAGTGCCCCAAAACATGTATACTTTGCCGTCATCATCTTTAAAAGCCTGCCCATCCAAAGTGATCACTCCCGGCACAAAATAATTGGTGATCATTGGTTTATTATCCGGCAACAACGGCGTCCAAGGCCCGGTAGGACTTGATGATGAAGCCCCATAAATATCAACCGGCTGGCAATAATACATGTAGTATTTATTATCGTTTGCCTTAATTACATCCGGTGCCCAATAGTAAAATGAGGTAGGCCAGTTCATGTCCTGCATGGTCCAGTTCACAAAATCTTTAGAGGTCCACACCTGCGATGGGCCGTGCCCGCCGCCATTACCGTCTGTAGTGGCATATATGTAAAAGGTATCGCCAAATTTCCGCACGGTCGGGTCGGCAAAGTAACCGGGGATAATGGGATTGCCGTTTCCCGCTGCATCGGCTGGTTTGCCCTGCCCTTTTGCAAAGCCACAAATAGCCAGTAAAACAACCTGTAACAGATATTTAAACATAGATTGTTTCATTTATTTAAGCTTTATTAAACGCACACCATGCGGCGGTATATTGAACGCTATACTTTTACCATTGTACGGAATGACTTGCTGTTTCCAAACATCTCGCATGGAACTTATATTCTTGATCTTCAAGTCAGCAGGGTTAAGTGTGTAAGTTGCATATTTACTATTCAGGTTAAAAATCCCTACGGCTGTACCACCATCTGCCAGCGGCTTAACCCAAATCTGGAATTTTCCATCATCGAATACCCTTTCGGCCTGCTTGCCCAGTTCGTCCTGATCAATGGCGATCACTTCCCTGTTCTTTAAAAGGTTGAGCGTAAAATCATCCAGTTTGCTCATATCGCAGCCAATAAGTAAGGGGGCTGATAGCAGGCTCCACAAACTGATATGCGTATATTGTTCGTAAGGCGTTAAGCCTGTTTGGTGCAGGTTTTCGCCCCAGCCTACCATGCCCAGTATCAGCATGTCGGGGTCGTTCCAGCCACCTGGACCAGCATATTTAGCGTTGTTTACCTGGCTGAAACCGATGCTGTACAAGCTCTCCCATGTATCTGTAATATCCTCGGTGGTGCGCCACAGGTTGCCGTTCATTTGTCGGCCCCACTTCCACACATCGCCAATACCATACTGGCAAATGCTGTAGATAATATCGCGGGGGTACTTTTTTAGCTCATTGCCCATTAGCTGGTAAGGCTTTTGCTGCGCGAAAAGCGTGGTATCACCGGCCGTATTGTCGGTGTAGCTGCAAAGATCATACTTCAAATAATCTACTCCCCACTTAAAGTAGGTGGCCATATCCTGCGTTTCGTGACCGAAAGAACCCAAATAACCACCGCAGGTTTTGGCCCCAGGCGACGAATAGATCCCAAAACGCAAACCTTCGTTATGCAATTCATCGCCCAATGCTTTCATATCCGGAAATTTCTCATTCGGAAGTATTTCGCCATCAGTGGCTCGGGCGGGTGCCTGCCAACCGTCGTCTACATTGATATAGCTCCAGCCGTAATCGGTAAGCTGCTTATCAATCATCGCTTTTGCCGAACTTTTAACTTTGTCTTCGCTTACATTTAAGCCCCAGCAGTTCCAGCTGTTCCAACCCATTGGCGGCGTTAAAGCGATGCCATCACCAGCTTTTATAGTGAATGTACCTTTGCTACTGCCGTATTGATTATTTACCTCAATCTGTAATTTATAATCGCCTGCTTTTGCCAGTTGGCCTGTAATAATACCCGTGGTTTTATCCAGCGTTAATCCATCCGGAAGGTTGCTAACCTTATAAGTAAGCGGACGAGCGCCACTAACAGGAATCCTGATAATTACCGGTGAACCGGGATGAACACCAACCAATGTGGGGCCGTTAATTACAGGTGTTGGCCTTTCTTGGGGAGTTAAAATGTAAGGCGCAATTTCTGCAAAAGCGGCTTTTTTACCGGATACCTTCTCGGTAAAACTATACTGTAATTTAATGCCTTCGCGGTGCGAAAAAATAACCGAAAATAGTTTGCTACTTAACGGCGCAAGCTTCACCTGAAACTGTTTCTTCTCGATAGCTTTGCCTGTAACGTCATCAATAATGCTGTAATTAAACACACCAGTTATAGTCGTGTTAAAAGAGTTTTGAAGCTGCAATTTGCGGACGCCTTTTTTACCGGTTAAAAATTTAATGGCCTGCTGGTTAAAGCGAATGCCATCAAATTTCTCTAACATATCAATAAAAGGTTCGCCCATAAAAATACCGCCCGAGCCGCCGCCATCATAAACCCGTATAGCAATAACATTCTCTTTATCCCATTTAATAATATCGCTATTGGCAGCTACATGATAATTGCGTACAGCGGGCCACTTGCTTTGATAGCCGCCTTTATCGGTAGGGAAAGCACCTGTTTTACCAATCAGTTTACCGTTCAAAAATGTTTCGTCGGCATCGTTTACGTGTGCCAGGTGAATACGCAGACTATCGCGCCAGTAAGCCTCCTTTTTTAACGACGACGGAATGACCACCTTTATGCGGTACCAGGCATACCCGTGATAATCCGGAAAGCCCTGGGTTTGCCACACTTCGCCTATTTTGGCGATTTTCCATTGGGCATCATCAAAACCCGGGCTTTTCCATTCCGGCTGATCGCCAGTGATGAATTTGCCGGTTTTCAGGTTGATGAATTTTCCGTTTTGGGCAAATGAGGTTCTTGCTGTTGTTACCAACAGCAGCAGTATAAGCAAGCGCGTAAAGTAAGTATATGATGATTTCAATAGACCAAGGTTTTATTGTCGCCCGTTATAAATGGCCGATCTTATTTAAAGGAAGTAAAGTTAGTTACTGCCGAGCGCTACAGCTCACCCGATTTTGCCCTGTTATGATCGTAATTTACCCTTTCGACTTAATATACAGCTCACCTGATTTTGCGCTAAACTCTTCACGTAAAATTATTTCTTTCAGCCCTATTCGTTTTAATTAGTATATTTGCGGCTCATTCCTTATTTGTTAATCTTTTAAATACCAAGGAATCATGACAGCGCAAATCCACATATCGCCCCTTTCGCTCATTGCCTAATAAGGCAGGCAAATACTGCATTTTATCGAGATAAATAAACGGTTGCTTTTTGGCTACCTGCTATTCTTTTGCCTGTCTTTTTACAGCGTCGGATTTTTCCTGTGAGCATTTTTTGTAAAGGGTATATCCTTACTCAAGGACGAACCGGGATCAATAATTAATTCATTTAGCACTAAAAGAAAAATCTGATGACTGAACGCATATCAACCTGCCGTGCAAAACCGGCATGCATTAATATTAATAATTTTCAGAAAACATCTCCGGGCACGGCATTAAAAAGCTCACCCGGAATTAGACATATAAACCCCAATGGGCAATTTAAGAACAAAAGATTTAAGTAAAATAGGTTATCATAACGATCAGCTGCGAAGCCTGGTGATCGGCATAGCCTCAAAAAATTTCAAACACCACAGTAAACAGCAATTGCTTGACCTGCTGGTGAATATTAACAACAATCCGGAAGCGTACCTGGAAGATGAACTAACATGCAGAATAGCCGAAAAAATAATAGGCAAGCCCGAAGAGCAAGCCTTTAAGGTTTATGACCTGCGTACCGAGCCTGTGTTTTGTAAAACTTACGGTGGCAAGGGTATTGAAGCATCGGCCAAAAAACAGATGGAACTGGCTAACCTGTTACCCGTAAGTGTACAGGGGGCACTAATGCCCGATGCCCACATGGGTTTCGGCTTGCCTATTGGCGGTGTATTAGCTACCGATAACGCGGTTATTCCGTATGCGGTAGGTATGGATATCGGCTGCCGGATGGCACTTTCTATTATTGATGAAAGCGATGCCTTTATTAAACGGTTCGACTATCAAATTAAGCAGGCCCTAAAAGCGCATACCCATTTTGGTATGGAAGGTGGGCTTGATGTAAGACAGGAACATGAAATACTGGACAACCAGGTGTTTAACGAGATCCCTTTTTTAAAACCGCTGCGCGGTAAGGCCGTAAGGCAATTAGGTACATCGGGTAGCGGAAACCACTTTGTTGAGTTTGGCGAGATAGAACTTTTGCCCGGCAACCAGTTAGGCTTACCGGCTAAAAAGTATGTAGCACTGTTATCGCATTCGGGCAGCCGCGGATTGGGTTCGGCTATAGCAAGACATTATACGCAAATTGCCATGAATACCTGTAAACTGCCGCGCCATGCGCAGCAACTGGCCTGGCTGGATATGAACAGCGAAGCCGGGCAGGAATACTGGCTTACCATGACACTGGCCGGCGATTATGCCAAAGCCTGTCACGACCGTATACATGCTAACCTGTTAAAAGCATTAGGCTTAGAGGCTTTGCATGTAGTTGAAAACCATCACAATTTTGCCTGGAAAGAAACACTTGCCAATGGCAAACAGGTGATCGTTCATCGTAAAGGGGCCACACCTGCGCACAAGGGCGAACTGGGTATTATTCCCGGCAGCATGACCACGCCTGCCTATCTCGTATCGGGCAAAGGCGCTGATCATGCCCTGCACTCTGCATCGCATGGGGCAGGTCGTGCAATGAGCAGACAAAAGGCGAAGGACAGCATGACAGTTTCAGCCATGAAAAAGCTGTTGAGCAGCGCTGATGTTACCCTGATTGGCGGTACAGTAGAAGAAAACCCGCTGGCTTACAAGGATATTGAAACCGTAATTGCCGCACAGCAGGAACTGGTGGATATACAGGGCAAGTTTTTTCCGCGCATTGTACGCATGAATAAGGAGTAGTGATGAAAAAGATGATGATTCAAATCACCGCAGGTAAAGGCCCGGCAGAATGTTGCCGGGTTGTAGCCTGCGTACAAAACCTGATGCTGAAACAGGCCAAACAACAAGGTATCGAATTAAATATCCTTGAAAATAATGCCGCTGAACTCAACGGAACATTGTTATCAGCCACCATGATGGCACAAGGCGATAACCTTGATGCCTTTGTAAAAGAGTGGGCGGGCACTATACAATGGATAGCGCAAAGCCCTTATCGTAAATTTCACAAGCGCAAAAACTGGTTTGTGGGCGTGGGTTGTTTTGATGTACAGCAACTCATGCAGTGGAACCCAAAGGATGTAAAGCTGGAAACCTGCCGCTCTTCCGGGCCGGGAGGCCAAAACGTGAACAAGGTAGAAACCGCTGTAAGAGGCACACACTTACCATCGGGTTTACAGGTAATGGCCATGGATACCCGTTCGCAGTTGGAGAATAAAAAGCTTTGTCTCGCGCGGTTAGAAGCCAAGGTAATGGTTTGGCAAACAGCCCAAATTATGGAGCAGCAACAAAACCAATGGGAACAACACCATTCGCTCGAACGGGGTAATCCTGTTAAAACTATTAAGGCGAGTTTGTTTTAATAATAGCCCTCAAACAAAGCAGGCCGCTCTTATAAAAAGCGGCCTGTTTGTTATCTTATTATGGATGATCGACTATTCCGATACCGAAAAAGGCCTGTCCTCCTGCCCTATACTGCGGGTCGTTTCCGGCTTATTGCCCATGGTGAGGTTAAAGCTGCCGCCATTGTTGATATCACCATAAGTAAGGTAATTACGTGTATAGGCTTTACCATTCAATAAAGCCGATTGGATGTATACATTATCGCGATTATTATTTTTCGCGTCGATAACGAATTTCTTACCATTCTCCAGCGTAATGGTGGCTTTGGTGAATACCGGGCTGCCCACCACGTACTGATCGGTACCGGGGCAAACACTGTATATACCCAAAGCGCTCAATACATACCATGATGAAGTTTGGCCCTGGTCTTCATCGCCTGGGTAACCATTTTCAGTTGAATTGTACAGTTTGGCCATAATGTTGCGAAGATGATATTGCGATTTCCAGGGTTGGCCGGCGTAGTTATATAAATAGCCCATGTGCTGTATTGGCTGATTACCGTGCGCGTATTGGCCCATATTGATCATTACCATCTCTGTCATTTCGTGGATAGGGCCACCATAAGTACCTACTTTATAATTGTTTGGCACGGTAAATACCGAATCTAACCGGTTCACAAAATTCTTTTCGCCGCCCATTAATTTTATGAGGCCTTTTATATCATGAAAAACCGACCATTGCCAATGCCAGGCATTACCTTCCGTAAACGGACCACCCCACTCTATCGGGTCGAAATTTGTTGACCATTGGCCATTTACATCCCTGCCCTGCATAAAGGTGCTGGCCGGGTTATAAACGTTTTTGTAATTGAACATTTGGCGGGCAAAAATATCCTTGTAATAATCGTTACCTGTCATTTTAGCCAACTCATAGCCACAAAAATCGTCATAAGCATACTCCAGTGTTTTGGCGGTAGCTTCACGATATTGCGGGTACGGCACATAGCCCATGCTGTAGTATTCTTTCCAGCCGTGCCGGCCATTAGCAGGTCCCCATGGGCCTTTGTTGGTGGCCTCGTGCAGGTAAGCCTGCAAGGCCTCTTTGGCATCGAAACTTCTTATACCTTTAGCCCAGGCATCGGCCAGTAAAGAGATGGCGTGGTTACCTATCATGCTCCCCCCTTCACCCGGGAACGACCACGAAGGTAGCCAGCCGCATTGTTGCTGAGCGGCCAGCAGCGCCTGCATATATTGCCCATGCATTTTAGGGTACATCAACACATTAAGCGGAAACTGCGCTCTGAAGGTATCCCAAAAACCTGTATCGGTATACATGTAGCCCTTATGGATCTTCCCGTCATACGGACTATAATAATAAGGTTCGCCATTGGCATCGTACTCAAAAAACTGGCGCGAGAACAAGCTCGCCCTAAAGAAACAGCTGTAAAAAGTAGCCCGTTCTTCTTCTGTACCGCCTTCCACCAGTATCCGGTTCAGGTGTTTATTCCATACTTTGCCTGCCGCCAGCTTAGTTGCTTCTATATTTTTATCGTTGCCCAGTTCGCGTTTCAGGTTAAGCGTTGCTTGCTCGGGGCTGATGTATGATGAAGCTACCTTAGCCTGCACTACCGTGCCCGGCTTAAACTGCACATATATGCCTACGTTGCGCCCCTGTATATTGTAGGATGCCGCGGTTGTTTTATCATCACCCTTACGCCATGTACCGCCGGTAATAAAAGACTTGTCAAAAACTATCTCAAAGTAACTTTTCAGGCTATCGGGAAGGCCACGGCCATTGTGTACGTAGCCTGTAATTTTACGTTCGGCCTGGTTAATCTTTATATTAGCTACACCTGTGTATCCGTCAAGTACTAAGTAGCTGTTGTACGCTTTAGGAAAGCTAAAGCGCAGGTGTGCACCACGCTCGCTGGGTGAAATTTCGGTAGTGATGCCGTTATCCAGCTTTACACGATAATAATTAGGTTTGGCCACTTCATTTTCGTGACTAAATTTAGCGGCGCGTTCATCTTCGTTCACCGTTAAGTTGCCTGTTACCGGCATTAGCGAAAACACGCAGTAATCATTGGTCCACGAGCTGCATTGGTGTGCTTGCTGAAACCCGCGAATAGTGGTTTTAGCGTACTGATATTTCCATCCGTCGCCATTCTTACCGGTTTGCGGGGTCCAGGTGTGCATGCCAAATGGCAACGCTGTAGTTGGATAAGTGTTACCCCGGGTTAGTTTAAACTCGGAATTAGTACCCTGCAAGGTATTTACATAATGAACCAGATCTGTTGTTTGGGCCGACGACCTTAAAGCAGCAAATAAAAAGGCGACCGCTAAAATTTTGAATTTCATAGGCAGATGTATGTGTAATGTGTTTAGATGATTGGTATGCTTACCATGTCAAATTTACATTTATTCTATTAGCCTTGTTATCAAATTTCAGGTAAAATATTGATGACGAAATATGACGAAACCTGTCTATCGCAAAGCATCCTTACGGATACGGCTCAACGATTGCGGCGTTATTTGCAGGTACGAGGCAATGTATTGCTGCGGCACGCTCAAAGCCAGATCGGGATAACGTTTTATAAACTCCAGGTATCTCTGTTTGGCAGTACCAAAAAGTAAAAAATCGTTATCCTTTATTTTATTGATCAGTGCGGCTTCGGTAAGGCTTTTAGTAAGGATGAATAACTTGGGGACTTCCTCTGTGATACGCTGCCATTCGGCCCTGCTTGTAATCAATATACGGGCATCTGTTACAGCCTGCATACCCTCATTAGTGGGCTTATTATCATAAAAGCTCTCAATATGCATCATAAACTGATTTTTACGCATAAAATATTTGGTAGCTTCTTCCATTTCGCCATTAGCAATATACAGCCTGAACACGCCTTCATCAATAAAACCAAGCTGGTTTGCTATTTGGCCGGGCATAAAAAAGTGATCGCCGGGTTTTAGTATACGTACCTCGAATACAGCGGCAACGCGCGCTATCTCTTCCGCGCCTAAAATACCACCAAAACTTAAAGCCCTGCTCAAATTTTCCATCACCTTATTATTTCATCACTATTTAACCAGGCCCAAACCAATCAAGCTTTCGGCACAGGCTATTACAGCTTCGTTATTATCTATGGGCTGCCAGTGCAGCATTCGCTTTGCTTTGTTGCTGTTGGCACGCCTTTGTTTACCCAGATCAAGCAATGCAGGTGCCAGCGCTTTTTCAAACCAACTTAATACCCGTGTTAAAAAATCAGGTAAAATACGCTGTGGTATTTTCCTGCCGGGATATTTCGCCTTCAATATTGCCGCCACATCGCCGAAAGATAAGAAACCTGCCGAACTTAAAAAACGTTCACCGGCTGCTTCGGGCATTTCCATGCTCCGCATCAGCATATCGGCAACAGAGCGTACATCTACAATGTCAAACCCAATACCTGGTACCGCAGGCATACTGCCATCCAGCATTTTTAAAACAATATTGGCCGATGTGCCGAAGTCATTTTCAAGTACCGGCCCCAATATAGCGCCGGGTAAAACTGTAACCAGTTCCAGTCCGCTTTTATCAGTTTTAATAAAATCCCAGGCGGCTTTTTCAGCTATTGTTTTGCTGCGGAAATATGGTGTGGTATCATCGCGATTGGTATCATCAGTCCAAACGGTTTCATCGAAGGTGCCGCTTTCTTTACCCTTAGGTTTGCCGTATAATACCGTGCTCGACGAGGAGGTGATCACCACGCGCTTTACACCGTTGGCGGCCGCGGCTTTCAATATAAACAGCACGCCGTTTTTTGCCGGAATAATAAGTTCATCTTCATGCTTGGGTAATTCCCTCGGGAAGGGCGATGCCACATGCTGAACAAAATCAATGCCTTTGGTGAGTTGCTGCCAAACTTTTTCATCTGAAAGTTCGGCCTGTGCGAAACTAAGGTTATTGATATTGGAAGTATGCCCTGCTATGATCTTTTTGATCTCATCGGCACGTTTTATATCTCTGAGGGTACCAACTACTTCATAACCCTTATTTAACAATTGAATAGCGGTATGCGAACCCAGGAAACCGGAAATACCGGTCAGTAATACTTTTCCTTTCATGGTAATAAATTTATACCATAAAGGTAGCCTGACCTTTTCGCTTACGCGGTTAACAATTGGTAAGAAAACCAAATAGTTACCGCTTATAAAATGTGCATTATCCTGATATAGCCAGTAACCAGTCCAGTTCGGGACCGCTGGCTTGAGGCGGCAAAGCTTTAGCGTAAGGCTTACCCACCAAACGTATGTTTTGTGTTGAAGACAGTCCGTGCAAACTAACCGTTCTTCTTTCGTGGCCTGATTCATTAGTGCCTAAAAGACTATATGCTTCTTCAGAGATCACCATGTCGTTATTATACTGCTTGGTAGCGGCCTGTAAACGCGCGGCTATATTTACCGGCAAACCCATTACTGTTAAACGCTCCCTTTCATCCAGTCCGAATTGCCCTACCACCACATTACCGGCATGCATGCCTATACCAATCTCTAACGGATTGTTATAATACGGCACGGCATAAGCCTCGTTAAACATGTTGAGGGTTTCAAACATCAGCTTTGCCGATTGAAAGGCGTGTGCCGCGGCATCGCGGATGCTGGTTTGCAGACCGAAAACAGCATAAAGGCTATCCCCTGCCGTTTCAACCACTTTGCCTTTAAATTTACTTACAATACCATTGAACACGGTAAATAAGCGGCGTACAACCTGTATCACCTCCATTGCAGGACGCGATTCCATCAGACTGCTAAAGTTGCGGATGTCTAAAAACAATATAGCAAGTTCTTCTTCGCGATCGGCCACGCGCAGTTGTTTGTTATCCTGAAAATTATCAAGCAGCCCCTCTATTAGTTGCGGGCAGCAGTTGGCTAATGACTCTTTTTCAACAGGTTTACCGTTTGAAACGATGCCCTGGTTATCTGTGGTATAATTATTTTCCATACGGTTAAAATCGTGAGTGTTTAGTTAGATAGACGCAAAGCTCATCAAAACATTTTATTAAAAATGCAGATAATAATTACCTGATGTTTCTATGACGAGAATTGGATTTTCGGGTGACAAAAGACTTATTAGAAGCTTCGATGAGGTCCGACTTATACACAATTTATTTACCCCACGGCGTTTTTTGCTATACTTGCAGCATGATCGAGTTATTTACAGATGGTGCTTCGAGCGGCAACCCGGGACCGGGTGGCTACGGGGCAATTTTACGTTCGGGCAAGCATTATAAAGAACTCTCTGCCGGGTACCGTAAAACCACCAATAACCGTATGGAACTGATGGCTGTAATTAAGGGGCTTGAAGCCTTAAAAAGCCCTAACCAAACAGTGACCGTTTACTCCGATTCAAAATACGTTATCGACTCTATTGAAAAAAAATGGGTTTACGGCTGGGTACAAAAAGGCTTTAAAGATAAAAAGAACAAAGATCTTTGGCTGCGTTACCTCGAACTAAGCAAACTCCATAATATCCGCTTTGTATGGGTAAAAGGCCATGCCGGTCACCCCGAAAATGAGCGCTGTGATCAGCTTGCCGTAGCAGCGGGCAAACAAAAAGACCTGCTTATCGATAGTGTATTTGAGGTAGAGAACGCCAAGGTAAACCTGCTATAGTTATTTGGCCAGTTCGATAATTTGTAAATCTTTTATTTTATCGGCATCAATATTAAACCGCACCAGCGTACGCACCTTTTGCCAGCCATGTTTACCGGCTGCTCCCGGGTTGATGTGCAGGCAACTGATCTTTTTATCGTATATCACCTTCAGTATATGTGAGTGCCCGCAGATGAATAATTGCGGCGGGTTAGTATAAATTTCGTTACGGATAGCAGGATTGTACTTATCCGGGTAACCACCAATGTGCGTCATCCAAACATCTATATCCTCACATTTGAAGCGCAGGTGTTCGGGGCAAACCTGCCTTACATCTTTGCCATCAATATTGCCATACACACCTTTAAACGGTTTAAAGGCAGCCAGCTTATCCACTACTTCAATATTACCAAAATCACCGGCATGCCATATCTCGTCGCAGTTTTCAAAATGTTTAAATACCGCGTCGTCAAGATAGCTGTGTGTGTCTGATATTAAGCCGATAGATGTCATTTTATAAAAGATAGTAACGTTAAAATATGGTAAAAAAATCTTTTAACAATTGTTGATATTCAGTAGTATACTGTTTTGGCTCACTGTAAATTATAAAATTTTCCTCAACTAATACTTGAGTATTTTTACCCAATGCAATTATCTCGCGATGCGGTGTATCTTCCGCAAACGACCGTATATTGATCTGCCTTTGTAAATGCAGTTTATTTTCAGCCGCAAGTATCTTTACCAATCCAGCTGTTTGCAATGGCAGTATCAGCCAAAAAACACCTTTATCACTTGAATGATCAGCTACATTAGCCAGCAAGCGTTCAAAAAACGAAGCATCGGCATGTTTGGCTAAATTCTTTTTTTCGCCGGGCGATGCGAGCGAGTCGATATAAAAAGGAGGGTTTGATACGATGAGGTCAAACTTCTGTTGCGGGTGTGATTTAAAGAAATCTTCAAAATCACCAGGATACAAATTCAACCTGTTGGCAAATGGCGATTCCTCAAAGTTACCCTTCGCCGTAGCAGCGGCATCACCGTCAATTTCAACAGCATCAATCCGGGCCTCGTTAAAGCGCTGTGCCAGCATGAGGGCAATAACACCTGTACCGGTGCCAATATCCAATACACGGCCCGCCTTGCCTGTTGCCATTGCTCCTATCAATACGCCGTCGGTATTGATCTTCATGGCGCAACCGCTTTGGTCAACGTTAAACTGTTTAAACTTAAATATCATGTTTTAGCTGTTGCCAAAGTACAAAGGCACTAAGCGGCAATGCAAAGGTAACATTGAAATTGCTTTAAAGCATGGTAATAAAGTCTGTAAAAATACAAGCTATTTATCTTCAATTACTTCTCGTAAAATTCTATCGGCAGGCCGTCCGGGTCGGCAAAGAAAGTAAAACGTTTCCCGGTATATTCGTCTATGCGGATAGCTTCGGTTATTGCACCGTGCGCCTTTACATGGGCAACCGCCGCGTCAATATCATCTACCTCGAAAGCCAAATGCCTTAAACCGGCAGCCTCCGGGCGCGACGGACGGGCAGGTGGATTTGGGAAAGAGAACAGCTCTATCTGGTATAAACCGGCAACTTCCAGATCAAGCTTGTACGACTGCCTTTCGGCACGATAAACCTCTTGCAGTATGGTAAAACCCAATACATCAGTATAAAAATGTTTGGATAGCACGTAATCGGTACAAATAATGGCGATATGGTGTACCCTGTTTATTTTAAGCATGAGCAATTATTAGTAAATGTTGATTGTAAAATTATACAAATAGCTCAAATACCAAGCAAATGCCCGGCATCTTAAACAAACAAAGGTCAGGAACTTTCGCTCCTAACCTTTGCCATCTACTCACTCTACTAAAACAGAAACGCCTATTGCGGTGCCTGGAAGTTGATAGGTATCAGATACCGAACACGTACAGGTCTGCCGTTTTGCATACCTGGTTTCCAGGCCGCGGCATTTTTAAGTACACGCAAAGCCTCCTCATCCAAACCATATCCAACACCACGCTCTACTTTTATACTTGATAATTTTCCGTCTTTTTCAATCACAAAACTCAACAGCACTTTTCCGCCTATACCCTGATCTTCTGCCATGCTGGTGTAGCGCAGGTTGTTTTGCAAATACTTTTGCCACGCTTTCGCACCACCTACAGGTTCGGGCATTACGTCTAAGCCGTTTAGGCCCACAGGTTCACTGCTTGTACCCTCACCAGGAATCGTGCCGCCGCCTTTGTCAGTACCTTCCGGAGAACCGGGAGCTACATTATCGCCTGGTTTACCTGTGCCTTTAACCTCTACAGGACCAATTGCATTCTTATTCAACTCTTCTATTGTAGGTGGATTTTCATCTACAGTTGACGATGCTACCGGAGGAAGGAGTCTTTTAGTATCAACAAGTTCTGACTTAGCTTGTGCCGGCGGTTGTGTTTTCTTTGTTGCCGGCAATGGAATATCCTGCTTTTTAGGTGGTGTCACCGGAGGCTTGATGGGATGAATATTCACAATTACACCGCCATCATCAGTAAGTGGTTTCACAATCGTCGGTTCAACCCGCATTAAAATACTGCTAACTACAAAAATAGCACCTACTCCTAAAAAAGTAACGCCCATGGCCCTTATCATGTTTCCGGCATAGTGTTGCCTTAACTCATAAGCGCCATAATTTTTGTTCCTGTCGGTGAATACAAGGTCGAGCCACTCGGACTTGTACAAATCAAATTTGGTGATAAGCATGATTTATGGTATATAATTTCTTTAATAACGCATAAAGCCTTTTATATATTTTACATGTTCTAACATTTTTTTATTATTACCAATGTGTCAAATACACTTTATTTTGATTGATTTTGTTGCAATAAACCCGATCAAAAACCACCAAAATTACAGGCAAAATAAAAGCCGTATAAAACGGCTCAATATTATAATCCCATAAAAAAGGCCTGCTTATTCGGCAGGCCTGTATTTTTAAAGGTTTACCACCTCGTTTATGCTCATTTCTTTAATGGCCTTGGCTTCGTTATTCGGCCTGCCATTCTTAAATGCCTTGCGTGGTTTAAGGCCTAACAATTCAAACATCGCCATATCGGTATCAAATGATGGATTAGGCGTGGTCAGCAGTTTTTCGCCCGCAAATAATGAATTGGCACCCGCCATAAAGCAGAAAGCCTGCTCCAATGTACTCATTTCGGTACGGCCAGCCGAAAGGCGTACTACCGTTTTAGGCATAATAATACGTGTGGTAGCAATCATACGTACCATTTCCCAAACTGAAACACGTGGCTGATCGGCCAATGGCGTACCTTTTACGGGCACCAGCGCGTTAATAGGCACCGATTCGGGGTGTTTAGGCAGGTTTGATAATGTTTTAAGCATCGATATCCTGTCGGCCTCGGTTTCGCCCAATCCGATGATACCACCGCTGCATACGGTCATTTTAGCCTTGCGTACGTGTTCAAGCGTTTGCAAACGGTCATCGTAGCTACGGGTAGTAATAATACGCTTATAATCGTCTTCAGATGTATCTAAATTGTGGTTGTAGGCATATAAACCGGCATCGGCCAGGCGTTGTGCCTGCGCTTCGGTAAGCATGCCCAGTGTGCAGCATACTTCCATATCCATTTGGTTAACGGCTTTCACCATATCTATCACCTTGTCGAAATCGCGGTTATCGCGAACTTCGCGCCACGCGGCACCCATGCAAAGCCTTGATGCACCACCGTCTTTGGCTTTTTGCGCAGCCATAATCACTTCGTGCATCGGCATCATGGCGTGTACATCAACGCCTGTGTTATAGCGGGCCGCTTGCGGACAATACGCGCAATCTTCGGGGCAACCGCCTGTTTTAATTGATATAAGTGAGCTTATTTGTACCTCTGAGTAGTCTTCGTTTTCGCGGTGAATAGTGGCCGCGCGGTAAACAAGATCTAACAACGGTGAATGATATATTTCTGCTATCTCTTCCTGTGTCCAGTTATTTCTTACCTCTGTCATCTGTTCAATATTTTGATGGGTCAAATTTATAATAAAAGCTTGGATGCTAACCAAAGTGGCAGCAAAAAGCCGAAGCAATCAGTAAAAGTAGTAATTATTATAGACGATGCCACGGCAGGGTCAATGCCTACACGCTTCAAAATCAAAGGGATAGAAGCGCCTGTTATACCGGCTATCAACAAGTTACACGTCATGGCTAAAAACAGCACTAGGCCAAGTTTTGGGTTGCCATCGTAAAATAATGCCACACCGAAAACGATCAAACCGTTACAAGCACCGTTGATCATCCCCACTAAAAACTCTTTTATTACGGTATTATAGGCCTGCCGGTCGGTAAGATCGCTCAACGAAATACGGCGTACCGTAACCGCCAAAGCCTGCGTAGCAGCGTTACCGCCCATACCTGCAATAATGGTCATATAGGCCGATATAATGGAAAGCTTAGCCACCGTTGAATCAAACCCGCGAATAATGGATGCTGCCAGAAATGCCGTAGCCAGGTTGATCACCAGCCAGGGCAGGCGGCTTTTTATCGCGTCCTGCCAGTTACCGCTTAGTTCTTCATCTTCTGATACACCGGAGATCTTCAATATATCCTCGGTATTCTCTTCTTCCATTACGTCGATAATGTCATCTACCGTAATGCGGCCCAGCAATTTCATGTGGCTATCAACCACCGGCACGCTGGTAACATTGTACTGCGATATCAGTCGGGCAACTTCTTCCTGGTCAAGATCGGCGGCTACGTATACAAAATCCGTCACCACCAAATCGCTCACCCTCGCATCGGCACGGGCCTTTATCAGGTTTTTGATAGATACCAGGCCTTTCAATGTGTCCGCATCGTCAATCACAAAAATGGTATAGAATTCCTCCATCTCTTCCGACTGGCGGATGATCTCGTCTAAGGCTTCTTTTTTATTGAGGTTGATATTTACCTTGATTACCTCGGTGTTCATCAAACCACCGGCGGTATCTTCGGCATAATTAAGCAGGTTACGGATGTTGCTGGCATCCTCCTGATCGATATCTTTTAATATTTCATGCTGCTCGTCCTCGTCCAGCTGCGAAATGATGTCGGTAGCAACGTCGTAGTCGAGCTCTTCAACAATTTCAGAACGTTTTTCGGGATCGAGGCTGATGAGGATATCTTCGGGGTGATGTTCCTCGTCCATTTCGGCAATAACATCCGATGCCATAACGGTAGGCAATACGTTGATGATACGCTCTTTAGCCTCCTGCGGCAGCCGTTCAAAAATTATGGCAATCTCCGAAGCATGATACTCTTTCAGAACCTTCTCTAACTCAGCATCATCCCCCTCCAGCGCGGTTTTAATGCGCAGCAGATCTGATTTATCAATTTCAAATGATTGCATATCCGACTAAAATAAGCAATTATGCCACAATCAGGAACAAAAAAAGGGTGATTTGTTGTCACCCCGGCATTAAAAATTGCAATACTTTAGTTAAGCCACTTTTTTGAGCTTGTAAGAGGTATTCTCATGATTGATCACCAGTTCGTCTTGTCCGAATGATTCAACCATAATTTTTCGTTCGCCCGACCGGTCGTAATTATGGATAAGCAAATACAAGTGTTCCTCGTTTTTTATCAGCCTGAAAGGCGATACGATGGTACTTGATAATTTAGCGTCCTTAAAATAACTGATTTTTAAAAGATGTTTAACAAAGTCAAACTCGAACCGTTTCTCGTTTTCGAGATAGATTCCCAAAGGCAGGCTGTTCATGATATTAAGGCAGATTTGATGTTTATAATAGTAGCAACATTATTGTTGAGCGATTGTTTTGGGAAATATTATTTTTTGAGATGAATTTTTTGATTTTCCTCCTTGGATGGCATAGCCGTCAACTTAAGGATAAATCAATGAAATGTTTACTTGAGAGCGTAAATATTATAGCGGTATAGCGACTCACCCCGACTTTGCTTCGCTCGTCACCCCTCTCTCCGCAAGCGGAAAGAGGGGTTTTGTTTTTTTTAGCCCTCTTTGCGCTTGCGCAGAGAGGGCAGGTCCAGCGAAGCGTAGACCGGGTGAGTTAACTATGCAGTTTGCTTAAACCATTAAGTTGACGGCTATGCTTCGAGGATGGGATTTGAATAAATGTATGTTATTGTAAGCGGCGGGACGCCGCGTAATAGCCGTCACTCGGCCGTAGCCGTAGCGACTGCGTGACGAGTATTGAATATCTAAAACTCACTAATCACCTCTCCCCACTCACAACCTTCAACCCACAACTTACAACACAATACCCTACCTGCTATACAAATACTTCACCTTAACCCCATCTACCCCGTTTACTTTGCCTAAAGCCCGGTTTACAGCCGATTGGCGGATGGAAAGCGTTATGGTGCAGTCATTGTCGAATTGCTGTTCTATTATGATCAGGTCATCTTCTTTGATGATACGCATGATATCGTTCATTTGCAGGTAATCAAAGCCGATGGAATAGAAATCGTTTACCGTTTTTTCGATGATGGCGGCTTCCTTAATGGCTTCTTCAGTGGCTGCTTTGTAGGCATTAATTAAACCCGGCACCCCTAATAACGTACCGCCGAAATAACGCACCACAACTACCAGTATATTGGTAAGGTTATGTGACAACAGAGTGTTTAATATAGGTCGTCCGGCTGTGCCAGATGGTTCGCCATCGTCGTTAACCCGGAAAACGGAACGGTCGGGACTTAAGCGCATGGCCCAGCAATGGTGGTTGGCTTTTGGATGTGCCGATTTCAGGGCTGCTACCAAGTCTTTAATCTCCTTATCAGATGTAATGGGGTAAGCAAAAGCCAGGAATTTGCTGCCGCGATCTCTGAATATACCTTCGGCAGGCTTTTGTATAGTTAAATAAGTATCTTCAAAAAGCATTACACAACGTAGTAAATCGCCACTATGGCTACAATAGCCACTCCTATCCCAATCTTGTTCAGCAAACTCAGTTTTTCTTTAAACACGAACAAACCCACCAGCGAGCCCAGCACAATTACGCCGATGTTCATGGCCGCGAACACGGCCGATGGAGTTACCGATAATGCCCTGTGCGCTTTAAGGTAAAACAGGATATTACCAAAATTGGCTACGCCAAGTATCCAGCCGAACATAATGTGCGGCCATGAAAACACAGACCGCTTAGTAACAAACCTGTATACCAAGCCGATTATAGCGAATACGAACGAAACAAGGTACACCAGCAACAGCGAGGTGGTATAAGGCACTTCCTTAAATGCGGCGATTTGTTTGAACAAAATATCGATCACACCCATCCCCGCGAAAACGAGTAGCAGGTACAGCCAGCCTTTTGCCGGTGTGCGGTGGTAATTATTTTTATCCTGCTGGGGTATGGAAAAGCCAATAGCCGTAAACGCCAATACAATGCCTGCTATTTTACCGGCACTTAACTGCTCACTAAATAATAAAAAAGAAGCTACAACGGGTATAAACAGCGAAAGCCGCTGGGCAATATCCGTACGTACAATTCCCGTTATGCGTACCGAAAAGGCGATGATAACAAACAGGAACGGCAGCAGTACACCCAATACCAAATAGTTAGCATAAGGCGCGTTTTGCAGGCCTTGCAGTTGGGGCTTAAAAAAGAACCAGGTTAACAGTATAGCTATCGAATAATTCCAGGTGATGGCCTGGTAAATATCTATCTGGTAACGCCGGGCAAGCTTCAGCATAACAGATACTATTACGCTGCAGCAAATACTTAAAAAAACGTAAAGCATTAATGGTTAGACTTATTATATAAAACTCTTAAACGATCATCTCCTATCGCGTCTTCAGCTGCAAGTATACCGTAAATTTCCGGTGCTTTTATACCGTTCAGCAAGTCGGCGCTGCCGGTAAAAATGCGCGCTTCGTCCCACAAACCGGCCTCAATAAATGAGTTGAGCGTATGCACGCCCCCTTCAATAATTACCGACTGAATATCTTGCAGGTATAACTGGAACAAAATATACTGCGGCACAAAACGATCGAAATCTTCCAATGCAATATACGTTGTTTTGCCCACCAAATCGGTTTTAATTTCGTTAAACACCAGTGTTTCAATCGAGTTATCAAACACATTTAAAGTAGTGGGCAGTTCAAGCCTTCTGTCGATAATTACCCGCTTTGGCGATTTGCCTGCCCAGTAACGATTGTTCAGCTGCGGGTTATCAATGGCAACGGTGTTTTTACCCGCCAATATCGCGTCTTCTTCGCTGCGCCATTTATGCACCAGCTTGCGGGCTTCGGGGCCGGTTATCCAATACTGGCATTTATCTGCCGGGGCAAAAAAACCATCCTGGGTTTGCGCCCATTTTAAAATAATGTATGGGCGATGCTTTTGCACCCTCGTAAAAAAGCGACGGTTGAGCCATTGGCACTCTGCCTCCAATATCCCGGTTATTACCTCTGTGCCAGCGGCAATGAGTTTTTCTATCCCCTTGCCGTCAACCTGAGCGAACGGATCGCGGCAGCCTACTACCACTGTGGGGATATGATGTTTAATGATCAGATCGGCACAGGGTGGTGTTTTACCGTGGTGCGCGCAGGGCTCTAACGATACATAAATGGTTGATTGAGCCAGCAGGTCGGCATGGTTCGGGTATTTAGCAATCACCGCGTTAATAGCGTTTACCTCTGCATGTGCTTCACCGTATTTATGATGATAGCCCTCGCCTATTATTTTACCTTCATGCACTATAACAGCGCCCACCATAGGGTTGGGGCTAACGCTGCCTATGCCAATTTCGGCCAGTTGCAGGCAGCGCTGCATATATTTTTCGTGTTGGGGCATGGTGCAAAAGTAGCTTTTATGTTACTTTGTTGCATGGAAACTGTAAAGGATGTATTTAATAATTTCAGGGAAGCGCTAAACGGACTGTACGACCCGCATGAAACGGAGGCGATTACGCTTACCGTGCTTACCGAAATGCTGGATACATCAAAAGCCCATATCAAAGCTTTCCCCGAAAAGGAACTTGACGCTACCAATACTCGTAAGCTAAGCCGCATTTTAAGCGAACTGCAAACCGGCAAACCCCTACAATATGTTTTGGGCGAAACAGAATTTTATGGCTTAAAATTCAAGGTAAACCCTGCCGTGCTCATTCCACGACCGGAAACGGAAGAACTGGTGGAGTGGATCTTAGGGTCAGTGGCTGGGCTTGAGGTTTCAGGTTCCGGTGGTGAGGTTAAGATTCTGGATATTGGTACGGGGAGTGGCTGCATCGCTATCAGTCTGAAAAAATATCTGCATGTTGCCAATGTCTGGGCCATGGATATATCACCCGCGGCATTGGCAACGGCCAAAGCAAACGCGGTGTTGAATGAGGTTAAAGTGCATTTTTTGGAGGATGATATACTGAACCCTGCGTTTAAGATCGATGTTTTGGGCGTAGGTGAAGATCAGTCAAAATTCAGCATAATTGTAAGTAATCCACCCTATGTTACTTTGGAAGATAAATTACAAATGCACACCAACGTAACCGATTTTGAACCGCATACTGCCCTGTTTGTGCCCGAACATGATCCGTTGATATTTTACCGTGCCATAGCAGAATTTGCAAATGAAAACCTTGCTGCTAATGGTTTACTCTTCTTCGAGATAAATGAAAGCTATGGTGAACAAACAGTTGAATTATTAAAACAAAACAACTTCACCAACATTGAGTTAAAGAAGGATATGAGCGGTAGGGATAGAATGATAAAAGCTGTTTTGGCTGTTTAGGTTTTTTTTTTACCGCAGAGAGAGCAGAGTTCTTACGCAGAGTACGGAGAGGTGATCTTTTAATACAAAGTTCTTGTTTCACCACAAAGTACACAAAGATTGACACAGAGCACACGAAGTGACTTTATTAAACAGTCATCCACACAACATATAACTCACAACACACAACTCGCCATCAATTTCTCGGGTGGTACTGAATGATGGTGCTTTTCAGGTATTCTCTGTCCAGGTGGGTATAAATTTCGGTGGTGGTTATGCTTTCGTGGCCGAGCATTTCCTGTACGGCACGGAGGTCGGCGCCGCCTTCTACCAGGTGGGTAGCAAATGAGTGCCTGAACGTGTGCGGACCAATCGTTTTGTTTATTCCGGCAAGTATGGCCAGTTCTTTTATGATCATGAAGATAAAAACCCGGCTTATCCTTGTTCCCCTGCGGTTCAGGAAAACGATATCGTCCTCCCCCTTTTTCGGGGCGACGTGTACCCGTAGTTCTTTAATGTATATTTTGAGTGCCTTTACAGCAGATTCGCCGATAGGTACCAGTCGTTCTTTACTGCCTTTGCCGGTTACTTTTATAAATTCAATATCGAGATAAAGGTTAGAAAGCCGTAATTCAGTAAGTTCAGATACGCGTAAGCCGCAGCCGTAAAGCACCTCTATGATGGCTTTGTTACGAGGCCCCTCAGGTTTGGAAAGATCAATGGCGGCAATAATTTTATCGATATCTTCAAAGCTCAACGTATCGGGTAGTTTGCGCTGGATGCGCGGCGATTCCAGCAGTTCCGATGGATCAATGGTGATCATATCCTCCATTAGCAAATACTTGTAAAAAGATTTAATGCCCGATAGTATCCGCGCCTGCGACGACGGGATCATGCCCAGCTCAACCACCCATTGTATAAATCGCCGCAGATCGGCCAGGGTAACGGTTTCAGGCTTTAGCTTAAGCTCATTGCTTTCGGCAAATTGGGCCAGTTTATCTATATCCCTACTGTAGGCCTCGATAGAATTGGGCGATAAAGACCGCTCCAATTTTAAATACGCCTGAAACCCCTTTATTGCCGATTGCCAGTTCAATTTGATTTTACTTTTAATGTTTTATAGCTAAGTTTGGGCACAATGAATATACAAATAATCAACGGCCCAAATTTAAACCTGCTTGGCGTTCGCGAAAAATCAATTTACGGCGACACCAGTTTTGAAGCCTATCTTGAACAGTTACGCAACCGCTTTGCAAACATCACCATTAATTACTACCAAAGTAATGTTGAGGGCGAAATTATTAATAAACTGCACGAAGTTGGCTTTAGTGCCGATGGTATTGTGATCAATGCCGGTGCTTATACCCACACGTCAGTTGCCATTGGCGATGCCATTGCAGGCATTAACACACCCGTTATTGAAGTGCATATATCAAACGTTTACAAGCGCGAAGAGTTCAGACATTCATCATTATTAGCGCGTAACTGCAAAGGTGTAATTGCGGGTTTCGGAATGGATTCGTACCGTTTGGCTATTGAGAATTTGATTAACGGTTGATATATCGCTCCAAAACATTTGTCATTGTTGTAAAGGTAAAATGACGTGTATAGCCTGTCACCCTGAGCTTGTCGAAGGGTGCGTGGGTAAAGGCCTCTGCGCACGATCCTTCGACACGCTCAGGATGACCCATTATAAGCATTTTTTAAACACGTCAAGGGTAACAAGAAGCAATCCCATCGAATACACAGCGGATATAAACAGCTATGAGATTGCTTCGTACCTCGCAATGACACAAATCAGAATAAAGTAGTCCCTATTTAAAAAAGCGTTCCGCAGGCAAATCGGTAAATTTAGTTTTCTTCCTGACAAAAAACTCGGCTACAATGCTGCCGTTAAACATGCCCGTTAGCGATCTGTGATTATCCGGCTTGGCATGGCCATTTTCGTGCGAGGTACCGTCGGCCAGTTTTTTAGTATGTGGTTTACCCGAGCGGCACACCTGCGGACTTCGCTTAAGCAGGTTGCGTACAAAGTTTTGATGGGCACGGCTTACCGCCCAGGCATCTTTACGCTTGCCTTCGCTCAGGAAGCGTAAAAGCGCCATTAAATCGAGCATAAAACGCATACCTATTACAAAAGTCGCCCTGCCAAAGGGCAAGTTCTTTTTAAGCAGCAGCAGATTATTGCGGAAGTTGAGGTATGTTTTAAACGGATTTTCGGTATTCAATGTGCCGCCGCCTACGTGGAATATGGTTGATTCGGCACAGTACATTATTTTATAGCCCAGGTTTTTTAAGCGCCAGCACAGGTCAATCTCTTCCATGTGGGCAAAAAAACGGTCGTCGAAGCCACCGGCTTCATCCCAGCAATGCTTTTTGATGAACAGGGATGCGCCCGATGCCCAAAATACCTCGCCAGATTGATCGTACTGCCCATGATCCCGTTCTATCTGGTAAAACATACGGCCGCGGCAAAACGGGTAACCAAAACTATCTATAAAGCCACCTGCCGCCCCGGCATGCTCAAAGCTGTCCTTTTGGGCATAAGAACGTATTTTTGGCGCGGCGGCAGCCACCTGCGGGTCGGCCTCCATCATAGCTATAACGGGTTCGATCCAGCCGGGCTGTACTTCAACATCCGAATTAAGGAGGATAAAGTAGTCGGCCTTTACCTGCTCCAGTACACGGTTATAACCGCCCGTAAAGCCATAGTTATCGGCATTCTCTATTATTTTTATTGAGGGGTAAAGACTTTTCACCATAGCTACCGAACCATCGGTAGAGGCATTATCGCCCATTACAATATCCAGGTTTGGCCAGGTTGATGCTAATACCGACGGAAGAAATTGCTGAAGGTATTTCATGCCGTTCCAGTTTAATATTACTACGGCAACTTTAGGTGTATTACTCATTAATGTTTATCCTCCGGCTTAAACTTCCACCGCCTGTGCGACCATAGCCAGTATTGCGGTTCCCGCCTTATCATGCTTTCTAAATATTTTACGTGCAGCTCTGTTATCTCGTATTCAGCGGTAGCCTTAGGAGTTTCTGTAAGCGGCACAAAGGTACAAGTATAATAGCCTCTTTTCACCCGCTTTATATCACAAAATATCACTACGGCATCCAGCATTTTCGATACCTTTTCAACCCCTAAAAAAACAGCGGTCGGCTGGTTTAAAAACGTGGTAAAGTAATGCGCTTCGTGCTTCACAGGTGTCTGATCTGAAACAAGCACGCTTATAGAGAGGTTCTTACGGTACTCGGCCATTTTACGCAGCGTATTACGCATGGCTACCAACGTAGCGCCAAAACGCGACCGTATCCTGATAAAAAAATCATCATAGATCTTATTACTCAAAGGCTTATAGATGATCATTCTGCGCTCTCCGGTTATAAAACTAAACCGTTGCGCGGCTATTTCCCAGTTGCCAAAATGCCCTACCGCGCCAATAACGCTCTTACCTTTACCAAAATACTCATCCAGCAATTCGGTATTGAGCACGTTCATACGCGTTAAAATGGCCTTTTCACTTATACTAATGCACTTCACGGTTTCCACCACGAGGTCGGCAAAGTAGCGGAAAAATTTTCGTTCAATCTCCCGGCGTTCGGCTTCGCTTTTTTCGGGGAAGGAGTTGGCCAGGTTTTCGCGTACAACGCCTCTGCGATAGCCAATTATGTAATATACCAGCACAAACATCACATCGCTAATGAGGTATAAAAACCAAAAAGGCAATAACGATACGAGGTACAAAAAGAAGATACCTATATATGAAAGCCCTTTATTTATCATTTATTTCTGCGAAATTTGACCACAAACATAAAAGATATGATTGATAAAGGCGCAGTGCTTCCGTTGTTTTATCTGCCACCGGTAGAGTATTTCACACAATTTAACACTTACAAGCCCCATATATTTATTGAGCAGGAAGAACACTTCCCTAAACAAACCTACCGCAACCGGGCCAACATCTACTCGCCCGATGGCGTGCTTACGCTTGTGGTACCTGTAATAAAAGGTTCAAAAAATCATACCAAGATAAAAGATGTACGTATCAGTTACGATTTCAGGTGGCAGCGCCTGCACTGGATGAGCCTGCAAACCTGCTACCGTCGGTCGGCTTATTTTGAGTATTATGAGGATGATTTCGCACCGTTTTACGAAAAGAAGATTGACTACCTGTTTGATTATAACCAGCAATTGTTTGAACTGCTGCTTAAGCTGCTGAAAATAAAAACAGAACTCAACTTTACCCCCACTTACGAGGCCGGATATGAGGGTGCAATTGACCTGCGTTCGGCATTCAATGCTAAAAAACCTTATACCGATAACCAAAAACTATATTTCCAGGTATTTGAAGAACGCAGTGGCTTTATACCCAATTTAAGTATTGTTGATTTGCTATTTAACCAGGGGCCGCAGGCTTTAAGTTATATTTAATCAACGGCATTCAATTTATTCTCATATTTTAGCGTAGTGAAGTCATTGTGCATCATATTATCTGTTTATGTGTTCTTGCTGTCGGCAAGGCCATGCTGTGCTGATAATGATTGCAATGTAACTTCATCTATCGTAAAAAAAGAAGCGGCAAACAAACCTACGCAAGATAAAGAATGCCATGCCTGCTCCCCTTTTTACACCTGTGGCACCTGCACAGGTTTTGTCGCGGTAAAGCCATTGGTGCACCAGGCCATCCGTATGGTTTTATCACCTGTTAAGGCCAATACGGTTTACAGGCAAACTCACCTACAAGAGATCAGCCTATCCATTTGGCAACCGCCAAAATTAAGTTAACCCTTTTCCCGATCGGGCACATGACAGTCCGCATTTACATTGGTTAACTTTATTTATTCATCCACATGAAAAAACTGATAGTGCTTTTAATGGCACTGCTATATACTGCCGCGGCCTATTCGCAAAATACGTTTAAGGCTATTATCAAAGATGCCGAAACCGGCGAAAAACTGACCGGCGCGACTGCCTTACTGCAAGGCAGCGACAAAGGGGCATCAACCGATACCTCGGGTATGCTTACTTTAATTAATATACCTAACGGGCTACAAATTATACAGTTCAGCTACGTAGGTTATACCACACGTACTGATACGCTGATGTTTCCTCAGGGGCAAACCATGCCTTTAATTATACAACTGAACGCCGAAGGCGAAACTCTTACCGAGGTTACAATTGGTGCTACACGGAGCAGCCGAACCATTGCCAATATACCTACCCGCGTCGAGGTAATATCGGGCGAGGAAATGGACGAGAAAGCTAATATGAAACCCGGCGACATCCGCATGTTACTGGCCGAAAGTACCGGCATACAAACTCAGCAAACATCGGCCACCAGCGGCAACTCCAGTATACGCATACAAGGGCTCGATGGCAAATACACGCAAATCATCCGCGATGGATTTCCGTTATATTCGGGCTTTTCGGGCGGACTGGGCTTATTGCAGGTAGCACCGCTTGATCTGAAACAGGTGGAAGTTATAAAAGGATCATCATCAACCCTGTATGGCGGCGGCGCTATCGCAGGCTTGGTTAACCTGTTATCGAAAACACCGGAAGAGCAGCGTCAACTTAATTTTTTACTTAACGGCACATCGGCCAAAGGTCTTGATGCCAGCGCGTTTTACAGCGAAAAGTATGGCAAGCTTGGGGCTACGGTTTACGCGGCCTATAACCATGGCTCGCCTTATGATCCATCAGATATTGATCTGACGGCTATCCCAAAATTCAACCGGATCACGGTCAATCCTAAACTGTTTGTTTACTTTGATACCAACACCACACTTACGGCAGGCATCAACGCAACTATTGAAGATCGTACAGGCGGCGACCTCCATTTCATTGAAGGTAATGGAGATGCCCTGCACTCCTACTTTGAGCAGAACAATACACAGCGTTATAGTACGCAGCTACAGCTCGACCATAATATTAGCACCAATCAAAAGCTGTCTGTGAAAAATAGCGTGAGTTACTATAAACGTGGCATCCGCCTGCCCGATTACCTGTTTTCGGGCAGCCAGACATCTACCTATAGCGAAGCCAATTACACCAGTCACGGCGAAACTACCGATTGGGTAGCCGGGCTCAATTACCTTACCGATAATTTCACCGAGAACCGCAACAGCAATTTTCCGCTGCGCAGTTACCGGCAGAATACCTTAGGCGGCTTTGTGCAGAATACCTGGGATGTGAGCAAGGTTTTCATATTAGAATCGGGCTTACGGGGCGATTATCACAATAACTATGGCTTTTTTATGCTGCCCCGCATTTCAGGCTTGTGGAAGATTAGTCCGCAGGTATCTACCCGCTTAGGTGGTGGTTTAGGTTATAAAGCGCCTAATGTATTTACTGAGGATGCCGAACGTATCCAGTTCAGAAATGTGTTACCCGTTAACGTAGCCGAAACACGTGCCGAGCGCTCTTATGGCGCCAATTATGATATTAATTATCGCACCGGCCTGTTTAATAACAAGATTAGCTTTAGCGTTAACCAGTTATTCTTTTATACACGAATAGAAAACCCGCTGCTGCTTAACGCCTTGCCGAACGGCAACCTGCAATACCAGCAGCCCGGCGGCGACTTAAATACCAAAGGGATAGAAACCAATGTAAAGCTTACTTATGGCGATTTCAAGCTGTTTTTGGGTTACACTTATGCTGATGTAAGCAGGCATATTGGTAATAGCATTGATGCTTATCCGCTGGTATCGCCGCACAGGTTAAATAATGTATTGATGTTTGAGGTGGAAGATCAATGGAAGATTGGTGCCGAGGCCTATTTTTTCAGCAAGCAAAAGCTTAACGATGGCAGCACCGGCAACAGCTATTGGACAGCCGGTTTAATGGCTGAACGAATATGGGAACGCTTTTCGATATTCATCAACTTTGAAAACCTTACCGATACCCGCCAAACCAAATTTGGCAGCATATATACCGGCAGCATCAGCAACCCTACCTTTAAAGATATTTATGCCCCGCTGGATGGTTTTGTGGTGAATGGCGGTGTGAAATTCAGGTTATAGTTAGGGAGTAATTCATATTAGCTTGTCCCCTTATTCCGTTAAAATACAAACCGCCTCATAAAATTGCTTTATGAGGCGGTTTGTATTATGGTGGTAGCTTTAAAGGGCTATGTATTATTTGGCACCGGCAGAAACCTGCATTGGGTTTACTCCTACTGATTGTCCGCGAACCGGGCCGCCTGCTTTAAGTTTAAACAGCTGGAATTTTGATGGCTCAACTGCTTTACCCCAAACGTTGTTGGTTTCGTCGATATCGGCGGTTTCGCGCATTGGGTCTAACTTGATAGAGGCAACTTCTTTATCCTGTACGTAGAATTTTGAAGCTTTCTTTTCGTTCAGGCGCCAAATTTGAGCCGGGATACGGTCAAGTTGCTTGGTACCATCTTTAAAGGTAAACTCTACAATGATAGGCATCACCATACCGCCTTTATTGCTGAACGAAAGCTCGTAAAAATATTTTTCGCCGTACTTTTGTTTTTCAGCGTCGGTTGGCGTTTCCAGTTCTGTGGCCGGTTGTGCGCCTTTTGCTTTTACAATTGAGGCGTATTTAACGGTATCTACAGCTGCCAATCCACGATCATATTTCCAGTAGAAATCGCGTGCGGCAGTATCCCTGTCAGTGTAAAACTTGATCTTTTTATCCTCGCGGTTCAATACCTTTGAAAGGTCTTCAAAACTGTTTACCGCAGGCGGGGCCACTTTGCTTGCACCGCCGCCATTTACACCACCGTTACCAGGTAATTTGGTAGCGCTCAAATCGGCCTTAGCTACCTTAACCGAATCCAGTGAAATATCAACCGGATCAGTTCCGTAGAACCAGCCTCTCCAAAACCAGTCGAGGTCTTCGCCGCTGGCATCTTCCATTGTACGGAATAAATCGGCAGGTGTTGGGTGTTTAAAGGCCCAGCGTTTAGCGTATTGTTTGAAAGCGAAATCGAATAATTCACGCCCCATAATGGTTTCGCGTAGTATGTTCAGGCCTGTTGCCGGTTTTGAGTAAGCATTAGGGCCAAAGCGCACAATATTTTCAGAGTTGGTCATGATAGGTTCCAGCTCATCTTTAGGCAGTTTCATGTAATCAACAATGGTATATGCCGCGCCTTTTTTAACCGGGAATTTGTTATCCCAAAGCTCTTCGGTAAGGTACTCAACAAATGAGTTCAAACCTTCGTCCATCCATGTCCACTGGCGCTCATCGCTGTTAACGATCATCGGGAAAAAGTTGTGGCCAACCTCGTGGATCACCACACCCAGCATACCGTTTTTAGTACTTTCGCTGTAAGTGCCATCTTTTTCGGTACGGCCATAGTTAAAGCAGATCATCGGGTACTCCATACCGTTAGCCGCCTCAACGCTTTGCGCTACAGGGTACGGATATGGGATAGTGAAATCAGAATAAGTTTTGATGGTATGCGCTACCGCCCGTGTAGAAAACTTGCTGTACAGGTTATATGCTTCTTTACCGTAATAGCTCATGCACATTACGGTTTTGCCTTCAATATTCTGGCCCATGCCATCCCAAACAAACTTACGTGACGATCCCCAAGCGAAATCGCGTACGTTATTAGCCTGGAAAACCCATGTTTTTTTAGCTGCTGATGGAGTAGTTTCTGCCTTTTTAGCTTCGGCCAGGGTTACAATTTCAACGGGGGCCTTTGCTGTTTTTGCTTTTTGGTAGCGGGCAAATTGTGTTGGGGTTAACACGCCGCTGTAATTAATACACTCGCCGGTTGCGCCTATAATATGATCGGCAGGTACGGTCATTTGTACTTTGAAATTACCGAAGGTAAGCGCGAATTCGCCGCGACCGGTAAACTGGTGATTTTGCCAGCCCTGGAAATCGCTGTATACACACAGGCGTGGGTACCACTGCGTCATGGTGAACAGGTAGTTCTTATCCTCGGGGAAATATTCGTAACCACCACGACCGCCATAAACCATTCTGTCGGATATTTTATAATTCCAGTTTACGTTGAAAATGTATTGTTGCCCGGGTTTTAAGGCCACCGGCAAATCAATACGCATCATGGTTTTGTTAATGGTGTACGGAATAGTTTTGCCTGTTACATCCGTCAGTTTCAAAATATTGAAACCGTAACCATTATCCTTGTCCGATTTTTCGCTGCGGTCTACCGTTTGCAGGGTAGCAGCCCTCGGCATGGTTGAGCTCGACTGGTAGTTTGACGTTTTAAGGTTGTTGTGCTCGTTCTCGTCCAGTTGCAGCCAGATATAGCTCAACGGATCGGGCGAGTTGTTAAAATAGGTAATGGTTTCGCTGCCGGTTAAGGTTTGCGTTTTTTCGTCGAGTTCGCATTTGATGTTGTAATCGGCACGTTGCTGCCAATATTTAACACCGGGGGCACCACTTGCAGTACGCTGCTCGTTGGGGGTGGTTAAAATAGTGCCCAATTGCTCAAATTTGTTACCATGGTTGCTGCCCGGATTGTTATGAATATCCTGCGCATGGCCAAGTTTGACTAATGACGAAATGACTAATACTGTGGTAAATAGTTTTTTCATTTGTTAATATATGAGATCAGTAGGAAAAAAAATTCATTCTAATTAAAAAGGCAATCTTTCGAGCGCCATTTTCAGCGTTAATGCAAACACACCTGCCGAAACGAAGAATATCCAATCGCGGCGTTTTACATTAAACATTTTAGTAGCTATCATAGCTACCAGTAATATAATAATCACCACAAATATCTGCCCGGCCTCTAACCCAACGTTAAAACCAAAAAGGCTCCAGCCGAGAGATTGATCTTTTGCCAGCATGATACGTACGGCATTGGCAAAGCCCATACCATGGATCAGCCCGAAACCAAGTGCCAAAAAGTAATTGGTTTTTTGACTGCCTTGCTTGGCATTTACACTGAACAGGTTATTTAACGCGGTGATAAAGATGGTACAGGGTATTAAAAATTCAACCCATTTGCTGCTGAAGCGAATAATATCCAACACACTTAACACCAGCGTTAGCGAATGCCCAATGGTAAATGCTGTGACTAATATAAGTACTTGTTTAATATTTGAGAAACTGTAAACGGCAACAAGCGCTAAAATGAACAACTGGTGGTCGAGCGCGTCGGCGCTGATGATGTGTTCCCAGCCGAGCTTAAAGTAAAAACTAATATTATCTAAAGAAAAACCCACCCCGTTGCGTCAGTTGTATAATAAAGGCTAAATTTAACCCGTTTTTAATAATAAAGAGAACCCAAAGGGTATATATGGTCAGTTTTTTTTCAAAATCCCTATTATATTGTTACATATTTTTAGGCATCACCGCTTTTAAAGCTCCCTCAAAAGCAAATTTTCACCCGTTGCATGTAAGCACTACCGACATTAGCTACAATAAAGACGATGGTAAGTTTGAAGTGATATGTACCATTTTTACCGATGATTTTGAGGCCGCGCTCGCTAAGCAATACCATACCAAAACCGATCTTTCGAAAGAAAGCATGCACGTCGCCATGGATGAGTTGGTAAAAAAATATGTAGCTGATCATCTGCAACTAAAAACATCGGCTACGCCGCTTAAGTTAACCTACATCGGTTTTGAAAAGGCGAATGAAGCGGTAAACATCTATCTTGAATCGGACAAGACAACAGCCATTAAAAAAGTGGATGCCGATGTAAGCCTGCTGCATAATTTGTACGACGACCAGATGAACATTGTACACATCACCGTGAACGGCGCACGCAAAAGCACTAAGTTAGACTATCCTAACCGTAAGGTAAGTCAAACGTTTTAAGCTAAACCTCGTTCATCAAGATTTGAAACAGCTGTATTTTGGAGGAAAGGCTATACAGACTTAATAGCTCGCTTGCCCAATATCCAGGCGATTGATCTTTCCATCAGTATTAATATGGAATTTGAAATAGGTTTTAAAATCGCCCCATTGGTCGCTGTGAAATTTGCCGTATACACTTAAACCATCATTCTCTACCCTATCAATACTGTTAAAATGTTCGTGCCCAAGTGCTGAGTCGCTAAAGTATCTGAAACTGATCAGCTTGCCATCGTCATACAGCTCGGCATCGGTAGTAAAAAGCGAGAACCACACGGTTTTGTTAGCAGTTTGTAAAGCGTTTATAGCCTGCTTAACTACTGGGTTGGTCAGTTTTTCGGTATACATCAGTTTTGTTTTGAGTTTGCTTTTATTTTGAGCACAAGCCGTAGCTGCAAGTAACATAAAACAGATTATATAATTGAGACTTGTTTTCATTTTGTTGAATAATAGAATATAGTAGATAAATCAGCATAAAGCCATAGCAAATTTTGTAATCGCTATGGCTTTAATATTTAATACAAAGCGACTAATTTGTTGCACCACCGTTAACTAACAAGTGCTGACCGGAAACAAAGGAAGACAGATCGCTGGCGAAAAACTCGGCTACATTGGCTACGTCTTCTACTTCGGCCAAGCGATTCATGGGACAGCTGTCCAGCAATTGTTTGCGCAAATCTGGATAACTACCGGCCTCGGCAAATATACCCGAATGGTCCACCGCGAAAGGAATGATAGAGTTTACCGTTACTCCACGGTGTCCAATTTCTTTAGAAAGTATATCAACTAAATACCTTGGCGTAGTTTTACTGCCACCATACACAGCCATGCCGGGTACCGGGTATGAAGTAGTGCTGGAGGCGATATATATAATACGACCGTTATCTTCTATGTGTTTGGCGGCTTGCTGCATGGTAAAATAAGTACCTTTTGTATTTATTGAAAATACCCGATCAAACTGCTCTTCTGTAAAATCAACCACCGGGGTTTCTACCAGTTCAATACCGGCATTGGCTACTACAATATCTATCTTACCAAATACTTTTTTAGCTTCTGTAAATAGTTTTTCCAGCTCTGCTACCTTACTTACATCGGCCTGTATGGCAATCACCCGTACACCCATGGCGGTAATATTGCTTACCACTTCATCTGCCGATGTTTTATCGCGCGAATAATTGATCACAATGTCGGCACCTAATGCTGCGTAACGTTCTGCAATGGCTTTACCTAAGCCCCTTGCCGAGCCAGTAATAACGGCTACTTTATCTTTTAATGAGTTCATTTTTATTTTACTGATGAGTTGATAATTATTGTTTGAGTTGAGGCTGCCCCTGTAAAGCATGCAGTTTTTCGACAGCCAGGTTATTAAGCCAGGCAAAAACAAACCCAGCTGTTATAGGATACAGCAATTCAAGCACGGGCGTTGGTTTTAATTCGGGATGCACACCAAAAAGAATGATCAGCCCAAGAAACCATGCAGGTATATTATTCAAGCCTTTTATTCTCGCTAAAAAAGCCAGTGAGCCAATGAAGAAAAATACGGACAGTGGAAAGCCTAAAGCGCCGATCAGCCTGGTGAGTAGTGCCGCGGTTAGCTGAATCATCACTCCCATCGCCATTCCTGATACTATTTGCAGAAATGAGCTGATTGATGTTTTCCAAGTTTTTCCGAAAATGTAAAAACTTACCCAGGCTATAAACATTACCCATGTGGGCCATTGCAGCGAAAATGATACGGTTACAGCTATGGCTCCAAATAAGCCAAAGGCTATTGCAATTGGTAGTGTTTTCATAAAGTGTTCTTTTAATAATTGTTGATAGCTTTTTACCGAAAAATAATTTATGCCATAGCACCGTTAGCACCTATGTTTTGGGCCGAGATCCATTTGGCATCATCGCCGGCCAGGAATACCACTATTTTGGCTATATCATCGGGTTCGCTAATACGGTTAAATGCGGTTAATGATGCCAGGCGATCAATTACTTCCTGGGGTTTGCCTTTGGTGAACAATTCGGTATTGGTTGGCCCCGGAGATACAGAGTTCACATTAATGCCCCTTGCACCAACCTCCTTAGCAAACACACGTGTTAACTGTTCTACAGCGCCTTTTGTGGCTACATAGGTACTGTAGGTAGGCATCATTAAGCGGGTGGTAGTTGATGAAAAGTTGATCACACTGCCGTTATCGGTCAGGCGGGTGGCAGCTTCGCGCATGGTATTGAAAGTACCTTTTACATTGATATCAAACTGGCGGTTGTAATCTTCGTCGGTGGTATCCTTAAGCAGTTTGGTTATCATTATACCGGCATTGTTAACCAGCACATCCACACGGCCATAATGGGCAATGGCAGCATCAAACAGGTTCTTTACATCAACTGTTTTACTTACATCGGCCTGTATGGCAATGGCATCGCCGCCATTGGCAATTATACTCTTTACGGTTTGTTCGGCTGCTTCGGTACCACCGGCGTAGTTTACAATAACCTTTGCGCCTGCTTGGGCAAGTTTGTGGGCAATAGCCGCACCGATGCCTCTTGAAGCACCGGTTACTAAAATTACTTTTTCTGATAATGTATTCATGACTTTGTTTGTTTTTAAAATGACATAACAAAGGTGAAGTTTATCATACCCCGAAAAGTACAGATACTAAAGCATTACATGCGAATTTCTAAGATGCGGCAATACTGTGCTGCTTGCGGAAAAGCACCGGAGATACATCCGTATGCTTTTTGAAATAATTACTGAAATGTGCCGATTCGGCAAAGCCCAGTTTATAGGCAATTTCTTTGATGGATACCGATGAGTTTTGCAACAGCGATTTAGCTTCGGCAATTGTTTTTTCGGCTATCCAGGTACCAATGGCTTTTCCTGTTTTAGTTTTGATTACGCTGCTGAGATAGTTGGGATGAAGGCTTTGTGCATCGGCATATTCCTGCACACGATATACATTGTTCACTGTACCGGCACTCAGATCGCGGTAGTGTTTTTCGAGCAGGCGCTTAAAATCCTTTACAATTACCGAACTACGGTTACCTTCATATATAGGATTATAATCTTTCCAGAAATATTCCTTTATTTTGAGCAGCATTACTACAAACAGATTGCCGATCATGCGATTGCGATAGGGCGAGTGCGAATTGTATTCTTTTGTTATTTGCGTATATAGGTGTTCAAATTCGGCAAACAAGCTTTCATTAAGGGTACGGGGTGGTACGGTTTCGGCCAGCAGGAAAGGGAACTCATCAAAAATATCGGCATGTACGTTCTCTTTTAAAAAAGATTCGCTCATGGTGATCATATATACATCATGTAGTTGCTGCCACTCGAAGGATTTATAATGCCCCGGATTTGTAAAGTAAATGGTGCCCGGCTCGGTCGGGAAAACCTTATCATCGGTAGTGTATCTGCCGTGTGAGTTTTTCACAAACACAAACGAAAAGAAATTAGCCCTGAATACAGGCGAAACATAAGGCAGTTCCGCATGAATATCGTGCAGATTATGTACATCAAAGCCACTGTTATCATCAAGCCTGCTAACAGGTAAACCAAGGTGCTTATATAAATCCTGCACCCGGTTAAAGATCAGTATCTTTTCAGTTGTTTTCATGATGATGGCGTATCGGCTGTGCAAAATACCAACAAAATTTTGAATGCAAATACCGTCGTAAACACAGCGACTCAAAAAGTACCACAAATCATATTGCTACCTATATGATAGCGTATTCACAACAAACAGCTTACACCCCATAAAAAAGCCCTGCATTGTGGTAATGCAGGGCTTCGTGAGAAAATTGTATTTCTACTTATTGTTTTACTTTACCATCGCTATCAAGCTCGGTAACAGGGTAACCTAATTTTTCTAATCCCGGAAGGATCTTTGCTTTATCACCTACTACTAAAATGATCATGTTATCAGTGTTCAGGTATTTTTGAGCCAGCTGATTAATTTGATCTGTAGTGATTGATGTAAGGATATTGTTTTGCTCCGTTACGTAAGATGGCTTAAGATCGTACTCCTGCAAGCGCGATAAAAACGCGGCCTTTTGCTGGTTGGTTTCGTATCTGCGCGCATCACTCTGACCAATTGAGGTTTGGGTAAACTTTAATTCATCAGCGGTGATACCGCTTTGTCTGTAGTTTTTAATCTCCTTGATAAATTCAATTACAGAACTATCAGTAGCAGCGGCTTTAACACCGGCGCTGGCCGTAAAGTCGCCACCAAACTTACCTGATGAAAAACCGGAACGTGCACCGTAGGTCCAGCCCTTATTTTCGCGCAGGTTCATGTTGATGTGACTGTTGAAAGCACCACCTAAAATGTAGTTAACAATACCTAATTTATAGAAATCGCCGGTTGCATCATAGTTCAGGTTATCTAAGTAACCTATGCGGATCTCTGATTGCGCCGCGCCCGGTACATCAACAATATATAAACTTGTTTTGTCGAAAGATTTACCACCGGCAGGCGTAGGTACAGTAACCTTTTTATCGGCCCAGGTATTAAGGAAAGCCAGATTGGTTTTTACAGCCGCTTCGCTGATATCACCCACTACCACTATGCGGGTAAGTGATGGCGAGAAGTTGGCATTATAGAAATCCTGCACATCCTGCAAAGTAATACCCGGTATGGTTTGCTCGTTACCACCTGTTGAATACGTACGCACGTTGTCTGTTCCGTACAATATTTTGCTGTATACGCTGCTGGCTACACCCGCGGGTTGGGTTTTGGCTTGTTTAAAGCCTTCCATTATTTGCTTTTTAATACGGTCGAGCGCATCCTGCGTAAATTTCGGGTTGTATAAACGCTCCTGCAATAAGGCCATTGTTTTAGCTACGTTTTTGCTTAGCGATGATACCTCAATACCAATATTTTCGCTGCCGGCATAAATGCCGATATCGCTGCCTATTTTCTCCAGTTCGGCATTAAACTGCTCTGAAGTATAGTTTTTTGTATCCTCATTCATCATACGGGCAACCACGCCTGCCAATCCCGCTTTAGCCGGATTAGCAATAGCGAATAAGCCACCACCTTTAATAGAGATAGACATAGATACCGAAGGAATCTCCTTATTCTCTGTACCGATGATCTGGATGCCGTTTGGCGTAGTAGTGCTCCAGATAGCAGGCACCTTGATAGATGGGTTTGGCCCAACACCCGGTTTAGCAGCACGATCGAAGTTATCGGTCGGCTTCTTGTAAGTTAATCCTGTATAACCATAATCAGGTGCTTTGTAGCCGCTGGTATTAATGGTATAGTTATCAGGCGCTACAGGTTGTAAACCACCTTCTTTTGGTAATACGCTAAGTATTACCGCAGGTTTACCTTTAATGTATTGATTGTAAACACGCATTACATCAGCCTTGGTTACCGAACGTATATCGTTCAGTTCGCGACCGATTTGATTAGGGTTACCTGTGAAGGTTTGTGCGGCCGCCAGTTCAGATACCTTACCGCTTACGCTTGATAAGCTGTTAATATAGTTTGATTCGGCACTTGCTTTATAGCGGATCAGGTCTTCATCAGTCGGGCCTTTCTTTTCAAACTCGGCCAATGATTCGTCAACCAGTTTCTTCATATCAGCCAGCGTTTGCCCCTGGAATGGTACCACACGGATAGAAATCTCCCCTGCCAGCTCAGTATTCGACGAATTCATAGAAGCCTGAACTGCTTTACGGCTTTTTACAAAGTTTTGATAGAAAATAGAGTTTTTACCCTGACCAATAATTGCCGACAATACATCAAGCGCAGGCAGATCTTTAGCGTACATTTTAACACCCGGGTAACTGATTGAAAGCAATGCCAGCTTAGCGTAATTATCGGTGTAGGATACATACCTATCGGCGGTTAATACCGGTGCAGGTAGCAATACGTTAGTTACAGCCGGGCCTTTTGGTATGCTACCGAAGTATTTGCTAACCCATGCCAGTGTTTGTTTAGGGTTAAGATCGCCGCCTATGGTAATAGTAGCATTGTTAGGGCCATACCAGCGCAGGAAGAAGTTCTTCAAATCGTTAACACCTACTTTATTCAGTTCCTCAATATAACCGATAGTTAACCATGAGTATGGGTGACCGTACGGATAAAGGTTTTTAGAAGTATATTCTCCGGCCAAACCATAAGGACGGTTATCATAGTTTTGACCGCGCTCATTTTTTACAGTAGCACGTTGTACCTCAAATTTTTGCTGCGTTACGGCATCCAGTAAAAAGCCCATACGGTCTGATTCCAACCAAAGCATTTTTTCCAGTTGATTTGCCGGTACAGTTTCGTAGTAGTTGGTGCGGTCGCGATTGGTTGAACCATTAAGGGTACCGCCTGCTTCGGTTATTATTTTAAAGTGGTCGCCATTAGCTACATGGTCTGATCCCTGGAACATCATGTGCTCAAAAAAGTGCGCGAAGCCCGATTTACCTATCTCCTCGCGGGCCGAACCAACGTGGTAAGTAACATCAACATGCACCAATGGATCAGAATGGTCTTCGGCCAATATTACGGTAAGGCCGTTTGGCAATACATACTTTTCGTAAGGGATAACTAATTCGGTGCCCTTGCGGGTAACTTTTTCAATAAGTTTGGGTTGCGTTTGTTGCGCAGATGCACTGAGAACCAGGCATAATGCCGATTGCACCAGCAAGACGGTCTTGAGGGGTTTGATCATTTGCTTTTATAATTAAGTCAGTCTTCTTTTCATTCCTCATATTTAATAAGAAATTAAAGAAGGTATAATAATAGTAATTTTATGCTGATGCTTATCAAAACAAAGCCTTGCCCGCTGTAAATTTTATTGTAAAGTATTTGTGACGATTGTACAAATCAGTCATGCTATCAATTAATAACCTTACCCTCTTTAATAATTATTTTGGCAGAAAAGGTTAGCCCGGCATCAAGATACCGTGACGCTGTTTCGGTGATCACTGCTGCACTGCGATTTATTTTTCCCTTAAATACGGCTTTGCCTTTTACAATTATTGTAACCGCTTTATTAAGGTTCAGTAATCTATCGTTCAGGTAAATATAAAGCTCGCTATTGTCGTTCTTTTCAATGCTGATCGTATTGTCTTTTATGGATGCTCTTACTTCCGCTCCGGTTTTTACACCTTGGGGCACGCCGAGCCAGTAAAAACCGGTATGGTGGCGGTCATCCTGTATCCATACCACTTTATTGGGCAGCGGGTTACGGGTTAAGGCTGCTATCCATTTTACAGCTACGGTATCTTTATGCTCCATCCAGTGCGGATTTTCGGGATAGATGTGTGTTTCGTGCTGATAACCTGCCGGGTCTAACTTTTGCAGACTGTCCAGCTTATCACCATATATTTTAGCCAGTTTGTTACGACTATAGGCGGCATCCTTCCCTCCCATGTAAATAGAAAATGGCAGGTTGCGCAAATTCTCCAGTCGCATATCGCCGGGGTGCCCGGCCATCATTGCCGCCGCCGCAAAACGGTAAGCCATACGTGGCGCCAGCTGGTAGGTACCATCGCCACCGGCCGAATAACCCATCAGGTACACCTTATCGGGGTCAATGTTGGCCGTTACAATGGCCGATTTGATAAGCTCATCAATCATGTCATCTATATGATCTTCATGCCAAAGGTTCCAGTTATTAGTTGGCGCTCGGGGTGCCAGGTAAATGCCCTCGGGCGGAGCATAAAGTGTTATTTGATTTTTCCATTGCTGATCGTTAACCTCCGGAGCTGTGCCGCCACCGCCATGCAGAGATATGTATAAACTATGCCCATTTTTAGGAATTGCCCCTCGTGTAACGTATTCGAATTTCATTACCAGGTCGCCTTTTTTTATCTGCTTGCTGTTCCAGTTTTTCCAGGCCTGCTGTTGATAAGCCCTTTGAGCTGAATCGAGTACTTTTGCAGTTATCAGTTCGGCCTGCTTTTTATTGAGCCTTTTTTGAGCGGAAGCAGCTGATACCACACAGCAACATAGTAAACAAATCGAAAACAGAAATCTCACAGATTAAACTTTAGTAACAGTAAAATGATTTTTATAATTATTACGAGGATTTATTTTTAATAAATTACCAATCGGAAGTAGCGCCACTGCCCGAAAAGCCGCTGTTAGAAGATGAACTACTACCACTACTATCGCCTGAACCCCAGTTTCCATACCTGTTTTGATTATCATTCTCCTCATCTCTGCGGCGGCGGCGATCCTCTTCTTGCTCCTCCCTATCCCTGCGTTTTTTTTCCTCTTCCTCCTCGTTATGCTTATCCATAAGACTTTTGGCCATGTAACCGGCCGCTGCACCACCTAAAAAGGTTCCAACGCCGGAGGAACTTCTGCTACCTCCATACGATCCGCCGTAATACCGGCCGGATGATTCACCCGGTGAAAAATTTGATAAATACCGGCGATGATACTCTTCCTTGTCTCGATTGCTTTTATTAATCCGATAGATCAGGTATATCACTGCAAATACGGGTATACCTAAAAAAATCAGGAACGCCAGAAATGTCTCAAAGCCGGAAAGGGGTTCAGTTTTACTTTCAGATGCTGCTTGCTCTCCTTTTGTATCTGCTTTTACATCAGCAGAAGTAGCTGATGCTACTCTTTGGGGTGTTACATTTAGCTGTGATTGTACTTGTTCAATCATTGCGGCTAAACCTGCATTGTAATCGGCCTTTTTAAAATGAGGCTTAATGGCATTCATTATTTCAAGGCACTTATCCTCTGTAAGTACATCTTCAAGATTACGTGCCACTTCAAGCCGTTGCTTACGCTGACTTATCGCCGCTACGTAAACCAACCCGTTTTTATTTTTACCAATATGCCATTTACGACCAATAAGTAATGCATAATCCTCTATTTCGTATTCAGGTGGTAACTTATCAATCAATACAATTGCAAATTGCACTCCTGTTTGGTTTTCTATAGCATTTATGCTCTTGTTCAGATTTTCTATCTCCGAGGATGTTAGCACACCAACAAAATCATTCACATACGTATCTTTCCGGGGCTCCGGGATTTGGGCAAAGCTGTCAAATGAAAAGAGTAATATTAAAAGAGTTAAAATTTTATTCATGTTATAAGGTTTAGTTATTGCATGTATCCATTAGGCAACTAATATACTGTTTTTTACAAAAATTGCTTTTAAAACGATGTAAGGCCACAAACACTTTATATAAATCGTTTTTTATACACTTATTTATTTGGATATATTGCAGTTATGGCTTTTCTTTGTAACAAATTTATTACCACATTTAATGAGAGATCCCCACTGCCCTTGTTTGGCTGTATTTATACAGCTAAACATTTATGCGCATGGCAGCGTTTGGCCCTTGCCAATAGGTAAAATTCCGTTACACGGATCTTTTACTACATCTTTTTCAAGTAAGTTTTAGTTTAATTGGTCTACCTACCTCCACCTCGTAAATAGCACTACACGACCCTTTTTTATTATTAACTATTGACCCAATTTATGATCAAAAACTTTACTAATTCACTTAAAAAAACTATTGGCAGCCACCACCTGCTAAAGTTAACTTGCTTTATCTTCACTATGTTCGCGCTCAATACCGCATACGCGCAAAAGAACGGAACAATTAAAGGCCGCGTTACAACTGCCAACAACGAAATAGCGGCATCTGTAAACATTACCTTAAACGGCGATAAGCAACATGCCACAAGTACCAATGACGAAGGCAGCTACATACTCACCCGTATTACTCCTGGCACTTATACCTTAACAGCTAAACTGATTGGCCTCGGCACACAAGAAAAGCAGGTTACTGTTAACTCAGGCGAAACTTTGGTAATTGATTTTGTTTTAGCCGAAGACAGCCAATCGCTCAGTGAAGTTACGGTAACATCTGGTTATAATAAATTCGCGAAAAAGGAAACCGAATCGGTAGCGAGAATGCCGCTTAAAAACCTGGAAAACCTTCAGGTGTACAATATTGTACCTAAGGAACTTCTGCAAGACCAGGTGATACTGAGCTACAATGATGTGCTTAAAAACGTTACCGGTGTAAGCCAGGCTGCCATAAACGGCGCCAACTCATTTAACCTGCGTGGCTTTACCACTAAAAGTTTTTTACGTAATGGTTTACAAGATGGTAAAGCCAACAGCATTGAAGTAGCCAATATTGAACGTATAGAGGTGTTGAAAGGCCCATCTGCCACACTGTTTGGTAATAGCCTTACTTCTTTCGGCGGTTTAATAAACCGGGTTACAAAAAGACCATTTAATACTTTTAATGGTGAAGTAAGTTATACCGCCGGTGGTTTTGGTTTAAGCCGTGTTACAGCCGATTTTAATACTCCTTTAAATAAAAGTAAAGGTCTGTTGCTGCGTACCAATGTGGCTTATACCGATGAGGGTAGCTTCATGGATGCAGGCTTCAGCAAAAGGCTAATGGTAGCGCCATCGTTAAGCTACAAGGTAAACGACCGCTTATCGTTATTTGCCGATGTGGAGATCTATAACCAAAAGGCGAACGATTATGTACGCCTTATCCCCCAGGCATCGTTTACTAAAACAAATCCGGCTTTGCTTAATGTAAACTGGAAACGTTCGTACAACAATAACGAAATTTACGAAACTCAAAACTCGGTAAGCGCTTTCGGCGAGGTTAACTATAAAATATCTGATCAATGGAAATCGCAAACGGTATTTTCACGTACCAACGCGCCTATCGAAGGCTTGTTCATGATCAACTTTATACAGGGCGACACAGCAGTATTACGTATGCCGGGATACGAACATGCCGACTATAAATACACCGAGATACAGCAAAACTTTAACGGCGATTTCCATATAGGCAAGCTCCGCAACAGAATGGTGATCGGGTTGGATTATTATGTGAATACGCTTAACAGTTCTTTCGTACAGCAATACGGTTTCGATAAAGTGCGTATTCCGGGTAATGATCCTCAATACAACAAGCTTACCCGTTATTCTGTTGAGCAGGTCTTCGCTGCCAAAACGTACACTAAAGATTTTATAGATCAGCGTGTTTACAGCGGCTATGTATCTGATGTGCTCAACCTTACCGGTGAGTTGCTTGTAATGGCCAGCTTACGTGTAGATCGTTTTGTGAATAATGGCGATTACAGCATTAACCGTGATACCACCACCGGTCAATTTAAGCAAACCGCACTTTCGCCAAAATTGGGTTTGGTTTACCAGGTAATACCTCAGCAGGTTTCCGTATTCGGTAATTACATGAACGGTTTTAAAAATAACGCGCCAAGCAAACAGCCCGATGGCACACCTGTCAATTTTAAACCGAGCTATGCCAACCAATGGGAAGCCGGTGTAAAAACCGACCTGTTTGATGGTAAGCTGAGTACTACCGTAAGCTATTACCACATTAAAGTAGATGATGTGTTACGCGGCGATGTTACGCCGGGTCGCCAGGGTTTTATATTGCAGGATGGCGGCCAGTTAAGCAAAGGCGTTGAGGCCGAAGTAATCGCTAATCCGTTTAAAGGGTTTAACATTATTGCCGGTTATGCCTACAATGATAATTATACCATTAATACCAATAAAGACATTGATGGTCTGCGCCAATGGTCGGGCCCGGCAAGAGCGGCTAACCTTTGGTTGAGCTACCAATTACCCGGACAAACATTAAAAGGTTTGGGCTTGGGTATAGGTGGTAACTACAACAGCAAGGCCTACATTATGCAATCGCGTAGCCAGGGTGAGTTTTATTTGCCTGCCTACAAGGTATATAATGCCGCTGTCACCTATGATCAGCCCTCCTATCGCGTTAGCCTGAAAATGGATAATCTAACCAATAAAGAATATTGGGGAAGCTATGTAAGTCAGATGATGCCAAGGCGATTCAGCGCTACGGCAGCATTCAAGTTTCAATAAAAGAAAACAGGAAGGGCATCCATAAAACGGATGCCCTTCCTGTTTCGATACAAAACGGTATAACCGCATCCGATTTGTATTTATATAGCTATATATCAAAACAATACAATAAATTAGGGGCATGAAAGCCTCGCGTTTTACTTTGGTATGGATATGCCTCGCAATTTGCGGATGCTCAAAAAATATAAATAAACCCACCATAATTGCCTGGGGCGATAGCTTTACTTACGGCACGGGTAGCACGGGTGCGAGTTACCCTGCCGTGCTCGAAACCTTATCGGGGTATAGGGTTATAAATAGAGGTACGGCCGGCAATACCAGTACCCAAATTAAAAACAAGCTACTGGCCGATAAGCAATACTACCGTTACCCCTCAATAATATGGGTGGGAAGAAACAACCTGCCCGATAGCGTAACCATATTAAAAGATATTGACGAAATGGTGAACGCGCTTGGCCGTTCGCACTTCCTGGTGTTAAGCATCCTCAACTCCGAAACAGAAGGCATTGGCACAGCAAGATATACAACTATACAACGCATTAACAGGCAGCTTTCAGCGGCTTATGGCGACCGCTTTATAGACATTAAAGCATACCTGCAAACCCACCGCGATACCAGCCTGATGAAAGACGATAATATTACCACTTATGATATTACCCCTACAAGTTTACGTGCCGATAACCTGCATTTGAACAGCCGGGGCTATCAATTAGTGGCACAAAAGGTGTATGAGAACATCGATATTCTGCTTAAGTAAGGCGTATAAATACGTATTATTATGCCTGTATTATATTATTTTTAACTGATAATAAGCACACTGCACATAATATTAAAAAAAGCTTTGTGAATAGCCGCAAGATTTCTATTTTTGCAATCTCCAAAACGGTAGATGTAGCTCAGTTGGTTAGAGCATCGGTTTGTGGTACCGAGGGTCGTGGGTTCGAGCCCCATCATTTACCCAAAAGCCTCTCATGAAAATGAGAGGCTTTTTTTCTTGCCGTTTTTTCCTTTGTCTTATTAACTCCCAAAGCATATTGCTCATCATAGCCAAGCGCAGGAGAATCATGTATATTTGATAATTATATTTTAAGATAATGACCCCGGACAAAGACATAGAAAAAATCTTATTTAGACCTATAATGGACGCTCAGGAATTCACTGAAATGATGGGACATTTGAAGTTTGTCAATTATGGTGATTTTAAGGAAGTCAACTGGCTTAATACACCTGGACCAATTTATACAACTTTCACTGATAATTGTGGTACAGGGCAAGTTGAGGCGATGAATAATGTAGGAGGAGACGAAGACTATCATGAAGTAATATTTAAACAACCTTTAGACAGGCGAGAGTTACGTGAGACGTTAACTGCTGCTGTAATTGATCCATTTGGCGCTTATTATTTTGACGGCAATCAAAATTGGACTACTAATTTGATAATTGAATGGTGGCAAAAAAGTAATGAGCGTCTTGATTATATCCTTGATTGTTATCAATACGAATTAAATTTGCCTGCAATTCTTAACAGACCGTTATACGGGCCAAGAAAACCCATTCCTGAAAATTATAAAAGTTGGTTGGACTTCTATCAAAAAGGAATGAAAGAATATCTTGAGTGGTATATTTTAAAGCTCAGCAACCATGAAGTAATTTTAAACGATATTGTTTTTGATTGGACGAAAAAAAATAGATTAGACGCTGTTTTGAAATCAAAAAAGGCATAGCATAATAATGTTCTGTTGCTATAATTTTTAGAAAAAACAGCCTATTTAAATCAATTTATCCATAAAACGATTCAAATTACACTTTGTTATTGACCCGGCAGCCTTTTCATCAAGATTAGAGTTTTTTGTATCAGCATAGAAGAACACCGACCAAAGACTGAAACTTCGGGTTAACGTTATTTTGTAGACGTTTTTTAAGACTTTTCATATATCCTTTTGAATATGTTGATATTTAGTATTTTTATCTTTACAAAAGTAAACAAGCACTAATGGATCTTAAGTCGACAGATATAATTTGTCCTGAATGCAAGAACAGGGCAGAGTTTTTATCTAACGAAGAAGTTGTCATTTCTACCAACCGCACCTCCTCAAAAGAGGGGAAAATCATTTGTTCAAAATGTGGGCTAATTAAAAATAGCAGCTTTAATCAGGAAATGTATTACTTTCAAATCCCAGTAGGCAAGCGTTATTTATATGCACGCAATCAGGAAAACCTCATCGCTCTAAGAAAATTTTTTGATGAGAATATAAAAATAGATGACCCGAATATGGATTTTCCACGCGAGTTTTACGTGAACAAGATTGCCCTTGTTAAATCAATCGATAAAAGGTTAGAGAAAGAGTTAAAGTTGTATTAAGTAAAATTTGCTACAGTATTTTTTCGCATTTAACTATTTAAGTTAAAATTGGTTGAAAAATATCCTGTTTCAATCAATTCTTCCACAAAAAACAATTCAAGTTATGCCCCCTCTACAATATAACAAAATGTAACTTTTGTTATATTGTAGAGCGCCTGATAGTCAGATAATTTTGAGTCATCAATCACTTAAAATTACGACTATGAAAAAACGAATAGTATTAATGATGCTCGTTACTATTTCTTTAATAGGTGCATGCAAAAAAGATGAAAACGGAGCCGGTAAGGGCGGTGTTGCCATAAATAATGAAGATAGTGCTAAAGGCCTCTTTTCAAAAATGAACAACTTATGGAAGGTAATCTTGAGGCCAACACTTGCAAAAACACCTCAGGTTTACGCAAATACTATCCTCAACGGCACATCCGGAACGGCAACTGTTAACGGAGAATATAGCACAACACGTTCCTCCTCTTCATCATCAACCAGGTCAAGTTCTACTGTCGACGTAACTGTTACCTTTAAAGATTTTGAAGCCGATGGCCTGACTATTAATGGTACACTTCGCTTTTTTGATTACAGTAACTCACGCACCGCCTGCTCAAGCTCAGGCTGCGCGTCATCAAATCATACCGATTTAGATTATCAATCCAAGAATAGTTCAGGCGGTAGCCTGGGACCCGTGAACGTTCAATTTGAGTACAGCGGCCAAAACTATAAAGACGCGGTAACAATGGATATTAACAAATATGATAACGCGCACTGGGCTATTGTAGTAATTAACAGCGCCGGTGAAACCATTAATACATCCTACTAAATATTTAAAAATGCAGTAAACATTACCGGCATCTACGCTATACATAGGGGCATTGACAATATTTAATCCTTTTAAAATAGGTATAATATATAATACCGAGGCTTCCTCTATCTGCCCGGCATCTGAATTAAAGTTTTATTCTTCATTTAGGCAACGCGCAACAAATTCGAAAGTATTTGCAACAAATTCGAAAGTTTTTTTTCTTCAATTGGCCTTTATTTGCTTGTTACTTTTCAATTATTAATCATTAAAATCAAACTTTACTTAACATGAAAAACAAGTATTTACTGTTATTATTAACTGCTGCAATGCTCTTCACGGCATCGTGCGGCAAAGACGGTGGTATAGGCCCTAAGGGTGATACCGGGGCGCAAGGCGAACAGGGGGCAAAGGGTGATACCGGGGATAAGGGAGCCACGGGTGCTACCGGCGCAAAAGGTGCAACCGGTAACGCCAACGTTAGGGTTTACACAAAAGATATTAGTTCGTCAACCTGGCAAACAAATTCAACCGGAGGTGGCAAAGGGTATTTATCATTAAATATACCGGCCACTATCCTTACCGAGGATATTATTAACAACTGGGTAAACCTGGTATATGTAAGTTCAAGCGATTTCGGTTATTCATGGGGGATAGTTCCTTATTATACCGAGCGCAACATCAGGGTAACAGCACAATTGTCTGTGGGTAGTATAACGTTAAAACGCGATCAGGATGGAATTGCTTATACGCAATCGGGCTTTTCGGCCGTGAAGGTGGTATGTATCAAGCCTTCAACCACCGAGCAACTACAATTTAGCAACAAACAAGAGCTTATACAAGCGTTGAAACAAAAAGGCATTGATGCCGGCAATTTCACCTCGCTTAAACAAGGCCTGTCCTTAACGGATCAATAGAAACACCCGTATACATTTTCTCGGTATAAGGAATTATGCCCGGAAAAATCATCTATGAAGGTTTCTTAAAAAAAGAAGCCGCTTCCCGGTAAACAGGAAGTGGCTTCTGTTTTATGATCTATTAATTGTGTATAATACTATTTGTTCTTCGGTCTCAAGTTTTTCAAAAAGCCTGTTTAAATAAATTCGTCCACTAAAATGGTTCGGTCTATACTCTATCATTTATCCAAAAGTCTCTTATGAAAATGAGCGGCTTTTTATTTTGGTATAGATATATTTGTATATCTATATGTCCACATTTAAATGAAACCTATACTTCTTATCACATTTATATCGTTGTTTTTTTTCGCATGCAACAATCTGCAATCTCAGGCCAATCAATCTACAAACAATCATGAAACAGACACTCTCAAAAAGAAGGTCGTTCAACGTGAAATATTATCTTCTGTAAATTACAACCAGGTTTTTGAAAATAAGATAGTTGATGGGATTTCTATAAAGCTTCTTGAAATTGGAAATCTTAATGTGCCTACAGGGAAAATCGTTGCCTGCGACCCGCTTGTTACAGTAAATTACACACCTTTTAACAAAACCGTTAAACCGGGAATATATCCTGTTAAGATCTACATCGCCGAAACAAAAGAATCCGGAGAAAGATACGCGATCGCGAAACTGGAGTTTAGTTCAAAAAAAGCAGATAAATGGGTGCTCGCCCTTCAGGATGGAGAAGATACTTCAGAACTTAAAAATCCGGATGACTATTTTGGCTTCCCGGTAGATGCAGGCCTTGGCGGATTTTTTGATTATAAGGCCGGTTTAGAATATGGAAAATTTACAGATCAATTTCAAAAAGAACACCCGGAAGGTAATATATATGAAGATTATTTGGCATCTGAATTTAAAAAGAATGCTAAAGATCCAAATGATGACGGGGATTGGATAAATTTAAAAATTCCAAATTCTGATTTAAATATTACTATGTTTCATTCGGGTTATGGCGACGGAAGTTATCCGGCATACTGGGGAATGACAAAGAATAACGAGATTGTTTCTTTAATTATAGATTTTCTTGTATTACCATTAAATAAAAAGTAATTCATATCAGCCACAGCAAGCTGCGTTTGGAGTAACCAGCATCCCCTTTAATAAAAATGAAGGGCTTTTTTGTTTGCCATTTCTCATTATCTTTAGTGATGCTGTGATAACACCAATCGCGAGCTATGATATTCTATAATTTAACTATATGAAAATACCTAAACACCTTATCAATATACTTTTGATTTTTGCTGTGCTTACTACGGCATGTCAAAAAAGTAAACTTCAAGACGAAATACCAGTGGATAGTACCGAGGTCAAGCACGATACCATTCCTCAATACGTTCAAACTGCAAATGTTTATGTTGGCGGAAGCACTTACGATTCGATAACCCATGTAAGGCAGGCTGCATATTGGAAAAATGAAGTTGCAGTTATACTTACCCATGGTACAAAAGACGCAGAGGTAAGTGGTATAGCTGTTGAAGGCGACGATGTATACGCCGCGGGGTATACAACCGATGATAACGGTGCTTACATTGCTACTTATTGGAAAAACGGGGTACAGGTAAATTTAACAAGTAATATTACAAACGCTTCTTCGGGCAGTATAGTAGTAAAAGGAAACAATGTTTATATCGCCGGTTTTATAGATAACTATGCCGTTTACTGGAAGAATGAACGAAGAGTTTTCCTTCCGTTACTACCGGGTATGAGCATAGGAAGCAGTGCCGGTATAGCTATACAAGGGTCGGATGTTTATGTTTCAGGATATCAGGTAGGCAATAAGGCCGCTTCTGTATATTGGAAAAACAATACTGCAACAAAACTTCCAAATGATAGTATATCATATGCAGGTAAGAATATTGTATTTCAAGATGGCAACATGTATATGCCGGCAACTTATCCTTTCTACTACTCCGGAAAAGAGGTAGTCAATTATTGGAAAAATGGTGCCCCCGTTTCATTGGCAGATGGAATAGTTGGCATTAATGCAATTGAAATAGCAGTAAATGGCAACGATGTTTACCTTGCTTGCAACACATCAAAAGGTGCCGGTTATTTTAAGAACAATAAACTAATATCGCTTCCCAATGAATTTTCAGAGATGACAGGCATAGCGGTACTTGATAATGATGTTTATACCTCAACCCAGTCCACTTATCAAAAAAAGTCTGTTGCTGCTTTCTGGAAAAACGATATACCTGTTTACCTTTCGTCGCCCATTGGCCGGGGTGGTTTTGCATCGTCAATTGTAGTTAAACCTTTGAAATAGGTTGGTATATAATATATTGGTTTTAATTGGTTACTCATTCTGCAAAACATTGGCATCAACGGTCAGCGCCTCGGTTATATAATCGAAAAAAAGGACCCATGTGTTGAAATGTTTATCAGCTCGTATAATACTATTGGATAACACCACCTGTACGCCCGCCCATACTTAACAGGCGGGCGTAATTGTATTGCTGCAATAGTATAGGATAAACATTGTAAATTATGTTTACCGCAGTAATAAGCGCAGCCATTAAGTATTGTCTGTAAATAAGCGCATGGATACCGGTTGCCATAAAAAATACCAAACACAAAAAATGGTACCGCTCATACATGGCTATGGTAGTTTTGTAACGCATAGCCTCTGCCCTGTTATTTACAATTGGCTTGACGCCCTTAAAAAGATCGCCGTTTTGCACAAATCTGCGTATAAAACGCACACCGGCACGCTTATAAAATTTAGGGTTGCGGCTGAGTTGTAACCATCGGGCGGGAATAAGCAGGCTCAAAAAACTGAATCCAATCAAATACCAGCACGCTGTTAAATGATCCGCTTTAAACCAATAAATAACAAGGGGTGCAAAGCAAAGTATCGTCCAAAAGAAATTAACTGCCTGGCCCATAATTACTAAGATAAGTACATTAAAGGCAACAATGCTATCACATTTGCAATGTATTTATATTTCCACAACTCCCGCTTCGGTTGGTTTTACTAAGGTCGCGCTTTGCTCCTTTAAAAAATAGTATTTCATGATAGGGCCCGAAATGATCATGGTAACAATGGTCATCACTACCAGGCCTTCAAATACAGGTTCGCTGATGATCTTTGCCTGCAACGCCAGCAAACCAAGTACTATCTCCTGGGCACCCCTGGCGTTCATACCAAAAGCTACCGCTATTGATTCATTTTTGCTCATGCCGCTTAACGCGCTGCCAATGCCTGCGCCAATGAGCTTAGCCAAGCACGCTACAACCAATATAAGACCTACAATCTCGATGTCGAAATTTGCGATGAAGTTTAATCGAAGACCTACCGAGGCAAAAAAGAGTGGTGCTAACACGAAAATGGTAAACTGATGCAGCACATGCTTATGCTTCTCGGTAAAATAGGCGGAATCATTGATACCTATACCTACCAAAAAGGCGCCGAACACAGCCCTCACGCCCAATGTTTCGGTAATGCAGGCACTGATAAGGCAAAGACATACGGCCATAGTAAGCATCCTACCTGTTTTTTGCGACCTGCCGCCAAAGGCTAATGCTTTGTGAATAAGCCAACGGCCGGCAGTAAGCATAAAGACCGCGTACAATACGACTATAGTAACCGACCAAAAAGATGCCTCCTCTTTACCGGTATGCATCAGTTGAATAATTATCGAAAACAATATCCAGCCCAAAAAATCATCTACCATGGCGGCTGTAAGCACTATGTTACCTATGCGGGTGTTCAAAATATCAAGATCGAGCAATATTTTGGTGATTACCGCCAACGCGGTGATGGAAAGCGCGGTGCCAAAAAACAGCGACGTAACCAGCTGAGTATTGAATCCATTGGCGAAATGGCTATCATAAAAGAACCATACCGCGGCAAAGCCGATAGCAAAGGGAAATAAAATACCGGTAAGACTGATACTGATGGCCTGCTTGCCATTTTGCCTGATCTGTTTCAGGTCGACCTCGAACCCGGCAATGAACATCAGCAGGATGATACCGATATTCGATATACCGTCGAAAGCCTGGAAAGCGTGCGGGGCCGATAAAAAGATATTTTCGAACAGTGCCGGAAACAATAAACCCAAAACAGTTGGGCCAACAATGATGCCTGCAAATATTTCACCGATGATAGCCGGAAGCTTAAATCTTCTACATAGCTCGCCCAATAAACGCGCGGGGATAAGAATAACGATCAGGATGATCAAAAAATGTACTACCTCGGATGAGCTAAGCTTGGCAACCATTGTTAAATAATGAATTAATTGTTTTTTATTTCGATACGCAGTTGATGCGTGTTAAATACATGAGAGTAAGGCTGCACCGTTTTGGTAAGGAATACGCTGCCGCCTATTACGCTATTATGACCTATCACGGTGTGGCCGCCAAGGATAGTGCTCCTTGCATAAATGATCACATTATCTTCTACCGTAGGGTGCCTTTTAGTTTCCGACAGTTGTTTACTTACCTGCGATGCCCCTAAGGTAACACCCTGATAGATGGTTACATTTTTGCCGATAACACTTGTAGCGCCTATTACAATACCGGTACCATGGTCAATACAAAATGGTACGCCTATACTGGCTTTGGGATGAATATCCACACCGGTTTTACCGTGCGCGTGTTCGCATAATATACGGGGCAAAATAGGTATAGCGAGTTGGGTTAAACGGTGAGCTATACGGTACACGGCAATAGCATAAAACCCGGGGTAAGATACGATGACCTCATGTATGCTGATGGCAGCCGGATCTTTTTCATAGATCATTGATGCATCCTGCCGCAAATCCTGGTAAATATTGTGCAGCGAGTCGTAAAAGGCATTTACCGCGCTTTCCACTTCTACCTCTCTGGTATCAAGGTAACTTAATAATATGTTTTCCAGATCGATCTGGTTTTTTTTGAGCTGTCCGCCGTATATAGACAATTTATGGGCGTGATTATTAGGAAAAAGAAATTCAAACAGATCTGAAAGCCAGCTAACGCATTCCCTTATCTTGGGCGTAGCTTCCCACTCACGTTTATGGGTTTCGTAAAGGAGCGCTATAAATCCGTCCAGTTTATCCTCTTTCATGCATCAGGTTGTTTAAATTAATTTGCGACCGGTCCCGGCTATATTTTAAACAGCAGGAACACAAACTTAATAAAATCTATAGATTAAGTAGAATTTTTATGCGTTTCATCAACACAATATCATAGAGAGGCGTAAATAATTACAGCATAAAGCTTTGCTTCATGCTGTAATTATAAATTTGTGCTAAAGTGGTGTCTGTATTCCGGATCGTACGATCAACGGGCAAGCCTGTGAAGAGTATTAACCAGCACATCTATCTCGGCACAGGTATTGTAAAATGCGAGTGATGGGCGTACTGTACTTTCAACTCCAAACCTGCGCAAAATAGGCTGCGCGCAATGATGTCCCGAGCGTACGGCAATGCCTTCTTTGTTCAGTTCGGCGCCCACCTCTTCGGTTTTATAGCCTGCTAATACAAATGATAATACACTGGCTTTATCAGGGGCGGTACCTATGAGGCGTATGCCCGGCACTTCTTTTAGTAATCCTGTAGCGTATTCCAGCAGATAATGTTCGTATTGGGCTATGGCATCCATACCCAAACGGCTCACATAATCAATAGCTGCGCCCAAGCCAACCGCGTCGGCAATATTACCGGTACCGGCTTCAAAGCGTGAAGGCGCGTTATGGTATTGCGTATGCTCAAAGGTTACATCTACTATCATGTTACCTCCACCCTGCCAAGGCTGGGTTTCGTTCAGCAGCGCTTCTTTACCGTAAAGCACACCGATGCCTGTAGGACCAAACACCTTGTGGCCCGAAAATACAAACCAATCGGCATTAAGCGCCCTAACGTCAACCCGCATGTGTGATACGGATTGTGCGCCGTCAACCAATACCTTCGCTCCTGCCAAATGTGCCAGATGAACAATTTGCGCTGCCGGGGTAACCGTACCTAAAGCGTTGGAAACTTGTGTAAAGGAAACCAGTTTAGTTTTAGGGCCAAGCAGTTTGGTATACTCGTCAAGCAGTATCTGTCCGTCATCATCCACCGGGATCACTTTTATCTTGAGGCCTTTTTTAGCGGCCAACTGCTGCCACGGTACTATATTGGCATGGTGCTCCAGGTTACTTACAATGATCTCGTCGCCGGCATGCAGGTTTTGCTCGCCCCAGCTTTTAGCAACCAGGTTAATGGCTTCAGTTGCACCGCGCACAAATACTATTTCGTTAACAGAACCCGCGTTTAAAAATTCCTGCACTTTTTTGCGTGCTCCTTCATACGCATCGGTTGCCCTTGCAGCAAGCTCATGCGCCGCGCGGTGTATGTTAGAGTTTTCGTGCTCGTAAAAGTAGCTGATGCGGTCAATTACTTGCTTAGGCTTTTGCGTAGTTGCCGCGTTATCAAGCCATATTAGTTGCTTGCCGTTCACATACTCTTGTAGTATAGGAAAATCGCGGCGCACCAAATTCACATCAAACGGTGGTATTATTTGGCTTAGTCCAACCTTTTTATCTTTTTGAACGGGGGTAACCGATGGTTTGGCAACCTCATTATTTAAAAAGTAAAAAGAGCTTTCGTTAACCGATGGTAAACCCGCAAACGGTATTTGCGGACTGATGCCTGCACCATTGCTATGTGTTAAAAGCGCGCGTAGCTCGGCCTCAAAGGGCTGCTCCTGCTGATAAGGCAGCTGAAACAAATTTGAAGGTACCGATGTAAATTGTTCCCCTACCGGGAATGTTTCGGGTACATTGTTAACAGGAATATCGGGTTGCTGCAAATAACTAAAGCCTATGTTCGGCGGCTGCACAGGCAAACCGGTACCGAATGGAAAACCTCCGTTGGCCGCAGGCGCGTTTGATGCTTTAAAATCCGGGTCATCAAAACTTGTTTGCGGATTTTGTAGGTTCACCACATTTCCCTGATTTATAGCCGATGGCGATACTCCACTACCCGCTACCGATTTTGGCGATTTAGCGTACTCATAAGTATTTGCCTGCGGAGTAATGTTTAACAAACTCTCATCAGGTGCAAAACTTTGTTGCAGCAGGTTATCGGGCTTTGGCAAATCCGGTTGGGATTGCTGCGCCGTTAACTGCTCCAAAAAGTCGCCCGGAACAGCTTTGAAGAACTGGTTGGCCAGTTTCTCCAGTTCGCCGGTATCGGGCAGGTTTTCGTGATTAATATTTGTACTCATGGTAATTTCCCAGGTCAACGTCCTCTAAAACTGCAATAGCATCATCAACAAGCACTGCTAATGAGCAGTATAATGATACCAGGTACGATGCAATTGCTTTGTTATTGATACCCATAAAGCGAACCGATAAGCCCGGTGATTGCTCGCCCGGAAGGCCCGGTTGGTATAAGCCAACTACACCACGGCGGCTCTCGCCTGTGCGGATAAGTATTATTTTAGATTTGTTGTTTACAATAGGCAATTTATCTGAAGGGATAAGTGGTATACCTCTCCAGGTAATAAACTGGGAGCCAAACAGCGATACGGTTGGCGGCGGTACGCCCCTGCGGGTACATTCGCGCCCGAAGGCGGCGATAGCTAAGGGGTGTAACAGGAAGAAACCAGGTTCTTTCCACACTTTAGTGATCAGTTCATCCAAGTCATCAGGTGTTGGGGGGCCAAGGCGGGTTTTAATTTTTTGTGAATCGGCAATGCTGCTTAGTAAACCATATTCCAGGTTGTTGATGAGTTCACTCTCCTGCCTTTCTTTGATGATCTCAATAGTTAGGCGTAACTGCTCACTTATTTGGTTGTAAGGCTTGCTGTACAGATCAGATACACGCGTGTGCACATCAAGTACTGTGTTTACCGCGCTTAGGTTATACTCGCGCGGGTTATCAATGTAATCAACAAAGGTTGATGGTAGTTCGCGTTCATCGCGCGATGAGCAATCTACTTCTACATTATCGGCATCTTTTACCTTGTTTAACCGGTAAACTCCCGACTCTACAGGCACCCAGTTTAACAATAACGTTAACCAGCGGGGCGATGTGTTTAATAATTGTGGTACTGTACGTGTAGCGATGGCTAACTGCCTTGCGGCTACATCACCTAATGCTGTTTGTTTTGGTTTTTCTGCCATAGTATCTGAATTGTAATTATGATTAGCTGATTTAAAAAGGTATCTATCTACAAGTATAATATATTAAATCTATAGAATTTATATACTATTCAATTTTTCTTACAATAAACAGAGTAAAGAACAAGTGAGTCTATCTTTTATTAGCATTACCCTGTTTTCAAATATTAAGCATTATATAAAACAGATGCCATTAACGTTGTAATGGTACATGCTCATTTTAAAATAGATAGAAAATATTTTAGTACTGTATAATTTATAAAAGGTTCCTGTCTTCAGATTCGGGACATCTCCCTCTGATGCAAGTTAGGCAATAAAACAATTAAATATGAAATGATTAATTAGAAAAGTAAAAAATGAAAAAAGTCCGAAGTTTTTAGACAATCGGACTTTTTTGTACGCATGAGATGTGCTTTATTTAATGAATCTTCGACGTGAAACTATAGCTGCCAGGTTGCAATGTGTAAATAGCTTTGTTCTTTTCAAACCGCATAAACTTCGCTCCTGTTAAACCGGAAATCATTTTCCCATTTTCTTTAACATTGTTTTTGCTGGTAGCAGGCAAGTATAAAATAGCCGTGGTATTGGCGGGTACGGTTGCATTGTATGTTAGCAATTTACCGTTCAGTTTCCAGCCGCTTGCTATCTTGCCATAAGGTGAATCATAATATCCGTTGGCAAACTTCATCTTCCCGGTAGCGTCAGGCTCGGGTTGCAGGATGAATTTTTTAAAACCGGGTTCGTCGCGTTCTATACCCAGCGAATGCGCTATCATCCATTGCCCAACAGCGCCAAAAGAATAATGGTTAAAAGAGTTCATGCTATTATTGCCGCCAAAACCGTTTTCTACAGTATAGCCGTTTAACCGTTCCCATATAGTGGTAGCACCCTGGTTAACCGCGTAAAGCCACGATGGGTACTGCTCGTTCTGTAGTAATTTATAGGCTGCCGCAGAATACCCTTGTTCCGACAGCGCTTTGCTGATCCAGGCTGTACCAACAAAGCCTGTCATCAACGAGTATGCAGGCCTTAATACATTCTGGTCATCCTTGTTTTGGCGTTCAACGGTGGCTAACAGGTTTTTAGCCATAAAAGCTTCATTTTCTTTGCTAAACACATTTAAGCCCAAGCCGGTGGCATAGGCTGTTTGTGTATCTGAAACCTTATACTCCTGCCCTTGCATAGCCCACGGGTTTCCGCCTACCAGGCCCACTGTTTTCTTATCACTATTGATAAAAGTTTTATTAAAGAAAGCTTTGCGTTCGTTATACAACCCGCGGAATTTTTCTTCGTCTTCCTTTTTATCTAAAATACCGGCCACTTTTGCCATAATATCCAGGTCATATATTTCATAAGCCGTCACCGGGAAAGCTGTACCTAACTGGTCGTTCTGCGGGCCTAACCAGTCGCCCAATACCCTGTCTTTGCTTAAGCCTGTGCTTTTATCTATTGTGCCTTCAACAAAATCCATGTATTTGCGCATAGCATCGTAATGTTCTTTTAACAAGCTCACATCATCGTACTGCAAATAGGTTTCCCACGGAACCGTGATACCTGCACTTCCCCAAATTACACCTCCAAAACCACCACCAACGGGTGCTATGTCTGTAAACTTTCCTTCTGCAGTCTGCACATCGCGCATGGCAAACATGTGCCTGCGAAGAAACTGATCGGCATTAGAAAGGTAAGTAGCCGTGCGTGAAAATACGCTTATATCGCCCGACCAGCCCATGCGTTCATTGCGTTGAGGGCAATCTGTAGGGATGGTTAGGAAATTATCAATATTTGACCAGGTAAGGTTTGACCATAAGCGGTTAACCTTTGGGTTTGATGTTACATAATCTGCACTAAGCTTTTGCACCGAGCTGATCACTACTCCCTGAACATCTTTTAACGGTAAAGGAGCATCTAAACCTGTTATCTCTATATACTGGTACCCATGCGAAGTAAATTTAGGCTGTATAACCTGATCGCCATCTTTCATAATATAAATATCCTGGCTCAGGGCGGCGCGGTAATTTTCGGTCATGAGCATTCCCACATTTTTACCCGACTCTTTCAGGTTAGGGTACATGATCTCGGCATATCTTAAAATGATCTTTTTACCGGCCTTGCCATTGCTGATATGTATACGCGGTACACCAACAAAATTTTGCCCCATATCATACACATAAATGCCTTTTTTAACTTCCGTAAAATGTTGGGCGGTTAAAATTTTATAAATGGTAGCCGAATTGCCTATCTGGCCTATCAGCTTAAAATCGTCATAATTTAATCCGTCATCTTTACTGGTAGTGCCCTGTAAGGGAATCTCCTGTACTTTACCCCAATCGCTGTCGTCATAAGCGGCGGCGCTCCAACCTTTGATCGCATTGTCGCGGGTGGCATCGTATACTTCGCCCATGCATAGGCTGCTATACACAATTGGGCCTTTGTTAAAGTATTTCCAGTCTTTGTCATTGGTTTTGATCACCTCCCTTGTGCCATCGGCATAACTGATAACCAGTTTAGCCAGTAACGATTGCCTGTCGCCAAAGTGGTTCCATACGTTTCCGTAGCTTAGCATACCGCTCCACCAACCTTCGCCCAACATAGCGCCTAAAGCGTTTTTGCCTTTATTAACCATGTTGGTTACATCATAGGTTTGATAAAGGTGCGTTTTATTGTACTGCGTTAAACCGGGGTTGAAATAGTCGTTACACACGCGTTTGCCATTCAGGTAAATTTCATAAATGCCGCGTGCTGTTACATACAATCGGGCTCCTGCTATTACCTTGCTGCCTGCATCAAAGCGGGTGCGCATCATTGGCATGGCGTTGTGGCTTGGGTCGGCTGTTAGCATCACTCCTTTTTCGCCGCCGTTAATGTAAAACGCGCCGTCTTTAACCTGCAATAGTTTATCTGAAACAGCATTGCTGAAAATTCCGCTGTAATTGGCACCCTTACGCTGTTCTTCAAAAAGGGTGTTCTTTGGGCTTCGGTTATTGATAACTTTTATATCTGAGAAGCGGGCACTCTGACCTGCATCAACAGAGAATCCAATATCGCCCAACATACCGTAAGTGATAAGGTCGTGCCCCTCACCTAACGGGTTTAAAACAACCTTAGCATATTCGGGCGGATTGGCATTACCGGATGTTTCGGACAAGAAGAAACGGGTTTCGCCATCTACAGAAAATATTAATGTACCATACTCATTATGAATTACAATACGATGCGACTTGTTTTTATTTTCGTTATTGATGATCCCGGGCTTAACCGGGAAACTTTTAAATACCTTAGTTGGAATATCTGTAGCAGCGTAGCCACTGCGGTATATGTTTATGCGGGCATTTCCATTGTTTTCTATCCCTGAAATGTCTAATTCAATCTTAAAATACGATTGATCTTTTTTGTTTTCCAGCTGAAAAACGTTCTTGTTCCTGTCCATCAAACGCGGATCATTAGCCGCTAATACAAATCCGGCTTTTTTACTGCCCGCGTCTATGGCTAATTGGTATTGAAGCTCAAACTGCGGCAGGTAATTTGCATGAAGTACCAGGTCTTTATCTCCGCCGCCTATCCAGTTCGCTCCTTCCCAGGCAGAAATGCCTGTATCCATCAGCCCTGTTTCAAACCATGATGCGGCTGATGATTCGCCGCCTGACTGATCCCAAACCTTAACGGTCCAGTAATACTTCGTTGATGCTTTTAAAGGTTCTCCGGCGTAAAGAATACCGAGCGCCTTTCCGCTTTTTACCTTTGAACTGTTCCAAACCACCTTACCGGCAGCATCCTTAACTATTAATTGATAGGCCGACTGTGTATTTGCCGCTGCTGAACTTTTAGACAATTGCATTTGCCAGCTAAACCTTGGTATTTCAACATCAATACCAATGGGCGTGTTGGTATACTCCACTTTAAGGTTATTGATCTTATCAACAGCATACATGTTGACATGTAAAAACAACAGGCAGCTTAGCATCAGGCTAAAAACTATCGTTTGCGAAACGCGGGAATTTTTTGTCATCTCAGGTTTAATAAATATTGGTGTGGAAATGTACTAAAAGCAGTCTATTCAACTTTCCCCTACTTGCCCTTTGCGTGATCATCTGCATGATAAAAACGAAGACTTTTTTATATACTGTTTTAGTGTTATATTGACAATTAACTAAGGTTGCGTATGTTAATAAAGCATCATACCTCATTGAATGATTTGACATTTTTGATATTTATAATATCGTTATAAATAACTTATTATCAATCGATTGAAATCAAGTAAATCTCAAGTTAATTAACGCGTGAATCTGAACAGATCTATTTCTCTCACTCTTTCGCATTTCAAAAACGATTAAATATTATCTGATTATGATAAATTAATATTAACAATACACTTAAATGTAAAGTAGTTTTGTTAAATCAATATTATAAACGACTCTTTTTAACAAACCTAATTTAAAGTAACATGAAAAGAAATTTACTGTTTATTAAAAACAGTAAGTATCTCAGGATATTCCTGATTTTGATATTTACTGTTTTTACCTTATCACAATCTTTTGCACAAAGTAAAAGAATAACCGGTAAAGTATCTGACGATGGAGGCCCTACCCCAAGCGCAAGCGTGCTGATAAAAGGTACCAACACAGGGGTTACCACTGATGTATCCGGCTCCTATAGTATTAATGCAAGCCCGGATGATGTATTGGTGTTTAGCTTTGTTGGTTATGCTCCCCAGGAAATCACGGTAGGTAACAAAACAACTATTAATGTAAAGCTGGCTTCCGACAGTAAATCATTGCAAGAGCTTGTGGTAATTGGTTACGGTACCGCTAAACGTAAAGACCTTACCGGCGCCATCAGTTCGGTAACTGCAGACCAAATAGCTAAAGTACCCGTTGCCTCGTTAGACCAGGCATTGCAAGGCCGTTCATCGGGCGTGCAGGTAACCAATAATGATGGTACCCCCGGCGGTGGCGTAACGGTTTTAATACGCGGTGTGGGTAGTTTGGGTAATAACGATCCGCTGTATGTAATTGACGGCTACCCTACTACCGGCGGCCTCAACAATATCAACCCTAATGACATTGCGTCGATGGACATTTTAAAAGATGCATCAGCCACTGCCATATATGGTGTACGTGCATCAAACGGTGTGGTGATCATCACTACCAAAAAGGGCCGTAAAGATGGTGTACAAATAGCGTTCGACGCATACGCATCCATACAATCTGAACCTAAAAAATACAAGGTATTGAACGCGCAGGATTGGGCTACACTTGCCAACGAAACGCCCGGTTTTACAAAATTGCCCGAATGGAGCAATCCATCGGCATTACGCAGTATCGATTGGCAGGACCTTATTTATCAAAGCGGCTTAAAACAAAATTACAACCTGGCGATACGTGGCGGTAACGATAAAGTGCAAACAGCTTTTTCTGCCGGGTATTATGACCAGAAAGGCATTGTATTACGCTCGTTTTTTAAAAGGGTAAACCTTGCCGGTAATATTGATTATAATGCCAAAACATGGCTCAAATCATCAACAAGCCTGAAGTTTTCAAGGCAAAACAGTAACAATCTGTTTGGCACAGGCGCATTGGCTACCTTAAGTGAGTTGATACCTACCATCGGCGGTAATAAATTGACCAACGAGGCTAAAGACGCTAACGGCAATTACGGCTTTTACGACCCGGTAAACACTTACACCCGCAGTTGGAACAACCCACTGTATACCATTGAAACAAATGATGCTAAAAACCTGACTAACTATTTTCTGGGTAACTCATCATTAGAGGCAACCATTATTGACGGGCTGAAGGTTAAAACCAATTTTGGTATAAACACTACTGATTATTCAGGCTACTTTTTTACCCCTGCCGATACCCGCTCACAAGATCAATATGGTGTAGCAAGCAACAACGTGTTGAGCACTTATTCGCAAAGCGCTAACAATACCTATGAGTGGTTGTGGGAAAATACCATATCATACAGCAAAACCTTTGGTCAGCATTCATTAGATTTTGTAGGAGGTGTTTCGCAGCAAAGTAATACCTACCGCAGCATTGGCGGTAATGGTAATGATTTGCCAAGTAACTCTATAAGAGATTTGGCACAGGTGAAAAATCTTGTGGCATATGGTGGTCAGCGTACCACTACTCTCGCATCGCAATTTGCAAGGTTGAGCTATAAATTTACCGACAGGTATCTACTTACAGCTACCGTGAGAAGAGACGGTTCATCAAAATTTTACCAGGATAACCAATATGGCGTATTTCCATCAGCTTCGATCGCATGGCGTGCCAAGCAAGAATCTTTTTTAAAGGATGTTAACTGGTTGTCTGATCTGAAATTCAGGGGCGGTTATGGTGAGGTAGGTAACGAAAGAGGTATCGATCCGTTCCTGTTCCTGGCCAGATATGGTTCGGGCGGCCCGGCCACGTCGCCTACCAACGTAGGTTATCCATTCGGTAAAGAGTATCAAAGCGGCTTAGCCTACCTCAATCTGGATAACCGTGGTCTTACCTGGGAAACATCACGGCAAACCAATATAGGTATGGATATCGCCTTTTTAAATGGCGACCTTGCTTTAACAGTTGATTATTACAAAAAGGATTCGAAAGACTTTTTATTATCGGTACCAACATCATCGCAAACAGGTACACTCAGGCAGGCACAAAATGCAGGCAGCATCCGTAACCAGGGCTTTGAAGTAGCGCTTAATTACAAGCACAGTTTAAAAGACCTTAACTACGGCATAGGGGTAAATATTACTACGGTTGATAATGAACTATTGAGCATAAACAGGAATACCAAATTTATAACCAACCTTGTAAATTTAACCACCCCTGCTAACGGATGGACACAATTCAGCCAAACCAATATTGGGCAGCCTGTTGGCGAGTTTTATGGCTACCAAGCCTTGGGTATATTTCAAACACAAGCACAAATTGACGCCTTAGATGCCGGTGCACCCCGTGGTTATTACCAGGCCGATAAAAAAGGCACTACACAACCCGGCGATCGCTACTTTAAAGATGTTAACGGCGACGGACAGATAACCCCGGAAGACAGGGTAAGTTTGGGCAGCCCCATACCTAAGTTCTATGGTGGTTTAAATCTTGATCTTTCATATAAATCATTTGATTTTAACGCTTTCTTTTACGGCAGCTACGGCAATAAAATATTTAACTACCAGGCCCGTAACCTCGAAAGTTTTCAAGCACCCGGTTTTGTAGGCGTGCAAAATGTAAGTCAGCAATATTATGAAAACCGCTGGACACCTACTAACCCCTCAAACCGTTATGCAAGGGTAACTTACAACGATGATATTACAGCCAATAACGTAGCATCAAGTGTATATGTTGAAAATGGCAGCTACCTGCGTTTGCGCAACGTTACTTTGGGTTATACGTTGCCATCAGCTTTAACTAATAAGTTAACCTTAAACAAGGTGAGGGTTTATATAGCCGCTCAAAACCTGTTCACTATTACCAAATACACCGGGCTCGATCCTGAAATTGGCCAGCCTACAGGAACAGACCCTAATAACAGCGCGGTTAGCGGCAGCTCTCCTACTGCATCAGGAGTTGATGTGGGCACTTACCCGTCATCAAAGTTTTATACCATGGGCCTAAGCGTAACATTTTAAATAATATTTAAAATAACAGAAACAACAAATGAAAATTTCCAAATACATATACATACTATCAGTAGGACTGGTAGTGTTTCTCCCGCTAAGTTGTAAGAAGGGCTTTTTGGATCAGCTTGATTCATCAAACCCTACCGAAGATGTTTTGTTTGATAAAGCATCGGATGGCATAGCGCTTGTAAATGCCATTTATGATACTTATCAAAGTTCGGATCTTTTAAAGAAATCGTTGTGGTATTATGCCAATTTTCAAACACACGATTTTGAAAACTGGGGTAACGACAGATTTTATAATACTTACGCTATTCCTTCAAATTTTGGAGCTATACAGGTATTCTGGCAACGTGCCTATATCGGCATTGCCCGTGCCAATTCGGCCTTACCCATTATAGCTAAAATGAAGGATAACGGCATATTAACCCCGGAGCTTGCCAACCGTTTAACCGGTGAAATTTACTTTTTACGTGGTATTACCTATTATTACCTTGCAGCAAGCTTTGGTGGTGTACCATTGGAGCTTACCACAGGCGCAAATGACGGATTAAGGCCGCGCAACAGCCAGGATGAGGTTTTTTCACAGGTAGAAACAGACCTTAAAGCCGCTGCGGATTTATTACCATGGAAAGAGGGTTATGATGCCGCAAACCTTGGTCGTGCTACAAAAGGAGCTGCTTTAGGTTATTTGGGCGCAGCACAAATGTGGCTCAAAAAGTATGCTGAAGCATTGGCGACCTATAACCAACTTACCGGCAAATACACACTGATATCTGATTTTATTAAAATACATGAATACGATAATCAAAACAATGCCGAATCGCTATTTGAAGTTCAGTTTGTGGTTGCCGGTACCCAAAGCTGGGGCGGCGGTAACGAGGTGGCTTGGATAGGCTCGTTCGGTATGCCCGAGGAGGTATCAAACTTTGGCTATGATTACGCTAATAAAGAATTGTATACCGGTTACCAGGCCGGTGATTTGCGCAAAGTAGCCACAGTAATTGGCCCCGGTGATGAAAACCCAAGCCCGGGCATTATTGCCAATGGCGGTATAAAGGCCTACCCGCTGGTTATTGCAGGTTTTGCCAGTACCGATGCAAACATCAAAAAGAAATATACAGGTACAGATGGTAAGATCATTAACACCTGCGGCACAGTGGCTAATCCATGGATCGGAAGCGATCCATCGCAATTAAGAACAGGCTATTACAACGAAAAGATGTGGCGCGATCCAAGCCTTACAGGGAACTCGGGCAACGGTATCATTTTCGGCGCGCAAAACCAGATATTATTAAGGTATGCCGAAGTTTTAATAAGCAAAGCCGAATGCCAGGCGCGTACAGGTGATGCTTCAGGCGCGTTAGCAACCCTGAAAATTGTACGCGACCGTGCTTTTGGCGGCAGTGCCCCTGCTGTTTTCATGAGCGAAGGCAAAGTAGTAACAGATCCATTGCAAATGGTTTATCATGAATACAGGCACGAACTTTCGGCTGAGTATTCTACCTTTTACGATCTTCGCCGTGCCGGTGTGGCAACTGCTTTTGTTAAAGAAGTTTACGGAGTAACTATACCTACCGGCCGCGAAGTATATCCTATTCCGCAAAATGAAATAGGGCTCAACCCGAACCTTACACAAAACCCGGGCTATTAATATTTTTTGGTGATAACATGAAAGGCTTTCTCCTTAACGGGAGAAGCCTTTTTTTGCTGGTAATTAAAAAACGCACTGAATATCAGGGGTTAAATTTGTAATATTATATCATAACCGCGCATTACGGATTGCTCCCAATTATACCTAACGATGAAGAAATTTCACATTGCTGCACTTATATTGTGTTTTTTAGGTTTGTACTCGTGCAAAAAAAAGCAGCCTACGCTGTTCGAGGCAATCCCCTCTTCGTATTCGGGTATAATCTTCAGTAATGACATCACTGAAACCGACTCCATCAACCCTTTGGATATTGTTAACATATACAATGGCGGCGGCGTGGGTATTGGCGATTTTAATAACGATGGTCTGCAAGACATTTACTTTACCGGCAATATGGTATCAAACCGGCTGTACCTTAACAGGGGCAATTTTAAGTTTGAAGATGTAACCAAAACAGCGCAGGTAGATGGTATGGGCCGCTGGGGACGCGGCGTGTCAGTCATCGATATTAATAACGATGGGCTGCTGGATATTTACGTGTGCAATACCATTTACGCCGATCCCGCACGGCGCGCTAACTTGTTGTATATTAACCAGGGGAAGAACAATAAAGGAATCCCCATATTTAAGGAAATGGCCGTAGCTTATGGGCTTGATGTAAAAGAGCAATCAACCATGGGCAGCTTTTTTGATTATGATAACGACGGCGACCTCGATATGTACCTCACCGTTAATACCGCCACCGCAAGTTATAACCCCGGTATTTTTGGCAAAACCAATACCGCTCCCACACATAGCCGGGGCAGATTATATCGTAACGATTGGGATGCCCGGTTGCAGCATACCGTATTTCATGATGTATCGGCAGAGGCCGGTATCAACCTGGATGGCTACGGGCACGGCGCTACTACGGTTGATATCAATAATGACGGATGGAAGGATATTTATGTATCCGACGATTTTATATCGAGCAATATTCTGTACATCAATAATCACGATGGTACTTTTACCAATCGTACTAAAGAATACTTTAAGCACACTTCCTATAATTCTATGGGCCAGGATATTATTGACATTAATAACGATGGCCTGGCCGATGTAATAGAATTGGATATGAACCCGGAAGATAATTTCCGTAAGAAGATGATGCTGGGGCCATCCACTTATCAAACCTATCAAAACTTTGATTATTACGGCTACCAGTACCAGTATGTGCGCAACACATTACAGCTAAATCAGGGTCCGCGTGTTGGGCAGCAAGGCAAAATTGGCAGCCCCGCATTCAGCGAAATTGGATTTATGAGCGGTATATCACAAACCGACTGGAGCTGGACTCCCCTTGTGGCCGATTTTAATAATGATGGCTACCGCGATATCGTAGTAACCAACGGTTTCCCGAAAGATGTTTCAGATCATGATTTCATGACCTATCGCCAGCAGGCCTATGCCGTTACCTCGAAAGATAAAATGCTGAAGCAAATTCCACAGATAAAGCTGCATAACTACGCCTTTTTAAATAATGGCGACCTCACCTTTGCCGATGTAAGTAAAAGCTGGGGGCTGGATGTAAAGAACTTTTCGAGCGGAGCCGTTTATGTTGACCTGGATAACGATGGCGCGTTGGATATGGTGGTGAGCAATATAAATGATGAGGCATCCGTTTATCGCAACACATCGCGCGATGATACGACCAGGTTAAATAACCTGCACTACCTTAAACTTAAGTTTTACGGCAACAAGAACAATGTACATGGCCTTGGCGCTATTGCCGAAATATATTATGACAAAGGCAAAAAACAGGTAGCCGAAAATAACACCTACCGGGGCTACCTTTCATCAATGGAGAATGTGGCTCATTTCGGTTTGGGAAAGGTTAGTTTGATAGACTCCATTATTATTAAATGGCCGGGTAACAAAAAACAAAAACTCACCAACATAAAAGCCGATGCCGAAATAACGGTAAGGCAAAGCAACGCTGCCGATAATTATCCATTAGATGTGCCTCAATACGCGACCAATGCCCTGTTTAAAGAAATTACCGATTCTTTGGGTGTGGATGTGGTAAATAACGATCCTGATTTTATTGACTTTAATATTCAAAAATTATTACCCCATAAACTATCCGAATATACCCCTGCATTGGCTGTTGGTGATATTGATAAAAACGGATTCGATGATGTGGTAATAGGCGGCAGTGCCTTTAAGCCAACGCAAATATTGTTACAACAGCCCAACGGAAAGTTCATTAAGAAAAACCTGTTTGCTATAGGTACCGATATGACAAAAGATTTTAAAGATGCCGGGCTGCTCCTTTTTGATGCCGATGGTGATGGCGACTTGGACTTGTACGCTGCGAGTGGCGGCTATCACGCTGAACCCGGTAGTGCGGTATATCAGGACAGGTTATATGTAAACGACGGCAAGGGGAGCTTCACCTTAACTACCAATGCCCTGCCGGTTAACAGCACCAGCAAACTTTGCGTAAGGGCATGTGACTACAACGGCGATGGCAAGCTCGATCTGTTTGTATCCGGCCGGGTTGATCCATGGAATTACCCTAAGCCTGTATCAAGTTTTATTTTGCGGAACGACAGCCAAAATGGACTGATTAAGTTTACCGATGTTACGGCAACTGCCGCCCCGGCTTTAAAGAATATAGGTATGGTGTGCGACGCCTTATTCACCGATTTTGATAACGATAACCACCCCGACCTGATACTGGCCGGTGAATGGATGCCCGTTACCTTTATGCGTTATAATAAAGGCAGATTTGAAAATGTTACACCAGTTACCGGTGTGGGCGATAAATCAGGTTGGTGGAACACCATTATCGCGGGTGATTTCAGGCATACCGGCCGTATGGATTATATAGTGGGTAACGTTGGCTTGAACACTATTTACCAGGCCAGCGATCAGTACCCTGTAGGTATTATCGCTAAAGATTTTGATAAGAACGGTGGTTTCGCGGCTATCCCGTCAATTTACTTTCCTGATGCTAATGGCGAACGAAAGGAATTTCCGGCAATAGGTCGCGACGATATTTTAAAGCAAATGATCAGCTTTAAAAAGAAGTATACCAACTACAAATCATACGCCGAGGCTACTATGGACGATATCCTATCGCCCGAACAAAAAGAAGGAGCCTTAAAACTGAAAGCAAATATGCTGCAATCATGCTATCTGCGTAACGATGGCAATGGCAAATTCACCATGATACCGCTGCCTAAACAGGCGCAAATTTCCACCCTTAACGGCATGGTTGCTGATGATTTTGATGGCGACGGTAACCTTGATGTAGCCATAAACGGAAATGATTACGGTACCGATGTATCCACCGGGCGCTATGACGCATTGAACGGCTTATTACTAAAGGGTGATGGTAAAGGCAACTTTAAGCCGTTATCAATATTGGAGAGTGGTATTTACCTGCCCGGCAATGGTAAAGCGCTTGTAAAGCTGCAAAACAACACAGGAGGTTACATGCTGGCAGCCAGCCAAAACCGTGGAAAACTGCAAGTAATGCAATTAAAACAAGCGAACAGAAATGTTAAAACCGGGCCGTTTGATATAGCTGCCACCCTTAAACTAAGCAATGGCAAAACACAAAAGCAGGAACTTTATTACGGCTCATCGTTCCTGTCGCAATCGGGTAGGTTTTTGAGTGTGGGCGCAAATGTGGTGGGTGTAACTATAGTTAACAGCAAGGGCCAAATGCGGGCCGTTAACCTAAAATAATATGGTATTATGAAGAAACTTTTTATTCCGCTGCTTATACTAATTGCTTGTTATACAGCTTGCCAAAATAAAAAAACGGGTAATATTAAGGCTATTAATGATACTGATGTGCTGCACCAAAACGAGGATAAATTAACACAGCTCATTATATATGATGTATTTACTCCTCCCGTTGCAAGCCGTATTTATGCCTACGCGTCGTTAGCATCGTACGAAGCGGTTAGGTTTGGGCAGCCCGGCTATGAGTCGTTAACGACACAGTTAAAAGGCTTCGATGCCATGCCCCAACCCGAAAAGGATAAAACATATAATTTTACACTGGCAGCCACACAGGCATTTTTTACGGTAGCCCGTAAGGTAACCTTCTCAGTTGATTCTTTAAAAGCTTATGAGGATGGCCTGCACGCACGTTTTAAAAACGCGCTGGATGATTCTACGTACGCTTGGTCGGTTGCATTTGGTGATAAGATCGCTAAAACTATCATTAAACGTTTGGTAACGGATAATTACCTGCAAACACGAGGCAAGCCCCGGTTTTTGGGCAGTAACGCGCCCGGTAAATGGCACCCTACCCCGCCCGATTACTTAGATGGTGTAGAGTATTGCTGGGGTACCATGAAAACTTTCGCTCTCGATTCATCAACCCGGATCTCTATCCCACCTCCGCCGCCCTACAGTGAAGATAAAAACAGCGACTATTACAAGCAGAACGTGGCCGTTTACGAGCAAAGTAAAAACCTTACCGACGAGCAGAAGGACATTGCCCGCTATTGGGACGATAATCCTTTTGTTTTAGAACATGCCGGTCACCTCACATTTGCCAATAAAAAAATAACGCCGGGCGGCCATTGGATAGGCATTACCGCTATTGCCTGTAAACAAACCCATGCCGACGCGGTGAAAACAGCGCAAGCTTATGCCCTTACGGCAGTGAGTATGTTTGATGCCTTTGTTTGCTGTTGGAATACCAAGTACGAAACCAATTACATACGACCGGTAAGCGTTATTAATGATAAAATAGACCCAACCTGGACATCACGCCTGCAAACGCCCCCATTCCCGGAATATCCGAGCGGGCATAGCACCATTACACGTGCCGCGGCAGTAATGCTTACACATTTATTCGGCGACAACTTCGCTTTTCAGGATACCAGCGACCTGCACTATATAGGTATGAAACGCGATTTTAAATCATTTGTACAAGCCGCAGATGAAGCCTCTATAAGTCGCTTTTACGGTGGTATCCATTATAAGAATAGTGTTGAACAGGGCGCCTTGCAGGGTAAAAAAGTGAGCGACTATATCATCAGTCAGTTAAAGATAAAAAAGTAAGAACCATACAGGTAACAAACTAAAAACATCATGAAAATCAAACTTACATTACTCGCGTTATGCGCGGGGCTGGGAGCCTTTGCGCAAAAACAATTCGAACCGGTTAATCCAAACACCACTCCGGAAGCACGTAAATTACTCACTTACATCTACAGTATTAAAGGGAAATACCTTATTTCAGGCCAACATAACTATAATCACGAATCTGAAAAATTTATTGATAGCGTTAAGGCTATCACGGGTAAAAAGCCCGCGTTGTGGGGCAGCGATTTTATCTGGAACGGCACCAAAGATCCGGGCCAGGACATTGTTACCGAGGCGATAAAAAAATATGCAGAGGGCTACATTATTTGCCTTATGTGGCATCAGGGGCGCCCAAGTGATAATCCGCCTTACGGATGGAAAGAAAGCGTGCAGGCAAAACTCACACCCGAACAATGGAAGGAACTGATAACCCCTAATACCGAACTTAATAAAAGATGGCTGGCACAGATAGACCAGGTGGCCTTATGGCTGAAAAAACTACAGGACGCGCATATACCTGTTTTATGGCGGCCTTACCATGAAATGAATGGAGTGTGGTTTTGGTGGGGCGATAAAAAAGGGCCGGATGGCATAGCCAAATTATGGAAAATGATGTACGATCGCTATACCAACTACCACAAATTAAACAACCTTATATGGGTTTGGGGTGCGAATGGCCCGCGCGATTTGCCGGAGGATGAAGCATTTCCTTATAAGTACTATTATCCTGGCGCTAAATATGTTGACATTTTGGGCACCGATATCTATAATGCCGATTACGAGCAAAAGGATTATAACGAATTGCTGGCACTCGCCAACGGCAAACCTATAGCGTTAACTGAAGTGGGCGAACTACCCAAGGCCGCCATACTAAAAGCTCAACCCGAGTGGACCTGGTTTATGGTATGGACCAGCTGGCTATGGACACATAACACCCACGAACTGGTAAAAGAAGTATACGCCAACCCCAAAACACTGTCATTAGGCGAAGCGCCTGCTTACAAGTAGACATCCGAAGAAATAGTCATATAAAACCACAAAGGCCGCACAGTAAAATGTCGCGGCCTATATGGTTTTATTTTTTTTCCAAATCAACGAGTTGCGGCAGAGCTCTTAGAAGATGTATTGCCCTGCAAATCCACAGCTTGTATAGTGTATACGGCGTTCTTTTGTATTAATGGAGATTCAACTGTAAATGTTGTTAAAGGGGTATAACCTATACGCTTACCGTTGCTGTAAATATTGTAACCCATAAACTGGCGGTTATCTGTTGAGGCAAGCCATGTAAGTTGAATACCAGATCGGTCAGTTTTTAGTTTAACATTTTTGGGCACAGATGGTGCCTGCCTATCAGGATCGAGCCTTAATACACAATTCATCAGCGCACGGAAATTATGATACGTCCCTTTCCAGATCTGCCCTTTTAAAGCCATTTTATATTCAGGATCTTTATCTATCCCTCCCTGGTACCAATCGCCATTCTCATGATCTATCAGGTAAGTTTGCACATAGCCCCACAGCTGTTTAAATTTGGCATAATACTGCATGCTATCCTTTGGGAAATGATCAGACATAAGCAATAAGGCATTCAATCCTTCGGCCTGTGCCCACCAGTTTTTCCCATCCTTTATGATGGTAACGCCCGGTTTGTTTTTGTAATAATAACCTTCATCATAAAAGCCTCCCGTCTTACCGTCCCAACCATTTTTTAAGGCATGGTCAACCATTCGTTTGGCAACTTTCATGGTTACGGCATCATTATGTATCCCTAAAACGTGCGAAGCTTCCAGCATCAGGTAAGCGGTTTCTACATCATGGCCAAAAGATACATGGTCGAGGTAACGGTGTTTAAGTATACTTTCATCCGTTGAATCCCTGGTAGAAACATGGGTCCAGTCGGGCTGAAAGAACAAATTAAGGTAGCCTTTCGGTGTAGTGATCTTATCGCGTATTAAAAACAAAAGTTCCTGCAAGCGTACTTTCAGCAGGCTATCCGGCCAAACGGTGTACAGTTCGGTAAAAGCCTCCAGCAAATGGATGGAGGTATTTTGATCCTTGTATCCCATGTCGGATGTGGAAGCGAAAGCGGCCGTTCTTTTAACCGGCGTGCCATCGGCCTCCATGTGCTGGTAGTAGCCTTTATAAACAGGATCGTGGCTGTGTTTTTCGAGCCACCAAAAAGCCTGTTTGGCAAAGTTCAGCACAGCGGTATCCCCCGTTGCCTGGTAGTTTGCAGCCAAAGCATAAATAGCGAAGGAGTTGCCATAGGCTTCCTTTGCCGCGAATGAAGGCGTATTGATAACGTCGCCCTCGCGTGTAACAAGGGTATAAAAGCCGCCGTTGGTTTTATCCCACATCTTCTCTTTTAAAAACGCTATACCATGTTTTGCATCCGCCTTAAAATAAGCCACCTGCGGGTACATTAACGATGCCTTTGAATTTGACCAAACATGCCGGGCCTGGGTAACGATCATTTTTTCCTGGTTTTCACCCTGCTGAAAGTTGTACGTAAACGCGCTTAAAAAGCCGCCATGTAATGTATCCACAGCTTTAGGGTACCATTTATCAAGTAACTCTACCCTTGCAGATCGGTTCATTTCACGGGCAATTTTTAAGCGTTCGGTTTGCGCGTAGGTATTGGCTGACCATAGTAACGTGGCCGCGGTTGCAGCGCTGCATAGTAAGCGACGCATTAAACAGGTACTCCTCATGGGTTAATAATTTATCAGCTTAAAAATAAGCGGTGCTGGCAGTGATTGCGGCATATCGTCAAGAAACAATAAGCATTTGTTAAAATACCATTATAAGCGAGCTTACGGTTCGGGGTATCTTTATTTATCCTGCCTGCGAGGTAAAACCTTTAAAACAACATCTTGATGCGATCATTATTAAACCTATTAACTTTTGCGGCTATTACCGGCTGCGCTACCGCTACTTTTGCCCAGCAGCCTAAGGCTATCACTCTAAACAAACAGGAATACTTGGAATACGGCGGCGTAAATGTAATGCTGGCCCATGATTTTTATCCCGAAGGGCACCAGGGCGGTGTGGGTATTATACAAAACGGCCAGCGGGTTGCCACCAATGGCGATCTTCGGCTTGAACCTACGCCTGGCCAGTGGTCGCCTATACCTAAGGTTGGCAAACGGGTGGTTAACCCGGCTACACAGGAGGTAAGCGTACGGATGGAATACCCGAACCCGGAAATAAACCGCAAAGGATTTAACCCCATTATTTACCCCGATCTTAACTTTGCTTATACCATACGGGTAAGGCCGGCGGGTAAGGCTTTCAAAATAATTGTTGATTTGGATAAACCCCTGCCCGATTCATGGATAGGCAAGGTTGGTTTCAATTTCGAGCTTTTCCCGGGCATATTGTTCGGCAAATCATATTATATGGATAGCAAGCCGGGCATATTTCCGCAGCAGGCCAATGGGCAAATGTATAAAGATGCCGATGGTGAAACGCAGGTAATGCCTATGGAGAAAGGTAAGACGCTTGCCATTGCCCCCGAACAGGCCATGCAACGTATGCTGATCCAAAACCTATCGGGCGGCGACCTTGAACTGCTTGACGGACGAGGCAAGCATAACAACGGCTGGTTTGTAGTGCGGTCACTGGTGGCTAAAGGCGCTACCAAAAATGCTATTGAATGGCTGGTTACACCAAACGCGGTAGAAGGCTGGAAATCGGAACCGGTAATACAGGTTTCGCAGGTTGGTTACCATCCCCTGCAACAAAAAATAGCGGTGATAGAGTTGGATAAACATGACCTGAAAACCGCGCCGGTATCATTACTGCGCATTGCCGAAAAAGGCGGCTATGAGCCTGTTACCACGCAAGCGGCTACTACCTGGGGCTATTTTTTACGGTACCGTTATCTTCAGCTTGATTTTAGCAAGGTAGAACGCCCGGGTATGTATGTAGTGCGGTACGGTAAGTATCAATCTAATCCGTTTGCTATTACAGCCGATGTATATAAAGAAAATGTATGGCAGCCAACGCTCGATTACTTTTTGCCCGCGCAAATGTGCCACATGCGCGTAAACGACAAATACAGGGTTTGGCATGGCGTGTGTCATTTGGATGATGCCCGCATGGCCCCGCTTGATTCCAACCATTTTGATGGTTATCTACAAGGCAACTCAACCCTTACCAAATTTAAACCCGGCGATAATGTACCTATGCTGAATCGTGGTGCCTGGCATGATGCAGGTGATTTTGACCTTCGGGTTGAATCGCAAGCGGAAACGGTATATGGCTTAACCCTTGCTTATGAGGAGTTTGGCGAGAAGCATGATAATACCTCCATTAACCAGCAAACCTTAATTACCGAAATACACGAGCCCGATAATAAACCCGACCTGTTACAGCAAATTGAGCATGGCCTGCTTTCCATAACGGGTGGTTACAAGGCGATGGGGCGCTTTTACCGTGGCATTATTGAACCTACCATAAGGCAGTACGTTTTGTTGGGCGACGCGGCCAACCTGACTGACAATGTGCCTTTCAACGCATCAAAACCCATTACTACCGTATCAGGAACCAATGCCTGGGCCGACGACCGCTGGGTATTTACCGAAAATAATCCGACCCGCGAATTAGAAACCGCCGCCGCATTAGCGGCTGCCGGCAGGGCAATGCAGGGTTATAATGATACCCTCGCAAGCCAATGCGTACAAATAGCCAAACAGGTTTGGGAACAAACCACGGGCGAAAAACAGGTATCGCAGCGTATACATTTAGCCACGGAACTATTTTTAACTACCAAGGATAAAATATATGCCGACTATCTTACTGCTAAAACACAGGATATTGTTAATGATATTGATAATACCGGCTGGTTTGTTGGCCGTACTTTAAAAGTTATTGAAAACCCCGCTTACCAAACTGCAATTACCGGCGCGGTAAAAAAGCTGTATACCAACATACAGCAGCAGGGCAAAAAAACGCCTTATAGTGTACCATATGAACCCAATATTTGGGGTGCCGGCTGGGGGATACAAAATTTTGGTTTCAGGCAGTACTTTCTGCATACCTACTTTTCTGATATTGTACCGGCCGATTATATGCTGGATGCGCTCAACTTTGTTTTGGGCTGCCATCCGGGTTCAAATACATCGTCATTCGTATCGGGGATTGGTTCGCAATCAATGACCACCGCTTATGGCTTTAACCGTGCCGATTGGTCGTACATACCGGGCGGCAGCGCTTCGGGTACGGCACTGATCCGTCCGGATTTTCCTGAATTGCTGAAATGGCCTTTCCTGTGGCAACAAGGCGAATATGTATTAGGCGGAGGCACTACTGATTACCTTTTCCTGGCCATGGCAGCAGACCATGTGTTAAATAAGAAATAACAGAAAGCGTCGATATGAAAAAGGCAAAGTTACCTAATGGTAGCTTTGCCTTTTTTATGTGAAGAACCTATAGAGCCCGGTTTATCCTGTTAATAATTTCAATGCAGGCCCTGCTGTTATGATAAGGGCATTTCCATATACCCACCTTATCTTCACCCGGCATTAGTTCACCATCGGCTGTAATGCCCCATACCCACTCTCCTCTCTCCATATCCAAAATATGCTGTTTAACAAAATGCCATACCTGTGTAGATAGTTCGGCATATTTAACATCGCCACTCACCTGCCAGGCGTTATAAAACCCTACCATAGCCTCGGCTTGTACCCACCAGTGCTTTTCCTTTACCAGTCCGTGTTTGTCGGCATCGTATTCGTACCATAACCCATGGTCGTTGTCAAGCCCTTCCAGCGTTGCATCGGCCATTACAATCGCCAATTTTTTAAATACGGGTATCAGTTCTTCATCGCCAATAATTTCCGCGGCCTCAAGCAATAACCACGAAGCTTCAATATCGTGCCCGTACGAAATAATATTAAAGCTCTTATTCCAGTCTTCATCAAAAAATAATGATAAATGACCTGTTTGCTTATCAATAAAATGATCGGTAAAGTTATTGAGTAAGGTTTGTATCTGCGTTTTCAGCCCTGCATCGGGCCATATACTGTACAGGTTGCCATAAGCTTCTAACACATGCAGGTGGGTGTTCATGGTCTTCTTCTCATTTGCATCCTTTGCGCTCAGGCGCAGATCATCAATTGGCTGCCAATCTCGCGTAAACGCTTCGAGGTAACCGGTATGCTCTATGTCGTAACTCTTTTTAACCAGTATTTTATATAGGTTGATGGCTTCCTGTTTCGCTTTTTCATTTGCCGAGGCCTTGTAGTACTCGCTGAACGCATAGATTACAAATGCCGTAGCGTATACCTGTTTCTTGGTATCGAGAGGTATGCCGCGGTGGTCCACCGTCCAATAAACACCACCGTATTGCTCATCTATAAAATTTGATACCAGGTAATCAAAAGTGCGGCTTGCCAAGGCAAGATAATCGTTGTTGCCATTAAGATGATAAGCGGCAGCAAACGCCCACAACACACGCGCGTTCAAAACAGCGCCTTTGGGCGAGTCGGCAAATATATTGTTCTCATGATCTATCCGGCCAATGATACCACCGTTCACATCATCTTGCGTGTAACGCAACCAGTAATCGAGTATACGGTTGAGCTCGGATGTTACTTCGGTTTTGTACAGGTTGAAATGTTGCTGTGCTGACAAGGTTAAATTATTAAAGCTTTTTAATACCAAACTTTTAGATGATACCAAAACTACGATGCCAAAGAGGTTTACATTAATACTATTTTATCAATTATTTATACTAAACATCTGTTACTGCTCAATTTATGGTACAATGTTTTTATTTAGATAATAATTATAAATTGTTACCGTAGCGCATTGCTAAATAACTGTAATTCGATTTTTTAAATTTTAAACTTTTTTATTATTTTTAAAAAGAAGTAATTACTTTAATATCAATTTTAATAAGAATAAAATTCGCCTAATGATTCCGAGGGCAAATCATCCGGATGCCGATACCTGATTAACTATATTTTAAACCTGATTACAATGACGTTTTCATTATAGTTTTTAACACACCTTATTATTTATAATGAAGAAACTTTACGCCACATTATTACTCACAATCCCATGTCTGGTGTCCTTTGCTCAATCGGAAAGCAGGGATACTTCAAAAACGCTGGATGAGGTGATCATATTCAACATCCGCAAGCAAAAAGATATTAGCCGGATGGATTCAATTAAAGGGACTTTCATTTATTCGGGCAAAAAGAATGAGGTGATCGAGCTGGCCAATAAAGATGCCGCCCTTACCGAAAAATTCGGCAGGCAGATCTTTGCCAAAATTCCGGGCGTATTTGTGTACGACATGGACGGCACCGGCAACCAAACCAATATTTCAACCCGGGGCCTTGATCCGCATCGTGGCTGGGAGTTCAATATCCGTAAAGATGGTGTGATAACCAATTCGGATATGTATGGTTACCCTGCCAGTCATTACAATATTCCGCTGGAAGCAGTGGAAAGGATCGAACTGGTACGGGGTACAGGTTCGCTGCAATACGGTGCCCAGTTTGGTGGGATGCTTAATTATGTAAGCAAACAGCCGGGAGCGAAAGAATTCGCTTTTGAAAGCGTGAATACGGTAGGTTCATACGGTTTGTTGAGTACTTATAATTCAATAAACGGCACTAAGGGCAAGTTCAGGTACTATGCCTGGTTCAACAATAAAAAGATAGATGGCTATCGAAAAAATTCCGATTCGAAATTCAACGCGCAGGATATAACCTTGTATTACGATGCTTCGCCATCATTGCTTATAAAAGCGGAATGGACACGGTCTGACTATGTAACGCACCTTGCCGGCCCGCTTACCGATGCCATGTTCAATGCCGATCCGCGTATGTCAACCCGGTCCCGTAACTATTATAGTCCGGAGATCAATGTGCCATCTATAAGTGTAGACTGGAAAGCCGGGAGAAATACCTTACTGAAGCTAACCGCATCGGCTATTGTAGGCGCGCGCAAAAGCGTGTTGTTTGATAAACCCACCACAACGGTTGATGTTATTGACCCGGCCACATTGCAATATGCAAACAGGCAGGTTGATATCGATCATTTTAACAGCTACACTACTGAATTACGTTTATTGCAGACTTATTCCTTATTTAATTTAAACAGCAGCCTTGCCGCAGGTATACAGTATATGAATAATAACCTGCACCGCCAGCAGTTAGGAAAGGGCACTACCGGTGATGATTACGACCTGTCGCTGGTTGCACCCGGTTGGGGGCGAGATATGCAATACAAAACCAATAATATTGCCCTGTTTGCCGAGAACAGGTTCGCGCTTACACGCAAACTTTCTGTAAATGCAGGTGTAAGGGTTGAATCGGGCGAAACCAATATGACGGGGACTATCAATAACTATCCTGCCAATGATGTGCCTAACACTATCAAACACCGTTTCCCTTTATTGGGGGTAAATGCCCAGTATGCTGTAAGCAGTAATATTAACGCGTACGCCGGATGGTCGCAGGCTTACCGCCCGGTAATATTTAAGGATATCATCCCAACATCGGTATATGAACTGGCCGATAAAAATTTAAAGGACGCGCGCGGCTACGATCTCGAAGCAGGTTTTAGGGGCAACTGGAAAATACTGCAATGGGATGTAAGCTATTTTCAGCTCCTGTATAAAAATAGGCTTGGTACACTGGCGCAAAAGAATAGTGCCGGGGATGAGATCATCTTCCGTACTAATATTGGCAATTCTTTGGCAAGGGGCGTTGAGCTGTTCACCCAAGCTGATATGCCGCTTGGCCGTACCGCTGTGCTTTCAGTATTCACCGCTACGGCCTACATGAACGCGGTTTATAAAGATGCCAATGTAAGATCGGGCAATACCAATGTTAATATTGATGGTAATAAGGTAGAAAGCGCCCCCGAATGGCAAAGCCGCAATGGCGTAACGCTAAAAGTAAAGCGGGTAAGCGTTAGCGCCTTATACAGCTACACCGGCAATACTTTTGCCGATGCCTTAAATTCGGTTGCACCAACCGCAACTGGTTCAGCAGGACTTGTACCGGCCTATCACCTGTTCGATTTTAACAGCTCGGTATTTATAAGCAGTCACCTGCAATTAAGGCTTAACTTGAATAATGCCTTTAACAGGCAATATTTTACCAAACGCCCGCAGTTTTATCCGGGTCCGGGTATCTGGCCATCCGACGGCAGATCGTTCTCCACAACCATGGTTATCAAGTTATAAATATCCCGATAAAGAAAAAGCCCCGGCAGCATACTTAACGATGCGCCGGGGCTTCTTTATGGTTGACAGCTTATATAAAGGCCTTGTTCTTATCAACCAACTGAAAAATGCTCCTTACAGATGCCAGCGATGTTAAACCATCTTCGGGTGTGTTAACAGCATAATCAACCAGTTTATCTATCGAAGAAACAGCTACGTGCATCCGTGTATCTGACGACGCGTAGTAAATATAAACCGTACCATCCTCATCGGCTATCCAACCATTTGAAAACACCACGTTAGATACATCACCAACCCGTTCATCCCCCTCCGGGGCTATAAAATAGCCTGCCGGTTTGTGAATAATGCGGGTAAGGTCGTCGCTATCCGTCATAAAAACATACAGCACATATCGTAAACCGGCGGCGGTATTACGCACGCCATGAGCCAGGTGGAGCCAACCTTTTTCGGTTTTTAAAGGTTCGGGGCCTAAGCCTAATTTGGCTTCGTTAATGGTATGGTAAACTTTGCTGTCAATCACAAATTCTTGCTGAATAACGGCGTTATCCATATTATCGGCCAGGCCAAAACCTATTCCACCACCATTACCGGCTTCAATAAAACCATCTTGCGGGCGTGTATAAAAAGCATACTTACCGTCAACAAAACGCGGGTGCAATACCACATTACGCTGTTGCGGCGAAGGCGTCCTAAGGTCGGCAAGCCGCTCCCATGTCTCCATATCGCGGGTACGCACAATGGCGCATTGCGCTATAGCAGCCGATTGATCACCGGCAGGCGCTTCCGGGTCGCGGCGTTCGGTGCAGAACAAGCCGTACACAAAACCATCCTCGTGCATGGTTAGGCGCATATCATAAATATTGGTATCTTCCTGCTGATCGGGGTGCCCGGGTACCAATATGGGCTTCTCCCAAAAACGAAAATTATCTATACCGTTGGGGCTTTCAGCAACGGCGAAAAAAGATTTTCTGTCGCTGCCCTCCACCCTAACCACCAGCAAATACTTTCCATTCCATTTTATGGCACCGGCATTAAAAGTGGCATTTATACCAATACGCTCCAGCAATAAAGGGTTGGTTTCGGGGTTAAGATCGTATTTCCAAAAATAGGGCGCGTGTTTGCCCGTTAATACAGGGTTTTTGTAACGCTGATACACCCCATTGGTATCGTCGGCCGGTTCATTTTTAAGCATAACCAGCTTTTCGTAATCGCTTTTGATCTTGTCCAGTCGTTCACTAAAATCTATATTCATTTGTAATTAATCTTCAAGTTTATTCCACCAGGTTTTCTTCAGTATAAAAATGATAAGGGCAAGTATGGCTATGGTAACCAGTAAGGGTACTTTCATCCATAGTATAAAATACATGGGCAAAATGGTAAGACACAGTTGTGCTATAATGCCAAGCACCACATTGAACATATCCAGCCTGAATCTTTTATTCGGCTGAAAACTTTCATCATCGGCAACTACCAGTTTGTGTATGGGCTCCCAAAAGCCCCATGGCTTTACGGTACGGTAAAAACTCTTTAATATTTCGGTATCGGTAGGCGGCGCGGTATAAGTACCCACTATGCAGCCAATAATTGATATCAGGAATAATAACGGCCAGTTGTACAAAGGCAGGCCATCAAAAATAAACGGAAAGGCCAGCGCGGCAGCAATACCGGTGATCATGCCCCAGGCAAAGCCATTCGCGTTAAACCGCCACCAATACCATTTAAGTATGTTTGATGCCATGTAACCGCCATATAAAGCGCCCACTATCCATTGTAGAATGCTGTTAACATCCTTTGCAAAAAAGCCAAGGATCACCCCGATAGCCACCACAACAACGCCAGTTATATAATTAGCGGTAATTGTTTTTTTGATGGATGCTGCCGGGTTTATGTATTTCAAATAAATATCATTTACTACATAGGCCTGCGCGGCGTTCAACGTACCCGAAAATGTGCCCATAAAAGCACCCATCAGCCCGGTGAGCACTAATCCTAAAATACCTACCGGTAAAAAACTGTTAATGGCCGCGGGCAATATCCGCTCAAAATCAGTTACCCCGGCAACTTTAAGGTCGAGCTGTTTATAGTACAATAAGGCAAGTACCGTTAGGCCTATTACCATGGTATAGCGTACCGGTAACAATATAATAGATACGAAGCCAGTCATTTTAGAGGCCTCCTTTGGCGATCTCGACGATAGCACCTTTTGCATATCGTAATTTGGCGCGGGCCCGGCAAAGCTGGAAAATATACCCTTACAAAGCATCATCATAAAAAAGGCACCGAACACGCTGAAACCATCCTCTGCAATTTTCTTATTGGCATCTGGTGCTATATGCGACCAATCCAAATCCAGTTTCCAGCCAAAGAAAGGGTTATCCCAGCCATGCGGAAACAGCAATACTTTACCATTGAGGTGCTGCATGGCAATTATACCCACGGCTACGCAGCCAATCGTCATGATGATGTATTTGATAACATCGCCTAATACAATGCTGTGCATACCGCCTAATATGGAGTAAAACATAGCGAACAACGTAAATATGATGCCATAAAAATGGGCTACATATTCGGGCCGTATATGAAAATGCACGTAAGGTTCAACAATATTCCAGGGTACAAAAATTTCAATGAACTTGCCCAGGCCAACAAAGCCATACGCCAAAAAGCCAAGGCAGCCAATAAGCGCGAACACTACTATAATATTGTGCGATGCCTTTACTCCCGTACCTGTAAGTCCGAAGCGCGAAGCAAGCCATTCGGCTCCAGTATTAGCATTTGAACGACGGAGCCACTTAGCCAGGAACATCATGTTGAACACCTGGTTAAAAACAGGCCACAGCCACGGGATCCAGATGCTTTTAAAACCATATACAAAACAGAGTGATACCATCCACATGGTACCGCTTATATCAAACATATCTGAAGCATCACTAAGCCCCAGCATATACCATGGCAGCTTTTTACCGCCAAGCAAATAGCTCTCCTTGTTCTGACTTGCTTTTTTGCGGTAATACCAGCCAATAAGCACCATCAAAATGAGATAGCATATTAAGATCGATACATCAATTACTTGTAGTTTCATTTAGGTTTTTTGTTACAATAAGGTTTTGCTAATCAGTTAAATATAGGGCACAACATAGCTTTATTTATTTAACAAGCATTAATATTGAACAGAAAAAACTTAACAAGAAACTGTAATAACCGGTTATACATAGTTTAAAAAATATCAGGCTCTTTGAAAAAAAAAGATACTGTTCAAAAATAGAGCGACAGGCTTCAATACTTTAATACTATTTTAACCAAACATTGTATTAACCTACGCTTTCGCGATAATTAATATGGCTAAGAACTATCGGGAATTACCGGAAATAGCTATTGGTGATGATTGATCCGCCAAAAATTGAGAGGTAATTTGTGAATATTTACCAGCAGCTGTTACGCAGTTGAAAAAAGCCTGCTCAAACTGAACTTTTTAATGATATTATTTTAACTAATTTGATTAAATTGCATTACCAATTTATAAATTTATGTTTAAGGATATTTCAAGAGAGATAACCCCATTAACCCAAAGTGACTGTTTCACCATTTTTTCGCGGGAGAAGAACAAATTTGATTTTCCGCTGCATAACCACGAGGAAATGGAACTTAACCTTATTTTAGATGCGCCCGGCGCAAAACGCATAGTTGGCGATCATATTGAAGAAATAGGTAATTATGAACTCGTTTTAGTTGGCCCAAACCTGCCGCACGGCTGGTTTACACATAACTGCAAAAGCGACCTGATTAAAGAAGTTACCATACAGTTTCATAAAGACCTGCTCGACGAACGCTTTTTAAAGCGTAACCAACTCAATTTTTTACGGGCTCTGTTTGATAATTCAAAAAGGGGCGTGCTGTTTTCGGCTGAAGCGACAAAGAATATCGCGCCTAAAATATTCGCCCTTAATAAAGAAGGCGGCTTTAATTCTATACTGGAACTGTTTTCCATTTTGCACGAGCTATCCATCGCCACTGATACAAAAATGCTGTCCGATTCTTCTTTTACAAAGGAGGAATACAATTACAATAGCAGGCGTATTGAGAAGGTTTTTGAATACATGAACAACAATTTTGATAAGCCGATAACGCTTTCGCAGGTTGCCAAAATTGCCAATATGCCCGATGCTTCATTCAGCCGGTTTATAAAAAAACGGATAGGCTATACTTTTATTGATAGCCTTAACGAAATAAGGCTTGGCCATGTATCGCGTATGCTGATAGATACCACCCATTCCGTTGCCGAAATAGCCTATAAATGCGGCTTTAATAACATGGCCAATTTCAACCGTACATTTAAATCGAAAAAAGGCTGCACCCCTAACGAGTTCAGGGAAAATTACGCCGGTAACAGGGTATTTGTATAATCGTTAGATAAACCTACTTATCTAACGATCGTATCCATTCGGCTATTTTCCGGGCTTCGCTGACTGGTACCTGCGGCATGGGCGGCATCGGGGTTGAATATTCCGGCCAATGTTCGGGCTTAGGGTTATGTATCAGGCTGATCAATTCTTCAACACTGTATTTCCTTTTGGCCACGTCAACATAAGCAGGACCAACCTGCCTCGTATTCGCATTATGACAGGCAAGGCAGGTGTTTTTTTGCAACAGGCCTTTCACTTCGTTAAAAGTAGGCGCTTTGCTGATCTGTGGTTCACCGTTGCTGCTGGCAGGATTGCTTTTTCCTGTCGCGGTCTTTTTTGCCGCACCTTTATTGGCGATGACCGCTTTCGGTTTGCCTGCCGAATTCTTCGTACTTACTTCGTTTATAGTAAGACCTTTACCCTCGGGTATGTTATTTAGCGTGTAGTATGCGGTTGGATGTACCAGCGAATACGAATTTTCCTGTTCCCTTATGCCATCTAACGTAATAGTATGAATGTAGTACTTTCTTAAATTGCCAACTATTATACGGGCTTTCAGTCCATCGGCTGATACCTTTACACCTTTTACAGGGCACTCCTGGTTATTAACCGGCGGACTGCCATAAACGCTATGGTATTTGTAGATGTAACTGCTAACAGAATATGAAGCAAGATCCTCGGCATATTTTTTATCTACAGGTTTGGTAAATTCTATCTCGAAACCATCGGGCATTGCCCTTATAGCCCGCATTTCAAAAGGTACTTTGTTGTTCCATATCAGGCGTTGCAAGCCTTCGGTAGCTTCACCCGCCGAACCCCATCCCCTGTTGGTTTCACCGGCGAATAATGAGCCGTCCTTACCCCAGGCCAAACGCACTACACCCGATTGAAACCCGCTCCGGAACGGCCATGCGGCTCCCTGGTATTCGCCATTTACTTTCTCCATAAATACCCGGCTAACCATACTCTGCCCCTGGTCGCCAACAAGTAACTGACCTGCAAACGGACCGAAAACACCATCGGGTATCTTTACAATTTCGGAATTTGAGATACCCAAAATACCGTGCGGCAGCCATACTGCCGGTAACTGCAGGTCGGGATAATCTTTTTTCATGTCAAACTCGGTAAAGAATTTTTCATTCACAATATTTTCGGGCTTCACGGGTTTGCCCTTGCTGTCAAAATCCTGCCTTAGCTTATTTTTTGTGAAGAATTGCTGCTGGGTTAAATGCAAAGGCGAATTAGGTAAGCCGGTCCACACCAAACTTGCCGGGTGCCCCATAAAAGCGCCTTTTTTAACCTGCATTATACTGCCCGAGCCTACCCAATCGCCTTGGTTGTCGGTATAAAAAAGTTGATCATCTATCATGCTGATACCGCAGGGCGAACGCATCCCGGCAGCCCATGGCTCTACGTGGCCATCCTCAAATATATGCAGCGCCCAGCCGCGCCATGGTACCATACTTTTCGGGTTCCACCAATCAGGCGGAAAGCCAAGGTTGAGCGTTACAAAAAAGGAGCCGTCGGCAGCCAGTTTGGGGCCAAAGCTGTACTCGTGATAATTGCCTGATAATGGCCACGCGTAAATGGTTTCAAACTCATCGGCTACGCCATCCATATCGGTATCGGTCATTTTAGTGAGTTCGCCACGTTGTACGCAATAAAGCGAACCATTTTTGTAGGCAAGCCCCAGCACTTCATGCAAACCCGATGCGAATTTGCGAAAGAAAGGACGCTGGCCCGACGGGTTTTCTACAATGAATATATCACCCCGACGGGTAGATACGCCTAAATTTCCGTTTGGCAAAACGCACAAGCCGCCAACTTCCAGTATCAGCCCTTCCGGCGCGGGTACACGCATTATCTTAAAATAATCATCCTCTTTGGGCGATTCTGCCTGGGCAAAACAGGTATTGTTTTGTAGCAGCATAAATCCCAGCAGGGACGCAAGGAGTACAGATATACGTTTTATATTATTAAAGCGATGGTTCATAGTTTTGCTAAAAAAGGACAGAATAGGTTAATTTTTTACTTATGGGCACCAGTATTTCCTTCTTGTTGCCATTGTTTTTGATAATGGTTTTCGCCTCGCCTTGTTCCACATGCAGGTACCACGATTTATCATCGATCAGATACCAGCCATTGCCCAGCACCTCCACATTATTTACCGTTGCTATGTGGAAATAAAGGTTCTTTTGAGCATCCTGCAATTCAATAACCCGTTGTACCCCCTGGCCTCCGTTGAGTACCGATGTAGCATCGGTAACAGTAGTGCCATATATGGCGTACCTGAATAAAGGGCGCTTATCTTTACCCAACGAATAGCCTTTAGGTTTAAAACCTGAACCCGTAGTATCATTTGCAAGCGTAGCTTCCGTAGAATTTAATCTTTGAATGGCCGGTATATCCTCACCGAATTGAAGCACAGCACCTGTAGGGCGCGATGAACCGTCTCCCCTTTCGTGCCACATGGGAGTGGCGTCTAAAAAGCCACCTCGCCAAACTTGCACTACGCTACCGTTATCGGCATCATAGGTATAATGAACCTGTCTATTGCTGCCTACATTAATGGCATGGGTTACACGTTTACTATCACTGATGTCAATAAAACATCGCATCAGCATATTTTCGCCCGTTACATTGATCAGTATGGGGTCTACAGCATCGTTTGAACTTACGTTGGCATCGCTTATTAAAAACTCACGTATGCCGGGCCCGGCTATTGATAAGCCCAGAGCAGGTTTAGCCCAGTCGACTTGTTTAGAGTAGTATATATCAAATGGAATAACACCTTCTTTTAACTCCGCACTACCGGTACTTTTCCAGTCGGCAATGGGCACCACTACGTTATTGGCAATACGCATGAGGCCACTGCCGCCCGGTACGCTTAAATTAAAGGTGTAGTTACCTGCTTGTTTAATGTTTAAATTGCCCGTGTAGTGCATAACAAAGGCATTTTGCAGTGGACTAAAATTCGATGATAGTGTGGCCGAAGTTCCTTCCGCTTCAGCATGTAGCTTGCTGTAATCGGGCTCGTTTTCAAAAGAGCCTTTGTATACCGCGTATTTCAGGTTTGAAATTTCAGGTCGTGGCTTATCGTACAAACTATACTTTATATTTCTGAAAGCTATGGCGCCACCATCACCCTGCAATCTCAACGGCCCGGCCGCTACCTCCTGAATACTCGGCAATGTGCCTGAAAGCTCAACATCCTCTTGTATCCGGATTCCGTTTAGTTCCACCAGTAGTATCTTCGCGTTCTCAACCTTTGCCCCTGCTGCGTTAAACCTTGGTGCGCGGAATGCTATTTTAATATGTTGCCACAGGCCGGGTGCACGGCTTACATTTTGCCTTGGGCTATGTCCGTCGAGTCCTTGTTTTTGAGCAGTATCCCAACGTTCGTAAATCCCGCCGTTATCGCTTGCTTTTGGCTCAGTAATTCCCCAGCTGTCTGCCAGTTGCACCTTATAAATACCTTGTAGGTAAATACCCGAAACAGCCGACCTGGCTACCATATAATCGAACTCGATATCGATATCGCCATGTTTGATATTGAAGACCAGATCTTGTTCTTGATTTTTTCCATCAAAAACATTGACCAATATCCCGGTGCCTTTGGTGGTTTTAATGGTATTGTCTTTTTCAATATCCATATGTACATCGCCGGCGAGTTGCCAGTTTTTAGCAGGGTTGGTAAATGCCGAAAGATCAGTTAAGCCAACTTCAACCAACTGCTTGTTGGCCGATTGGGCAAATGAAGGCGGCGAAATTTTTAAAAGCCAGATAGTTATTATGCTGAATGATGCTAAGAAATATGCTCTGTTCATATTAGTGCCGCTATGCCGGTATAATTATAGATTTAAAGAAGAAAACAGCCAATTATCACCGGGTGAGTTTAGCCGAAAACATATCTTTAAAAATATTTCAATTAACCAGCCCGAACTAATACCTTTTTATCAATTACTAATCAAATTTTGTCATCCGTGCTAAATGGATATACTTTATTAAGTTGCTGTAAAACAAATAAATATAAAAACATAACAGGCTTAATAATAGAGTCCTGCATTCACTGTAGAGCGCTCTATAAAATAATTATCGTATTATTTAAGGTGTTTGAAATGCCCATTGCCGGTTATTGCGTATATGCAAAATTCTCCATCTGAAATTTTAGTTCAGATGGGGAATTGCTTAAAATTACTTGTTTATAGATGTGCTTTATTTAGCTTCTTTCGCGGCTGCTTCTATTACCGCCGCAACGGCTTTCGGTTGGGTCATAAATAAAGTGTGGCCGCCGGTAATGTTGGTTACTTTGGCATTGGCACGTTTATTCATGGTGTCTTCTAATCCCGGGTTTATGGTTTCGTCGTTTGATGGTTTTACGGCATATACCGGTTTGTTTTTCCAGGCGGCTTCGGTTACCTTATCGGTAAATGATTTTACAGTTAACGGAATCTGCGAATCGTACATAAAGTCTGATTTTTCTTTAGATTGTCCGCTGGCAAATGTTTCCTGAAAGGTTGCCTTACCTAAATAAACATTGCCTTTATCATCGGGGGCTAAAATACCTTTAGGGGCAGGTTTTACATTTTCAACTAACGAGAGCGTTGACTCGCCCGCATCAGGTATGAATGCTGCCACATATACCAGGCTTTTTACTTTTGGCGAATTACCGGCCTGCGTAATTACCGTACCACCCCATGAGTGACCAACCAATATTACCGGTCCATCCTGACGGTCGAGCGCGAAATTTGTTGCGGCTACATCATCAGCCAATGAGCTGGTTGGGTTTTGTACCAGCGTTACCTTGTAACCATCTTTCACCAGTATTTTATAAACTGCTTCCCAGCCCGATGCATCGGCAAATGCGCCGTGTACAATTACAATGTTTTTAACCGGGGCCTTGCTTTGTGCCTGTACTTGTGTACCTGTTAATACTACCGTTGCAGCTACTGCAAACACTTTGTTTAAAATAGATTTTGTTTTCATTTTAATTGAGTTTTTAATATTTAACTGTTTGTGTGATAATGTATTTGCCATTTGTATACCATTAAATAAATGATTCATTATCAACTACTTATATCCAAGCCAACTTATTATAAACTTACGGCATATCGCTGATTTATGACCGACTTACCAAACCGGTTTTCACCCGTTGTTTGGGTAGTGTAGCCTATAACATTCATCGCCAAAAAACAAAGCACCCGGATGTTTAGCCGGGTGCTTTAAGTATTGATAAAAATTAAAACTGAATATTATTTACCGTTTATGGCTTGCGCGATAACAGGTATTTATGCTGCCCGGCCAGCACCAATTCGCCATGCTGATTATGTACGGTGGCCCTGGTTGTAACAATGCCTTTATCTTGCTGCGGGGTAAGTTCAATGATCTCTAAAGCCGGGTACAGCGTATCGCCCGAATGTACCTCTTTCAAAAAGCTGCACGATAATTCTAAAAAGCTTATAAAAACCGCGCCTATATAATGCGGAAATAATGTTGCACCCGGCGCGGTAAATGCTAATACCTGTAAACCATGCACCACCGGTGCGCTATGCCCGTATTTTTTAGCATAAACGGCATCATAATGTATGGGATGATTATCGCACGAAACAGTTTGAAAAGCGGAGGCGTGGGCATCGGTGAGGGTACGGCTTGGTGCACGAAACACATCGCCTATCTGCAAATCCTCGAATGTTTTTGCAAGCACAATCAAAAACTGATCGGGGTTGAAGTTGCCTGCTCCTGTTGTGGTATTGTTGATTACGTTTTCCATATTTTGATGATCTTTTTAGTTTAATTAATTATTGGTGCCTGCTTTTATTAAAACAGCGGTTAACTCAGCAGGTACAGATAGCGCAGGTGAATGACCGCTTTTTAGTTTATATACCTCGGTGATGCCCGCTGTGCTAATCATTTCGTTTTGCAATATTATGCCCACGCCGTTATCAAGCAAAGTTTCTACATAGCATTTGGGTACACTGCCAAAATTTTCTTTAGTTAATGTAACCGGGTTAGAGAATGGTGTAGCCGGTTCCGGGCGGTAATGATCGAGCAGTAATTTTTTTACTTTCGCTGACCCATCCTGACAAAAAATATGGGTTACCTGGTCGGCCTTTACGTCGAACAAGGTTTTGTCTGCCGATGGGATCAACGCCGCGCCAAGTAAAGATTGCTTATCCAGCAGTGAAATAGCATAAGCCGACTGACCGCTTACCGGCACATACGCCGCCACATAAATCAACTTTTCTATACGGCCAGGCATTCGTTCGGCTACGCCAGATATGATCATACCGCCCATACTGTGGCCTACCAGTACCACTTTACCTTTAACAGCATTGATTGCATTTACAACAGTAGTTATGTAAGTATCCATAGTTAGCTTATCGGCTTTAGTGGTATCGGTACCGTGGCCGGGCAGTTGAACGGTAATTACCCGCTGGCCATCTTTTTCCAGTTTGGCTTTTACCATTTGCCAGGCGTACGGAGCCTGCCATGCCCCATGTACCAACACGTAGGTTTTAACAGGCTTTTTTATCGTTGTAGCAGCATCGGCAGAAAGTGCACCGCCAATAATTAGAGGCAGCATGATCATTACAATTTTTTTAGCCAGATTTTTTAAATAAACCAAAGCATCAGCGTTTGAGTGTTTTACTAATTTTTCCATTTGAGTATAATTTACCCTGATAGGGCATTTACTATACCATCACGTCAAACAACTGATAAACAAATACTTAACACATCAACATAAAACAATATGCTTTACCACATAGCGTAATCTTACTTAGGTTAAGATTATATACTTCGCGGGGGCAGGAACAGGGCAACATAAACCAATCATAAATTAATGATATACCGTTAGCGAAAGAAAGCCGAATTCAGTATAGTGAACTCACTAACAGTACATTATAGTTTGGCAAGCCTTTAGCAGATAGCTATCAAAATATAAACACGATGGAAGATAACCAGGTATTGGCGCACATTAAAAACTTAACCGCCAAAGAAGAGGAACTATACGGCAAAGAAAATTTGACTGATGGTGACGTTAAAAAACTGCACCAGGTGAAATTGGAATTAGACCAATGCTGGGATTTATTGAGACAGCGCCGAGCGCTACGCGATGCCGGTGAAAACCCGGATAAGGCCGAGGCAAGAGCTATTGACAACATTGAAAACTATAAAAGATAAGTAACGTTATTATTTACAATAGCGAAATACAACATTGAGCAATAAGCATGGACGATATTACAGTAGTAAATAATAAAGATCAGTTGAGGTTGAAGTGCATCTTGACGGAGAGTATGGATATGTGGATTATCGTTTCTACAAAAAGAACATAGCGTTCATGCACACTTTTGTCCCGGATGCTTTTAAGGGCAAAGGTATCGCCTCAAAAATGGCTGTAGCGGCTTTAACCTTTGCCAAAGAACAGCATAAAAAGATAATGCTGTATTGCCCTTTTATGTCGAGGTATGTAAAAGAACATACCAAGTATTATGATTTGGTCGATACCACTTTTCATCCATCTTTTAAAATAACTCATTAAAATATCGACATCTGTTTATGAAAAATTTTCAATATGATTAAAATTAAAAAAAGGTAGGCGCTATTGCCTGCCTTTTTTAATTAGTGTAATTGAAGGTTTTGGTGTAATGTGTTGTGGTCGTATTTATTCAGTGGCCTTGGTGTAATCAAGTTCGCGCACTTTTACATCCTTACCATCTTGCAGTTCGTAATACTCTTCGGTATAGTGATTAGCGTCCACAATAGTCAGGATCCTTTTGTTTTGATTCTTTACTCCCGGTATCAATTCATCATCCCATTTATAAGTAAATCTATGCTTTGCCGCATCATAGTTTCCTGTTTGCACTTGAATATCACTTCCGATATGGTTATTGATGGATGTGGTATAGAATAGCTTTTTTACATTGTCAAACCCTTCCAACTCCATACCGCTATAATTGCCTTCTTTCATCTGCCCATCGACAATGGGGAGCTTTAATTTACCACCTGTAATCTCTACCGTATAAAATCGGCCATCATATATGGGCTTCCGGGTAAGTGTGCCTTTAACAAAAGATAATTTTGCATCCTGAAAGTTCCACGTTCCGGAAAGTTTGGCAAGCTCAGCGTGGTTTTTGCCCGGCCGTGAATAATCCAACATTTGGTTCATCACGTCGTTCGCGCCATTACTGGCTACGGGCTTAGTTGCAGGTTGCTGAGCAAAAAGCGCGACAGGCAACAACATACTACTAACTAAACCAATGCCATATTTAAACAATGTTTTTATTAGGTTCATCTCAAATTATTTAATAATAAAGCTTTATAAAAATGCTACAACTTTTTTAAATTTTTAATTGGTGGCCCAACTTTCTTAAAACCGTGTTCTTCCCTGAATTTATCCTGCTCGGCTTCCGTCATGTTTTTCGCGACACCTTCACTAACTTTAATAAAGAATTCCTCCATTTTTCCGGCAGGTTGAAAAAACTGTAATAACCGGCCTTCGCCATCTCCAATCTTGGCAAAACTATGCGGAATCATCCTGGGGCCGAATACGCTGTCGCCCGCTTTGGCATGATACGTTATTTCACCAATACGGATCAGGAACTCACCTTGCAAAACATACCACCATTCATCTTGGCTGAAGTGATAATGATGAGCCGGCCCGCCTTCTTTTGATCTGGTAGACTCGTAAACATACATATCGCCATCGGTATCGTTTGTAGATACTTTGGTGAAAAAGGTATCGCCTTCCATTAAGGTGATCGATTTTTGAGCACGATCTGCACCGGCATCAACTTTATAGCCGAGCTTCTGTCTGATCTTCATAAAACTTTTGCCAAGGCCATTAACAGATGCTGTTATCAAAGCACCGGTACCTATCAACATTGATATAAATCTGTCGCGTTTCATATGATGTATTTTATATCTTCTATTAACATGGTTTATTTGCAGTTGTAAGTAAAAGCATTGGTGCCAGCTCCGTTTATTGCCATGCTAACCGGTAACCCTTTGTCGTTGTATTCATAGGTAAGAGTTGCATTTATATCCGCTGGTGCCGCGCCACCCGTGGTGATAAGTTTCCCGGTAATTTTAACAGGGTTATTTTTGCTCAATATCGCGCATCGGCCTGCCCAAAAACGAAGTTTATCCAGGTTGTATGCCCCAAAACCGCTAAAATCGGCACCTATAAATTTCCAATATTTAGCGATAGCAACATATGGGGACGGTTTATCATCGTAAGTGATTTTCAGTAACTCATCAGATGTTTGTTTATAGTCAATACGACTTTCACCCGATGGGTAAACGGTTGTTTTTTTCGACCAATCGTAGATGATCTTTGCTTGTGTTACGTTGTCGTTATTGTCATAAACAAAAGCCAGTTCATATCTGAAAAGCACGAAACCATCATTATCCGTAGAACCGCTGCCTCTAAGCAAAACTGTAGTGAGGTGTTTCTTGGCATCGTCATATAAAAACTGATACAAAGAGTCGCTTTTCATGTTGTTAGGCGGGTTAGAGGCAACAAACACCTGATGCATGTAGCCGGGATTGCCATCATAAATATTCCCGCTGCCGCCGGTGTAACTATAGGTAATGTTTATATTACCATATAAATGATTCCCGTTACCATCAACCGCCGCCGAAGGATAGGCGTCAATAGCTTTAGTAGGTGTAATGGTTCTCACAAATGGGCCATAAAAATAGTTGGGGCCTGTCATTTTTATTAAAAGTCCTTTATCATCATACTCAAAATTACGGATTCCGAGTGCCTGATCTATATCACTCGCAATTGCGCATCCCGTAGGGTTTTCTACCAGCGGCATGGGGTTATCTGACGGTTTATTGCCGCAACCATATAAAGTAATTAACAGGCCACACATGAGGAATACGGCGAGTTTGAAACTTTGTTCGGGCTGCGCAGACGGAGTTAGTATCCGTTTAAATGTAAAATAGTTTTGAAGTGTTTTCATTGCTGGTAGATTTTAAGATAAATGATAGTGATTTTGTAAAATGCTCAAGAAAATAAGGAGTGTAATATTTCTCCCTTACAGCCGATATGTCTGTCCTATAGTTATTGGTTTAACCGTAGGATACCGGAATTAATTGAGCATAATTTTTATCACAAATAAACATTACCTGCATAAAAAACACTTTCGCATTTGTTGCAAATGCTTTCGTTTTTGTTGCATTTAGTATTAAAAAGCAACAAACAGATCAAAAAGTTAAACTGGTAATTAAAAATTATACCTCTGGCACCTTGCTTGGTGTGAAACCAAAATGGCGTGAGAAACTGGCAGAGAAACTTGCCGGGCTACTAAACCCAATCATGTAAGCCACTTCGGCTACGGTAGCCACGCGGCGTTCTAAAAGGTCGTGAGCGTACTGGAGGCGTACAATACGTATCAATTCGCCGGGGGCTTGCCCAGTAAGCGCCTTTAGTTTTCGGTGTAACTGTGTGCGGCTTAAACCAAGCTCAGTGGCTAATTGGTCGGCACTGTAACCCTCTTCATTCAAGTGACTTTCCACTGCCTGGCGTACACGAGTTATAAAATCCTGCTCGATAGACGGCAGCGATGAGGTTTCTTTAAACCATGAATCATGACGACCATAAAATTCGCGTAATTGGGTACGCACAGCCATCAGGTTTTCTATATGGGCAAATAGTTCGCGTTTGTCAAAGGGTTTGCCAAGGTAGGCATCGGCCCCGGTTTCAATACCTTGTACCCTGCTGTCAATATCGGCTTTTGCGGTTAATATAATGATGGGGATATGGCTGGTTCTTTCGTCGTGCTTTAAGTTAGTGCTTACCTGGTAACCGTCGAGCCGGGGCATCATTAAATCGGTTATAATTAAATTGGGCACATGTTTAAGGGCGAGCGCTATTCCTTCTTCTCCGTCCTGTGCGCATAATACCCGGTATTCGGGAGCGAGCGATTGGCTAATAAAATCCCTTAATTCATAGTGGTCTTCTATCAGCAATATGAGCGGTTTGCTATCATCGGCAATTGTTAAGACAGATTCATTGTCCTCAATAATTAAAGTATCCGGACTTGCCGGTTCGGGCAAAGATTCTGGCGGAATGGCCGCTGCCTGGTATGGCAGTTGAATATCGATCTCGGTAAATAAACCTTCCATACTCTTCGCATTCACACTGCCGCCGAGTACCTCCACCAGTTCCTTTACAATGGCCAGCCCTATGCCGGTGCCTTCTGCCGAACGGGTATCGGAAGGATCGGCCTGGTAAAAGCGGCTAAAAATATAGGGTAGTTTTTCAGTAGGGATGCCCTGCCCCGTATCGCGAATGGTGAAGCTTAAAGCAGAACCTTTTTGTTGTATAAATATTTCAATGCGGCCGTTATCGGTAAATTTTATAGCGTTCGAGATAAGGTTAAGGATGATCTTGTCCAACTTATCTTTGTCACTAAGTATCCAAAGCTGATCCATATCCGCTATCAACTTCAGCACTATACCCTTTTGTATAATTATTGAATTATAAGCATGAATATGGCTTTTTACAAGTGCTATCAGGTTAAAGGACTCGGCGTTAACTTCCATCAGGCCGTTTTCCAGTTTACTCAAGTCGAGTAACTGATTGATGAGCTGAAGCAGGCGATTAGCATTGTTAAGTATCAGGTTAAGATAACCCGGTACATTTTTATTGGCAGGATCATTTAACAACTCCCTCGCCGGGTTAATAATTAAAGTAAGCGGTGTTTTAAACTCATGGGTAATGTTGGTGAAAAAGCGCGATTTCGCCGCGTCCATTTCCTGAAGTTTACTGGCCTTTTCGCTCAATTCGGCTGTGCGTAATTGCACAAGCTCTTCTAATCGTTTGGCCTCAGCGGCTATTAAAGCACTTTTTTCCGCCTCTTGTGCAAGGTTTTGGCCAGATAGTTGCTCAACCTCTGCCAGTTTTTTACTGAGGTTTTGGTTGGTTCGTGCAAAATCGAGCGCAAGGTATAAAGAGAGGCAGATTGGTAGTAAAAGGTTGCCGGCACTCATCACAAATACCCGCATGGCATTGAGTTCGTATGTCCAAATGCCAAACACATCGCCCCAGGCAAAAAAGTATACTAAAATTACGGCAGCTTCTCCCGCAATAATCAACCATACTCCTTTATGTCTTCGTTTTACCAAATGATAGGCCGACAGAAGGCCATCCAGCACACAAATAAAAAATACCACCGAGAAATAATCATTTGAAGGCAGAACAAGTTCGGCGAAAGATCTCAAAAAATAAAGGATCAGGTAAAATGCGCTTACAATACTTAACGCGATAAAGCGCCAGCGCGGTACGCGGCCATAATCAAGTATATACAAAAGCGCTACACCCGACCACATCAGCGATACCTTGCATGTAAACGTTAACAACTCTGCCCAAAACTGTACTGTAGGGAAACTGGTGAGGTAAAATAAATACGCCCCAATACCATTAATGCCTACCAGCAACACAAATACCGCGGAATATAAATTGAGTTTTTGCTTTGGATAAAAAAGGAACAGCAGGAAATGTAAAAGCCCTAATATGATCTCGGCAGCCGCGAATATGGGTACAAAACCCAGCAACTGTTTACCGCTTGTTAACTGTTTGGCACGGTTGGTATAATCGCTTATCCAAACCTGGAAACCTAAAAAATCCGGAAAGACACCAAAAAAGTTTGAGTAATGTATGGCGATCAAATGCGGGCGCGTATCATTGAACCATAGGGGAATCAGCTCGCGTGGGGCGCGGATGGCCTCCATTTCCTGTGCCGAATTACCTACTTTTCCATAACCGCCGACAGGTCTGCCGTCTACAAAGATCTCGGATGCGCCATCGTGGTTGATGCGGAGCGCCAATTTTTTGTTCACAAGTCCTGTGTCAATCTTAACCCACAGGGCAAACCAACCTATCCCCTGCCAGCTCGGCGGCGCCTTAAGTTTTGAGAACGAAGTATTTCGTATGGTATCCCAGCCTGTAGTATTTAGTAAAGAATGATTGTCTTTAGGCAACTCCCCGGCATGAAAATACCAAAGCGAATCAATTAAGGTAATCTGATATAGTTTATCAAACTTATGGCCATCAATCTCACTAACCACAGCCTGCCCGTACGACCGGTTATAACTGCACAAAAACAGGCAGCCTAATATTACGAACCGTACGAATTTGTTTGAAAGCATATTTTTGATACAGGTACCAAATCAAAAATAACCCATTCATTATCAAATTCAAAGGTTTATTCTATATATACATTAAGCACTATTCAAATGCAGACCGCTTCGGCTGTTGATATAAACAAGAAAGCCCCTAAAAAGGGGCCTTGCTATTTTATTAAAATTGTTGATTATTTAAATACTGAGTGCACGTTGGTGATCTTCCAGCCGCTACCGGTGTTTGATACGGTGACCAGGTTGCTGCGGGTAAAGCCATTGTACTCCATATCTACTTTTACTATGGCAACTTCGCCATTGTTTTCAACTGTTGAAGAACTTACTTTGCACTCCTGCTCGATATTTTCGTTTGTTTTCAAGTAGTCAACCATTTGAGTTTTGCTAAATGAAAGCACTTTGTTACCGCGCATCATGCTGAATTTTACACTGCTGTCAAGTACGTCTGTAAGACCTTCAACTTTGCCGTGGGTAAGGGCATCTATGTAAGTAGATACTGCGTGATCTTTGGTTAATTTTGCAACTTCGTCTGCTTTAACTACATTGGTTGCTATGATTAAGGCTAAGCCTAAAAATATTGATTTTAAAGTTTTCATGATATTGGTATTTAAGGTGTTATGTAAAATATTTAATTGTTTAATTTATATCTATAAGACAGTAGCACCTTAACAAACGTTACAAAAAAAATAAAAAAAATTTAAGAATAGTAAATCAGTGATTATTTCAGCGGCATAAAGCCGGATCGGTAATTTCCGCAGGACTTATATACGGTATATTCAGCGGAACTCCGCGCAGCACAAACCATAAACCCAAGCATAGCATAAAATACGGAACGGCTTTATTCAACCTGTTGCGTACTGTTACAGTTAGTAACCCGGCGCCGAGCGTGGCCGCCAGCATTAAAGGTAAAGTGCCAATACCGAACCAAAACATATATTGTACCGACAATATAACGGTTGGGGTGTTTACAGCGCCAATTAAGGCGAGGTATACAAAACCACATGGCAGTAACCCGTTGAGCATGCCTATATAGAGGTGCCCGTTTTTTTGAGTAACAGCCCTAACGATAAACCTATTGATCAGTGACGGAAACTCGGATAATCTTTTGGTTTTTAAAGAATGTAGGTTTAATAGCTTTGAACACGCCACTCCTATAATAAGTACACCGCTAATAATGCTGATGCTTTGCTGCGCGCCAAACAGCCATATTTGTTTACCTATAATCCCGGTTATCAAGCCCAATAATGAGTAGCTTATGGTACGCCCTATTTGATAAATAAACTTGTCCCACACCAATAACCACCGCGACCTGCCCGTAAAAGGCACGGCAAACGCGAGCGGACCGCACATCCCTACGCAATGCACGCTGCCAAATAAGCCGATAAAAAATGCCACCTCATTGGTGCTCATGGCAGGTATACTTCTTTTTTATATAGGTATTGATTGTTATTAGCTATCCATTCAAATGTTAATTGCCATTGACCGGTTTTTAACCGGGTTAACGGAATGCGGACTATATTTTCGCTGTCAACATCCAGATAATACTTCTCATCCATATTACGGTCAGACGGTCGTGCGAACGTAACCTGCCCCTTTACAGGCGTTCTGAAATGGATGAGCGCTTCGGCGCCCTTAAATTCTATTACAGGTTGTGCTTTATCTTTTATTACCTGCTGTGCCCGCTTGTAATCTTTATCATAGGCCAAGCCTTTTTCGTAATACTGCTTATCGTAATCATCGGCCGGTTGACTAAACATGGCTACAACCATCACTATGATGAATAGCATAAAGCAAACCATGCCTATTACTATTCCTTTACCCCAATTCATTTTCATTTGCTTACCTCCCCGTTTACCGGACCTATAAATGTGGTACTGATACTTCCCGCATCTGTTTTATTCTGCATAATATGTAATGTGATATCGGTTTTGGCGCTGCGGATATTTGCTTCCGGTATCAGTAAAAAGAATACGATCTTGCTTGTTTCCTCTTTTTTAAGTATCCCGGGTACCTGTATGTATTTGATCTTTACAGCCGGATCATCGACCACCAATTCGATACGTTGGTCTGCATTGGTTTTATTGGTAACCTCGGCATTATAAAGGTTACTTATATACCCGTCGGGCTGTTCCTGGTATAGCATCCCTGCCGAACGCATAATGGTTACATCAACAGGGCTTCGCTGTAATACGAAATAGGTTAATACCCCCAATAAAGCAACTATCACAGTACTATAGGCCGCCATACGTGTATTAAAAGTGGGCTTCTTGTTTTCCCTGATCATTTCTTCGGAATAGAAACCCACCAGGTTAAGCGGTTTATTAATTTTAGCCATCACCTGGTTACAGGCATCTATACAGGCAGTACAATTAATACATTCTAACTGCGTGCCATTACGTATATCTATACCGGTTGGGCAAACGGCCACGCATAGGTCGCAATCCACACAGTCGCCTTTGGGTGTGGCTTCCGCTTCCTTTTTTGATAACTTGCCCCTTGGCTCGCCTCTTAAAAAGTTATAAGCGACCACAAGGGTATGCTTATCCGTCAACACACCCTGCAACCTGCCATAGGGACAAATAACCGTACATATAAGTTCACGCGCCTGACTGTAAACAAGGTAAAACACCGCGGTAAAGATCCATATACTGATAAAACCCGTCCAATGCAAACCAATCGGTTCACTAACAATACTAATAAGCTGTTCGCTGCCAACAATATAGGCCAGGAACGTATTGGCTATTAAGAATGATAGTATTATAAAAAGAGAGTGCTTCGCCCCTTTCTTTAACAGCTTTTCGTTAGTCCACGGGCCTTCATCCAGCTTGCGGCGTTTTTGAGGTTGCCCTTCTATCCATATCTCTATCTTACGGAAAACCATCTCCATAAAAATGGTTTGCGGACAGATCCATCCGCAAAAAATACGACCAAAGGCGATGGTGAACAATATGATACACACCATACCCACCAGCATTACCAGTACAAAGAGTATGGAATCCTGCGGCCAAAAAACCTGTCCGAGCAAAACAAATCGCCTTTCCATAAAATTCAGCAATAGCAAAGGATTGCCATTAATACGGATGAAAGGCCCGGCAAAAAACAACAGCAGGTAAGCGTAACTAAGCCAGCTGCGATAGTTATACAGCTTGCCTTTGCGTACCAGCGGATATAACCACTTGCGGCCGCCTGCGGCTGTTGTATTGGGTTGCCCGGTAATTGGTGTGCTTAACATTTTAATGGGTTACTACCATCGCCGTTTTAGCTGACGCGCCTTCATCATTACCTTCCTTATCGCCTTGCGGCTCTTTAGCATTTGCCGGATGGGTGCCGTGTAACGATTTTATATAGTTGGCTACATCGGCAATTTGTTTAGGGGATAACTGTTTCTCCCATGTAGGCATCCCTTTTGCCTGCACACCATATTTAATGGTTTTAAACAGGTCGGATATTTTACCGCCGTGCAGCCAATACTCATCGGTTAAATTGGGGCCAACCATGCCCTGTCCTTTATCGCCATGGCAGGCGGCGCAATTTTGCTTGAAGATATTGCCGCCCTCTGTAAGTACCGCTGCATCGGTTGATAGCTTTACCGTATTCTCGTCGACCCGGTTTGCCGATTTGGCCAGATAGGCCTCTTTCTCTTTATTGGCGAGCGCTACCTCATTACGATATTCCTCATCTTGCAGGGGAGCGAGTTCAAACACATGATAAACCAACAAATAAGCTGCTGCCGCTATAATAGAGGTGTAAAATAAACCCATGAACCATGTTGGCGTAGGATTATCCAGTTCCTGTATCCCATCGTAATCGTGCTCTATCAATATTGATTTTTCTTCAGATAATGGTTTGAGCGACAAGAGTTTTTCTACTATTGTTTTTTTAGGTTTCACAGGCAGTGCCAATGTAGCCTCATCGTTTTCCAGTTCATCAGCAGTAACCGGGGCAAGTACTTTGGTAAGCACTTTAAAGGTGTGCAGCAACATCAACATTGCGCCAAGCAATAGCAACAATACCAGTACTATTGCGCCGAAACCCCAATAGTTCATCAACTCACCGGTGGTCAGTTCCGCAGGAGCGTCGTCGGCAAATACAGGTTGCACTATCGCTGTTAAAATTAATAACGCAGGAAAAAGCTTTTTCATAAACCGATCCTTTCCATTTCTGCCGCGCCATCGTTCAAGGGTAAATTGCTCATATAATTAACATGGTTTCGTCGTACACGTATCAACAAGATGGTCACCACTATAAAAAATACGAGGAACAGGCCCAATGATGATATCAGGTAAACCTCGTTACCCTTTATATTTTCTGTAAATTGCTTAAACATGATGCTTAGTTATTATTGGCGGTTTTACTTGCTTTTATATCGATCCCCATGCGTTGCAGGTAAGCTATCAGGGCGATGATCTCTTTGTCGCTTTTTACCTTTATTTTATCTTTTGACAGATTTAAGGCGATTGCCTGCGCCTGTGCATCCAGTTCACGATTCGCAATTCTTTCGTAACCGGCTTTATATGGTACGCCCAATTTGCGCATGGCATTTATTTTGGCAGCGGTATTGGTAGTATCCAGTTGCTGAGTGATCAGCCAATCGTAAGCAGGCATAATACTTCCGGGCGACATTAACCTTGGATCCATCAAGTGATTAAAATGCCAGGCATCGCCATACTTCCCTCCTTCACGGGCCAGATCTGGCCCGGTACGTTTTGATCCCCACAAGAACGGATGGTCGTATACAAACTCACCGGCTTTGCTGTAATCACCGTAACGTTCCGTTTCTGAACGGAAAGGCCTCACCGTTTGCGAGTGGCAGTTAACACATCCTTCCCTGATGTAAATATCCCGGCCTTGTAATTCCAGCGGTGAATAGGGTTTAACGCTGGCAATGGTAGGCACGTTTGATGATATGGTAAATGTTGGGATGAGCTCAATAACGCTGCCTATCAGGATAACAATGAGTGAGAACACCATCAGTTTTACAGGTCGGCGTTCTAAACGGCGGTGCCATTTTTCCTGGTGCTGGTCAACATGTAAAGGCGCAAGCGGAATGGCTTCGGCACCCTCATTGGCCACTAATTTTCCCTGTGCCGCGGTACGCACCAGATTGTAGGCCATAATAATAACTCCTGCAAGATACAATGCCCCACCAACCGAACGCATAACGTGCATAGGGATAATGCGCAGTGTGGTTTCTAAAAAGTTAGGGTATTTCAACATGCCCTCCGCAGTAAACTCTTTCAGCATAAGGCCTTGGGTAAACCCTGCCCAATACATAGGTACGGCGTAGAAAAGGATGCCCAGTGTGCCTATCCAAAAATGGAACGCGGCCAGCTTTTTTGAGAAAAGTTCGGTTCTATAAATGCGTGGTATCAGCCAATACAGTATAGCAAAGGTTAAAAATCCATTCCAGCCTAAGGCGCCAACGTGTACGTGTGCCACAATCCAATCGGTAAAGTGACCGATGGCGTTTACCTTTTTAAGCGATAACATTGGCCCTTCAAACGTGGCCATACCGTACGCGGTAAGCCCCACTACCATAAACTTCAGCACCACGTCATCACGTACTTTATCCCATGCACCGCGTAGAGTAAGCAGTCCGTTGATCATACCACCCCAGCTTGGCGCTATCAGCATAATAGAAAACGCAACACCTAAAGATTGCGCCCAGCCCGGCAATGAGGTATACAGCAAGTGGTGCGGGCCGGCCCATATATAGATGAATATCAGCGCCCAAAAGTGCAGTATACTTAGTTTATAGGAGTAGATAGGGCGGTTGGCCATCTTAGGCAAAAAGTAGTACATCATACCCAGGTATGGTGTTGTTAAAAAGAACGCCACCGCGTTGTGCCCGTACCACCATTGCACCAGGGCATCCTGCACACCGGCGTATAAGTAATAGCTTTTAATAGCCGAAATTGGCAACTCGAACGAGTTAACAATATGCAACACCGCTATGGTTACAAACGTGGCAATGTAAAACCAAATGGCAACATACAAATGTCGTTCGCGGCGTTTTATAATGGTACCGAACATGTTTACACCGAAAACCACCCATATCAATGTAATGGCGATATCTATGGGCCATTCCAGTTCAGCGTATTCGTGCGATGTGGTAATGCCTAAAGGTAATGTAAGTACAGCCGCCAGTATAATAAGCTGCCATCCCCAAAAGTGTACCTTACTTAACACATCGCTAAACATGCGGGCTTTTAGCAGCCTTTGCAGGGAATAATATACGCCCATAAATATGGCATTGCCCACAAAGGCGAATATAACGGCATTAGTGTGCAGCGGCCGGATACGGCCAAACGTGGTATACTGGTTACCCATGTTGGCCGCCGGATGGTAAAGCTGAATGGCCACCAGCAGGCCTACCGTCATACCGATAATGCCCCATACAACCGTGGCAATACCAAAATTGCGAACGATCTTATTGTCATAGTAAAATTTTTCGGGTTGCATATGTATTAATTAGTGCTTGTATTTAATGGTGTAAAATTATTGAGCCTGCCCTACCGGCAGAATGACAGCGGTTGGCTAAAAGGGTGAGATGAATCACTTTTTTAATTCATCGCTGGCCTCGTCATCCAGCAATATCCTTACCGATGGGGTGTAAAGATCGTCGTGCTGACCGCTGCGTTGCGCCCAGAAAAAAGCGCCCAAAAAAGCGAGCGCGAGTACAATACTGCACCCGATGAGGAAGTAAATGATGGTCATGACAGTTTTCTGTTTTTTGCCGCTAAATGTGTGGCAATGCTGGTGAATGATATGATGGTCGCCGTGCTTAATGGCATCAGGATAGCGGCCGTTAAAGGCGATAGCTTACCGGTAACCGCATAACTTAAACCAATAAAATTATAGGTAAGCGAAATGAAGAACGAGATGTAAATGATAGTGACCGTATCTTTAGAGAACTGCAAAAAGGCAGGCAGCTTACTTAATGAAGTACCATCCAGAATAGCATCGCTCCCCGGCGAAAAATTATTGACATTGTCGGTCACCGCCACACCCAGGTCGCTTTGCTTTAACGCGCCCGAATCATTGAGCCCGTCGCCTATCATCATTACTTTGTTACCGCCATGTTGCAGCTGTTTAACAAAATCGAGCTTTTGCTGCGGCGACTTGCCGAATTGCATATGCTCATCTGTAAAATAAGGCAAAAGCTGGTTTCGCTCATGATCCTGGTCGCCCGATAAAAGAAATGTATTGTACACAGAACTTAAAGAGGTTACATGCTTTAAACCATCACGATAGGTTTGCGTAAAACCGAAATAACCGAGGTATTCGCTGTTGATCATCAAATGTACCTGCGTGGTGTTTACCGTTTGAATGCTATACCCGCCCACTACAAACTCTAAACTGCCTATACGGATAACATCCTCACCTATTTGAGCTGATATACCCCTCCCTGCCGTTTCATGGTAAGCGGCGATGGGCATAATAGCCATTGCCCCCAAGTGCCTGCAAATTTGCCTGCTCAATGGGTGCCCCGAGTTATTGCATACATTATAGATCAGTTTTCGTTGGTAGGCAGATAGCGTGGCTACTTCGCTAATGGTATTATCGCCTGCTATGGTAATGGTACCGGTTTTATCAAATACAAGCGTATTTATGCGGGCAAGCTGCTCAACAACAGCCGTATTCTTTAAATAAAACCGGTTACGATCAAACACCCCCAGCGCTGCCGACATGGTGAAGGGCGTACTCAGCGCGAGCGCGCATGGGCAAGCCACTATAAGCACAGCAGTAAATGCTGATAAGCCTCTTTGCCAGTTTGATCCTAACCAAAAAAAGAGCGAGCCGAAAGCTATAGTTAGCAGCACGATAGTAAAATACCGGCTTACCCTTTCGTTAAAGGTTTGCATGCGGTTATCCTGCTGCCGGGTAAAAGCTTCGTTGTTCCATAATTGGGTAAGATAGCTTTGCGATACCTGTTTAATTACTTCCAGTTCCAATGCTTCGCCCATTTGCCTGCCCCCGGCGTAGATTACCTCGCCCAGGGTTTTATTTACAGGTATTGATTCGCCGGTTACAAAGCTGAAATCAATGCGTGCATTCCCTTTCAGCAAAATCGCATCGGCAGGTATAATTTCGTTGTGACGGATACGGATCCGTTGGCCAATTTCAATATTAGAAAGCTGCACCGGTTTCTCAACACCATCCTCTATCACTTGCACAGCCACCGGGAAAAACGAACGGTAATCGCGCTCGAACGAAATATGGTAATAGGTTTTACGTTGCACAAACTTGCCAACCAACAGAAAAAACACCAGGCCGCAAAGCGTATCGGCAAAACCCGCGCCTTGTTTGGTAAGTATCTCTGCTACGGTGCGTATAAAAAGCACCGCGATACCCAAAGCCAGCGGAAAATCAATATTTAAAACCTTGTTACGCAGGCTTGTATAAGCCGATGTAAAATATTCGGCGCCGCTATAAAGAGTAACCGGTAATGCAAACAATATATTTAACCAGCCGAAAAGTTGCTTAAATGAATGCTCATATTCAGATAAACCCAGGTATTCGGGAAAGCTTAACAGCATTACGTTGCCGAAGCAAAAACCTGCCACGGCAATTTTCTGCACCAGTTTATCGCTCTGCCCGGTATGTTGTTTTTTAACAATATCCTGTAGGCTGATCAATGGCTCGTAACCAATATCAAACAGTAGTTCAACAACTTGCCTTAAAGAAATTTCAGCATTGGTGAAACGAATGTTAACCTGCTTTTTCAGAAAATCAATCCGGCTGTGGTAGATCGCCGGATTGATACGGTTAAGTTGCTCCAGCAGCCAGATGCACGAACTGCAATGAATATGCGGTATATAAAAGGTGATAATGGTGACCTGACCGTCGGTATAATCAATAAGGTCGCCTATAATGGCAGGATCATCCAAATATTCAAAACGCTTATCAAGACTTGCACGGTTGGCACCCGGATGATCGTTAAAGTTGTAGTAACTGCACAGGCCGCTTTGCGACAATATCTGATAAACGCCTTTGCACCCGGCGCAGCAAAACTGCTTTTCATCTATATGATAAGTATTGGCGTTGCAGTCGTTACCGCAATGGTAACAGCTTGTTTTTGTAATAGTATCTATCATGGATAAAATTTCTACTACAAAAATGCCCCGCAATTACCATGTTTTAAATGATGACGGTAGCCGCTAAAAACTGACGGATATCACATTTTAGAACATATACTGAGTGAATGAATTTAAAATTCCGGATGGAATGAACTTAGTTAAGATAGTAGAATACTATTCTTAAGGCAATAGAGGCAGCTGGTATAAATGCAGATTAGCCTTTACTGAATGAACCTATAAAGTATCCAATTATCAGTGCTACAACTATTAATATACACAGTATGTACTGGCGTACCTTTAGTGTATTAACCATTTTTTCAAGGTTACCTATCTGTGTTTGATTGGATAGCTTTTCGTTTTGCAGCTTCATGTTTTGCTGTTGCAACTTGGCCAGTGTACCGCCAACCTCAACACCCTTTTGCTGCTCTAACTGATACCACTTGGTGAAGCCGCCTTCTTTAAGAAACTTTTCACCTTTGGGTTTCAGAATAAGTTTTTCAGGCAGTTCATAATCGCCATGCTTGCCCGATTCGGCTATAAAACCTTCCCTGGTTAGCGCCTTAACCATGGCAAAGGCCGCGGCCTCGTCCTGATCAAAAAGTTCAAGTAATTGTAAACGCGTCAGGCTGTCCGGAATCCCGAAGGCTTCCAGCAGGGTGTCAAGCATTTCGCATTCATACTCGTTAAGGTCTGTCATTCCTGCAAATTTAGCAATATACTTCCTAATATAATATTTAGTAATATTAAGTGGATGCAATTTTCGCTAAAAGTTAATTATCGTTTCGTTCACAGGCAATTTTTCCATATTTTCGTCGCCCTTTTAAATTTTTCACTGTTTTAATCCTTGCTATGAATAACTTTTTATACGGAATTGATTTTGGAACAACCAATTCGGCCCTGGCTATTTATAATGAAGACACAAAAGAGATCCATAGCACCATTATTATACCGTCGCTTATTTATTTTTATCATCAACAAGGCGCGGGTTATGTTGTAGGCGAAGAAGCGATATCGGCTTATCTAAACGACGATATGAAAGGTCGCTTCATTAAATCGGTTAAACAAGTACTGTCAAGAAGCAGCTTTACAGAAACCCGTATCCACAATAAACGCTACAACGCGTCAGACCTCGTGGCTATCATTTTAAAGGAGCTGAAAACCCGTGCAGATAAATTGATTGGTCAGGATTGCCAAAAAGCGATCATCGGTCGTCCCGTTTTTTTCGACGACGATGATGTGCAAAAAGACACACTGGCCCAAACCCGTTTACGCAAAGCGGCCGAGCTTGCCGGTTTTGCAAATGTTCGTTTTCAGTTTGAACCTATCGGCGCGGCCTTCGCTTATGAAAAGAGCCTGGTGAAAAAAGAGAATGTATTGGTTGCCGATTTGGGCGGAGGTACTACCGATTTTACTTATTTAGTGCTCGATCCAGAAAAGGTTGGCAGTAAAGACCGGAAGAACGATATGATGGCCAATAGCGGGATTTACGTAGGCGGCGATAGTTTTGATTCCGCGTTTATGTGGGAGAAAGGAACGCCCTACTTTGGTAAGTACACCCAATATGAAGCTACACCCGGTAAGGTATTGACCGTGCCGAAATCGCTGTTTGCAAATATTTGTTCGTGGGAACGGATGAACTTCTTCAACGGCTTGCGTATCCAAAAGGACATTGAAGATTACTATTATTTTTCGGGCAAAGACAGGCTGTTTAAGAACCTGATCACGCTCATTGAAAACAACCTGGGTTATTCGGTATTCCAATCCATCGAAAAAACAAAGATCACCCTCACAAGCGCGGAGGCGGCCCAATTCAGTTATCATAAAATGGATATAGCTATTGATGAGGAAATATCTTTGGCTGATTACGGGCAGGTAATTGCAAAAGATGTGGACCGGATTGCGAATTGCCTCGAAGAGTTTATGGTGCAAAACAATATTGAACCACAAAACATTGATAGCCTGTTTTTAACGGGCGGTACTTCAATGGTAGGCAGCATTCAAAAACTTTTCAAAAACAGGTTTCCGCATGTTAACCTTAATTCGGGTGATAACTTTAAAAGTGTAGCCACAGGCTTAGCCTACAGTGGTTATTTATTTGAAGATTAAGCAGCTGCATTTAACTATTTGAGAGAAATGCTCGAAATAATGATACGTTATGATTGATTAAACTAAATTTTAAAAAGCATCTTTGGAGCGCTGTATGTGACATGCCTTGCTGTAAAGCTATTTAAAACCAATTATATAAAAATGCACGAAACAACAATTCAATCTCCCCTTCTTAAAACAAAACAACATTTCGAAATTTTAGATGGCCTGAGAGGAGTAGCGGCCATAGCCGTGGTGATCTTCCACTTTATGGAAATAGCCGTACCCGATTATACCAAAAGCTTTATCGCTCATGCTTACCTTGCTGTCGACTTTTTCTTTTGCCTGTCGGGTTTTGTAATTGCCTACGCTTACGATCAAAAACTGAAAAGCATCGGGTTAGCTACCTTTCTGAAATTACGATTGATCCGTTTACATCCATTGGTAATTATTGGGTCGATAATTGGCTTAATTGCCTTTGTTTTTGATCCGCTTAGTAACCTTTACAGTACCTATTCCGACAAGACTTTTTTAATGTTTGTTGCTTCGTGTTTAATGGTGCCTTATCCGCTTGTGCATGAGCGTTATTTTAACCTGTTTCACCTAAATCCGCCTACATGGTCGTTATTTTGGGAATATATAGCCAATGTGGTATACGCGTTAGTATTGGTGCGGATGCGTAATAAGATCACCTGGGTTGTACTGTTCATTGCCGCGATAGCCTTGTGTTACGAGGCCGTTGTATCAAAAAACCTGAGCGTAGGCTGGGGCGGTGATAATATCTCGGGCGGAGCCATACGGGTACTCTATTCTTTTATTGCGGGTATACTGGTGTACCGTTCAAACTGGATCATTAAATCGCGTATTGGGTTTATAACCATAAGCATTATGTTGCTGGCTGCATTTATTATTCCGTTTAATGATAAGTTTAATTTTATAGTTGATTCTGCTGTTATCATATTTTATTTCCCTTTCCTGATCGCGCTTGGCGCAGGGGCATATTTAGCACCCAAATTGGTAAAACTTTGTAAGTTTTCCGGAGATATCTCCTACCCGCTTTATATGGTGCATTACCCGTTCATATGGCTGTTTATGAGTTATGTAGAAAAGCTAAAACCTACCCTAAACGAAATGATATACGTTATGGCTATCGGTACAATATTACTGATCGGTTTAGCTTATGTGGTGATGATATTTTTGGATATCCCGATACGCAAATATTTAAAAATCAAGATGGACAGATCAGCGGCTATCACGAAATAGTTTCGGGGTTGATCGTCCATAATAAATAATAAGCCGCCTTATAATTATTTGTAAGGCGGCTTAGTATTTTATACGAAAATATTAGCTTTTGTAAGCTTCAATCAGCCATTTCATAATTATCACTGATGTATATCTATGGGGTACACAAATTTTAGGTACAGGAAAAAGAACACCAGCGACAATACCAAGATCATAAGGCCAATTACAGCGGTATTTATCTTAAGCCCATCCTTGCTTACTTCAAAAGTAGAATCGGAAAAGCCGGGTTGCTGGGCGGTTTCACCAACAGTTTGCTTATGGATCTTTATCGATTTGGTCATCATTCGCTCGGTGAGCGTAAACTGCTTGTACGACAGGATCAACCCTAACACCACAATAACGATCACCATTATGAAAATAACGATACTGGTAATATACTGTAAATGATACGCACTCATCTCGTGTTTCATATGGTAAACGCGCACCTTCACATATTGATCAAGTAAAAGGGAATCGCTATGGGCATTGTGCGTTAGTTCGGGCATTGATACCAGACTGCTGTCTTTTTCCTGATCTATTTTGCCCATTATATCGTCAACCAAAGCCTTAGCGCTATCAGCCTTTTGCGCCACGGCTTGCGGCACGTTCATCAAGGTGAATAACATAGCTGCTATCCATGCGAAAAGTGTGTATCTAATCTTTCTTTTGCTTATCATACCAGGCCTTAAATTGAATTATAAATTTTTCTCTTAATGCAATAATTTCCTCCAGGTTACCCGAGGGCACACGTTGCTTTTCTACCGTCATGTAGCTGGAGAGCATACCCGGTTTTATTTCTTTATCAGCGGCTAACAAAAAATAGAACAGGCTTTCATTGTATCGCTTACGTTGTTCAAGTGTGCCTTTAGCAGTTATAAGGAAAGGGAATTTAACCGGTTTTATGGAGAGTGCCGTAATACTGGAAGATTCATCATGATACTCTAAAAAGCCACTTTCCAAAAAGCTGTAGGTAACGGGATGGTTTTTTATGAATGTTGTATCGGCCAAAAAAACCTTGATTTTTTCATCTGAACTTCTGTTATAGCTAACAGTTATGATGATCTTGTTGATCTTTCCGGCGCCATCAGTTTTTACCTCGGCCAAATCCTGATAAGGTTCAAGTACTTTTCCATCTTGAAAAAAACCGAAACGCTTCAACTCAATTTGCTCCCTGATGTACATCAGTTTAATTTCTAATCCCTGCTCTTTAATTAGGTCGTTAAGTTTCTCTATTTGCTGATTGAGTGATTCATTTTCGCCAAGCAGGGCTTCATACTCGCTCTTTAAGCGCAATGCTTCATCTGCCTTATAAGCAGCAATGTTTGTTGGGGCTGCCGGTTTAAAATTAAAATCGGCATCGGTTTGGGCTTTAACAGTAGTAACACCCAGCAGTAAAATGCATGTTGTTATTCCAATAACCAATAGCGTAAAACCACTTCCAGCAGTGCAATAAACTGCCTTGCAAATAACTGATACAGAAGGTTTTTTATTGGTCATGATTACGGTGTGATACAGTAAAGTTTTATAAGTTATGTAATTACTATATAAACCCTATGAAAAAAATATTTAATATCATTTTAGTTAAATCAATCCTGATTTAAGAGCGCGCATTTACGTGGTAGTTAAACATAGTAAATAAAAATTGAGCGCATAAGCACCTGCTACAGTGAACTATATACAAATTTCATCATTTATATAAAAACAAAAAAAGGCTACCTTTTCAGGGGCAGCCTCTTATTATTAATAGGGGTATTTATTACTATTTATCTCCAGCCACCGCCTAAATTGCGGTACACATTGGTTACCGCTGTAAGCTGCGCTTTTTTGGTTTCTACCAATTCCAGCCTGGTAGCCAACGCGTCTCTTTGGGTCATCAATACCTCAAAATAATCGGCCCGTGCCGATTTAAATAGCGCGTTCGAAATATCTACCGACCTCGTAAGCGCATCGGCTTCCTGCGATTTCAGGCTGTAGCGTTTCTCCAGGTTGTCAATTGCATAGAGCTGTGTATTTACTTCAATATAGGCGTTCAATATCACCCTTTGGTAGTTATACATAGCCTGTAACTGTCTTGCATTGGCGCTATTAAATTCGGCTTTAATGGCCGCTTTGTTAATCAGCGGACCGGCAATATCACCTGCCAGCGAATAGATCAGTGATTCAGGATACCTGAACAAGTAACTCGGTTTAAAAGCCTGAAAACCCAATGCCGCAGATATACTGATCGATGGATAAAACTCTGCACGGGCAACCTTTACATCCAGCTTAGCAGCTACCAAATCAAGCTCGGCCTGTTTAACGTCCGGGCGGTTAGCCAACAGCTGCGATGGGATACCCGAATGCACAGCCGCCGGTGTCAAGTTCAGAAAAGCATCCTTAGTGCGTACTATCTCCTGCGGATAACGGCCCAAAAGCAGGTTTAAGTCGTTTTCTGTTTCCCTGATCTTTTGCAATGTTTCAAATTCCAATCCTTCGGAACTTAGTACTTCTGCCTGGAATTTTTGAACCGCCAATTCGGTTACACGTGCTGCATCCTTTTGTACCTTTACAATCTCCAGCGCGTTCTTTTGTACTGCGATACTTTGCCTTACGATAGCCAGCTGACTATCTAACGATTGCAGCTCATAATAGGCATTGGCAATTTCGGCTATCAGGTTGGTGAGCACAAAGTTTTTGCCCTCTACACTTGATAAATACCGGGTAACCGCCGCTTTTTTAGCGTTACGCAATTTCTTCCAGATATCTACCTCCCAATCGGCATAAGCGCCCAGGGTATAATCCGGCAGCGGATCAGGTACTTCCCTTCCGGGCGTGATATCTGTAGAAGCATCACCTGCACCCTGGCTGGTGTAGCGACCTGCTTTTTCAAGCCCTGCTCCTGCCCTTAAGCCAACTTTTGGTAATAACTGTCCCTGCCTTAAACCAATATCGTTCCTGGCAATTTGTATCTCCTGCAAGGTGGTGAGCAACTCCTGGTTGTTTTTCAGCGCGGTATCTATCAGGCTGATCAGGTTATTATCAGTAAAAAAACTGCGCCATTGTACTGCTCCTGTATTGGTGGTATCGGTACTATTGGCGTTGTATGCTCCCGGCAACGACTTGCTTTCGGGCAGTTGCGTAATAGCCGGAACCTTACAGCTTGCTATGGCCAGGCAAACACCGGCCACAGCAATACCTTTATATCTATTTAACTTATACATTGTTGTTATCAATTTCTTCGGTTAAAGGATTCTCATCTTCATCTTTCACAAGTTTGCGTCGTTCTGCAATACGACCGAATATGTAGTATAAGCCCGGTATAACAAATACACCGCAAATGGTACCTAAAAGCATACCACCGGCGGCGGCTGTACCAATAGTTCGGTTACCTACCTTACCCGGTCCGGATGCGAATACCAGCGGTATCAAACCGGCAATGAATGCGAACGATGTCATCAAAATAGGTCTGAACCTTGCTTTTGAACCTTCCATGGCGGCCTCCAATACCGATTTACCGGCGGCATGCCTTTGCACGGCAAACTCTACTATCAGTACCGCGTTTTTACCCAGCAAACCAATGAGCATTACCATGGCCACCTGCGCGTAAATGTTGTTTTCCAAACCTGTTATTTTTAGCAATAAAAAGGCACCGAAAATACCCGCGGGCAAAGATAGGATCACCGATAGCGGCAGGATAAAGCTTTCGTATTGCGCGGCAAGAATGAGGTAAACGAACCCTAAACAGATCAGGAAGATATAAACGGCCTGGTTACCCTGCGCAACCTCATCGGCAGAGATACCTGCCCAGCCAATACCAAATCCTCTCGGCAGGGTTTTATCGGCCACTTCCTGTATTACCTTAATGGCTGTACCGCTGCTGTAACCCGGCGCGGATGATCCGCTGATCTCGGATGAGTTGTACATGTTATGCCGCGTAATTTCGGACAAACCGTATACTTTTTCCAGTTTCATAAAATCGGAATACGGCACCATTTCGTCTCGGTTATTCTTCACGTACAGCTTCAAAATATCATCCGGCTGCGCGCGGTATTGCGGCCCCGCCTGTACAATTACCTTGTAGTTGATACCGAACTTGATAAAGCTGATCTCGTAGTTACTACCCACTAACGTGGATAGCGTGTTCATGGCATTATCAATAGTGATACCTTTCTGTTGCGCCAAATCGTTATCTACCTTAAGCATAAACTGCGGGAAACTGGCACTGTAGAAACTGAATACCGATGAAAGCTCTTTGCGTTTGCTCAGCTCCTTCACAAAATCGTTATTCACAGCTTCCATTTTCTTGTAATCTCCCGAGCCCGATTTATCCAGTAAACGCAGCTCAAAACCACCCGCGGCACCGTAACCCGGTACTGCCGGCGGCTGGAAGAATTCAATATTAGCTCCCGGAATGTCCTTTGATTTCTCTTCAAGCTCGGTAATAATTTCCTGAACCGAATGTTTACGGTCGCTCCAGTCTTTTAGGTTGATCAAACAAGTTCCGGAGTTTGAACCCGTACCTTCAGTAAGAATTTCGTAACCGGCCAAAGCTGATACTGATTGTACACCGTCAACCTTTTCGGCTATTTTTTGCAGTTTCTCGGCAATATCATTGGTGCGCTCTAAAGATGAACCCGGAGGCGTTTGAATAATAGCGTAAAACATACCCTGATCTTCATTCGGGATAAAGCCCGACGGAACGGAGTTATTGAGCACATAGATCCCGGCACAGAAAGCGATGAGCGTAATAAACGTTACCGCCCTGCGGCTTACAATACGCCCAAGCACACTTTGGTATTTACCTTGCGTTTTGTTGAACTTATTATTAAAACCATCCAAAAAGCGGTTTACAGGGGTTTTCTTCTTCGGTTTACCATGCGTGTTTTTCAATATCATGGCGCACAATGCAGGCGTAAGCGTTAACGCTACTATACCCGAAAGCACAATGGCCGTTGCCATAGTGATAGAGAACTGCCTGTAGAAAATACCCACCGGCCCCGACATGAACGCCACCGGAACAAATACAGCCGCCATTAAGAAGGTAATAGCGATAATAGCACCTGCAATTTCATGCATGGCTTTTTGCGTTGCCTTTAACGGAGATAGATGTTCTTCTTCCATTTTAGCATGCACCGCCTCAATTACCACAATGGCATCATCCACTACCACACCTATCGCAAGTACTAATGCGAAGAGCGTAATGAGGTTCAACGTAATACCGAAGAACTGCATGAACACGAATGTACCTATCAGCGATACAGGCACGGCCATTGCCGGTATTATGGTAGAACGCCAGTCGCCCAGGAAAAGGAATACCACCAGGCCCACCAATATAAAGGCTTCTACCAGGGTGTGAATTACCTTTTCTATAGAGGCATCCAGGAATTTAGAAACGTCGTAGCTGATCTCATAGTCAATCCCCTTTGGAAAAGAATTCTTCTTGATCTCTTCCATCTTCGCCTTCACATCCTTAATAACCTGGCTCGCGTTACTACCGTACGATTGTTTTAGTACGATAGCCGCAGATGCCTTACCATTCAGGTTTGAATAGATATCGTACATCGAGCTGCCAAACTCTACATCGGCTACATCTTTCAATCGCAGTATTTCGCCATTGGCATTGGCTCTTAAAGCCACATTCTCATATTGCTCTTTGGTAGTAAACCTGCCCGAATATTTTAACACATACTCAAAAGCCTGTGATCTTTTACCCGAACTTTCACCTGTTTTACCCGGAGACGCCTCCAAACTTTGCGAAGCTAATGCCTCCATCACCTCATCGGCAGAGATCTTGTAGGCCAGCATACGATCGGGTTTTAACCAGATCCGCATGGCGTAATCACGGTTACCTAAAATATCCGCGAAACCTACACCGTTCACCCTTTTTAATTCCGAAAGGATATTGATATCCGCAAAGTTGTAAAGGAATTTCTGATCCATATTCGGGTCTTTACTGTACAAGTTCACGTACATCAACATGTTCGATTCTTCACGGGTGATCTTTACCCCCTCACGCACTACCAAAGGCGGCAGTTTGTTTACTACGGAGGCCACACGGTTTTGCACGTTGAGGGCCGCCTGGTTAGGATCGGTACCAAGGTTAAAAATAACCTGTATAGAAGCTTCACCATCGTTACCGGCATCTGATGTCATGTACTTCATCCCCGGAACACCGTTTAAGGCCCTTTCCAGCGGAATAACTACGGCTTTGATCATCAACTCGCCATTCGCGCCCGGATAATCGGCTGTTACGTTCACCTTTGGCGGCGAAATGGATGGAAACTGGGTTACAGGCAATGTTGTTATTGCCAGCACACCCAAAAAGACGATCATGAGCGATATTACAATCGACAGGACCGGCCTTTGAATAAATTTATTAAACATTGAATTAGTGTTTATTAGAATGAATGATTATTCCGCTTTTAACTTTAACTGAGAGATAACCTCCTGCGGTTTCTTAAATTCATACTTGATCTTATCATTATCACGTACCTTTTGTACCCCTTCAAGCAAAATCTTGTCATTTGCCGAAATACCGGATCTAACCACGAACAAATCTGGCATGCGTGCGGCAATCTCAATCATGGTCGATCTCACTACATTGTTATGATCAACTACAAATACGTACATTTTATCCTGCACCTCATAAGTGGCTTTTTGCGGAATGATCAGCGCGTTTTTAAGCGGAACTGTCATTAATACCTTACCGGTTTCGCCGTTTCTTAGCAATTTATCAGGGTTATTGAACCTTGCTCTGAAAGCGATATTTCCTGTTTCGTTATCAAATTCGCTTTCAACAGTTTCTACATCGCCTTTATATTTAAACGGTTCGCCGTTGGCTAAAAGCAGGCCTACTTTTTTGTCGCCACGGTCTTTAACATTGGTTTCGTAGTTCAAATATTCAGGTTCAGATACGTTGAAGTACGCGAACATCTGGCTGTTATCTGAAAGGCTGGTAAGCAGTTCGCCTTCATCTATCAGGCTTCCTAATTTTAAAGGAATGCGGTCAATCATACCATCAAACGGCGCTTTTATCTCGGTGAATGCCAGGTGCATTTTAGCCAGTTTGGTTTCGGCTTTTGCCTGGTCAAGTTTAGCCTCGGCCAGCAGGTATTCGTTTTTTGATACGATATTTTTATCGAGCAGGGTTTTGGTATTCTGCACTTCTATTTGTGCCGAACGGGTTTCGGCTTCGGCCTTTTGCAGTTCGGCCTCGAAAGCCTGCGGCATGATCCTGAAAAGCGGCTGACCGGCTTTTACAACCTGGCCTTCATCTACGTAAATTTTTTGCAGATAACCTTTCTCCTGTGCACGCACTTCAATATTGCGTACCGATTTTATCTGCGACACGTACTCTTTAGTAAAAGAGGTATCAATTTTTAACGGACTTGTTGCAGTGTACGTACTGGTTTCTTCGGTTTTTTCTTCTTGGTTTGACGCACAGCCTGTGATGTTGTATAACAAAACACACAAGGCAACGAACATTACATTCCTCTTCATTGTATTATAAAAAATATTAATTTGATTAGATAGCGGGCCGCCAAGGGCCAGTGGGGATTGTTAAAAAAGCATCAGTTGCAGCACCAGATAACCCGGATTGCTAATTGTAAAAGATATTGCGTGTACACACGAAAGCAGTACGATGACCGTACAACATGTGAAAACTGATGCATTGTTATGCTCAGATTCTTAAAGACCGTAGGGTAATATACCTGTATGAGGTGGGGGTTGATGACTTGCTATGATATAACGGGTTGTTATATACAAACTGATCTTCACTTAAAAAGAGCAGCGATTGAAAAAATACAAAAGGAGATTTAACCGGTACCAGGTATTTTCTGAGCGAGGCGTTATCGTTATTATCATCATCTTCAATATCGATAACGTATTCGTTTTGCTCACTTAAATTGCCAACACTGTTGTAGGTAGCATTATTATTTTTGCTATTTGCCTGAACGCGACTTACCCTTTGGCTGCTGGCAACCTTATGGTGAATATCATGCGCGTTTAGCGATAGCTGGCACAGTGATAGTAAGAATATGATGATAAGTCTCATGCGTTGCGCAAAAATAACAATGGGTAAACGAGTTTACATGTGCTAAAACGCACAATTGGTCATAATATTGTCAATATTTATGGCTGCTAAAACAATTAACCTGAATTATGCCGAATAAGCAGAGTGAACTCATGGATATATAAATTAAAAGAAGCTATCTCAAATTGCGAGATAACTTCTTTCATTGATAAGTAAAACCGGGCATAAGCGGCTTACTTATTTAATATATGCATGCATCTCAATAATCACAATGATGAGAAAGCCGTTAGTACATCATTCAACAATATCTGCCAATGCCTGAAATAAATTCATAGGATATTCTGCAATCCGGTTGCATAGATATAGGTACCATTCTTTCCCATAAACAAAATACATTTTGGCGGGATGGCCTGCATTTTTTAATGCGGTTAACTGTGGTGTTTGTATACCGTAAAGGCTTTCAAATTCGTACAGGTTTTTATCTGCCTGATGGTTGCTGATCAATTTTTTTGCTTCCTGTTGAATTTCATGATGATGCGTAGCTATCGAGCATTTATGCTTGGCAGCCAGTAACCTGTCAACATATCCTAAATAAACGCTGTCTAACTCCGCTCCTCTTAGTATTGAAAGGCCTTTTTCAGTTTCAAAAGCACCCTTAACTATTCTTATTCTTCCGGGAATGTTTAGCAACTCTTCTAAATCATCAACCGACCGGTACAAGTAGGCTTGTAAGGTTATTGATAAATTGGTGTGTTGTTTTGCGGCTTGCTGATATACGCTTATGATGTTATCTGTTTGGTTGGTACCTTCGGCACTAATAATTACTTCAATATTTCCGGCCGCAGCTGCCTCGCATATTTGATTTAAATTATGTAAGCACAATCGCGTGAGATGCCTAAACCTATATGCGACAGATCGAGCGATACGGTGCTGTACAGGTTTTGATTGATAATTTGGTGGCATATCGTAATAAATTCGGTTGTTGCTTCATTAGCTTCAACTTCAGTTTTTATATTTTCACCCATGTATTCCATGGAGCATTTAAAACCATTTTTATTCTCCGCAATTACTTTTGCAATGGTTTCGTCTAAGGTTTCGCCGCCTATATAACGGTTGGCAGCTTTTTTAACTGTTTTGAAAAGTAATTCGTTACCCAATAAAAAATCTTTTGCCTCCTGGTTCAATGCGGCTTTTCGTAATGCTTCGGCACCTATATTCAATAAATTGTTCATGTTGTTAAGTTGAAAGATCAAATTTTGCGATCCTAATATAACAAGACGTTGAATTGGTTAATGGTGATACAATAAATTAAATATATAGGTCGCCCTTCCTACACATAAAACAGAAACGATCCGCTCCCGGCATGGAGCAGATCGTTTCCTGATTGTTTATCTAAACTGTTTCGGCTATTAATATAGAGTAAACTCTACACGGCGGTTTTGCTGACGACCGGCAGCTGTTTTATTAGTGGCTATCGGTTGGGTTTTACCATAACCTGTAGCTTCTATACGTGATGCGTTTGCACCTTTGCTTACTAAGTAAGATTTAATTGATTCGGCACGGTCTTTCGATAACCTTAAGTTCAAATCTGCTGAACCGGTGTTATCTGTGTGACCGGCAAGTTTCAGACTAAAGTTTTTGTCAACCAATAATTGAGCTACTTTATCTAAACTTGGGAAAGATGTAGGGCGTATAGTTGCTTTACCTAAATCAAATTCAAGATTTTTGATAGCCTCTTTTACTACACGTTTGTCTTCTTCAGTTACATAAACCTTCACTTCTGGCTTAGCTAACGGGCAACCTGAACCATCAACCTTAGTACCGGCCGGTGTGTTAGGGCATTTATCGTTTACGTCAACCACACCATCGCCATCGCTATCGGTAGTCAGTTTTGACAGGTTGGCGTTGGTAGCATCTAAATCAGAACGTAATTTTTGATTTTCTGCTTTCTGCGCGTCAACTTGTGATTGTAACCTTTGTGCTTCCCACAGGTATTCGGTACGCATTGAGTTTACCGGGTTATGTGTTGCCAATTGTGGCTTTGATGATTTACCCAGGGCAAATTCCAAACCTACGTGAGCGTAAGAGAATTTATCGTTAGTAAGGCCGTATTTGTAACCGTCAACATTGTTGGCGTTAACAAAATTTACCTGGTAACCTAAATCAAGGTTAACTGCCGAACCCAGGTTGATTTTGAAACCGGCACCTACCGGGATAAAGAACTCACGAAGATCTGATCCTGCTCTTTCTGAAGTACCATCGGCAAGTGTTACTGATGGTCTGTATGCTAACACACCACCACCTAAACTCAGGTAAGGTTGTATAAAGCCCTGTTTGTGTCTCCAGTTGATATTTGCTAACGTAAAGTTACCACTTAAAGCCGCCGACCAGTTAAGATCTGTTTTAAAGCTTGTAGGGGTATTGCCTAATGGATTGGTTTGACCAACGGCACCTTCTAATTTACCCCTGAAGAAATCGGCCTGTATACCGAATGAATGAAGTATTTGTTTTTTTACATAAGCACCATAGCCAATTTGCTCGTGCGGACTTTTAAAATCCTGGTTGTTCATGTTACCGAAAATGGTATAAGGTGACAACATACCACCATGTACACCTATCGACCATGTACGAAAAGAACCGCCGCCCGAGAATGGCTGAACATAGTTTGAAGAATTATTTGTTGTATCGGCTGTTTGCGCGAAAAGTTTACCACCCATCAAAATACCGGTGAGTATTAGTGAGGCTTTTTTAAAATTTGGTTTCATATTATTAATGTTTGATATATGCTTTCGTATATAGTGAAAGCTATACAGCCAAAGGCAACATTAATGCCACGTAACCCTTATTGAATTTCGCCGCAGATGAGTTTATAGTTAAGTACAGCTCCAATAGTTTAACATAATTTAACATTAATGTACTGTATTGCAGTGTGTAAGTATGGCAATTGCAAGATTGGTAATATTAATTTGAACAATCAATCTCAATAGTCAAACACATACATAATTATGCACTTAATAATATACAGTTTGTATCATTTATGCGAGATTTGGTTACACTTTTTCACAAAACCGTGAAGTTAAGCCATTACCGAAAGAGTACTAAAGATGTTTTTTGTAAGCGAAGAATCGCCCGTAATAATCGCTTTCCCCTCTGCTACTGCTGGTGTGATACCTTTGGTGAAGAACTGCCAGGCAGTATCCGGATCAATAGTAACAGATGCATCGGGTGTGGTTGCAGTTTGTTTGATGAGTTGCCAATTGTCGATTGCCTTTTGCAGGTACCATGTCCCGCCTGCTTCGGTACTTATGGTGATGGCTATAGTGGTTCCCGCATCGGCCTCAACCTCGCGGTAATTGTACGGGATGCCGCGCATAAAGGTATCCATACAAGGGTAAAATAGCTCCGGAGTAATAATGCCGGGTTTATTTACCGAATGACGGATCTGTTGCTGATGGTGCCACTTTTCGGTATACTCGCGTGCTGTATGAAACCAGTTAGTTGATTGCTCCTCTCCTGCCCAGCTCACCGCGTATTGCGCAGACGCAAATGGATCAAGCGATGCAAAGTAAGATGTGTATTGTTCGCCGGTATCAGCCAGCATGCTTATCAACTGTTGCGGACTTACCCTATCCATCGCTTCTACAAAAACAGCGTTCAGGTGGTTGAGGTAATTTACGAGGTCGCGGTACGAATTGATATTTTGCGGAGGTTTGCCGCTGTATTGATGTGCAGATGATATTACACGCAGGTTACCGTCGAGCAAGTGGGCGGCGATATCTTTTACCGTCCATAATTTGGCAATGGTAGGTTTGCGCCATTCTTCGTCGGTTAACGATTTTAAAAGATCAATGAGCAATCCATCCAATACCGGGAACAAATGCAGCGTAGGTATAGGGACATGATTGCTCATCGATGAAATTCTTTTTTCGGTAGTAAAGAATTATTCGGCCGGGTGGATGAATACCTGCCATTTAATTTCGGCACCGGCTTTTTCTAAAGTCGCAGCTACCGAACAGTATTTATTGATAGATAATTCGGCGGCACGTTTGGCTTTGTCTTCGTCGATATCGCCATATAAATGAAACTCGATATCAACGTTTTGCCATAACGAAGGCTCTTTGCCCGCTTCGCGGTTGCCGTTGATAACCATTTTATAATCTTTAATATCCTGGCGTTGTTTCTTCAATATGCTGATCACATCAATGGCCGAGCAGCCGCCAATACCCATTAAAAGCATTTGCATAGGGCGTACACCAAAATTTTCGCCACCGCTTTCGGGGCTGCTATCCATGTTTACGGAGTGTCCGTATTCGTCACGTGCTTCAAAACCGAAATCGCCATGTACACGTGAAAGTTCTATTTTAGGCATAGTAGTATTATATATAAAGCTAAGTTATGAATTTGCCTTGCATTGCCGTGCAGGTAGGTATTAAAAATGATGTTACGCTGAATTAATAGGTGTGTGCTTTAGGCACTTTGAAGTTATGATTATGATTTATCAGTAAAAAACAATTATCTTCAAATCCTGAACAACTCTCAAATATGGCCCTCAATTACATCTGGATCGCGTTTTTTGTTATAGCCTTTGTAGTGGGGCTTATTAAACTCATTTTTTTAGGCGATACAGAGATATTTCAACAGATGGTTGAGGGAATGTTTAACTCTTCCAAATCATCGGTGATGGATATAGCATTGCCTTTATTAGGTACTATGGTTTTGTGGTTAGGTATTATGAACATCGGCGAAAAAGCAGGTGCTATTAATTTTCTTTCACGCATAGTCGGGCCTTTTTTTCAGCGTTTGTTTCCGGGAGTACCTAAAAATCACCCTGCCACCGGGCAAATGATGATGAATTTTTCGGCTAACCTTTTAGGGCTTGATAATGCCGCTACACCACTTGGGTTAAAGGCTATGGGCAGTTTACAGGAGCTTAATGAAGACAAAGAAACAGCCTCCAATGCGCAGATCATGTTTTTGGTGCTGCATACTTCCGGCTTGCAAATATTGCCGGTTACCATTATTGCCCAGCGGGCTATTTTAGGCGCTGCCGATCCTACTGATGTATTTATACCCTGTATTATAGCTACGTATGTAGCAACCTTAGTAGGTATGCTTGCTGTGGCTATTAAACAGCGAATTAATTTGTTTGACAGGGTTATCCTTTTATGGCTCGGCGGACTTACCTCATTTGTTGGCCTGTTGGTTTGGTATTTTACTGCTTATTTGGATAAAGAGCATATCAGCCTGGTATCAAAAGTGGCCAGTAACCTAATGTTATACATTATTCCTGTAATATTCATTTTAGGTGCGCTCCGTAAAAAGGTAAATGTATTTGATGTTTTTATTGAAGGTGCTAAAGGGGGTATCGAGACATCATTAAAGATTATTCCTTATCTGGTGGCCATGCTTGTTGCAATCAGCGTTTTTCGCACTTCCGGGGCGCTTGATTATATTAACGATGGCGTTAGGTGGGTATTTGTTCAGTTTAAAACAGATACCCGTTTTGTGGACGCCATGCCTGTCGCCTACATGAAACCGTTAAGCGGCTCGGGTTCAAAAGCCATGATGATTGATACCATGAAGACATTTGGTGTAGACAGCTTTGCAGGCAGATTGGGAAGTATATTCAACGGTTCGGCCGATACTACCTTTTATATTGTAGCGCTTTATTTTGGTTCTGTGGGCATCAAAAAATCACGCTATGCCATACCCGCCGGTTTGCTGGCCGATTTGGCCGGTGTAATTACCGCCATTTTTGTAGCTTATTTATTCTTCGGATAGTTATAGATCAAAAACCGGGCTCATCACACAAAAGCAATTACTATGTGTTGAGCGTAATTAACAGTTTACAAAATGGACGAATTCAAAGAATCAATACTTACCTCAAAAGCCGTTATAGGCCGTACGCAATACCAAACTACAGTTAGCGGCCTCAACCATACCATATTAGTTGATGAGCCTGCTGACAAAGGCGGTACCGATACCGGCATGGATCCATTTTCTTTACTGCTGGCCAGCCTGGGCAGTTGCACTGCTATTACGCTGCGCATGTATATTGAACGCAAAATGTGGGTGGTTGATGAAATAACCGTTGACCTGGAAATGTTTAAAACCGGCAATGGTACACTGATAGAACGTAAACTACAGTTTAGGGGTGAACTAAAACAGGAGCAGATTGACCGCCTGGTTGATATTGCCGATAAATGCCCTATTCATAAAATATTGGAAGGAAATATCAAGATTGATACTTCGGTTATTTGAGATGGGTATAAAAAAATTCAGGCCGGGAACCACCCCGGCCTGAGCCAATCACTCTAAAACAATCACCTCTAACCAAAAGAAGTATCTTTAAAGTAATTATATGTTGAATTATAATTACTGACTATTTAAATATGATGGTCAAATATACAAAAAAAATATTTTAGTTGTTTAAACAACAATTATATTACCTATAACTGACATTGCGATGATAAATTATCTTAAGCCTTTAATAAATATTTCGGCAAGCAATAATCTTTTCTGATGAATATCCTCGAGGTGCTCCTTATCAGGAAAGGCCACTTTTTTATGCGAAGACGAGCACATGCGTACCCCGTGCAGGGCATCAAGTAATAGCTCTATCAGGTTTTCGGGGTGTTTGGTGAGTTTTATAGAGCCGCTATCTGTTTCCTGTTGTAAACTGAGCATCAGCATTTCTACTTCTTTTTTATGAATGAGCGCTAATATATCCCAGATCATATCAGGCAGGTTCTGCTCGTTGATCCTGAAAAAATCGAAGAAGTTATAGTTCCTGGCTACAAAGTTGTGTTTGGTATTGATCTGGTAGAAGAAGGCCTCTTGCAAGTTGACAAAAGTACCTGAACGTTTTTCGAGCAAATAGATATAATCATTAGCCAGTTTGCGCATTACCTCCACGTATAGCTGGCTTTTATCAGGGAAATAATAGTACAACAAAGCCTTCGACATGGCAAGGTCGCCGGCTATTTCGTTCATCGTAGTTTTCGAATAACCGTAGTGTAGAAACCGGCTATGCGCGGCCTCAAGTATCTTTTCTTTTTTCGTATCCTGCTGATCTATAACTGTATTCATTTATAATTAATATGATAAGATATATAAATATAGATGTTTAGCCGTCAAAAGCTGACTTTTTTGTCAAAAAGATCAATGTTTAAAAATGAAGCCATGTACTATTTGTACATGGCTCCGGGTATTATTCATGATGTATGGAAAGCAGGTTCTCTGCTTTGTAAAAATTAATTCAGCAAATAATACAACTGGTTAAAATTATAGGTAACACCAATCACCACTCTGCCCGATGGCTGCGGATGATCATCGGCCGCGGCCCAGGCTTTAGTTTGCACCGCAAGGTTGAAAGTGATATTCTTCACAAATAGATCCACCCCTATACCGCTCATCAGGTTATTCATTACGTGTTCGCCGGTACGCACGCCACGGTATTTTTCACCCCCCGAATATTCATAAGCCAGCTGCGCTGATGGCACCATTTTTACCGTATTGGTAATACCCACATTATAAAACAGGTTAAGGTAACCTGTGGTGCTGTTAGCTATACTTACCCGGTCGGCGTTTTCGCCGTTTACTTTATAGGTACCGCTTAAACTTACACCCGCTTTTTTGTATCCGGCCATGTAGTTAAAATACACAAAACCATCGGTGCTGCCGGTGCCGGTTTGGCTAAGCGTGTTATATTTAATACCCTCAAAGTTTTCGGCATTGTATTTACCCGTAGGCAATTTAATACCCAGGCCAACTATCAATCGCTGGTTAATTACCTTCCTGTCCAGCTTTCTTAGTAAATGATAGCCTGCGTAAATATTAATGTCGCCCAAACCTGCAAGGGTACTGGTGTTACCGTTATATTTTTCGGTATTAGATACATAAGGCACAATAGCGTTGATCTCTAACCTGCGGGCTGCAAAATAACGGGCACGTATTTCAGTAGCACGGTATACTTCGTAGTCGCTTGGGTTACCCGCGTGGTTAGTAATCACCCCGTTACGGTTAGCACCTGCCGGAAAGAAACTTGCACCCGCCGGAAAGAACGCGTGCTTTTGCCCCAGGTAACCGTTGAATGAGCGGTAACGGTGTATCAGTGATATACTACTTTGGTTATCATAAGGGGTAATCCCCATAAAGCAACCGCATATATCACAGGCCTTTGCGGTTATGCTGTTTAAAAATAAGCTTGCGCAAAGCACTAATGCAAAGCGAAACTTATTGCTCGGCAAACCTTTTGTCGTGTATGAAATCATTATCTGTTAATGTTTTTAAAAATGCGATGATCTGTGTTTGTTCGGTTTGGGTAAGCGGGATGCCCGATACGCCATTCTTCTTTAATTCGGCATCCAGGTTTGGATTATTCTTAACGCCCGAATTGTAATGTTCCAGCACCCTTGTAAGCGTATTAAAGCGGCCGTCGTGCATGTATGGCATAGTTACTTCAATATTCCTTAGCGTTGGTACACGGAACTTGCCTCTGTCCGCCTCGTTTTGTGTAATGCTGTCGCGGCCACGATCTTCACTGTACAGGTCAAGACCATTAGACCTATACGACAGATCGGTAAACAAAGGTTCCTTGTGACAAACCGAACATTTTTGAATGAACAACTGGTAACCCGCTTCCTCGTCTGTGCTGAAGTCGCCGCCTGTTTCCTTACGGATATGCTTATCGTACTTTGAATTAGCCGAAACCAGCATCGACATAAATTGTGTTAATGCCCTGAACATTAATTGCGACGTAACTGTGGATGTACCGAATGCCTTATTGAACAGCGCCGGGTATTGCTTGCTTTTATTCAATACATCAACCACATTGATTAGCGTATTGGCCATTTCGCAAGAGTTAGTAAGGGCGTTAAGCGGCGATACCTCGATGTTGCGTACACCGCCATCCCACATAAACTCTTGTTGCCAAACCAGGTTAAACAGCGGCGGCGTATTGCGCGTGCCCAGGCAATTATCTACACCGTGACTAACCGAATGATCAAGGTTGGCAAACGCCGCGAAAGGCTGGTGACAGCTGCCGCATGATACCGAACCATCGATGGATAAACCACTGTCGAAAAAGAGTTTACGCCCCAGTTCAAAGCCGCTTTTTGTTACGGTGTTGTTCTCGAATGAGTAAACCGGCTGTGGAAAATTTGATGGCGCCACAAACCTGACATCGTCAGGCTGTGGTGCATCATTACTTCCTTTTCGGCAGGCGATAACAGCAATTAAAACAAGCAGTATAATGATAACTGTTGATTTACTGTTCATCTGCCTAATTATGAATATGTTCTACAGTAATAAAACTACTCGCGTAATTATCGGCCACAATTACCGAATTAGCCCCGCCCATGGTGAAGTTTAAAGCGGCAAAATCAACATCGGCCTTACCGGTGAACATGGTAGCCGCGTTAACAGCGAAATGCACTTCTGGCTTACTGTTATCGCGTACACGCAACAAGTTACCTCCGAATGTTTGGGTAGCGGTACGTATAGTATTAGTAGGTGATTTTGCACCGCCAATATGGAAAGTTAACGTATTACCTTTGGCTGTCGACTGCGGCGATGTACCCTCAAGCTTTACAAAAATATAACCGCTGCTCCATGCCCAAAACATGCCATGAGCGGGATCTAAAGCGTTGGTTTGGGCACCTGCAAAGTTGCGCGCGCTATCCACGCCTATAGTAAAGTTAATGGCTTTATAATCGCCCGCAGGGATGCCCTCTAAAGTTTGAAAACGGCTTTGCGGTTCTGAAGCGTCCATTAACAGGTAACTTTCAGGTACTTTGTAGGATGAACCATCTTCCTTTACCAATGAAATATTGCTTACGTAATATTTAAAGGTGGTGATGTTGTAGCTATCGCCGTGGGCATTTTTATAGGTTTCGGTATTTAATACCAATGGCTCCTCGCCTACCAGATTCTCAAATTCCAGTTGTACTTTACCCGTACCGCTTACAGTTGGTTCGGCATCGTTGCTTTTGCTGCAAGAGGTGTATATAACAGATGTAATAGCGGTAATTACCAATAAGATGTATTTATTCAGTTTCATGATTTTTTAATAAGAAATAATAATAGACGCGTGCAGAGAATTACCACAGTATGGTAAATTCCAACACATAGTAATGCCTGCAATTAATGCGGCATCAACAAAAAATAATGGGGAGAAACTGATTATGCCCGCGGAGGCTGAAAGATAGTAGCTGCATGCTGCGGAAGTGCAACGGATAGGTAAGGCGAATTAATTTCCTGCAATAGTTTTGCAGTGAAATTGAACCGGGTGCCGGTGTTCACAAAAGCTTCCTGAAAATGGTTCTTTTGCGATTCGCGCTCCTGGCTTTTTTCTTTCTCTTCTGCTTGTTTGATTTTTTTGGCCAGGTAACAGCGGCCATTACAATGCATCTGAGGTTTATCGCGGTTTTCGCACAGCGTGGCAGCTATGTACTTTTTGTTTAGCTCATAACCCGCATACACAAACAACCTGGTGAAGTTGCTTATAAGCAATGCGGTAATTAAAGTTATGGCTATAAAGCTGCGAAACATATTGGCGGCAAAGGTAATTGCTGAAGCTTTAATAAACAATAGCCAATATAAACCTGACCTGTTTTCTTTTTAAGCAACTTACTGTACTTTTAAAATAGCCACAATTTAAAGTGTGACTATAAAATAAATTGAAGTTTTAATAGAGATGTTATTTAAAATATACTTACCGGCAATACCAACTCAATACGGTTGCTGCCGCTGCCGCCAAATAAATCCCTATCCAATAAATGGCTGTAGCGAATACCGAAGGAGATAGATTCCTGGTTAAAGAACTTGGTATCAAAAAATACCGCGCCGCCAACCGAACGGAAATTAGCCTTAAACTTCCTGCCATCTACATAAAAGTCAGACGCATGCGTATACTCATAAAACACGTTGCCCCTTAAGCGCAACAGGTACACCGTGTTAGCTACACCGGCATCGGGATAGGCTATCGGGAAATGATAGTTTACCCCTACCTTATTCATCTTATAGAGATTTTCGGCTTCGTAACCGCGCGAAAAAGCAAAGTTGTTAGAAAAACCGATCACGTTATTCTGCCCTTTTTCCTGGTGTGCCGCGGTAACGATCAGGTTATGATTGGCGCTCAAACCCGGGAAATAGAATGTGCCTAATGCTAAAAACTGGTTTGCGTTAAGGTTAATGGCCGATTTATAAATGAAAGAAAAGCTCTGGCCAAATCTTGGAAACAAATTCTTCCTCGCCTGCTGAATGTGGGTAGAAAAGTTAATGTAATTATTCAAATAAGCGTATCTGCGATCTAAATTGCCATAGCCATTGCGGTAACTGGTATTGGTAAAGTAAATATCACTCCCAATACTTAAACCGGTGATTTGCTTGCCTCCGCTAAAGTTGAAAGGTATTTGTAAGCCGCCATGCAGGTCGGTTTCCGTCCAGTACACATTGTTGCCCCTGTAATAACGGCGACGGTCGATAATATAATCGGCACCGGCAGATATGTACGGATACAAAGCCCCGTATACCGCGTCAAAACCGAATTGCTTGTACCCTTCGTTATTATTGTAGTTGAATGATAGCTCGGATTGAAAAGTATTCAGCACGTTTTCGCCCCGTAAAGCGATGCGGTAGTTGGGGTCGCTAATGTCGGGAATCAGACTATGGAAATTAAACAGGTTATAAGCCTTGCTGTAATTTTTAACAGGCAAAGGCTTATCCGCCACCGATGCCAGCAAATTGGTAGCGCTATCCTTTTGCAAAGCGCTGATATTGAAATTTGATAAACCAACAGATAGGGTTTTATCTGCAAGTTCGCTAAGCTTAGCGTTTCCCCTATCCGTTTCATTTAAGCGGAAACCATTCACTGTAAAGTGAACCCAGGTAATTTTGCTGTTTGAAACAGCCGCCTGGTAATGGCCAATATTAGTATCGCCTCCCGGCAGTGCAACGCTAAACAGTTTTTGGTCGGGGATGCTTAGCGCGTAAAGGTTATCATTGCTGCCCGTTGTAGCCGAAAAATAAGCGGTATCGCCTCGTACAGTGAGGTAACCTACAGGCTGATAACTAAGCGGTAACAGGTATTTGCTTTCTCCGTTTTTAACATCCACCTGCGCTATGGTCATTTTACCTTCGGGAGTGCGCACTGCTGTAATAATGCCGCTCTCTTTATAAAACTTAGGGTAAGTGTAGAACAGGTTTTTACTATTAGGGATGTTTGCAATGCGCTTGCCATCAGCTACATTAATAATATGCAGTTCGCTTTTGCCCGAAGTTGCCACATCAACCGCCACTATTTTGCTGCCATCGGCACTAAACGAGGGCGAAAAGTATTTGCTGCGCGATGTAATGTTCTTTTCTTTACCGGTGATAATATCAAGCACCCTGATCTCGCTGTAATTACGGTATCCCCAGCGTGCATCCGGGCGGTAGCCCGAATAAACTATTTTGCCGTTGCTGTAATCAAAATAATCATCGGCTACCAATCCGCGCGAAGTGATCTTTTTCTCCTGCTCTCCTTTTTTAATAACAAAGGCCGGGATGTGGTCGTAACTGCTTTTCAGGTAGATCAATGTAGTATCATCCGTATAAACCGGGAACTCCTGGTTGGCCACAAAATGCCCTTTATCTAACGGCGCGATAGTTTGCGCCGGAAATTGCTGCTTGAAATAATTTAAAGCATCCGTTCGGAATTGCGCGTAACCCACACCCGAATACCTTTTAATTGCTTTTTGAAACGGGTAAAAAAGACCTTTATAAGCGGCTGCATCATGAGTTACCTTACGCCAAAAATCGGCACCGTACTTTTCGCGGCCGTAGGCTACCAGCATGTAACCCATCGGGTAGTGGTCGGGTATATAATCAACGTACGATCCGTTGCGCAGCTTCATCCAGTTGTAGTTTCTGTCGGCTTGCCACAAAGCACGGTAGCTGTTGAAAAAGTAAGGTAACCGCCCCCTGCCCTGGCTGCTTACATGGGTTTCGTTGAATACGGCATCCCCCTCGTAAAACCAGTTCGGTACACTTAGTTCGTTACCCAGCGCCTGCCCGCCATCGCCAAAAAAGATGCGCAGCGCTCTTGACAAACCAACGTTAAAGTTATTATACTGCTGTACATGCCTGAACTCATGTATCGAAAGCAGTTCGGGCCAGTGGATGCTGCCCAGTTCAAAGCTATTTTGTTGCGGTGTTAAATAAAATTCGCTTCGGAACGGGGCTAAACCTACATAACCGTTTGTGGTAGTGGTTTGGTTTTGCAATAAAATACTTACCTGCCTATGTTTGTTGCCAATGGTTGGTTCTATCACCTTATCCATTTGGTTGATGATGTTGGCCACCCTCAAACCTACGCTATCCATCCCCGCCGGAAAAATAACGCGGGCAGCTTTGCTATCAACCTGTTTCCATTCTATTGAAGGCGGGTTGCCGCCAAATTGCTGTGCCCGGCTTTGTGCCGAAAGGCCTATTAAAATGCAGGTCAGCAGCAGTGCCCCAAGTGCATTTTTGCTGAACAAACAGGTATATGATAGCTTTAACATTTTACCTGTGAAAGTAAATAAACAAATTCAAAATTATTGAGCGGTTTGGGTAAAATTCAAATTCGATATTCAAAAGACATATCGCCTGCCAAAACTTGCTAACTTTGCCGTTTCGTTATACATATATCATGGCTAAAGTTTCTATTAACCTGGCAACAGGCTCAATACAAAAAGAAGAAATTATTGTAGGGATTGATTTAGGTACTACCAACTCGTTGGTGGCATTTATTAACCCCGAAAAACAACCGCATGTAATTAATGATGCAGGTAAAGGCGTGCTGGTGCCATCAGTAGTGCATTTTGGCGAAACCGGCGATATCACTGTAGGTAATGAAGCTAAAGAATACTTAATCACCGATCCGCAGAATACCGTTTTCTCTGTAAAACGTTTGCTGGGCCGCTCGTACCATGATATAGCGAATTATAAAGATTTTTTCTCGTACAAGGTGATCGACGATAATACCGAAAGCCTTGTAAAAATAAAGGTTGGAGATAAGTTTTACACCCCTATTGAGCTTTCAGGCCTGATATTAAAGGAATTAAAAGAACGTGCTGAGCATGCGCTTAAAACCCCGGTTAACCGTGCAGTGATCACCGTTCCGGCCTACTTTAACGATTCGCAGCGCCAGGCCACACGTGATGCAGGTAAACTTGCCGGGTTAGATGTATTGCGTATTGTAAACGAGCCTACAGCCGCCAGTTTGGCCTATGGTATCGGTTTAAATCCGGAAGAAACTAAAACCATAGCTGTTTACGATTTGGGCGGCGGTACATTTGATGTATCTATCCTGCAAATTCAAAACGGCATTTTCGAAGTGTTATCAACCAATGGCGATACCTTTTTGGGTGGTGACGATTTCGACCGTGCCATTGTTGATTACTGGATTGAAAAGAACAACATCGACAGGGCCGAACTTGCTGCCAACGCCGAGCTATCGCAGCAATTGCGTTTAAAGGCCGAAGAAGCCAAGAAATCATTCAGCCACCAAAGCTTGTTTAACGAAAAAATAGGCGAGATATGGTGCACTTTAGACAAGCAAGAATTTGAAAACCTGATACTCACCAAAGTACAACAAACCATTACCTGCTGCCAAAACGCGTTAAAAGATGCCAAGCTGGATGTAAGCCAAGTTGACGAAGTAATTATGGTTGGCGGATCAACCCGTACAGGTTTGGTTAAGAAAATGGTTTCTGAATTTTTTGGCCGCGATGTACATAACGATATTAATCCTGACGAAGTGGTTGCCCTGGGGGCAGCTATTCAGGCGGATATATTGGCGGGTAACCGTCGCGATATTTTATTGCTGGATGTTACCCCGCTGTCATTAGGTATTGAAACCATGGGTGGTCTGATGGATGTGATCATCCCGCGGAATGCCAAAGTACCTACCAAGGCAGGCCGCCAGTACACTACCTCTATCGACGGACAAGTGAACATGAAGATCGCCGTTTACCAGGGCGAACGCGACCTCATTAAAGAAAACCGCAAACTGGCCGAATTCGATCTGAAAGGCATCCCCGCTATGCCCGCAGGTTTCCCTAAAGTGGATATTAACTTCTTGCTGAATGCCGACGGTATACTTACGGTGCAGGCTATTGAACTGCGTTCGGGAGTTAAACAAGAAGTTGAAGTGAAGCCTACCTATGGCATTACAGATGAGCAGGTTGAACAAATGCTGATGGATAGCATTACCCATGCGCAGGACGACGTAAACCAGCGGATGCTGATAGAAGCCCGTACCGAGGGTGAGCAAATGATTTACACCGTGGAGCGGTTTATACAAAAGCATGGCCAGGCAGTTACCATTGAAGAAGCCTCAAAAACCCATGAATATCTTACCGCGCTTAAAACGGCTTTAACCAGCGGCGATAAAGACCTGATCCACAAAAAAATAGATGAGATCAACGAATTTACCCGCCCCTTTGCCGAGCGCTTGATGGACCAGGCGATCAGCCATGCGATGAAGGGTAAGGCTATTGAATAATTGCTGATAGTAAAGTATATTAGTGCTTGTGTTTTAAATAAAGAACAAGCACTATGGCAAAGCAAAAAACCACCGAAACAGAAGTCAGCGTAACTGATTTTATCAATAATGTTGCCGACGAACAAAAACGTAAGGATAGTTTCCGTTTAGTGGAAATATTTGAGCAGCAAACCGGGTTTAAGGCCAAAATGTGGGGACCGAGTATTATCGGTTTTGGCAGTTACCATTACAAATACGCCAGTGGCCACGAGGGTGATGCTCCTTTAACGGGTTTCGCTCCGCGGAAACCTTCTATATCCTTATATATGATGGTTGGTTTTGAAGGTAAAGACGAGTTGCTTGCCCGGTTTGGTAAATACAAAGCAGCCAAAGGGTGCATCTATATCAAAAAACTTGATGATGTAGATATTGAAGTGTTTAAAGAGATCATATCCGCTTCCGTTAAAGCGGTTAAAGCATTATATCCGGATCATTCATAAAGCATTGCTCACAATAAAAACAAGAAAAGCTCCATAATTATGGAGCTTTTCTTGTTTTTATCTAACGGATATTACTTCAGTTCTACTTGTACTGACGCGCGTGTTTCATCGTAAAACAGGTTTAACGCTTTTGGTTTTGCGCCTGCCGGAATGCGGTAGGTAATGTTACTTTCCGATTCTTTGGTAGATTCCGGCTGGGCCGAAAAATAACCGCCGTCGGTTTGCGAAATAGAAGTGTTGTTATCCAACACCAACCTGAAATCAGACGGACTGATGCCGATTGAGTTGCCTCCTATTTTTTCTTTATTGGTAAGGCTAAGCTTAAATACCAGCTCAATGCCCTGCGATTTTCCATCCGGATCGCTCAGGTCGGTTGCACTTACCGGTATAATTTTCACGGCAGCTTCTTTCTTTTTACCAAGTGTTGCTGTATCCGGTGTAAATGTAACAGTATAAGTTTTTGGCGTGTTGGTTGCCTGCTCAGCAGGTGCAGCTGTAGTTGGCGATGTTTGTTCGGCAGCGGCTAAACTATCTTTTTTATCTGATTCTGTACTGCCCGCTTTAGGTTTGCAGGAATAGATCAACAACGAAGCCGCAGCTAATGCGATTAAGGTAATTTTTTTCATAGTGTTTTTAAATAAATGTTGGGCTAAAATAATTATTTCTACAGTTTATGCAAATAGTATAATGTTATAAAAACATTAAGTGAAAAGATATAAACTATTGTTAATGATTACTGTAAGCGTAGTTCCGCTATAAAAGTGTGCCATAAATTGTATAACAAAAAAGCCCCGGTATGCGGGGCTTCTCATTATAAATTGTTAATCGCTTCCTGTTCTTTCAGGGCTTCAATATTGTTGCTGCTGCTGTAATCGCTGGTTTGGTTGGCAAAATCTTCGAGAATTGCCGCAATGGTGTCCAGGTTATCAGCTACACGCTGGTGCATATCGGGCAGGTCTTTTTCAAGTCGTTTATCGCCAAGGTCAATATTGTCTACTTCTATTTTGGCGAGTTTTTGTATAATGGCTTGCTGACTATTTTTTAAATCTTCCAACTCATGGACTATCTTCTCCATCAGTGCAAATTTCTTTAACTTATCCATAGTATTTTAATTATGATGTACCCCTGTAAAACAATAATGCTGCCAAGATTTGGAATTATCAATATCAACTAATAACTTAGTTGATATGAAAGCAACCCTATTCACCATCTTATCATTATTTATTTCTGCCGGTTTATACGCGCAGCAAACAGGCAAACCAAATGATGCCCTGCTGCTGGAGTATTATCAAAACCAACGTTTTACTGAAGCGGCACAATACTTGAAATCAACTTATGCTGAACCTGTTACCGATTTAAAGGCATTGGCAAGTTTGGCTTATACCTTTCAAATGGCAGGCAAATTATCAGATGCAGAAAGTTATTACCTGCGCATTTTAGCAACCGATTCAACCAACATACCGGTGCTGTTCAACTTAGGGAATATTAACATACGCCGAGGCAATAATATTAAGGCGCTAAACTATTATAAGAGTATACTTAGCAGGGATAGCACCAATTTTAAAGTGTATAAGCAACTGGCCACTCTGTCGCAAAATACGGGTGATTTTGGCTCATGTATATATTATTTGCAAAAGGCTAACACCATCAACCCGACAGAGGCCGACGTGGCTTTTGACCTCGCCACATTCTATATCGGGCTAAAGCAAATTGCCCAGGCCGATAAGGTGATCAGCACCGCGCTCGAAGCAGATTCGGCAGATATGCAGCTATTGCAGGGAAAAGCTAAGATAGTATACCAGCTAAACAAGTATCCCGAAACCATTGAACTATGCAAGAAACTGCGCGAAGCAGGTGATGTATCTTACAATGTAATAAGCATGCTGGCTATCTCTTACTACAATACCAAAAAGTACAATGAGTGTATTGAAACGTTTAGCGCGTTAGATGCTACCCACACACAAAGCGAGGCCTCGTGGTATTACGTAGCGGTAAGTTATAAGGCATTGGGAAACCAAACTAAAGCGATAGCCTGCTTACAGGAATCTATAAAACAAGCTATATCTGCCAACGTTGATACTTATTACAGCGAGATGGCCGATAGTTTCGATAAATCGGGCAGGCTTAAAAGCGCGGTTAACGCCTACAAGAAAGCTTTACAGTTTGATCAAAAACCGATGACCTACTACGCGCTTGCCTCATTATATGATGATAAGTTGAAAGACAGGGCAACTGCCTTAAAATATTATAAGCTATACCTGCAAGCCAACCCCACCGAAAAGCAAAAAAGCTATACCGAATTTGTTAAAGACAGGGTTACACGCCTGGCCCGTTAACGTTGCATTAAACGGGCTACATATTTGCCGATGATGTCAAATTCAAGGTTAACTACAGAACCCTCCTGTACATTATGCAGGTTGGTATGCTCGTAAGTGTAAGGAATAATGGCTACCGAAAAGCTGTTAGCGTGTGAGTTGACAACCGTAAGGCTAATGCCATTTACACAAATGGAACCTTTTTCAACAGTTACATTACCTAATGAAGCATCGTATTCAAAAGTGTACTCCCAACTGCCGTCGAGCGTTTTAAAGTGGGTACAAACGGCGGTTTGGTCAACATGGCCCTGTACAATATGACCATCTAAACGGGCGTTCATTTGCATGCAGCGTTCCAGGTTTACAGGGTCGCCAATTTTAAGGTGACCGATGCTGCTCTTGTTCAGGGTTTCTTCAATGGCGGTAACGGTGTGTATGCCATCTGCAACGGCAACCACTGTAAGGCAAACGCCATTATGCGCCACCGATTGGTCGATCTTCAATTCGGCTGCTATAGTTGATTCAACCGTAATATGCAGATTGCTTTGATCGCGTTGCAGATCAACCACCCTGCCTAAAGTTTCAATAATACCTGTAAACATGTGGCAAAATTAACACATTACGGGGAGTTTATTGTCAGCCAAAAATCTATTTAAATATGCTGGGGATATCGTAACGCCGGTTTCGCAGATCGGGCCCGCCAGCGATAATGGATTTGAGGTTAGCGAGGTAGAACGTCCACCCTACCTGGCATTGCACATATAGGTTCTTCAACGGATCTTCTTCTATCGGGATGCTCTCGTGTGTAAGTTCGAGCAGGGTTAAGCCGTTGCGCCGTTGCAGGTCAATGGTTACAACACTGCCTTTGGTAAAGGTAAATTTGATAAGGTCGCTGTCGTTAGCTTCCAGTATCTCTCCTTTTTCGTTAACATCATCAGTATAGCCATGCCATTGCCAAAAGTAAGAATCTTCTTTTTTTATGTGTTCGTCAGCTTCACGGGTGCGACCGGCGATGGCATAAAATTCGGCCTTTCGTAAAAACCAGTGTTCGAGGCCGGCCTGTGTTGTCCAGGCATTGTAAATGGTGCGTACGTCGGTTGTAAAATCGGCTGTAATACTGAATTTGGTCCACCTTTGGTCAGTCATGGCGTAATAGTTAAGTGACAGGAATAATACATTAAAACTAATTATAATTATTTCGGTTTTGCTATCACCATTATATATTTATATATGCCCAAACAAAGCGCCGGAATTTTACTGTATCGTATTAAAGATGATCAACCGCAGTTCTTCATAGTCCATCCAGGCGGGCCATTCTTTAAAAATAAGGACGCGGGTGTATGGTCAATCCCCAAAGGAGAATTTGAAAACGGCGAAGATATTTTAGCAGCCGCCAAACGCGAATTTGCGGAAGAAACCGGCCAAGCCATCAATGGTGAATTTACAGCACTTGAACCTGTAAAACTAAAGAGCGGCAAAAAGATTTATGCCTTTGCAGTTGAAGGTGAGGTAGACGAAAGTAAATTGATCAGCAATACTTTTCCGTTTGAATGGCCGCCAAGATCGGGCAAAACCATTATGATACCCGAGGTAGATAAAGGTGATTGGTTTGATGCCGATACCGCCAAATTAAAACTCAATCCCGGTCAAATACCCTTGATTGATAATTTGCTTCAAATATTATCCGGAAGGTTATTATAAAAATCCCCTACGGTTTTTTACCCAGTTTGATGTTTCAGTAACAACAGCAGTCTGGGATTGCGCAGCTTTATTCGAGTTCAATAACTTTTCAATAACCAAGGTCGCTATTATAGCTTCCTCTTCGTTATCATCCTGTAATACATCCGGCTTAAAATACTTGTTTACAAAATGAGTATCGAAATGCCCTGATCTGAAAGCTTCGTGCTTCATTACATACCTGCCGAAACCCAAGGTTGTTGTAATGCCGGTAATTTGGTACTCCTCAATGGCCCTCACCATGCGTTCAATGGCCTCTGCCCTGTCTTTACCGTAGGTAATCAGTTTGGCTATCATCGGGTCGTAGTAAATAGGAATTTCCATGCCTTGCTCAAAGCCATCATCAACACGCACGCCGGGGCCTTTCGGTGTTATGTAGGTTTGTAGTGTGCCGATGTCGGGTAAGAAGCTATTGGCTGGGTCTTCAGCGTAAACGCGCAGTTCAACCGCATGGCCGTTAATTTCCAGATCTTCCTGTTTGAAACTGATGGCTTCGCCCCTGGCAATTCGTATTTGCTCTTTCACCAGGTCGACACCGGTGATAAGTTCCGTTACGGGATGCTCTACCTGTAAGCGGGTATTCATCTCTAAAAAGTAAAAGTTTAGCTGCTCATCCATAATAAACTCCACGGTACCGGCCCCTGTGTAATTTACCGAGCGGGCTACATCTACCGCGCATTTACCCATTTGGGCGCGTATTTCGGCTGTAAGTATGGATGATGGCGCTTCTTCTATCACCTTTTGATGGCGGCGCTGTACCGAGCAATCCCGCTCAAACAGGTGTATAATATTGCCATGCGTATCGCCCAAAACCTGTATTTCAATATGCTTTGGCGATGACACATAGCGCTCAATAAATACCGAACCATCTCCAAAGGCCGATGTCGCTTCGGATACGGCCAATTGCATTTGCTCCTCAAAATCAGCGGCGCTATCAACAATACGCATCCCCTTGCCGCCACCGCCCGCCGCGGCTTTTATTAATATCGGGAAACCCACTTCAATAGCTCGCAGTTTAGCTTCGGCAACATCGGTAATGGCTTCTTCGGTACCGGGTACCATGGGGATGTTATATTTTAATGCAGCAGCTTTGGCCGATAACTTGTTACCCATCACTTCCATCGCTTCGGGCGATGGGCCGATCAGGATCAAGCCTGCATCCCGCACCTGCCTTGCAAAAGCGGCATTCTCCGACAGGAAACCATAACCCGGATGTATGGCCTCCGCTCCTGTTTGTTTACAGGCGACTATGATTTTATCACCCACCAGATACGACTGATTGGATGGCGCTTCACCAATAAATACGGCCTCGTCGGCATAGCGTACATGCAGGGCATCGCGGTCGGCAGCGGAATATACCGCCACAGTTTTGATCCCCATTTCGCGGGCCGAACGTATTACCCGTAAAGCAATTTCGCCACGGTTGGCTACCAGTATCTTTTGCATATATAACAAATGTATGAGATTTACAATATGGTAGTATGGGCCGCGCCCTGCGATTTAGTTATTTTAAGGTGTTTACATTTTCAAATTTGTGAATATCTTTAATCAAAGTTAAAATGATATGTCTACTGAGGTAAATTGTCCGAGCTGCGGTTACGCGTTCCCTATTGAAGAGGTTATGGCTGAGGAGTATAAGAAGGAACTGCGCATTAAGATGCAGGAATACACCCGGCAAAAAGAAGATGAATATCGTAAAAAAGACGAAGAATTTAATGCCAAACAACGCCAGCAACAACAGCAGTTTGAGGCACGTTTAAATACCGAAAAGCAGGAATTGCAGCAAAAGCTGGAAGAAGACCTGCGCAAATCAATTGCTACCGATTTTGAGAACCGGGTGGTACTGCTGCAAAATAATGTAAAAGATACAGAGGAAAAGCTCAAGCAATCGCGCCAGAAAGAAATGGATTTTTTACAGCGCGAGCAGCAGCTTAAACAAAAGGAAGATGAAATGGAACTGGCCATGCAACGTAAGTTACAGGAACAGCGAATCGAATTGAGCGAGCAGATCCGCAAGCAGGAGGCCGAACGCTTTAACCTGAAAGATGTTGAGCACCAGTTAAAGCAAAAAGAGCTTGAAAAGCAACTGGAAGACCAGAAAAAGCTGGTTGACGAGATGAAGCGTAAATCAGAACAAGGGTCGATGCAGTTGCAGGGCGAGGTACAGGAGTTGATACTGGAAGACCTGTTGCGCGTTAATTTTCCGTTCGATGTGATTGAAGAGGTAGGCAAAGGCGTGCGCGGTGCAGATTGTGTGCAAACAGTACGTAACCAGTTTGGGCAGGAATGCGGACGTATTATTTATGAAAGCAAGCGCACCAAAGATTTTTCGATGGATTGGATAGAGAAATTGAAAAAGGATATGCGCGGTATAGGCGTTGATGTGGCCGTAATTGTAACCCAATGCTATCCGAAAGGGATGGATTGCTTCGGCGAAAAAGATGGCGTGTGGATCTGTTCTTTTGATGAGGTAAAGGCGGTATCATACATACTACGCGACGGAATATTGAAACTATACAACCTCGTAAAATCGCAGGATAATAAGGGTGATAAAATGCACCTGCTGTACGATTATCTTACCAGCAACGAGTTTGGCGAACAGTGGAAAGCCATTCGCGAAGGGTTTATGAGTATGCGCCTCAGCATACAAAAAGAACGCGATGCCATGGAACGACTTTGGAAAGCACGTGAAAAACAACTGGAAAAAGTATTGCTCAACGCCTCGCACATTAAAGGTTCTATTGAGGGTATTGCCGGCAACGATGTAATACACCTGAGTTTAACAGATGATGAGGAAGACTATCTGTTAGAGTAATACAAAAGAGGCCATCAAATAAATGATGGCCTCTTTTATTATCGTGATTTGCTCCTGCTATTTATCTTTCACCAACATGGCATTGTAGCTATCAGCATCGGCCACAGTCTGATAAAAACTGACCAGATCGGTATATTGCTCTTTCTCATAAGTGCCGTTTATTACCTGTATATGGCGTTTATAAGTGATTTGATTATCCTTAACGGTGATTGTCGATGTGAATTTACCAAACGGCTTATCTACATTTACATTTAATGGCTTGCTCGATAACTTATAGCCTGTGGGAACAGTGTACGTTATTTCGTCATCATCAGTATAACCGCTATTGATGTATACTTTATTCTGGCGGTTACGCACCTCTCTCGGTACAGAAGTTATTCTGTTGGCTATATTCGGTAAAAAGTAAAACTGGTTACCTGTTATTGTGGCATAATCGCGGGCGTTGAGTTTAATAGTTTCGGTAGTTACCGGCAATATCGATTTAATTTGGTCAAGCTTCAGGTCTTCTATCTCAAAATTATTGATATCGTACAGCTTCTTCATGTTTTTAACTCGTTCAGCCTGCTGTTCTTCCATTATCCATTCGCGGTTGTCAAATTGAGTACCTTTAAAAACAGTCTCCATATTACCGGTTAGTTCTCCCTGGTTATCAATAGAAAAAGCTGCTTTTCGGGTTTGCAGATTTATTTGTGACGAGTAGCTGGTGCTATGCATCAATTTGCCGCCGGTTGGTGTACAAGCCAACACAGTACGATCATCAGTAAAATCGCCCAAAAAGCCGAAAGGTATTTTTTGATTAGTACATTCTACAAATGTGGTATCGTTTTTAAAAGGAAGGCACAAAATAATATGGTTTCCCTGTGCCATACTCGGAAAATCGTTCATCAGGCTTATTTTACGGTCGCCGGCTTCAACCACACAGTAATATGATTCTATACCTGCAGCCTTATATAAGGCCTGGGTGTAATTTACCAACGCCTTGCAATCACCATAATTAAGCCGGTCAACATCGGCAGCCAGCATAGGTTGGTAACCGCCTATGCCTATTTGCACGCTAATGTAACGCGTTTTATGCTGCATGTACTCGTATATTTTTTTAGCTTTTATTTTGGGGTCGGTTATGTCTGCTACTATTTTTTTTACCTGTTCAATGGTAGTAGTTGATAGCGCATCCCTGTTAAGCAAAAGATTATCATAAGTCCATTTCCCAAGCTCTTTCCAATTGGTAAATGTGCCGTAAAAGCCACTATAGCTAAATTTTTCCGGAGCTATATGCACAGTGCCAAGATAATCCTCCTCATTAGGGCTGTAAGGTTCAGGTTTAAATGCCTTTATATTATCCGCGCTCCAGCTATATACTTTAAGCCCATCTTTATTGGTGCTAACAATTACTGCCGACGGCAAATTGCTTTCCTTATAACGAATCTTAAAATCGGGCTTGCAAATAAATTTAAAAGTACTTTTCTCAACGGCTACGCCCGGCTCACCGGTTGGCTGCCAATCGCGGAAATTTAACGATTGCTTTGAGCGTATCTCATATTCATATTCAATAGTATATGGATAACTGACTACAGCCGGCTTGAAATGCTTCACCCTTGAATCTTCAAACAACGAGAAATCGTTACCCGCATTTACATCTTCAAAGCTGCTTTCAGATATTTTACCGATAGGTTTACCGTACTCATCATATACCATCCCCTTAATATACCTTATGGTGTTGCTTTTATTATGCCATACTATAATATGGGCCATATCATCACCATTTTTATTAAGTATGGTAACGGCCGTTTTAATATGATAAATGGTATTACTAAGGTCTTTCACCTCGGTGCTTACCTCATTGTTACGTACCACCGCGCTTGCATAAGGCAGTAATGTTTTTGGTATGTCGCTCGCAATGTAAGGCTGTGCAATCCCCTTTAATCCTCCAAACAGCATTAATGCCGCAATTAAAAATATTTTCATTAATTCTTCTTAAAAACGATATCAGCCTTTTCTGAAACGATGATCTTATTGTATAGTTCTTTTAAATACGGATATTCTGCCGACGAGTAAAGCCCCCTGTTGAACTGTACAACGTGCGAAAATGTAAACTGATTATTACCCGATTCTACACTTGTAACAAACTTGCCGCCATCATTAGGTAATGATACAGATACAGCCTGCGGCGTACTTTCAATTGTATACTGTTGTGGTAAATGAACAGTTAATATAACCCTTTCCGATGAAGGCATTCCCCAGTCGACTGGGTAAGTGCGTTCATTTAATTTGAATGGATTAACCGTTATTTTATGCATCATAAATGGGTTAAACAGAAACTTATTATTATCAAGGTTATCATATACATCTATTTCAACATCATACTTTTCAGATAAGGGCTTATCGGTATCATCAAGGTTGAGTATCTCTGAACTGTGTACTTTTATCTTCGATTGCTTTTCGTCCAAATTTTCTACATACTCATCAACGGTATTGAATTTTTTTATAGCGCTGCGCTTTACATAAGCATCGTATCCAAAAGAATAATTAGTAATAGTGCCTTTCAGTTTGCCGTTTTCTTGCAAGGTTAGGTCGAGCGCGTAGGTGCTGCGTTTATTTTGATTGGCATTAAGATCTATCCAATATGATGGCTTATCTAAACTCATTACCCTACCCTGATCGTTAAGGCATGTTAATGGTAGCAGTCCAAAAGATAACAGTGGGTCAGATGCATCAAGCAGGTAGCTTTTATCACCAATGTTAGCTTTAGCTATTACATAATTAAACTCGCTGATTACCGGGTATAAGCGATTAACTATACCGTTTTCACGGGTTGATAATATTACCGCTTCGCTATTTATACCGGCTGAGCTCAATGCTGCAACCAAAGCCAAGTTAATATCGGCTATGCTGCCGCTGTGTTTTTCAAATGCCTTACGTACACCCTCATCACTTGATATACCAATATATTTATTCCACTTAATATTTTTTTGAATAAACGAATATACCGTTTTCGCTTTTTCAAGTTCATCTGTTTTACCTGTTACTACAGGTAGCAAAACATCTTTAAAAACGCCCTTTTTTTTCATTTGACCGCCAAAAGAATCTTCCAGTTTAAGTTGCCGGTCAACATCCTGCCACTCCTTGCTCATTTTAACCTTTGATCCGGTACGCAGATTAACGTAATCTGAAAGTTCAAAGTAGATAGCTGAACGAAAGTTTTTAGGCGATGTCATATAATCCTCTTCTACCAATGCCGGTACATCTTTCATCGCAAACAAGAGTTTCGAGCAATCACATTGGGTACCTGCCAGCGAAAAGCAATCTTTATCTACGCTGCTTTTATATTTATCGCCTTCAAGTAACTTTAAAACGCCCCGTAACGAAATGTTATAATTATATATTGCCGGAATACTTACCTGGTATTCTGAACTTATTTTGGGTATATCTGTCTGAAAAATCCATGTTCTAAATCTGAAAAGCGAAAATGATTTAAAATGATAACTGTATTCAATTACGCTGCCGGCACGTACGTTAGGCATAGCGAACTTCGTTGTACCCCAGTGTTTATTATCATTGGCTGAATAAATTTGTTTAGGATTTAGTTCTGCCTGTTTTACATCTCCGTTTTCGTCCTTATAAAAGGTTATGCCTTGTATATCTGTGTAATTTTCGGTTTCACCATCATCCGAAATATAGAATGGTAGTTCAATTTGTCCTTCATTAAAACCTTTGCTATCAAATATTTTTATTTTGACGTGATAATCCATTTCAAGGTTCACACCATCATTACTGCTTACCCAGGCATTTCCATACTCACTAAGCACTACGGCATGTGCAGAAGTGTCGTTTTTATATGATTTCATATTGAGATCATCGTGAGAGAAAGTTCCGTATTTAAAGTTTTGTGCCGTGCAAATACTTAATAATGAAAAGAATAAATAAGAAAATAGTAAAGCTTTTTTCATGTGCCCGTAATAAAGTTTAGCGTGTATTAAATTATAACAAATTTGAAACCTGCACAAATAAATTTATATAGTATAAAGTTGGCATACTTTTGCGACCTTTGCAGCAATATTTACTTATGAAACTCATTTTAAAACGCCCGCTCGCATTTTTTGATATTGAATCAACCGGTACCAATATTGGTGTCGACCGCATATTAGAACTTTCTGTTATTAAGCTATTTCCTGATGGTAGCGAACAGGTGAAAACATGGCGCGCCAACCCCGAAATGCCCATCCCGCTGGAAACATCGCTGGTACATGGTATTTACGACGAGCACATTGTTAACGAACCTGTTTTTAAAGCCATAGCACAAGACGTAGCCGATTTCATACACGACAGCGACCTGGCCGGTTATAACTCGAACAAGTTTGATATACCCATGCTGATGGAAGAGTTTTTACGCGCCGGTGTAGATTTTGATTTGGACAGTCGCCATTTTGTTGACGTACAGAATATATTTCACCAGATGGAGCAGCGTACATTGAAAGCCGCTTACCAGTTTTATTGTAATAAAGATATCATTAACGCGCATAGTGCCGAAGCTGATACCCGCGCTACGATGGAGGTTTTGCTTGCGCAGATAGAGCGTTATGAAAACGCCGAGTTTGAGGATAAAAAAGGCGTTAAAAGCATCCCGGTTGTTGGTGATGTAGAAGCGCTGCATAAATTTACCAACTTAAGCAAACCTGTTGATTTTGCAGGCCGTTTGGTTTATAACGAGGCCGGTGAAGAGCTGATCAATTTTGGCAAGCACAAAGGCAAACGTGTTGAAGAGGTATTTAATACCGAGCCAAGTTATTTTGCCTGGATGATGCAAGGCGATTTTCCGCTTTATACCAAACGCAAACTCGAAGAGATACACAAACGCTGGAGCGCGAAGAAAAATGCTGAAAGGCAAGCGGCTAAACCTGCTGCTCCAAAACCACAACAACCTTCAGAAGCCCCTTCAAAAGACTTTAAGAAACCTTACGACAAGCAAGGGCAACAACATCAACCATATAAAAAGAAAGAAGAACCTGCTAAGCCCGTTAATGAAGATATGCTGAAACTGTTAGCTGATAAATTCAAAAAAGCCTAAACAGCTTGGAAAATATTATATAACAGAAAGGACAATACGTTACGCGTATTGTCCTTTCTGTTATTGTTATTATATGAGCAGATAATTATTCAAAAACTACAGGATAATTAAACTGAACCCGAATTAGCTTGTCTTTCTCTATGCCGGGCAACCAGTTGGGACTTTCACTAATTAGTCGCAAAGCTTCTTCGTCGGCTTCTTTGGATAAGCTTTTCTTTATTTCAATATTGGTTAACGCTCCATTTTTTTCAACAATAAATGCAACTATTACACGGCCTTTATCTTTGACGCTGCTGCGCTTTTTATTTTGTATGAAAATTTTAAACTTTTCCATCCCTCCCGGAAATTCAGGTTGTCTGTTTTCGGGGTGCTTATTATACGAGGATGAGTTTGTTGAGGATGAGTTTGTTTTTGAATCAATTGATGTCTCTTGAAAAGATACATTTACTGGTAAATTGAACTGCTGGCGTACAGGCTTTCCATTTATTGTTGCAGGTTCCCATTTATCATTTATTAGTTTAAACACTCTTAAAACTTCCTGCCCTATCTCTGATGAAGGCTCCCTAACTATACGCGGGTTTGATGTGGTGCCATCTTTTTCAACAATAAAAGTAAGTATAACTTTACCCATAATATTTTTCTCGCGAGATAATTTAGGGTAAACAAACATTGAAGCAATTTTATTATAGAACGTTCCGAAACCTCCGGCGAAGTTTGCATTTATATCTACTTGAGAATATATGGTGTCGGTGCCGGTAATAGTAACGGCAGGAGCATCTTCTGAAAAAAACACAGGAATAGCATATTGCACACGTACTAAATTACCTTTTAATGTACCTGGTATCCATTCTCCGGATGCGCTTGCTGCCCTTAGTACTTCAGCATCAACATCGGGGCTGATACCCCTTAATATTTTAAGGTTTGAAAGCCGTCCATCCTTTTCAACAATAAATTGCAAATAGATCTTCTTTTTGGATAATGATATATTTCCCGGTTTTACAAATTCCTTTACAAATCTTGTATAAAAATTTTCTATACCACCGGGGTAATCGGGCGAAACATCAACAGTAGTATAAATGGTGGTATCTGAAACGATTTGTTTATTTTGAGCTTTTGCAAACGAGCTTATGATAATTAGTAGATATAGCGAGAAGATTTTTTTCATTTATAGTTAATTGTTCAGGTACTGTGAAGTTAAACATTTGCCACATTACCTGCAATTTTAAATGATGTCACTTTATGTTATTCTTTATAATGGCGAGTGGTTTACAATTTTCTGATTATCAGAACTCCGTATGAAAAAAACAAAGAAAATGCTATAAAAAGCAAAACGGAAGCCTCCTCTGTTCGATTTGACTTCCGTTTTAAACTCTATCTCGGGCCGTGGCCTTCCATAAAGCATCAAGTTTTGTGTATCCATGACCGATGCTGACCTCGCCTCTTACTCTCACGAGCACCCGGCTGCTTCCTCATCATCGCTTCTTAACGTTTTCGCCCCGTAGAGCTCCACGCTTTCTGCAACACCCCGTTAGCTACTTTTCTTTTTCCAAATACTTTCGTTATTGTCATTTTCATTGTAACTCAGATAACTCCTTTGATCTTTAGCTCCCCCAAAGGCTCGCCCGATTCAATTTCTGTTATTCTGTAAGGCTGTCAAAGTACGTCGTTCTTGATAATACTAAGATAGTGAGGATGGTAACATTTGTCAAGTGGTATTTTGTGTTTTTTATTAACAGGTTATACACAAATTCATCCACATATATTTATTGCTGATTATTAATGCTTTAAACTTATATAAGTATAAATAGAGCACTTTATTAACAATGCACTTTTAAACAATTTTAGTTCAAATGGTCATTTTATGCCGCCGTATAAATTCCTGATTATGTAATATTTATATTTTTTCTGTTAAATGCTTCCAATACCTTTTGGGGATATGGCGCACATGTAGCTTGGTGTTTTTGCGCGAAGCGATGTTTACACTCTTAAAATAGTTCTTCCATAAGTGCTGATAAACTTCTTCATCTTCGGTGTAGGCAGCTATCGTATTGCCGGCCTTTGTGTTATCTGTAAAATCGATAGAGACAAATTCGGCATCGTGTAAATCATAATACAGGCCATAGCTGCGCTTGGTATCATATATCATCCATTTTTGATCGGCATAGCGACTTTTAAAATGGCGGCGTAATAATGGTAGTACATTAAAATCGGGCTCAATAGCGGCGTAAAAAGTGCCATCCTGCAATTTCTGAAACCTTACGAATGCTTCCATTCTGTGCTTTTCGCGACGCATCATACGTACTATTTCCGAAACACGCATCACATACTTATTCCCATAATCCTCTTCAATGTTTTGCGATGTATCGAAAACATGGCGTATATAACCTACCAATATATCATCCTCATTTTTTATACCGGCGGTGTGCGCTATATACAAACGCTGCAACCCATCCGACGATAGTTTTTGATGCAGCGCTTTTAACACCCTGTTGGACAGGGTACTATCCGTTATTACCGGCAGCACCTCGTTAAACAAAGCGGTATTATGCCACTCGCCTTGCTGTAGTTTTACATAGATCAGCTTGCGCTCATATATTTCAAAAATGGCAGTCAGTAGGCCTTCAAAAGTGCCATCGTATAAAAGCGTGGTTGTCATAATTAAAAGAGGCTAAGTTGATCGGGTTTATTTTTGAGATATTTACTATGCGACTCGGCCAGGATGAACTGCTTTATATTATTGCCGGTAAGATCGCGCCGCTCGAAACTGTTGCTGTTGCAGGTAATAAAATAGCGGGCCCTGTTAATGGCTACGCCCATCTTTTTGATTTGCTCCCAATTAAGTTTACCAAACTTGCGGGCGCTAACTATTTTTTGCGCCGACTGTACCCCTATGCCCGGCACGCGTAATATCATTAGCAAATCGGCCTTATTAATATCAACCGGAAACACCTGCATATTACGGATAGCCCAACCCAGTTTTGGGTCGATGTCTAAGTCGAGATGCTGTTGCGTGTTGCTTACAATTTCGTTCACCTTAAAGCCGTAAAAGCGCATCAGCCAATCGGCCTGGTAAAGCCGGTTTTCGCGCACCATGGGCACGGCAGTATTTAACGCGGGCAAACGGTTATCGGCCAATACCGGCACATAGCCCGAATAATAAACCCTGCGCAGGTTAAAGTTTTTATAAAAGTAATTTGCCGCGCCTAAAATTTGCTGATCATTTTCGGGCGTAGCACCTATAATTACCTGGGTACTTTGCCCGGCGGGTGCAAACATGGGCGCTTTTTTAAATAGCTTTTTTTCTTCGGTATTTTGAATAATGCCCCGTTTCAGGAAATCCATAGGCTGTATCATATCCTGCCGGTTTTTATCCGGTGCCAATAGCTTTAAACCTTCTTCGGTAGGCATTTCCAGGTTTACGCTTAACCTGTCGGCATATAAACCAGCCTCATGCATCAGCTCATCGCTTGCGCCGGGGATTGATTTTAGATGGATATAGCCGTTAAATTTATGTTCGGTACGGAGCTTCTTGGCTATTTGTACCAGGCGCTCCATGGTATAATCGGCATTTTTAAAAATGCCCGAACTCAAAAATAACCCCTCAATATAATTACGGCGGTAGAAATTAATGGTCAGGTCTACCACTTCCTGTACTGTAAATGCTGCACGTTTAATATCATTACTCTTGCGCGATACACAGTAAGCACAATCAAATATGCAGTGGTTGGTGAGCAATATTTTCAGTAACGACACGCATCGCCCATCTTCAGTATATGAATGGCAAATACCGTTACTGGCATTACCCAGCCCCTTGTTCTCATTTTTACGTTTACTGCCGCTCGATGCGCATGATACATCATATTTAGCAGCATCCGCCAAAATGTTTAGTTTTTCCGTTATCCGTTCTGCATTCATATCAATCAAAAATACTAATAATATTAGTATTTAATATTTTTTAGCAATATTTGTTTTACTCCCTATATGTTTATAAAATCACTGCTGATAAATTATTTATAAAATATATTAATCGTAGCGAAAATATGGAACACTATTTGCTATTAATAGTTTATACACAAATGGTTATGAGCAAGAAAATATTGTTAGTGGATGATGACCGCCTGATATTGGAAGCGGTAAGTGCGATGCTCGATTATTATGGCTACGATGTAAAAACCGTATGGCGTGGTGAAAAGGTTTTTGAAACCATCGGCGAGTTTGAACCCGACTTGATATTGATGGACGTTCGCCTGTCAGGCATGGATGGCCGCATGTTGTGTAAAGCTATTAAATCAGTGAACCGGATACAGGATATTCCTATCATCCTTATTTCCGGTTACGGACTTAACCCCGATATATTACATGAGCCCGGCGCACCTAACGATTTTGTATTAAAACCATTTGATATTGCCGATCTGCTGCAAAGCATAGAACGCCAGTTAGCCGCTTAAACACTATTTATACATTACAATTACCCCTGCAAATAGTATTGTTATTACTTTAGCGGCTTATTATAATATATGATGCCTGATAAGTTAACAGTAAGTATTTTGGGGTGTGGATGGTATGGTTTAAGTTTTGCCGAATCGTTAGTGGCAAAAGGCATAACAGTTAAAGGTTCTACTACTTCTCCTCAAAAGCAAAAAGAACTTAAGGCAAAAGGCATTCTCCCCTACGTGATAAAAGTTAATGCTGATGAAGCTACCGATGATGCCGATTTTTTTAAATGCGATATATTATGGATAGCAATTCCGCCCAAAACACGCTCTGGTGAAGGTGATAGTTATGTGCATAAAATAGAACGTATTATAGAATTGGCCGTGTTGCATAAAGTACAGCAGGTAGTGCTTATTAGTTCTTCCGGTGTTTATGGCGATCATAACCAGGAGGTAGATGAAATTACAGCGCCTAACCCTGTTACAGAATCGGGCAAGGTGTTATTACGGGCTGAAGATCTGGTAAGGGCCCAGGCTGAATTTACGAGTACTATTATCCGCTTTGCGGGATTGATCGGTCCGGGGCGCGATCCGGGGCGTTTCTTTGCCGGGAAAAAGAATATTCCGAATGGCAAAGCACCTGTCAACCTCATTCACATGGACGATTGCATAGGTATCAGCCACGCAATTATAGACGAACAGGCATTTGGTTATACGTTCAACGCCTGCTCACCATCACATCCCGAAAAAGCTGATTATTATACCCGAGCCGCCAAAGCATCCGGATTAGAAATCCCGGAATTTATTGATGAACTGCTGGAGTGGAAAATTGTAGGCAGTATTTATGTGGATGATGTGCTGGGGTATAATTATACGACCATGATTTGACCATTGATTTAACCTTGATTTGTAGGATTTTCGGGATTACCTTGATTTGATTTTGGGATCAAGCCTGATTACCAGATTTTCCAAATCATTAGCTTTAATATATAATTAAGGTAATCCCAAAAATCCTACAAATCATGGTTAAATTAAGCACAAAAAAAGCGGGCATCACCCGCTTTCTCATTTTTGAAAAACTATCAAATCAACTCGTATTATTCTTTTTCGGCCGCTTCTTTATGGCCTTTATGTTTTTCTTTTTGGGCAGCTTTTAGCGCTACGTAAGCTTTCTTTTGGTCGGCGGTAAGTATAGCACTGATTTGCTGATCGGTATTGGCTAAAATTTCTTTGCGGGCAGCTTTATGTTGCTTTTTATCGCCTTGTGTTTTGTTGGCTTTTACACTGTCGACCTTAGTGGCCTGGGTAAGCAAAATGGCATTCACCTGTTTGACTTGTGTGGCGTTTAACTTCAACTCTTTTTGCAGCTTGGCGGTTAAGTGTTGTGCTTTCTGACCCGGAGTTTTTTCCGCTTTAGTTTGTGCATTGGCAAGGGTGCCTAAACCACCTACAAATGCTATAATTAAAAGTAATTTTTTCATTGTTTGTATTTTACTTATTGACTGTTTAAGATCCCGATGGTTTAATTGGTATTAAATTGATTCGTCCAGCAAATATAAAATAGACTCATAATTTTCATTTACCGCATGCGACATGGCCATTTCGCAGGTTTTGGTAGATGAATAATAGCCATCGTATTTATTACGGCTAACCTCCAATGCTTCGGGCATAGTGGCTGATTCTGTTAATTCAGGGATTAAAAAGCCCCTGTCTCCGGCCATGCCACAGCAGCCTGCATGCAGCGGCACAGTTACCTTTTCGGCGTAATGATTGGCCAGTTGTACAAATTTATCGTGCGTGTGCATTTTGTGTAAAGAACATACCGGGTGCACCACTACCGATTGTCTTTTATTTACTACCTGTTGCTTCGGCATTACTACGTCGTGAAGGTAATCAACGCAGTCTAAAATGATGAGTTTATCGTAACGTGCTTTATTATCTTCGGTAAGTTGGGCACGCATATTTTTAATGGCATACGCGCATGAACTCACGTCGATCACTATAGTTAGCTCGCCGTTATTGCTCGCTTGCCACATTTGTTCAATAAACACATTGGCCATGTACTTATTGGCATCATTATATCCCTTTGATGAGAAGATCTGGCTGCAACAGCTTCCGAAAACATTACCGGGCACCTCAACCGTAATACCCGCTTTTGCAGACACGCTGATAAAGGTTTCCATCAGGTTCTTTTTACCATCGGCACTGCTGCCCAGCATACGCGAAATACAGCTGGGATAATATAATATTTTTTCGCCGGTAGATGGTTGATTGATAGTTTTCAGGGCCGATAAGTCAGGCGGGGGCATGATTTGCTCTGTCCACAACGGCATAGCCGGAATCAGTTTTTTTATAACCCCTGTGATACCTTGCATTGCCTTTTTGCCAAATAGTTTATTAATTACAGAGCCCGATTTTAAAGCGAATCTCGCTCCCCAAACCATTACGCCAAAATTTTTGGCTACCAGTAACGCTATTTTATTAGCAAACGGCGAATGGTTTTCACGCCTCAATCTTTTGATCAGCTCACCCGTATTAATATCAACCGGACAAGCAGTTGCGCAAAGTCCATCTACCGCGCAGGTATCCATACCATCATACTGAAATTGATCGAGCAGGATCTTATGATTGAGCTTATCCCCCTTCAATTCCATCTTTTTCAACTCACGCCTAATCACAATTCGCCGACGTGGCGTAGTGGTTAGGTTTCGGCTGGGGCATTTATGTTCGCAATAGCCGCATTCAATACATTTGTCTACCTCGTGCTCTACCGTTGGCAGGGGTTTTATATTTTTGATGTGGACGTTTTTATCTTCATTAATAATTACTCCCGGGTTGAGCAGGTTGTTTGGGTCGATAGCCTGCTTTAGTTGCTTCATCAGGTTATAGATGTCGCCGCCCCATTCAGTTTCAACAAAGGGTGCCATGTTGCGGCCGGTGCCATGTTCGGCTTTTAAGGCGCCGTCGTATTTTTTTACTACCAGTTCCACCACATCCTGCATAAAGCGGTCGTATCTAAGCACTTCTTCAGGCGAATTAAACTCCGGCGTTATCAAAAAGTGGATGTTACCATCACGGGCATGACCGAAGATGATGGCATTATTGTATTCGTATTGCTTAAATAAAGCATGCAGATCAAGTATCGCGTCGCCCAGCTTTTCAACCGGGAAAGCCACATCCTCCAGTATCACCGTGGAGCCACTCACCCGCACCGCGCCAACTGACGGAAACAGGCCTTTACGCACCTTCCAAAAGTACTCCTGCTCTTTAGCATCGGTGGTAAATACAGGGGCATATAACAAGGCCAATTGCGGTACGGCCTGTAAAAAACGGTTAACATTACGCTCTAAATCAGCGTAATTATCTTCCTGAAATTCAACCAACAATGCGGCTGCATGTTCGCCAACTTCGCGCACGGCAGCAGGCAGGTTGGGCATATTTTCAATGGCACGTAACGATGCCCTGTCCATTAATTCTACAGCCCTTGCTCCTGCTTCATTTAGCGGCACCAATGCCTGGCAGGCGGTGTAAATATCAGGGAAGAACAGTAAGGAGGCCGACTTGAAATTGTAATCGGGCACAGTATTCATTACTGTTTCGGCGATAAAGGCAAGTGTTCCTTCGGCTCCTACAAGCAGGTGCGCCAAAATATCCAGCGGGTGCTCAAAATCTATCAGCGCGTTTACAGAATAACCTACCGTATTTTTTATCCGGTACTTATTGCGGATCTTATCTTTTAATTCAGCATTGGCCAGCAAGCCATCTCGCATTTGCGCTAAAAGCTGGTATAAGCCATCACATTCGGTTTCAAAGCGGGTATAATCGGATGGGTTTTCAGTAGTAAAGGTTTTGCCATTGGGCAGTATAAAGCGGATGTGTTTTACCGTATGGTACGAGTTGAGTTTAACCCCGCAGCACATCCCGCTTGAATTGTTTGATAATATACCGCCCATCATTGCCGAATTGATGCTCGCCGGGTCGGGGCCTATCTTTCTTTTATATTTTTTTAGGTAGTTATTTACCATGCCTCCCGTAATGCCGGGCTGTACACGCACAAGCGCGCCATCATCTTCAATTTTTAAAGCATCCCAATATTGGCTTAAATCAACCAAAATACCATCGGTAATGGATTGCCCTGAAAGACTCGTTCCCCCGGCCCTGAAGACAATGGGAATATTATGCTTCGTAGAAAATTGAAACAGAGCTACAATTTCGCTTTCAGTTACAGGCTGAACTACGGCTTTGGGGGTAAGACTGTAAAAACCTGCATCTGCCGCGTACGATAACAAATCGATCAGCCTGGTTTTTATGCGGGCCACGGGTAATATTTGCTGTAACTGTAGTTCTATATCCATTGGTACAATAACCGCTGCTGTAAGCTTGGATAGCAAATGTAATAAATACCCATAAACAAAAACGGCAGAGAACATCGTCCCTGCCGTAATAATGCTGTAAGTTTTTTGGTTAAGCGTTCAAACCGCCATCAATAGTAAGTGCCGTACCTGTAATATATTTACCTTCTTCGCTTGCTAAAAATGCGACCAAGCCAGCTACATCTTCTCCTTTACCATACTCCGGCAAGGCCATGCGGCTCCTTAGAAAGTCGGCCAGTTCCCCTTGTGCCGGGTTCATATCAGTATCGATAGGGCCGGGTTGTACCAGGTTGACGGTAATGTTATTTTTACCCAGATCTCTTGCCAGTCCGCGGGTAAAACCGCTAAGTGCCGCTTTGCTCATGGTATACAAGGTAGTTTGCGGACCAAGCGCGTTTTCGGCCATATTGCTGCCAATATTAATGATCCGCCCGCCTGCCGGAATGTGCTTCACAGCTGCCGATGCTGCTACGAATAATGCCCGAACATTAACACCCATTATCTGGTCGTAATCTTCCAGCGTGTGTTCTTCAAATGCTTTGCCTATGTAGATGCCAGCGTTGTTCACCAAAATATCCAGGCCGCCAAATTCGGCCACGGTTTTGTTAACCGCGTCGGTTACCGCCTGCGCGTCTATACTATCTGCGGCTATGGCCAATGCTTGTCCGCCATTGGCGATAATTTCGGCTGCTATGGCCTCCGCTTTTTCGGCAGATTTTGAATAAGTAAGCACCACTTTAGCGCCTTCGGCTGCCAGTCTTTTAGTAATTGCAGCGCCTATGCCACGTGCTCCGCCGGTAATTAATGCTACTTTATTTTTTAAACGTTCCATGTTTGTTTTATTAAATTTTGATCAAAAGTAGCTGGTAGTACTTATATTTGTAAGTACACATTAAATTGTTAGGTACTAACAAAAAAGTAAGAAATGAGAAAAGAAGCTTCAACCAACTTTTTTAACGAAAAGCAAATGATCGATAGCTGCGGCATGTCGTACGCTTTATCTGTTTTGGGCGGTCGCTGGAAACCCGCGATATTGTGCAACCTGTCGCACGGTACCATGCGTTACAGCCATCTTAAAAACATTATCCCCAATATTTCCGAGCGGATGCTGGTTGCCCAGTTGCGCGAATTGGAGCAAGCCGAAGTGATCCGTCGTATTGTTTACCCCGAAGTACCGCCGAGGGTTGAATACGAGCTTACCGATCTTGGTCGCAGCATGAAGCCGATGCTAACAGCCATGTCTGACTGGGGCAATATGCATCGTAACCGCAACGCCGTTTCTGAAGCCAATGTGGTAACCGAAGAAACTATCGCTTCGGAACAGGCTATTTAATAGTCACTTACATTTTTTTATTGGGTGGTGTAACGTTCGGAAAAATTTATCCGTCATCATATTAATCACAAAGCTGCGAAGCCTTAAACAATTAATATGAAATACAACCTGATACTTTGCACAGCGCTGATGCTTACTATTTCGCAGGCATCAAACGCCCAGTTTTTTAATAAACTGAAGAAAAAAGCCGAGGCGGCAGTAAACGACGCTATTGACGGCAAACCGGTAAACACACCTAAAGTTGCCACCAAACAACCTGCTCAAAATACAACTCCGCAACAAACACAGCAGGCAGCGCCGCAAGCTAATACCGAAGCAACAACACCGGCCACTCCTGCCCTCACATCGTACACCAAATACGATTTTGTACCGGGCCAAACTGTTATTTATAGCGACAACTTTGCTACGGATGCCGCCGGGGAATTACCAGCCGGATGGAACTCTAACGGAAATGGGGCCATTACCAGGCTCAACAACTTTGAGGGCAACTGGATGCGAATGGATCAGCAGGCGGCTTACCTGCCGGGCAAGGATCTGGCATCAACCGATAACTTTACGCTGGAGTTTGACCTCGTGCTCGATCTTAAATCAAACGGATATGGTTTCCCTGAGTTTCGTTTTGGCATGATATCAACGGGAAAAGTTCCGGTAGGTGATAACTCGTTGCTGAGCGATCAAAAAGGCGCTAAATCTTTTGAGGTTGAGATCAGCCCGAGCACCAACAGCAGCACTTCGCAATTACGTTTTACGAGTGATAAAGGGCGTACCTCCTACTTTCGCAGCCCGGTAAAATCATTAGAGAACTTTTCGAGCTTTTACGGCAAAGTAAGCCATGTGGCTGTTCAGGGTCAAAAAGAACGCCTAAGACTTTGGGTAAACGGCGACAAGATCATCGATGTACCAAAGGCGATCCCGGCCGGCGATATACTTAATCAGCTGTTTTTTGTAGTGGGCAGCAGCAATTATACCAACTCGCAATTAGGTATTTACGTGGGCAATATAAAGGTAGCCCAGGGCGCGGCAGATCTTCGTAATAAACTGATCAACGAGGGCCATTTCTCTACTACGGGTATTTTGTTTGATGTAAACGCGGCCACCATCAAGCCCGAATCAAGCGGTACGCTGCAAGAGATAGCCCAGGTATTAAAAGATAATCCTGCCATCAACATTACCATTACCGGCCATACCGATAGTGACGGCAACGCGGCGGCTAACCAAAAGCTAAGCCTGAGCCGTGCCGAAAGCGTAAAGAACACCTTTGTCAGCACCTATGGTATCGACGAAGCCCGCTTTAAAATAGCAGGTAAAGGCGCCACTGTACCCGTAGCCAGCAATAAAACAGAAACCGGTAAAGCTCAAAACCGCAGGGTTGAGTTCACCAAAATATAATCCAGTCAATCACCAAACCAAATTTTAAAAGAATCATCACAATGAAACCCATTACTTTACTATGTGCCGCCGCGTTATTGGTATGCGCACAATCATCAGAAGCACAATTTTTAAATAAACTGCGAAAAAAAGCCGAAGCGGCTGTAGGCAAAGCCGTAACCGGCGGTTCATCATCAAACAACAGCGATAGCAATGCTTCAACTAACGACAACAGTGAAGGCGGCGCCGTAAACGGCGATGGCGGAGGTGCTGCCCCGGTATCAGCGGCAGCGTCAAAATACGGGCAGTCGTTATTTACCCTCGAAAAATCAGAATATATTGTTTACGGCGAGATCAGCCTGAGCATTAAAGCCGATGGTTCGCACGCTAAAGTAGTTACCCGTAACAATGGCAAGTTTTACCTGTACGATAACAACACCAAAAGCGGCCCTTTCGATAAAGCCCCTGTGCATTTGTTAGACGATTATAAGCGCAGCTACGATAACCCCATCGCCAATCAGGATTACGAACAAACCAATGCCACATCGTATGTATCGGCCGGAGTATTTGAGGTAGATGGCAAAAGCTACGGAAAAGTATTAACAGTAGGTTCCATGTATCATAATAAAAAGACTAAGAAGTTTTACGCCATACTGGTTAAAATGGAGCAAAATAAAATGGCATACTATTTTGTTACCGAAAAAACATCGCGTAAAATAACCAGCGCGGGCTCAAACATATTGGTATCACCTAATGGTGAATTGGGCGGTGTAGTAATTCCGGCAACGCAATACAATGCCAAGACAGAGGCCGATGCCTATAATTTTGTAATGAACGATGATGTATATATCGTACTATCGAACGGTAACACGGTTGGTCCGTTCAAGTATGCCGAATCAAGCAGTACCTATTTGGATAACAATGCCAATTACGTGCAGGAAGCATCCTCATCAAAAAATGCGGTTTATGTAAATGGCAAACCGATGATCACCTTCACTCCCGATGATCATACAGGTTCGGGTGTGTTATTCCTGAATGCCAAGGCTACATCAGGTGCATGGTTTGATCAGGGTGACCTCTATTTTTCCGATGGTACCCGGATCAAGAACAACGCCCTGCAACCGGCCATAGCGATAGAGGGCGGCAAACAAATGCTTTATTGGGTAAGCTTAGAAAAGAAAAATGTATACATCTGCAAAAAAGAGTTGTAGTACTATTTGCATGCTTTGGCTATTGTTTTTCAGTAGCCAAAGCTTCGCTTTAGATTACCGTGAACTTTTCGGCTACTCCTATACAAAAGCCGAGCGTAATACCGAAAAGCTGCGCCCCATATTGCAAAAATATGCAGGCCAATATAAGGAAGACGCTGTTTTGATGGAAGCCGTAATATTCCCCGAGGTAATGCGCTACAACAAACTATACAATGCCATTGAAACCGGTTCATTGAATAGTTTGTACAGCCGTTTCGGATCCGTGTATTCCGATTTTTCAATCGGTTTGTTGCAAATGAAACCCACATTCGCCTTATCAATAGAACAATACCTGCTGAAGCATAAAAACCTGCCCTGGGTAAAGGAAATGGGGTTTGACAAACTATCCGTAAAGGACGATTACGAAAGCCGCATGGCCCGGGTGGATAGGTTGAATAATACCGAATGGCAGATAAAATACCTGGTAGCTATGCTAAAATGTATTCAACTTAAACATCACCAGTTAAATACTACATCCGCAGATGAAAAGCTGCAATTCATCGCGGCAGCCTATAATTGCGGCTGGAATAAACCAACTAAAGTGATCAATTCGTACATCAGCAAAAAGTTTTACCATATTGATCATTGGGCAAGCGATACTTATTCGTTTAGTGACGTTGCACTTTACCGGTATAACGAACTGAACAAACCGGCATAAAAAAGGAAGCCCTGCTTAACTAATTAAGCAGGGCTTCCTTTTTATTATTAATAGATGATTAATCTTCGTTTACGAAAGAACGCAGCATCCAGGTAGTTTTTTCTTTGAATTGCATAAACCTGTTCACCATGTCGTTGGTACCGTCGTCGCCCGCATCGGCAGTTATGTCAAGCAACTCACGCTCCAGTTCAATCAGCGTAGCCATATCGGCAATGATAGCGCGTACCATGTCGGTATCTTTCATACCTATGGTGTTCACTTCTTTTAATTTCGATGTTTTTATATAGTCGGCAAAAGTGCTGTATGGTGGTTTTCCAAGTGTTAATACCCTCTCGGCCAGTTCATCAATAGTGGTTAAGGCATCAGTATATAATTCCTCGAATTTAAGGTGCAGGGTGAAAAAGTTATTGCCTTTTACATTCCAGTGGCAGCCTCTTAATTTTTGATAGTGGATGTGATAATTGGCAAGCAGATCGTTCAGATGATCAACTACAGGTCTTACTTTGCCTTCTTCAAGGCTTATTTCTTTTGCGTCCATAAAGTTTAAATTTTCTTGTGATTCTTTAACACCGTTGCCGTGTCAATGTTTTCAAAGCTAACATCTGTTTTTAATTTACAATGCCCATATTTGTCAACATTTACTAAACTATTGTAATGCTAAAGCCACAAATAAGCGAAAAACTAAATGGTGTAATATGGCGGCTTGAAATAGACGGAATTACCGAAACTATTGTACTTGAAATAAGGAACGACAGCGAAAAGCAGGTAAGCTTTACATCAATAAACTTGCAAAGCGGCAAGGTAAATTTTAAAGGTTTAACTACCGACGAAAGATGGCTTACCGGTATTGAAACCGTGCATGATGGTGTCTTGCTGCTGCATAATTATCAATCGGAAAGCGGCCCGGCGCATAAAGCGTTGATTGCCGTAAATGCCGAAACCGGCGAAACGCTGTGGAGCAACTATGTTTTGGCTTTCGATCATTTAACCACCAATGGCCCTATAGTTTATAACACCCAAATATTACCTAAAAAACTGCTATTAGCTGATATACATACAGGTAGCCAAGTGAGGGCATTTAATACCATTATTGATTTAAGTGTTGAAACCGATATATTAGCGCCGCAGCTATTACCTGCTGAATTTATTAATACAGATTTGTTACCTGTTAAACCTTACGGTAACATACATTATCTTGAATATAATAATTTCAGAATTATATCTTTGCACACTCTTTCGGGAGATGTTTTGTCGCAATGGTTGTTTATTGTGGATGATACGGGTATCGTTTATCAAGATTTATTAAACGCCGGTATACAAAAACTACAGCCCGAGGCGTTTGTATTACATAAAAATTGGTTGATCTGCCTTAAAAACAAAACTGAGTTACAAGTTTTGGAATTATAAGTTACTGTATAATAATTTATTATGAAATTTAAACTAACATTATTGTTTATATCGTTCTTTGCCCTTTCAGTACCTGTTCTTGCTACCTCCCTGTTAGATTCTGTTGGCGTTGAAAACCAAAACGGAAAAAAAGTAGTATTGCATAAACTCGATCCGAAAGATAATTATTACTCTATTGGTCGCCGTTACAACATTAAACCCGGCGTTATTATAAAATTTAACAACAACGCGCCCTTACGTATAGGCTCAATTATTAAAGTACCAACCGATCTTCCTTTTGAAGAACAAGCCGTTACTACCACCCCTACTACAACAAGCGCACCGGTTAATACTCCTACCAAAACAACTACCACACCTGTTGTAACCGAAAAACCGGCCGTTGTTCAGCAACCTGTACAACAACAACCAACCACTAATACCGATGCTAACGTACCTGTATTTCAGGATTACAAGGTATCGGCTGGGGAAACTTTGTATGCCATAGCAAGGCGTTTTAATACCAATGTTGAAGATATTACTACAATTAATAAATTAACATCTACAAGCCTTACTCCGGGTCAAATTATTAAAGTGAGAGCTAATACACCGGCTACTGCTGCACCTGTTACTCCTCCGGCAACCACAACGCAAGTGCCTGCTAATACAACCAATAACGAACGTATTGTAGCCCAGCGCGACTCAACCACACCTAATATTGTTGACAGTGCTTCGCGTGGAATTAATGGCAACCGCTTTGGTTTGTACGAAAAAAATGAAAAAGGTGTGGCCACCTGGATGGAGGAAGCTGGTTTAGATGCAAATAAAAAGTTAGTTTTGCACCGTACAGCGCCTATTGGTACGGTTATCAAAATTGTTAACCCCATGACCAATCGTACTACCTTTGCTAAGGTAGTTGGCCGCTTTACTGATAACGAGAGTACAAAAGACGTAATTATTGTGATGACTAAAAATGTGGCCGAATCATTAGGCGCCATTGACAAACGTTTTCATGTGAACATCAGCTACGGTAGCCCGAATGAATAAACCCTATATTATTGGTATTGCCGGTGGCAGCGGATCTGGCAAGACCTTTTTTTTAAAATGCTTTTTACAGCACTTCACGCACGAAGAAGTGTGTTTGGTATCGCAGGATGATTACTATTTTCCGGTAGCGCATACCATGACGGCCGAAGAAAACAAGCTGTATAACTTTGACCTGCCCGATACTATTGACCATACTCATTTCGAGGAGGACATTGAAAAGCTGGTAAGCTATCAGCCTATTTACAAACAGGAATACACTTTTAATAACCCCAACGCGATACCCAAAACGCTGGAAATAAAACCTGCTCCCATACTTATAGTGGAAGGTTTGTTTATCCTTCACTTCCGTAAAATTGCCGACATGCTGGATATGAAGGTGTTTATTGATGCGGATGAAGACATTGCCCTGCAACGCCGTTTAAAGCGCGACCTTACCGAACGTGGTTACTCTAACGATGACGTACACTACAAATGGGTGAACCATGTAGTACCGGCGTATAAAGAATACCTGTTACCGTATAAAGGTGAGAGCCATAAAGTGATCACCAACAACTCGCACGTTGCCGAAGATATTATTTGTGTAACAGAGGCTATCGCTAAGGAACTGCGCGAAAAGGTATTGTAATTATTCTCTCTTTTCTTGGTTTTAAATATGTCTGCTTTTGTGGATGCATTTATGCATGTCAATAATTCAAAAATACTTGGCACGATAATTTCATTATAGGTAATACACTAATTATAATGAAATCATGACTGCATATAAAGATGAAGAGCTGAACGATAACTTAAATCAGTCAGCCGACGACAATACTGAAGCCAAGCCTAACGCTTATCGTGTAGAAGACGATAATTCAACGGAAGAGAAAGACCTCAAAGGCATATTAGGCGGTGAAATGAAAGATGCCAATGCCCCGGGTATGGAGGCTGAAGGTGCAGGAGGTCATAAATTTGGCGAAATAAACAACACACCATCCGGCGACGATAAAAACAATCCATCGAGAAACGCGGGATATTCCAATGCCTACTTCGCACGTACCGAACCATCTGATGAGCATCCGGAGAATAATAACTTCAAGGCTGATGATAAAGATGATTATCAGGAAGGGACTGTTGGGAATAATGGTAAATAGGTGAGGGAACCTTCCTGTTATTCTGAGAAACTTAATCCTTTTGGACTTTGGAGTTAAAATAACGATGACTCACATCCCCCTCCACTATCATGCTGAGGAACGAAGCATCTATCGCAGATAAGCATAGCGAAGCAGATTCTTCGTTCCTCAGAATGACAGGTGTAAATCCCCTACCACTTCACCTTATCATCAATAAACTTGATCAAGTCATCAGCCATTACTTGCTGTTCTTTAGGGTTAGGGTGACCGGATGTGTTTTTGTAGGGAAAGAAATGCGTATATATCGCTTTATCATTTAAACTTGCCACGCCCTTTTCGATATATCCCGGCCATGGCGAGCCCGTTTTAGTAGCATCCATATTACCCAACGCGCAAATGATCTGTGCTTTGGGATACTTACTTCTAACCGACTTTACAAAATCGCGATACGCACTGATGATAAATTCGGGAGTTGGCGCTTTGTCGCCGAACCTTTTTTTGTATTCGGGATGCTGGGTATTCAGCGTAAGCCATGAGTCGTTTTGGAGTAGGTTGATCACTATCAGATCGGGTGTATACTTACTGAAATCCCATTTGCTGTTCGGGTCTGTGGCATCCAATCTGTCGTACATTTCGGGCATAATCAGCGGGAACCAGCTGATGGTAATACCTATCCCGCTTTTGGCGGTGCAATAGTATTCGGCATCAAAATATCGTGCGGTGATGGCCGCATAGCTGATATAGCCGTTCTCAAATTGTGCCGTGCCCCTATCCTGTCCGGTTGAATCTTCAACAGCATAACCGCAGGTAATTGAATTTCCGAAGAACTCTATCTTACGTTTTTTAGGCGGTGTGGTATAAACCTTATTGCCATCAAGTTTAAAACCGTAAAACCATGTTTTGCCCATGGCCCACTCGGTACGTTTAAATAACTGAAGCGTATGTTTGCCGGGCTTAAGGTTTGATGCAAGCGTATACTCCTTCTGCTCTTTATCGGGGTGTATTACGTCGGTTACTTTATTATCTACGATTACATTGAAGGTATTTTCACCGGTTTCATCCTTTAAAATAGCTTTAGCGCTTGTGCCGTTAAAAGTGATAGTGGCCGAATTACCTGTCCATGAAAGTATCGCGGCAGTATCTGTTACCGCTACCCGCCCGGTATAATGTATCCGCTTATCGTTGCTCTTTAGCAGGTTAAACTGCTGTGCCTGGCAGGCATTTAAAAACACCACCAAAGCAAACGAAACAATACTTAACCGAAACTTTATCATAGGCTTATTTAAAAATTCTATTTCAAATACACATAGGTAATACCGTTTCCCCCCCTGTCGGGATGTTCATCTTCCATGCGGCCAACCTGATCGTACTTTTTCAGATAATCGCGGATCATTTTACGTAAAATACCGTCGCCTTTGCCATGTATTATTTTGATGCTGTTAACACTCATCATCAGGGCACGGTCAAGCACTTTCTCTATGGATTGCAGCGCCTCATCTGTACGCATACCCCGCACATCCATTTCCGGACTAAAATTGGCATAGTCGTTGGTGTTTGATGTCAAACTCTTCCGGATATCCTTAGGTACCGATGAACGGGATACCTTTTGCACTCGTTTCTTTTTAGCCACCGTACGCAGATCGCCAATGGCAATCACCACATTATCCTTTATCAACTCAATAACCTGTCCCGTAGTTTCAGAATCGGTCAGTTTTACCCAGTCGCCCGGTTTCAGCTCTTCATCCACCAAGGCGCCTTTAACCGGTTCGGTTTTTACCGTATTCTTTTTCAGTTCTACATTCAGGTTCTCGCGCAGGTTACGGGTGGTTTCCTTATCGGCATTGCTGCTTTTTATTTCGGCAATGGTGTTTTCCACCAGTTTGTTGGCGTTCAGAATAATACTTTGCGCTTGCTGCTTGGCATCGCGCATCAGGGCTTTTTTATTTTCTTCGAGATAGCTTTTCAACGTCTCGTTTTCGGCAAGCAGGTTGGTGACCTGGCGCTGTTGTTTTTCAAGCTTGATGCGGGTATCGTAAATTTCTTTCTTCTCCCGTTCCAGGTCAACCAATAACGTGTCAACCTTCTTTTGCCCTACGCTGATCTTATTTTTAGCCAAGTTAAGCACATTTTGCGGCAGACCGATCTTTTGCGCTATTTCAAACGCATACGAACTACCCGGCTTGCCAACCTCCAGCATATACAGGGGTTTCATCTCCACGTTGTTAAACAGCATGGAGGCGTTTTCCAACCCATCGGTATTGCTGGCAAATATTTTAAGGTTTGAGTAGTGCGTAGTAACCATACCGCGTACCTTTTTGTGGTTCAGGGCTTCCAGCACGGCTTCGGCTATAGGGCCACCAAATTGCGGATCGGTACCTGTACCAAACTCATCTATCAATATCAGCGTTTTACCGTTAGCGTTTTCTACAAAATGTTTCATTTTAGATAGATGCGCGCTGTAAGTACTCAAATCGCTTTCAATAGACTGATCGTCGCCGATATCTACAAAAAGCTGCTTAAACACTCCGACTACACTCGTTTCAGATGCCGGGATAAGCAAGCCTGCCTGTACCATCATTTGCAGCAAGCCAACGGTTTTCATACACACGGATTTACCACCCGCGTTGGGGCCGGATACTACTACCACCCGAGTACCATCGTCAATTTGTACATTAAGCGGTACCACCGTTTTTTGCTCTTTTTTAAAGTTAAGATACAACAAAGGGTGACGCGCGTTCACCAGTTTTATATGCGCATCGTTCACTACCTCGGGCATCTCTCCTTCCACTTCTATAGCGAAAAGCGCCTTGGCACGTACAAAGTCAAGCTTGGTAAGCAAGCCATGATACGACAGCAGCAAAGGCACATAAGGGCGCAGCTCATCCGTTAAGCCGGTAAGTATGCGCACAATTTCGCGGCGGCGCTCAAATTCCAGATCGCGGATGCGGTTATTGAGCGTGAATACCTCCTCGGGTTCCATATAAACGGTTTGGCCCGATGCTGATTCGTCGTGTACAAAACCTTTTAACTTACGTTTGTTTTCGGCCAATAAAGGAATACACAACCTGCCATCGCGAATGGTTAGTGAGCCATCGGCTGTCCAGTTATTGGCACTGGCGTTTTTAAATATCTGGTCTATCTTTTTACGGGCATCCTGCTCGGCTTTGGCTATACCTGTTGTAATATCTAACAGATCGCGCGACGCGTTAGGCCGAATTTTACCTTTGTTATCAATTACCTGGTCTATCTTTTTCAGTATCGCTTTTTCAATAGGCAAGTGCTCAAACAAAGCTTCGAGGTTAGGATATTGGCCTTCGCGCTCATTAAAATAAGCGATTACGGCAAAAACCGTAGTAAGAGAGGCTTGTACCTGATAAAATTCTTCTTCGGAAAGGAAAGCGCCTTCTATACGGGCCTTATTGGCCAGTGATTTAATATCGTAAAAATGCTGAATGGGCAAGGCGGCATCATTCTGCAATATATTTTTAAACTCGTTTGCCTGGTTAAGGAATTTACGGATGTTATCGTAATTGTTCATTACCTGTATCTTATCAACCATTTGCTGGCCCATAATACTGAGGCAATGCGCTTTTATCAATTCCTTTACCTCGGTAAACCCAAGTTTATCTGCACTATTATCGGGGTAAAGCATTTTTCTTTGTAGAGTCTTTAATTTTTTTGGCGGCTTTGGCAGCCTTTAGTTTTTTTAATCGTTCTTTTAATATTATAGCACCAACGGGTCGGTTTTTTAAGGCCGCGGCTTTAGTGCTATCAGCTTTCTTTATGCTATCTAATTGTACTGATGTTGGTCCGGCTTTTTTAGCATTTGATTTCTTTTGCTCTTCAAGCATTTTCTTTTGTTCGGCAGCCCTTTGCTTTTCAAACTTTTTGGTCAATACATCAGTTTGAATCTTTAGCCTGTTCACAACGGTATCGTACATTACGGCAAACTCTTTAGGGTTTGAGCTGTAATATCTGAAGCTTTTATTGAACTGGGCCGAATCGGTATCGTATCGTTTAAACAGATCAAGATATTTAGCCGTGCCATATTTATACAGGGTATCAGGCATTTGTATCAGCTCTGAAATACTGCCGTCAACAATATGGATATCAACGAGCAGGTTTACCATTTTATCCTTTTCAATAACTCCCGATGAATCACTGTCACCACAGGCACACAAAAAAAGTAATGCAGAAAAAAACAAGCTTATATATTTACGCATTCTGTAATTTAGCGGTTTAATTTTGCCAAAAATACGTATAAATGAGCATTGCAGATAATATCATCAGCCTGAAAAAAGAAACTGACACAATTAAAGTAAAACTACTGGCTGTATCCAAAACAAAACCTGTTGAAGACTTGCAGGAAGCGTACGATGCCGGGCAGCGCCTGTTTGGTGAAAACAACGTGCAGGAGATGGTTGAAAAGTATGAACAACTACCAAAAGATATTGAATGGCACCTGATTGGGCACCTGCAAAGCAATAAGGTAAAATACATTGCCCCCTTTGTGAGTATGATACAATCTGTTGATAGTATAAAACTACTGCAAGAGATAGATAAACATGCACTTAAAAATAAGCGTGTGATCGATTGCCTGTTGCAGATATATATAGCTGATGAGGATACCAAGTTTGGTTTGGGTTTTGATGAGGCAATTGAGTTGTTACGTTCCGAAGAGTTTACGGCTTTGACTAACATCCGCATACGCGGACTGATGGGAATTGCTACCAACACCGATAACGAAAAGCAGATTAAGGAAGAGTATTATGAGCTGCAAACCTTTTTCGATGGTATAAAACTGAGCTTTTTCCGTAAGGAAGATAGCTTTGATACGCTGTCGATGGGTATGTCGTCAGATTATAAGATAGCTATTGAACAAGGCAGTAATATGGTGCGCCTGGGTAGTACCATATTTGGCAGCCGCGTAATTAAACACTGGAAAAATAATTAACATGCAGGTACATTTAAGAGTAGCCGTTAAAGAAGATTGTATTCGCCTGCTTGAACTGGTGAACGAACTGGCGCTTTATGAACGTGCCCCCGAAGAAGTGACTGTAACCCTGGCCGAGTTTGAAGAAGCCGGCTTTGGGCCAAAACCTGTTTGGAAAGCGTTTGTTGCACAAATAGACGGGCTGATAGTTGGCTTTGCTTTATACTATATCCGCTTTTCTACATGGAAAGGTAACAGGTTGTATTTAGAAGATTTGCTGGTTACCGAAACGATGCGCGGCCGCAACATTGGCAAGCTATTATTTGACCGACTGATACAGGAAGCCGTTGAATTAGGCTTTAACGGCATGAGCTGGCAGGTACTGGATTGGAATGATCCGGCTATTAATTTTTACAAAAAGTACAATGCCGCTATCGATGCAGGTTGGCTCAATGCATCGTTATCAAAAGAACAACTACTTAATTATTAAAATCTACCAATACCTATGAAATTAATTAATTATGCAACAATAGTATCGCTGCTGGCGCTTGGATCGTGCCAGTGGGGTAATACATCCAAACAAACAGATGGGATATTAAAGGATACCCTTACCTACCAGTACCAAACGCTTAAAGAACGTGCGCCGGATTGCGGAACCAAGCCCGACAGTGCCTGTACGGTAGTAACGCTAAACTATCCTGAATTTGCAGGTAAAAAAGCGCTGAACGATAGTATTAAACGTAACCTGCTTACCATGTTTATGCTATCTGAAAAACCTGATACCAGCCTGAAAAGCATGGCGGCCCACTTTATTAAAAGCTACCTTGATGCTAAAAAGGATGACCCGAGAACGCAAATGTTTTACACTTTAGACAGCCACGCAAAACTGATAGCCCAGGATTCGGCGCTGGTAGCGTTGGAAGTTGGCGGTTATACCTACCAGGGAGGCGCGCACGGTGGTTCGTATACCGGCTATATTAACTGGGATATTAAAAAGGATAAGAGCGTTACACTGGGTGATATTTTAATTGCGGGTTATAACGACAAGCTGAACAAAATTGCCGAAGGTATTTTCCGTAAGAATGAAAAACTAAGCGATACCGCGTCATTGGCTAACGATTACTTTTTTAAGGACAATAAATTCGCATTGAACAATAACTTTTCGCTTACGCCGCTGGGTATTAAGTTTCTGTACAATCAATACGAGATAAAGCCTTATGCTGCCGGCCAAACGGAGTTGCTGGTGCCTTACGGCGATATCAAATCATTATTGCAGCCTAATTCGGTTGTATCACAATACGTTAAAAATAAATAATGCTTGTTTTTAAATTCGGAGGGGCATCGGTTAAAGATGCCGAAGGAATAATCAATTTGTCGCGCGTGGTTAACAGCTATGCGGGCAATGAACTGCTGATCGTGGTATCGGCCATGGGTAAAACTACTAATGCGCTCGAAAAACTGACTAAAGCGTATGTTACTCAGGCCGATGATATGCACGGGATTTACGATGAGATAAAGGCCTATCACTTTGATATTGTAGCGCAGCTTTTTGAAGCATCGCACCTGGTTTTTGATGAGATACAAAATACATTTGTGGAGATAGACTGGATGATTGAAGACGAACCGCACGACGATTTCGACTTTATTTACGATCAGCTGGTTTCCATCGGCGAACTGGTTTCTACACGCATCGTTAGTGCTTATTTGAACCACACAGGCATTAAAAGCCAGTGGCTTGATGTACGTGGTTATATACATACCGATAATACCTACCGCGAAGGTGTGGTTGACTGGACTAAAACTACCGAAAGCATACAAAAAGATATTCCTGCCCTGCTGCAAAAAGGAGTTGTGGTAACGCAGGGGTTTTTAGGTGGAACATCTGAAAACTTTACAACTACTTTAGGTCGTGAAGGATCGGATTATACCGCGTCCATATTCGCGGCATGTTTGAAGGCCGAATCGGTAACCACATGGAAGGATGTACCGGGCGTATTGAATGCCGACCCGAAATTGTTTGACGGCACAGTGAAGTTTGATGAGCTAAGCTATAACGAAGCCATCGAAATGACCTATTACGGCGCAACCGTTATTCACCCCAAAACAATAAAGCCACTGCAAAATGCCAATATTCCATTATTGGTGAAACCGTTTACCGATCCAGTAGCGCCGGGTACGGTAATTAAGGAGGATGGCAAAACCGTTTTTGAAAAACCGGTGATCATTGTTAAGCAAAACCAGGTATTGCTATCCATATCTGCCAATGATTATTCTTTTATTACCGAAGATCATTTGAGCGATATTTTCAAACTCTTCGCTAAAAACCAGGTGAAGATCAACGTAATGCAAACTTCGGCATTGAGCTTTACTACTTGTATCGATTTTAACGAAGAGCGTTTTAGCAAATTACTAAGCAGCCTGAAACAGAATTTTAAAGTGAAATATAACGACAGCCTTACTTTGTACACTGTAAGGCATTATCGTGAAGATGCGCTGAAAGAGATTACCGCAGGTAAGCAAATACTGCTGGAGCAATTGAGCCGTAATACCGCGCAAATGGTTGTGCGATAAATATTCATAACCTACATATAACAAAAATGCCCTTACTATTTGCAAGGGCATTTTTGTTATATAGAGACGGCATGTTTTAGTCCATCACCAAAACGCCGTCGGCCATTATCTGGATATCTTTTTTAGGCTGGGTTATTTTAGCTATCTCTTCTTTGCTTTTACCAGCATCAGCAGCGTAATGTTGTAAACGCTCAACCGGGATGGTTTTTAATTTAGCCGTACCATCAACCACAACTGTTTTGCCTACAATATTTTGCGGCATAAAATAAGCGTAATCGGTAAACCTCACCATAATGGTTTCGCCATTTGGCTGGGCAAGTGTCATGAAACAACCTTTCTTTTTACATACTTCTACTACCTTGCCGGTAACTTTGCCTTTATAAACTGAATCGGCGTTAAGGCTTTTGTTTAGTTCGGCTACCTTAATGGCTTTCGCGGCGGTAATTTTATTGCCATAAGTAACACCGGGAGCAGCAGGTGTAATATCATCCTGCGCGAAGCTTAGCGTGGTAAAAAACATACCGGCCAATAGTAAAACAATGTATTTCATAAGTTTCATAGTTAATTGTAATTGCATGCAAAAATAATAAAAATATCATTAGCAAGCTTGCTGTGTGTAAACTACTTATAGACGTAATCAGGTGGGGGTGCAGACATTTGGCGGCCTAAAAATTCGCCATTTTAGCCGAGATAGGTTATATTTGGGAATATGGCACACAATACTTCAATATTACGGGATTCGGTACTAATTATTATTGGGATTTTATGCGCGGTTGTAGGTTTAAAAGGCTTCCTGTTATCAAGTCACTTTATTGATGGCGGGGTAACCGGTATCTCTATGCTGTTGTCTGATATTTTCGCTATCCCTATATCTGTACTTATCTTCGTGATCAACCTGCCATTTTTGTTGCTGGGCTATAATAAGTTAGGACAATCTTTCGCCATCAGGAGTACATTGGGTATCGCAGGCCTTTCGTTATGCCTGGCTTTTATGCACGTGCCCGATATTACTTCGGATAAACTGCTTACCGCGGTATTCGGCGGTTTGTTTATTGGCGTGGGTATTGGTTTGGCCATTCGTGGCGGCGCGGTGCTTGATGGTACCGAGATTGCTGCTTTGCTGGTAAGCAAAAGCATGAAATTGCTTAAAGTGAGCGACGTGATACTGATCTTAAACGTGGTGATCTTCGGGGCGGCTGCTTTCTTCCTTGGGGTTGAATCCGCTTTATATTCCATCCTCACCTATCTCGCCGCCTCTAAAATGATCGATTTCATATTGAACGGTATTGAGCAGTACACAGGTATAACGGTGGTATCTATCAAAAGCGAAGAGATCCGCAAGATCATTACCGAAAACCTGGGTCGTGGTGTTACCATTTACCAAGGCAAAAGCGGTTACGGTAAAGACGGGCAGATCAATGATCCGCGCGATATTATATTTACCGTTGCTACCCGTTTAGAGATTCCTTCCATTAAACAAATAGTGCTTGAAATTGACCCGCGCGCATTTATAGTACAACAAAGTATTGACGATACAACCGGGGGGCTTTTAAAACGTAAAGGCTTGCATTAATGTATCCGCAACTGTTAGATCATATTGGCCGGTATGTAAAACTATCTGCGGATGAACAGGAACTGCTCTGCCATAAACTCGAATTTAAATCTTTTAAAAAGAAAGAATACCTGCTTGAAGCGGGCAAATTATGCCAAGGTAATTACTTTGTGCTTAAAGGCTGCATCAGGCAATATTTTGTAAATACCAAGCTAAACGAACAGGTAATACAATTCGGGATAGAGAACTGGTGGATAGCCGACCAGGATAGTTTACTGAACAAGCAACCGTCAACCACTTACATACAAACCGTTGAAGCATCAGAGGTTTTGTTGCTGAACGAAAAACACCGCGAAGAACTTTTCAGGGAAATTCCATTACTTGAAAGTTATTTCAGGATCATGATGCAAAAATCATTCGTGGCAGCACAGCGTCGCATTGGCTATATGTTTAACATGACCGATGAAGAACGTTACAGGCACTTCTCAAAACTGTTTCCTGCATTTTTACAGCGTGTACCGCAATATATGCTGGCCTCCTATTTAGGCTTTACACCGCAGTTCATGAGCAGGCTCAGAGCCAAAAAGGTTTAGCGTTTTCTTAAACTCAGTTCATTTTTTGGAGGCACCTAAATGCCCAACTTTGTTTTATCAAAAACAATAAGACAATGAGTAACCGAGTAAAAATTCCGCAAGCAGATCCTGAAGCATACAAAGCACTGATAGCTTTAGAAACTTACATTAACAGCACTGCATTAACCAAAACACACAAAGAACTGATCAAGATTCGTGCATCACAAATAAACGGGTGTTCATACTGTATTGATATGCACACTAAAGATGCCCGTAAAGCCGGCGAAACCGAACAACGGATCTACGCGCTGAACGCCTGGAGAGAAACACCATTTTTTGACGAGCAGGAACGCGCTATACTGGCCCTTACCGAAGAGGTAACATTAATTACTAATAAGGTATCAGATGCTACTTATAATACAGCCGCCGCTTTATTTGATAAAGCTTATTTAGGCCAGGTAATTATGGCCATTGTAACCATCAATGCATGGAACCGTATAGGCATAGCTACCGGTCTTGAACCGCAATTGTAATTCGTTTCTTCTTCATCAACAAAAAAGCAGGCTTTTATGAGGCCTGCTTTTTTGTATTGATAACACTGTTAGTGTTTCTTGTTCTCGTGCTTGCGGGTATTATCCTTGTTCGATGTTTGGTCCGACCGTTGCCCGCCGCCGTTACTTATTCCTTTTTGTTTAACGGCTTCTTTCTGATCAAAAAATGCCCTGTCGGCTGTGGAGCTTCCTTGCAGGTTACCCCCGTTTTGTTGATTTTTCATAACGTTAGTTCTATAGGTAAAAATAAAAACAGGGATGAAGTACTTAACCTCATCCCTGTTTTTAATACAATAACTGTACCGTTATGAAAAATTATTTATCCAGTTGGTCGTATTCTTCTTGCGTCAACTCAATTTCGCCGGCCTTTGTGTTTTCATACAGGTGCCCTATTGATTTGGTACCGGGTATAAGCAAAATATTAGGTGAACGTTTTAACAGCCATGCCAAAGCAATTTGGGCTGTGGTTGCGTTGTGCTTGTGGGCAATCGCCTCAATTTTATCGGCCAATTTTTGCGGACCTGAAGCCAGCGGGTACCAAGGAATAAACGCGATGCCATTTTCATTGGTATAATCTATCAGGTCTTCCCATTTACGCTCACCCAAGTTATACAGGTTTTGTACCGAAACAACCGGTATAGTTTTTTGTACACGCTCAACCTCGGCAATGCTTACCTCTGATAAACCAAAATGTTTGATCTTACCGGCTTTAACGGCTTCAAGTACTGGTGCAAGGGTATCTTCAACAGGCACTTTAGGGTCAATACGGTGTAGTTGCCAAAGATCGATAGTATCAACCTTTAAACGCTCCAAACTGCCTTGAATGTTTTTGCTGATAAATTCGGGATTACCGTTTGGCACCCAGTGATTTGGGCCGGGGCGTTCAAATCCACCTTTGGTAGCAATTAATAAGTCTGCTCTGTAAGGGTGTAAAGCATCTGCTATTAATCTTTCGTTAAAATGTGGGCCATAAGCATCGGCGGTATCTATAAAGTTCACGCCCAGCGTTATAGCTTCCTGTAACACTTTTTTGGCATTTTCGCGGTCGGCCACTTCGCCGAATACGCCATTACCGGTTAATTGCATAGCGCCGTATCCAACACGATTGATCTCGCGTTCGCCGGCAATTTTAAAAGTTAATGATTGATTAATTGTTGTCATGTTTTTGTTGTGTTTCCTGGTAAATACTCCCTGTTAACGGAGTGTTATTTTAACAACACTTATTATACCAAAAAGCATAAAGAAGCCCAACCGGGTTAAGGTTGGGCTAAACAATGACATGCTATTTACAATGATTACGAAATATAAACAAGGCAGTATCCGCAAGTCATTTATTCTACTTTAAAGCGGTATACTTTTCTGCCAATATTACCGCCGTTGCTAAGGCCTTCAAGAATTACCCGGTAAGTGCCTTTGCTATCTGCATTAAAAAAGTCGAAAGCGGCAATACCTGTTTTATTAATGGTAACATCCGGCTTCCAGAAAATGGTACTGCGGGCATCAAAACCGGTATTTTGCAGCGTTTTGGCTACCAAATATTGCGGTGAGTAAAAAGTGCGCTGAATGCCAAATCCTTGCGGCATAAAGGTAATTTCGTTAGTTTTTGGCAGCATTTCCTGCAATTGCGCCAGGCTTATTTTTTGTCCTTTAGGTTTCTCTTTTGTGTTGATAACGATAGCACCGTTACTTTGGTAAGCGCGGTTAACCGTACCCAGGTCATCCTTCACAAACACCTCTATCGATTCAACGTCTTTAGGATCTACACCGCGCAAGTCATTAACATCAATAGGCATCCCTCTCAGGAATACCTGCGCAGGCACACGCTGACCTTGATTGTATGAACGGCTCACATAAAACTTATCCTGGTCAAACGTCATCCCTACTACCATACCCCTAAGGCAATCGTACAGGTTTTGACAGGCACTCAATTGGTCGCCCCTGATCATGTGATCAGCCTCGCTTAAACCCGACAGTCCCGGGTAATCGCGGTGACTTATCACCTTTACTATTTTCTTTTGGGTGATGGTTACCTCTTTAAGCGTGTGCGAATTACTGTATTGTACTTTGCTGTTCTTTAAATATGGGGTTATGGTGCTATCAATATTCGTCATCTCATCAGCAGCATAAATATTGATCGGGATACGGATACCCATTTGCCCGTCAACAGACAGTACCATATTTGCCGACTGATAATTGTTACGCGCGCTCAGGATAACCTTGGTTGAATCTGAAAAATTAAGGTTAGCGAACCTGAAACGTCCCTCGGCATCGGTAATCGCATTGGCCGAATAACTTTTGTCGGGAATAAGTAAGCGCACATTACCTTTATTAACAGGAATGCCTGTACCGCTGCGCAAAATGCCCGTTATATCAAGTCCCTGCTCGGGGTAAAAGTTGATGGTGGGTTTATTATCGCGCAGCAAACCACGGTATTCAAACCGGCGATAGCCCTGGGTCATCATCAATACATCAAGGTCTTTTGTTTTTTTATCGTCGGTAGCGTTAAAGTAATAATTGGGTTTTTCAATATACCCGGCAATATCTGATGTTAGCAGCAGATAAGTTTGTATGGTGATCTCTTTATCTTCGGTGTATGGCACCTTGCTTTCATCAACTACCGTTAACGAAAACTCGCCATCTACCGGCTTACCACCCTCATTGGCGGCAACGGTGAGGTGTACCTTTTGGCGTTTAGTATAAGTAGGTTTATCGGTTTTTAACGATAGTTTAAGACTGTCGGGATGATTGATATATACCAAACGCTCGCTCAAAGGCCTGCCTGTTGACGACATTAGCGTTAACTGCAATACTCCCGCCGGGAACTTGGTTTTAGCCACACGGGCGTTGTACACCGGGTTCTCTAAACGGGTTTGCGCGCCGTAATTGATAATGCCGCGGGTTTGGCCTACTACGTAAAATATCTTATTCTTATTACGCTCCAAATAAGCCGGAGACGATTGTATCTTGAATAAAAGTAAGTTAGGGTCATTGTTATCAACCACCAAACTGATGCCCGAACGCAAGGCTGTCGGCAGGTCGACCTCGGCGGCATTGCCGTCGCTAAAAGTTACATTGGCTTTGTAGGTTTTATCTTCTTCGGCATTCAGCTCGAAAAAGCCCATGCCCGCATGTGTGGTGTTAAAATTGGCCACCACCTTACCGGTATTGTCAACAATGGTTCCCTTGGCATCAATACCTAAACCATCGGCACGTAAAGCCTTAAATGCTACGCGGATATTCAGACCGCTAATGAGATCGCCCCCCTCCGGGAAGAACTGAATAATAGGTGATTTGGCTACCGTTTTTAACGGGAACACGTGGCGAACCTCTTTCCTATCGGCCATTTCAATAGTGGTGGCAATGTGTGTGGTATCTAACGGAATATTTTTGGTATTGGTGAAATTGATCTGCAACATTCCATTGGCATCGGTAGTTCCCTTCCCTTTCGCCAGTACATCAGGATCGGAATCAACCATCCAGTTCACCTTACGGTTGCTTAATGGGTTGCCCTGGTCGTCTTTAAAATATATGCCCGCGTCAATTTTGGCTACTTTATTTACAACAGTGCTTTTCAGGTTGATATTGGTGGATACCTGGTTATCAATAGCGTTACCTACCGCTACAATCTTATTAAAGAAGTATCCTGCATCGCTGTTGTTCATATAATTGGTATGCGCTACAAAGCGATAATTGCCTTTCTTATAAAAATCGGTACTTAATACTACATTGCCGCTGGCTACACCGTTCTTAACCGGCAGGTTAACCGCCTGCATCAGCTTATCGTCCTGATTGAGTACTTCAATATGTACTATTTTACTAAGGCCCGAAAACTGGTTTTCATCGATAGTTACATAGGCTTTAAACCATACGGTATCGCTAACCGCGTAATAAGGTTTATCAAAATGCAGGTATACCTTTTCAACCGGGTAATCATTATAATATTTACCTGTTTTGGCAATAATATTGGTTAAACTAACGGTATCCTGTGCAAGTAAAGTGCAAAATGGTAATGCCGAAAAAATCAGGGCAAACAGTAGTGGTCTTAAAGCTCTCATCAAATGAAGTAACGTAAACGTGTGCTAATATAGCTTTAGCAAAACAAATATATTAAGGTGTAACCTGCTTTAACGTATTTTAACAATTAAATGAACGTGGTTAAACCCATGCATGTATAAAACTAAAGCATTATATTAGTATTACCATCCTAATTGCTATTTATGAACATAACTGTTACAAAAGGAAGCATTCATTATATAAAAATTTTCGGCCTGCTTATGTTCGTGATATTTGTTGGTTATAAACCGGCAATGGCCCAAACTAAAAAGCAAAATCAGCTTAGCCCGGCAGAATGGCTCATTGGCAAATGGCAAAATAAAACTACCCGCGGGACTGTATCTGAAACATGGTTAAAGGTAAACGACTCCACATTTACAGGCAAGAGTTATTTTCTACGCGGGGCGGATACCCTATCAACAGAAACTATCCGCTTGGAGCAACGGAGCGCTGAATTGTATTATATACCAACGGTGAATAATCAAAACGGCGGATTACCGGTTAAATTTACAGCAACAGCGATTACACCCACACAAATGATCTTTGAGAACCCGGAACATGATTTTCCGCAAAAAATAACCTATACTCAAATTACCCGCGACAGCATTATCGCCGAAATTTCGGGCATAAGTAAAGGCCAGCCACGGTCGGTTAAATTTCCGATGGCCAGGGTGAAATAGCATCGTAATATCATAACATTGCACATAACCTTAGCAAACAACTATAATATGCGCGGTTAAAATGGTATTTTTGCCTTTTATAAATAAAATACAATTTTGATGGTGTGGTTTGATAAGTTAAAGCTGAAAAAACAGCTGGTAAGATCTGTAAATGAAGCTGGCTATACAAGCCCTAAAGAGATACAGTTAAGAACGCTCTCGCGGATAAACGGCGGGCAGGATGTTGTTGCCATAGCTCCGGAAGGCGCGGGCAAAACAACCGCTTACGTTTTGGGTACCCTGAACCGCTTCAATCACGCGCCCGAAGGTGTACCATCAGTATTGATACTGGTACCTGATAAAGACCAGGTATTGGCCGTGTTAGAAATGTTTAACCGCTTTAACAAAAACCAATCAATAAAAATAGTTGGCCTGTATGTTACCCCCGGTATAGAAGCGCAAATGGATGAGCTTGCAGATGGTGCCGATATTGTTGTTGCCACTCCCGACCGTGCACGGGCAATTTACCTGAAACTGGGTCTTAACCTAAACAAAATAGAACTCTTTATTATTGACGAGGGCGACCAGATGATTAAAAAAGGCATGCAATTACCTTTAGCCGAACTGGCTAATAGCGTAACCAAATGTCAGCGTTTACTATTTACCGATGTGCTGCACAGCAGGCTGGAGAGGGTGATAGAACCGTTTATGATCAGTCCGGCTATTGTGGAGGTTGATGAGCTGGAAGAACAGGGCATACAAACCTTTTCGCAGCTGCTATATCATGTGCCGAACTTCGGTACCAAGCTTAACCTGCTCAATTTGTTTATTACAGACGATGAGGTATTCACCAAGGTAGTGGTATTCGTTAACAGCCGATCAACAGCCGAAACCATTTATAATAATCTGCACCGTAAAATAAAAGAAGCAGTGGCTTTTTTAAACGCGCCGTTTATTGATTTGAAAGGTTATAAAGATATTGAAGCTTTTAAAGCCGATGAAAGTGCCCGTATATTATTGGTAAGCAACGATAATGCCGGTGATTTAGACTTGGATGATATCCCTTTCCTGATACACTTTGATGTACCTGCGGAGAAAGAAACTTACATTAGCCGTATTACCAATCATTTCCCGGATGTGGAGAATGAAACCCTCGCGCTTACTTTCACTACCGATTTGGAATTGAGTGATGTTAAAAAGATAGAGCAGGCCATAGGTGAAAAAATAACAATTGCCGATTTACCCGAAGATCTGGTAATTGAAAAGGAAATAAAAGCCAAAAAGAAGGAAGAAAAAGAACCGGCTAAAACCGATGCGCCTGTTACAGGCGCTGCCTTTCACGAGAAAAAAGCGGCTAACTCAAAAACATATAACTACAGTTCGGGCACCAAAGCTAAAATGAACAATAAACGCAAACACTAAGCGGCGCAGTGTTCAACGTAGAGGTCTTCCACTTTTTTGCGTGCCCAATCGGTTTTACGCAGAAATTTCAGGCTCGATTGTATGCTTGGGTTATCGTTAAAGCAATTAATGCGGATGCGGTTACCCAACTCCTTCCAGCCAAAATGAGCTACAAGCGCATTGAGAATGCTCTCTAACGTTTTACCATGAAGCGGGTTATTTACCTGATTTTGCATTTGCAAAAATAGCAATGTTTTAAAAACAAAGGGCAGGCTGATCATTTAAGATCGTCCTGCCCTTTTTGGTTAGGTGTAAAGTTTGGTTAAATATTATGCGGTTTGCTGCGCAATTTCGGCCGGTTTCGTAGCCATATCCAAATGCGTTTTAGCGCCAAGGTGTTCGGCATCAATGGCAAGCACTTGTAAAAATGCTTCTTTAGCTTCAGCAATATTGCCCAAGCCCAGCTTACCCAAGCCTTTTATAAAATAACAATGGGCCTGGTTGCGCACGTTAAGGTCATCTTCAAAAATCAGAAGGTTCGGTAATGATACCGCGAAGTAATCGAGCTTAACATCATCATTCAGGTGCTGGTCGCAATAGTTTACCAGCTTATTGAATATTTGCGTTGCTTTAGCATCATCGCCCAGCTTTTTCCATGCAAGGCCCTGGTAAAAGATCTTATCGGGTTGCTGATCATTATAGAACATCGCTGCCGAGGGTTCATCCAAGCCTACTGTAGCTTTTTGGAAATAGATATCAGCCTTGGCAGTATCCTTTAAGGCTTCGTAGGCGCAACCCAGCCAGTAGAAAATATCGTTCTCCTGTGTTCCGAATAGTTTACCTTCGCCCAAATTATGTGGATAAAACTGCGCTTTATCCAACAGGTCAATAGCCTCATTATACTGCCCGGAACCGATGAATTGCTTAGCCATTTGCACCAAACTATAAACATATTGGCCCGATGCCTTACCTTCACCACCCTCCCACGGGTGAAATTGGCGTTTACTGATCAGTTCAAAAGCTTTTTCGTATTCACCCGTAAAATTAATTACAGCTACACGTTCCAGGTACATATCGTCACGCTCGTTTACCGTGGCAACATTTTCTTCAATAAATACGCTGCGTTGTGCCGGGGTGCGGTTTAGGCGTTTGTACAACTGGTCTAATTCCATCAGTATGCGCGCGTCGGTTTTATCTAAAGCAAAAGCCTTTTCAAAATACTCCAGTGCTTTATCGGCATTGTTTAGCTTGTTGAAATACGCTATACCCAGGTTACGCAAAACCGTAGGGAACGTATCATCCAGTTTTGCCGAAATTTCCCAGTTGGCAATGGCATCGTCGTATTGTCGTTTATCGTAAAACAGGTTGCCCAAATAATAAGCTGCCTTGGCATCGGCAGAATTCAGTTCAAGCGCCAGTTGAAGCACTTTTACTTCCTCCAAACGGTTAGGGAAGCACAGATACGGATTTGCAGATGCTGCTTTTTTAAACCAGTTAAGCGCTACATCCTGTTTGCCCAGGTGGTAATTGAAATATCCTAAATAATAGAAAACTAATGGATTTGTATCCGCAGGTTTAATAGCATAGCTCAATAAATTAACGGCCTCAGTATATAACCCGGCGGCGGCATAATCTATAGCGTATTCAATATAGTTTTGCTCAAAGCCTCTTGATAATTTAATGAGTGCATCAAGTGCTTCATCACTTTCAGTAAACTTATCTAAAGCTTTGTAAGCTAACGATTTTTCGTATAGCGCACCTAAGTTAAAACCATCCCTCTCAAGCGATTGGTTTGATATATTGATAGCTGCCTCATAATTATTCAGTTTACGGTATGCTGCTGATTTTAACACATAGGCCTTACTGTTATTGGCATTATTATCAATGGCCGATGAAATATGTTCTAAAGCCAGTTCGTAATCGCTGCGCGAAAGATCGATCTGCGCTACCGCGAAGTAACCGCTATCCTTCCAACCATTACCCCAGGTGGCTTTGTAAAAGGATTTATAGGCTTCATCAGGCTGATCTGAAAATTTCAGGCATAAACCAAGGTTGTAATAAGGTTCTGTATCGTACGGATTTGGGTTGCGTTGTGTAATGGTTTCTATCGCCTTGCGGAAATAACTTTCACTTTTAGCGAACTGCCCCCTGCGCAAATACCACAAACCCAAGGCGTTATTGTTATGAATATCTTTCGGATCGCGCTCCAATGCCTTTTGATAATAGGGCACCGGGCTGTAAGTAGCGTGGCGATATTGTTCAAGATGCTGACCGGTCAGAAACAACTGTTCATTATTCTCTACTTCATCAGGATGAACGGCCGGTTTCGCCGCTTGCGGGATATCGTTTTTACGATTAGTAGCAGGGTCATACCTGATCAGTTCTTTACCCGATACTGCCGAAATGATCAGCAACAGTTGGTCTTCGTCAATAGCAGCATCAACAGCTATCTCTTTTACATAAACCTCACGTGGATCGATGCTTACGTTGTCGGTAAATAATGTTTCACCATTATGGCTAAGATTGATATTAAGGTCGGCCTGTGGTGATGTTACATAAACTTTCAGTATAGCTTTATCTCCTGATTTGTTGATTGTCAGCAGAATATCCTTGGTGGCGTTTTTAACTACACCGAGTTCTTTGTAAGGTAAAAAGTATTGTGTGAACGATTTTTCCTCATTCGGCATTAGCCAGGTAAAATCGGGCTGATTGTCGGTGAACATACCGGTCATCAGCTCAATATACGGACCATCTTCATCGGTTAAGTTCCTGTCCCATGCCTGCCCAAAGTCGCTATGTCCCCACGTCCACTGTTTTTTGCCGGGCGATACATGATGATTAGCGACGTGCAATAATCCACCCTGGCTATCGTGCTCATATCCGCCTACAAAATCATAATCGGAATTGATGGCCATGTATGATGTGGGTACCGGGATGTTCTTATACATGGAAATATCCGTGCCCGGCGAATAATCAACCTTATAATAAGTACCTGTAGCTATCGGGAAGGTAGATACATCACGCTTGCCGTGGTCAAAAACTGCGTTCACATCCGGCGGGAATACAGATTGATAATCATCATTTACCTTTACAGCAGGGTTTGCCCACCATAAAAAGGTTTGCGGCAGGCTTGAACGGTTTAATAGCTTCGCCTTTATTTCAATATACGCCCTATCGGGATAAAGGGTGAAGCCTGCCATTCCTTTGGTATGGAACATCTGCTCAATTTCGTTCACCCAAACGGTTTTACTGCCGTCGGCATTTTCTTCTATTTTAAAGTCGATAGGATCAAATGTGCTTGGGCGATGGTGCTGCGGCCAGTTAAACTCAATGCCACCCGAAATCCACGGACCGGTTAAGCCTACCAATGCAGGTTTAATTACCTGGTTATAGTATATGAAATGGCGCTCCTTTATCTTATCGTAAGCCATTTGTATGCGGCCGCCCAGTTCGGGCAGTATCATTATCTTCAAATATTCATTTTCGAGGAACAGGCCATTGTATTCTTTATCCTGCTTTTCGTCGTATATTTTTTCAATCACCGGGTTAGGGTACACTACGCCGCTGCTACCCTGGTAAACCCGTTTTTCAAAAAACATAGGGTTTTTATCAGGTTTGCCAATGCCGTACGTCGGTATAGTTACCTTTTCTTCCCAAACATTTACGTAAGATGTTTTCATGTACAATTATTGTTTTCTTATTAGCTGATAAAACAGTTGGTGCAGCGCACGGGCCTGTTCTTGTTAATGTCTTATTAAATTATCTTCCAGGCCTTCAAGCGTTTGGCCTTTGGTTTCCTTCACTTTATACTTCACAAAAAGGAAGCCTAAAAAGCAGATTACGGCGTAGAGGTAGAAAGGCCCGTAAGTACCAATCTTTTCGGCCAGTATAGGGAAAGTGAACACCAGTATAAAAAAGGCGCCCCATAATGATACCACAGCCAGCGTTGATGCCGTACCACGCACTTTGTTAGGGAAGATCTCCGAAATAAGCACCCAGGTAACCGGCGCCAGCGAAAAGGAATAAACGCTGATGGCCAGCAGAACAAAAGTTGATATCAATATTACCGGAGCGTGCATTTGCAGCAATATGGCCAGTACTATAAACGAAATAGATAAGCCCAGCGCGCCGATGAGCATCAGTGGGCGGCGACCTAATTTATCAACCTGCCACATGGCCAACAGGGTAAATATCAGGTTCACCCCTCCTATTGAAATGGTTTCGAGCAATTGCTCATTCAGGCTCGAACCGGCAGATTTAAATATGGTGGAAGCGTAATTGAACAATACATTACTGCCGCAAAACTGCTGGAACACCGCCAGCGTTACGCCCACCAATACCGCCGGTCGTACCGATTTATCAAACACCGCCCAAATGGATTGTTTGTTTGCACCGGCAAGTGAACGTTCTATAGCGGTTAAGGTATCGTCAACAAATTTTGGTGAGCCAATTTTATTCAGCACGATCTTCGCTTTTGCATCCTTGCCGGCCTTTACCAACCAGCGAGGGCTTTCGGGCAGCCACATTACCCCTATTAAAAATACAAGCGATGGTACTGTACCCAAACCAAACATCCAGCGCCATGCATCAGGACCAAGATCTGCCAGGAAATAGTTAATAAGGTTGGTGAACAGTATCCCCAACACTACGGTAAGCTGGTTAATAGCCACATTACGACCACGCACTGCAGCGGGCGATACTTCGGCAATATACATGGGGCAAAGCATGGATGCCATGCCCACGCCAATACCTGCCGCAAAGCGCATCACCAAAAAGTAGTTAAGGCCCTGCGATAAGGCGATACCAACTGATGACACCGCGAAAATAGCCGCGGCCAATATCAGTCCGGGTTTGCGGCCATACTTTTCGGCCACGCCGCCTGCCAGCAGGCAGCCAACGATACAACCCAGCGCCAGCGATCCTGTTAAAAAGCCCTCCATCACCGAAGTAAGCGCGAACTCGGTGCGCAGGAAAGGCAACGCGCCTGCTATAACGGCAAAGTCGAACCCAAACAGGTATCCGCCAAGGGCCGATATGAATGAAATGCCTATGATATAGGTGTTATTAAATGTTTCTTTAGTATCGTTCATTTCAAAAATTAATGGTTTTAATCGGTTTTTAAAGGTGGAATTTTACCGTTGCCGGGGCAATGGATATAATACTATAAAACATGGATTATTTTATCAAATTTCCTAATAAGAATAATCCATTAAAAAAGCACAAAAATATAGGTATTAAACGCCCCCGGCGCTATACATGATAATGTACAGCGCCGGGGTGTAGTATTTATAATTTGTTGTATACTATCATTTATTTAAACAACGAAAGTTCCATCATGTGGTAATAATTGGTATTGCCCCATGTTTCGAGTATTTTAAACCTGATATATCTTACTTCGGGCACGTTATCCGGAAATAAGAACGATTCGCCGGCGGCGGCATAATCCCTGTCGGCATCGGTATTTTGCCCCACCGGTAAGCCCGATGGTTTTACAGAAGTAAAAGAACCAAGCATTGTCCAGTTGTTATAATCGCCATTTGGATCTGGGTTATTGCTGCCCCATATTTCAAAGCGTTTTACGTTGCCGTAATTGAACAAGCCCGACATGCGCTGCCATATTTGAATTTTGGTTAAGCTGGTGGTTTGCCCCATATCAAATGTATACCAAAATGGTACAGGCGCATTACCGGTATGGAAGCCTTGTCCCTGGCTCTCGTCTGTTTTACCGTTCCATAAGTAATAAACCTCCCAGCCATAAGCCGAACCTATATCGTTAGGCAGGTTAAAGGTTTTAAACAGCGATTTATCTATTGGCGTATATATCTTGATCTCCGGGAAATCTTCATAAGTAGCTACGTTAAAGGTGTCAATTGAAGCCTGCAAAGGCACGTAAGCCGATCTGTATTGTACAGCTGTACCTTTTTTATAATTAGGTATCACTATTGAACTTTGGTTAACGTTGAGCCGCCTCTCTTCGGGAAGGTTTAAGGTGTTGGTATATTTAATGGTAGTATATACGTTACCGGTATCGGGCTTATTAAAATTAAGGCTGATCGTTCCGTCGTTATTTACAGTGTACGGCCCGGCTACTTTATAACCACGGTTTAACAAGGTGGCTGTAAAGGCGCTGCCGTATACCCTTACGTTATTAAGCTCCTGCCCTACAGATACGCGACCTTCGGCATCATAAGCTTTAAGTTTAAAGCTGTAAACATACTCCTTTAAGCCGGGAACTATTACGGTGATCGAATCGGCCGGATCTGTAGTGGTAGCGTCAACATTCAGCGAATCGGCACCGTTGTTCCAAATTACTACATACCTTTTAATACTTGGATCCGGACTCGGGCGCCATATCAGTTGAACGCGCAGATTACCTGTATTGTAATGCAGGTTGGTTGCCAAACCCGGATAGGTTACTTCCCTGTTATCGAGATACTTTTTATAGTCATCATCGTACTTTTTGCAACCAAACATTGCAAAGCATATCAAAAAGAAAACAGCAACGTTATATGTGATTTTCATTTCTTTAATTTTTTAATATATCAATACAATGCCTACAGCGGACTGCCGTAAAGCGAGATCTCTTTGGCGTTAATATAATCTAAACCACCCCATGTTTGCGTACATTCAAAGCGGATGAATTTGGTTGGCGGCGCTGCGCTGGGCATTTTAAAATTGACACCTGCCGCGGCAAAAGCGATATCGGCCGCGTTAGCCTGGTTGGCCGGTAAGCCCGATGGCGGGTTAGGGTAAACAAAGTTGCCCATGTTAAACCAATCGCCTGCAACGGTACCAGGTGCCGAGTTGATAGGCAGTGTTGAATCCTGCGGATTATCTTTATCTGTACCCCAAATAGTTATCTTTCGTGGGTTTTGAAAGCCGTACATATCCGGCAGCCTGTTCCACAACACAAAACGGCTTATTTTAGCATTTACGCCCAAACTGAATGTACATTGTTTGGTAGGCGAACTCACGGTATGCCATCCCGGGTCGCCAAGGTTGCCATCAAAAAAGAAGCGCGTGTCCCAGCCGAAGCCAATTGTAGCATCGCTGGCCAAATGATATACCGAGAACTTGCTTTTATCAAGCAGGGTTTCAAATAATGGGGTTAAGGTTACATAGCGTATTTCAGACGCGTTGCCGAACCTATCGGTAGTATACACGCCGAATTTGTGCTCAGTAGCATCAAAACCACGTACCGAAACATCCACTGTATCGCCGCTGATGTATTCGGGCTCTTGCTCTTCGTAAGCGTTGGTGGCATTGTTAAAGGTAATCATGTGAACTGATATAGGCGCTTTATTAATGTTGAAACCAAAAAAGTTTGCACCGCCAAAATCAGGTTTTATATCAAGCCCCTCATTGATCAGTATATAGTTAGGTGTTTTGGGCTGAACCTTTACCGTAACCGGATCAGACATTACATTGGCCCTGCTCACCGCGTAAAGCGTAACCTCATATTCCTGTGCCCGTGCAAAGCCATCAACCAATATGGTATCTTTATAATAACTCGTTTTTGATTCGCGAACCCGGTTATCGTTAATATTATAGCGGGCCAAAATATACAGCAGGTTTTTTGAGTTGGGCAGCTTGTACGTTATTTTGGCCGCACCATTCAGGTTTTCCACCTTTACATCGGTAACAATACCCGGCTTTGTGGTATCGTCAGACACCACCTCAACAGGCGATTCGCTTTTTTTACAGGACGCACAAAGCATTATTATCAGCACCGGAGCTAACATCAGTAATGTTAAACTTCTGCGGCTATTCATCCTTTTCATATCGTTTATATTAATATTATTCATTAAAATATTTAATCGTGATACTTTCTTAAACTCCTACCAGTAAGGGTTTTGAGTGAGATTTTCGTTTACAACCACGTCGGTGCTGCTAAACGGCCACAGGTAATCCCTTAACCCGAATACCGGTATCACCACTGTTTGCGGGCGATAATAGTTAACCGCGTTCGCTTCGTAAATACTCCAGCCTTGCATAGGGCGGCTCAATACATCCTGCAACTCTTTCCAGCGGCGAAGATCCCAGCCACTTTGGCCTTCAAAACACAGTTCAATTCTTCTTTCCTGGTGAATGATCTGGCGCAAACCCTCTTTGGTTGACGGCTTCGACGGATTTTTAGAATATGCCTGCCATGCGGCTACCACTCCCTGTAAACCGGCGCGTGTTCTTACTTTGTCAATGTAATCGTAAGCTTCGGCAGATGGGCCGTCGGCTTCGTTAAGGGCTTCAGCATACAAAAGATATAAGCCTCCTAAGCGTATCAATGGCAATTTAAAATCAACCGCGGTAAAATTTTCGTCCATGGTTGACAGATAGTTGGCTATCTTTTTAGGCCAGTAACCGGTTACGTTGGTTGAGTTAAGGCTTTTAGGCCCGCCTATGGCAAACTGGCTGCGCGATTGTACATAGTAGGCTTTATCCTCGTCAACTATGCCATTGCCAAACCATATCCCGCCGTCAAAACCTAAATCGGCATAATACCTTTTCTCGCGATGGAAGTTGGTTTTAGCTGTTTCATAACCTTGTTTTATGTAATGCTTATGCGCGTCGTCGCCAATTTGCGGTGTAAAGCGGTTAGCATAATCCCAAGTTTTATCTTCAGTGATCGGCACCCCTTTGTCGGTATAAAATAAATCGGTTGTTGAAATAGGCACTGCCCAGTTTGACGGATAGGTATTAGCCATACTTACCGATTTACTGGTAAGCTTAGGTATGGTATAGCCCTGGTAACCAAAACCATAGTTCAAGGCCCATATCAGTTCGGGATTATCCTCCCACCGTTGGGTAACAATAGCTTGCAGGCTCAGGATGCTCTTTAACTCATCAGATACATTACCAATACCATTTGATGGTACGAGTGTTGATAGTTTAAGGCTCTGCGCTTCGCACTCGGTAATAGCCTCTTTACATGCATCGGCAGCTATGCGCCATTTTTGCGCGTCATAAGTTGCCGGGAAAAGGCTTCGTCCATCTTTATCTTTAAAATTGGTATAGTCGGGGTTGCCGTTAAATAACGGACTTGCCTGGGTGATCAGCATCTCTGCTTTTACCGACATAGCCATAAATTTGGTGATACGGCCAAACTCTGTGGTACGGTTCTCGATTCGTGCCGGCAGGTCAGGAATAGCCTCGTTAATTAATGATAGCACATAAGCGAACGATTCATCGAGCGTAGCCCTTTTACGTTTGGTGGCTTCAATGTCAACATCTACCGGGTTGTTCTCTTTTATCAAAATCACCGGGCCATACATCCTGATGAGGTAGTAGTGATAATATGCTTTCAGGAATTTCACCTCGGCTAACCAGCGTTTTTTTTCGGGTTCACCAAGGTCGATAGGCTTGTCGATATTTTCGAGCATAATATTGCACCGGCGAATAGCCTTATACATGGATAAGCCGTTGTTAGTGCCGCCCCAATAATTCAGTATCGGGTTACCGCTGCTTTGCACGCCCCTTATCAGGTTAAAGCCCGATTCATCAAAGAAATGCGCCTGCAATATGGGATATACAATTTCAGATGAAGTAGTAAAACCGGCATTACGCGTAACCTCAGCCAGTTGCTGCATGGTTGAGTAGCAGCCAAACAGGTAGTTTTCGGCTTCGTTACGGTTTCTGAAGGCATAATCAAGTGTGCCCACGTTATCAGGCACTATGTCCAGATATTTTTTACATGATACGCTCATGGAACAAAGCAGTGTCAGGCAAATTAGTTTATGATATAATTTCATGTCGTCTGTTTTGATCGGTTATAAATTCACATTTAAGCCCACATTGAATACTTTTTGTATAGGATAAGCGAAGCCGTTACCTGCCTGCTCCGGATCCCACAATTTGAAAGGACTCCAGGTATAAAGGTTAAGCCCATTGAAGTAGATACGGCAATTGGTGAGCTTCATTCTTTTCGATACATTTATAGGCAGCGTGTAGCCAATTTCTAACGATTTAAGCCTGATAAAGCTGGCATCACGCAGCCACCACGAACTTGGTTGCAGGTTATTGGCAATTACAGTGCTGTTTACTCCCAAACGTGGGTATTGTGCATACAGATCCTGGTTTTCTTCGCTCCAGTGACTATCGGCAAATGCTTGTAATACTTGTGTGTTACCGTAGATATAAGGATCGGGACTTGGGATGAATGGGCTCACTCTTGTTGGGTCAACAAAGAACGACACCCTTGACTGTCCCTGGAAGAAAGCCGAAAGGTCAAAGCCCTTATAACCGGTTGAAAAACCGAAACCGTACACAATTTCGGGTGTTTGAGGATAGCCCAAAAACACCAGGTCGAGGTTATCGATCTTGCCATCCTGGTTTACATCGCGGTATTTAATATCACCACCTTGAGGTAGTTTGCCGTTACCGCCAAATATTTGAGTTGGTGAGTTTTTAGCTTCCTCGTCGTCAACAAATAAGCGTTCGGCTATGTAACCGTATCCCCTGCTGATAGGCTGCCCGATGAAATGGCGCCATGATTCGGCATAGTTAGGCTCTTCTATGTAGGTGTATTTATTGGTTGAATAAGTAAAGTTACCACGGAACGATGCCCATAAGCCATTGCTAAAGTTTTGCTTGTAATCGGCAGAGAGATCAAGTCCCTTTGAGTCAACGACACCTAAGTTGGTACTAACTGATGACTCTAAACCTTCGCTGGTTGGTATATTACGTTCGCGCAGGATATCGTAACGGTGGTTCTTATAAATTTCCGCTATGATGTTCAGGTTTTTTATCAGCGTAACCTCCATAGCAAGGTTGGTTTGCCTTGAAGTTTCCCAGGTAATATTAGGGTTAGCGTAGCTGTTGATGTATACCCCTTTACGCTCGTACTGGTTGTTAAAACCAAATTGCGAATAATTTGGCCCTGTAGCCAGGTTAACATCCGACAGGTAGAAGAACCTTTGGTTACCAATAGCATCGTTACCTACTAAACCATGGCTGGCACGTATCTTTAAGCGATTGATAAAGAAGTCGGTTTTCCAGAAATCTTCATTTGATACCACATAAGATAAGCCGATAGTTGGGAAGAAACCGTAACGGTGCTCTTTAGAAAACCTTTCAGATCCGTTATAGCCAAAGTTGAACTCGGCGTAATACTTGTTTTTGTATGAGTATGTAGCACGGCCGGCCAGACCCAAATTGCGGAAAGGCAACGAATAAGGCAAGGTAGTATAGCCCAACCTTGGATCTTTAGCGCTGGAATAAACCGTTGATTGCATGGTACCGATCACCGTTGAGCTAATGGTGTGATCTTTAGCGATGGTTTTATTGTAGTCTACAGCGGTTTGCAGGTACACGAATGTATTGGCTTCCGGCTCGCTGCGCGAATAATTAAGGTATTCGGTAGCTACATTATTACCTGTTGGCTGCGGATTAAGCCATTGTAAAGTATACTGATTGGAAACTTTATCATAACTGCCCACATTGTAGTAGAATGGATTGTAAGCCAGCTGCGATGTAAAGTATGAATACCTGTTGGTGTTAAATATCCCCCTGAACTTTAAGCCGTCGGTTATAAATTCGAGGTTTTGGTTCAGCTCCAACTGTGCCGACATACGCGACTCCGAAGAGTTTTTATGCCCTCTTAACAAGGCCGCGTAAGGGTTATTGTATTGGATATTGTTGCTGCTGGTGCCATCGGGCCCGCCGCTGTTACCGAATAATATGTGCTGCGCGTTACGGTTAGCCTCATCAGCCGGGAAATAAGCCGGAAATAATACCGGGCTGGTGTGAATAGCCACATTGTACAGATCCGAAGCAAAAGAACCATCCGTAGTAACCGGGCCATTGTACTCACTAAAAGTACCCGATAGCCTTACAATTACCTCGGTGGTTTTGGTAAGGTTTACGTTGATATTTGAACGTAACTGGTAGTTTTTAAACTTTACGTTATTGTTGTTATTGTTGCGTACATCGGTATTTAAAACACCGTTATCAATATTGTACGCGCCGGTTATGTAGTAACGGGCCAATGAACCGCCGCCGCTTACACTCAGGTTGTTACGCTGGGTAGTGGCCGTCTTTTTAAATAACAGATCGAGCCAGTCAACCGCCGGGTATACGTATTCGTTACTGCCGGGAGCACCGTCGATGGTTGCCTGTGTATTCCTGATCTTGGTTGGAGAGAAGGGCAATGGCAGTTTTGGATCGCGTGTCAGGGTGGCCTCGTTGTAGAGGTTCATGTACTCGATCGGGTCAACCAGATCAAGTGTTCGTGCTGATTGTGACGAGGAAAACTCCGAACGGAAATTGATCTTCGCTTTACCTTCTTTACCCTCCTTGGTACTTACCAAAATAACACCGTTTGCACCACGGGCACCGTAAAGGGCTGTCGCGCTGGCATCTTTCAATATCACAAAGCTGGCAATGTCGTCAACGTTCAAACGGGCAAGATCATTAGTTGAAAGCTCTACGTTATCTATCAATATCAACGGATCGCGTTTGTAACCAAACGTAGTAACACCACGGATGAAGAAGGACGCGTTATCCTGCCCCGGCTGGCCGCTGCGTTGGTAAGCGATAATACCTGCCGCCTGGCCTGCAAGCGCGTTAGTAAGGTTACTGGCCGGTATTTTCAAATCGGCAGGTTTAATACTGGTTACCGAGCCCACCACCGCTTCTTTACGTTCCTTACGGCCGAAAGCCGTGATCACCACCTCATCGGCCAGTATGTTGTCTTCTTTAAGCGTGACTTTTAAGATCTTGTTATCGGCTGTAACGGTAATCCGTTGGGTTTTATAACCCACGTAAGAGATCCTGATGACCGATCCGCTGGGTACATCGAGAATGAATTTACCGTTATTGTCAGACATGGTACCCAACTTGGTATTGCCTTCAACCGATACGCTTACACCCGGTAAGGTGGCCTTGGTGCTATCAGTTACAGTACCTATTACGGTAATATTGGTTTGTGAAAAAGCGTTGCTGCTGATGATCATGAACAGTAAGATCACCGGGATTTTTAAGCGCAGCAGGCCTTTGTTAAGATCGTAAATTAACTTCATAATTTGATTAGTAATTAGGTTTATTAAACACAATGTAAGGCGGGGCATATCCAATGCGGATTAGCCTTCATCATTCAATAAATGCTCAGTCTGATCGGTTAACGGAGTTAAAAAACGGTGTTGCCGGGTATGGCATGAGGTGCAAAGCATTATGGCTTTGTGATTTCGTAAAAAATCTTTTCATACTTTAAATTAATAATGGTTCTATAAATGGAGCTGTAAACATAGAATGAAATAGTCCATGTTGAAATGGAGAAATTTCAAAAAAATATGGATAATATTACCCTATCAAAAAATGGTAAATTATTGCTATATATGCGCTTATATATGCTTTACGATAATTAAACCCGGCAAGCTATATGTCATATATAACCCTAAAAAACAATTTAGCAGAATGATGGACAATTCGACGGTGGTGCAAAAAACAAGGAAGAAAGAAGGCTTTGTAGGGCAACGAATGATTGTGCTGCCACCCAATATTAAACGCAGAATAATTCATAATCCACTGATCCGGAATTTTTATCTTACCGCTATAGGGCATTATCCAAAGGCTACACATCATGATAGGGAAAGGAAAACCGGCAGCTCGCAATATATACTTATTTACTGTGTTGAAGGCGGCGGTTATATATACATCAATGGCATTCAGCACGAATTACAACCCAATACCTATTTCATCATCCCGAAAAACGTACCACACCGTTACAATAGCAACGAAAACAACCCATGGAGTATTTACTGGGTGCACTTTACCGGTGATACCGCCGAAAAAATATACGAGCGTTTCCTGATCGATAATCAGCCCGTCGTACACGCCATACCTTATGATGAAAACCGCATCACACTATTTGAGCAGATCTATTCCATATTAGAGCATAGCTTTAACGAAAAGGAAATGGAGATCATGAACTTTAACCTGCTGCACTTTATCACCTCGCTCATTTACTATAAAGAAGCCAATCCGGCTGTATACAATACCGATTCTATCAGCAATTCCATATCCTTCATGAAAAAGAATATTCACGAAAAATTCGGAATTGAGGAACTGGCTAAGCAGCAAAGTCTTTCGGTATCGCACTACTCCCGCTCATTTAAGCAAAAAACAGGCTCGTCTCCTATCAATTATTTTAACCAACTCAAGGTGCAGAAATCCTGCCAGTACCTTTATTTTACAGATCGCAGTATTAAAGAGATCTGTTCAGAACTTGGCTTTGACGACCAATTTTATTTCTCCCGATTATTCCGCAGTGTTATTGGTATGTCGCCGGCTAAATATAAAAAACAGCATAAAAAGTAGGTTACTTCCCCGCCGCGGCCCTCACTTTTAACCTCTTAACTGATTCTGGTTGCTCATCAAGCATGGTTAATATGCCGCCATCGGGCAGGTTAAAGTAGCATACATAAATACAGCCGTATTTGCAGGTTTTTGCCCAATTGTAAATGGCATCAATATATTCGGGGCAATCGCCAATGCCATGAGTATCTTGCGCTTTGTTGCCCTTTTTAGCTACGTTTCCCCATTCGCCTATACAGGTTGGCTTTTTATGTTGATCGGCAAATTTGGCTTGCCACTCCAGCATGTACGGTTCTTTTGTTATGCGGTGTATTATTTGTTCCGCTGTAGGGTCGCTATCGCCCCAGGTCATCCCGTAGGTGTCCGAGCCTATTACATCCACCACATTATCACCGGGATAAAATGGTTCCGGATTGGGCTGCCCTGCGTTAGTACACCAAACAATCTGAAGCGTTTGCCCTTCGGATGCTTTTTGCTTAAACCCTTTTCTTATTAAGGGAACAGCACGCTGCCATGCATTAACAAACAGGTTTGCATCCTGTTTAACCGGGTACATATTAAACTCCCACCATAAACGGGCATAAACAGTTTTACTGCAATACTTAGCCAAATTTCGGCCTAATGAAATGTAAGTACTGTCCTGCGAACCTGAAATGGCTTCTTTCAGCAACTCATTAAATTCAGTTTTACTATCTGTCGGGATCAATGGCACTCCAACATCCATCGGTCTGTCAAAATGTTCTCGTTTCCATTTTGGGGCGCCGCTGCCTTCTACCATCAACCAGTTGGCATCGGCAATATCTTTCCATGATGAACGCCCCATCCACGTACCTAATATTTCTTGCTTAATACCATACGTTTCGATGCTTTTGCCGCTATTACCGGTGAGCGTACGGGGCACTTTCGACTGCGAATAGCCTTGAAATACGTATACAAACAACGACAGGCATATTAGAAGACAAGCTTTCAGGGACATTTTCATGAATGGATAGGGTTAATATTGGCCTGTAGTTCAGTAAACTAAGATAACGTTTTTTACTGCGGATAACGATGTACACACTTGTTACAAACTCAACACAATATTGCAGATCGATTTAGCTATAGTTTTCTTAATTTTCGGGCACCATGAAATTACGTTTTACAGCTATACTACTATCTGCTTTTTTTGCGGCACAAGCACAGCCAAAATCACCCAAAACAACCATACCGCAACCTGCAAAACTGGTTAATGTATTCTTGGGCTCATCCGGCGATCATGGCCAGATGTCGCCCGCTGCATCATATCCGTTCGGCATGATGAGCATTGCGCCACAAACCTATCCTAACCTGCACATGGGTTACGAGCATAATGCCAAAGTTTTTTTAGGTTTTACGCATAACCGCATGGAGGGTGTAGGTTGCCAGGGCAGCGGTGGTAATATACTGATCAAACCTTTTTTAGGTGCCGATCCCGCTGCTACCAAACTATTAAAAGCATCTGAATCAGCTTCACCTGGTAATTATGAAGTAGGTTTTTCTAACGGGATTAAAACATCAATCGCGGTAGCCCAAAACGCAGGCATCGAGCATTATACATTTCCCGCAGGCAGTAAAGGTTTTATGATAGATTTGAGCCATACGCTGGCCAATCGTTTTGTAGCCGAGCAACACCAGTTAGATGGTAACTCATTGAATGGCTGGATAGAATCGGGCACAACCTGTAACGCGGGTATCTACCGGGTTTATTATTATCTATCATTTAACAAGGCTGTAAAGTTTGAACAAACCGCCGAACATAAATTAATAGCTACGCTAAATAATGCTGATAATGAAGCCGATATCCGTATCAATTTTTCATCGGTTGATGTTGAACATGCCAAAGCAGGTATCAACAATGGCTCTGTAAACGATTATAAAGCAAAAAGCCAGCAGGCCTGGAACGATATACTGGGGCGCATAGTAGTAAAGGGCAACCCTGAACGGGAGAAAACTTTTTACTCTTTACTATACCGCACCGTGCAATCGCCTTATGTGGTTTCTGAAAATGATGGCAGCTTTCGCGCTATCGATGGCGGCCTACAACAAAGCAAAGATGCTGCTTATAATGGCTGGGCTATATGGGATAACTACCGCACGCAACTGCCATTATTATCAGTTACTTATCCTGAAAGATATAAAGCTATCGCGCAATCAATAGCTAACCTTTACCCTTATGGTAAAAAAGATTACGCTACAACGCATGAGCCATCAAACACCGTACGTACCGAACACGCCATAGTTGTTCTGCTGGATGCTTATCGCAAAGGCTACCCTATTGACTTTAGCAAGATCACCGATTCGCTGATCAACGAGGTAGATAAGCTGGATTTCTCACACCCGGATAAGGCACTGGAATCAAGTTATGACGCTTGGGCGCTATCGCAAATACTGGCTATTACCGGCAAACAGGAGTTGAGCGAAAAGTATAAGCAAAAAGCATTAGGCTACAGGGAAGGCTGGAACAAGGATTTTAAAGACCTTACCAAAAATGATGTCGACCGTATGCAGGCCCGTGGCTTATACCAGGGTACTATATGGCAATATCGTTGGTTTTTGCCTTTTGATGTAAAAGGATTGATTGAATTAACCGGCGGCAAGGAGGAATATACCAAACAGTTAGATCGTTTCTTCGACAACGATTTGTATAACCACGCCAACGAACCTGACATTCAGGTTCCGTTAATGTATAACATGACTGCGAAACCATGGAAATCGCAAAACCTGATGCATAAATATGCTGTAGATACCGTGGTGCAATATTATTTCAATGATAACAGCCGCGGTATAGATCCTTTTGTGGATGTCATCTATCAAAATAAACCGAATACTTATGTTCGTACTATGGACGATGATGCAGGAGCCATGTCGGCATGGTATGTTTTTGCCGCTTGCGGCTTCTCGCCTGCTTGCGTAGGCTGGCCGGTTTATTATCTGAACGCGCCATTGTTCCCGTCGGTTACTTTTAAGTGGACTAACGGTAAATCGCTGGTTATTAAAACAGATAACTATACCGATAACCGTCGCTACATTAAGCAGGTAACGCTGAATGGAAAAAAACTCGACCGTAACTGGATCACCCAAAAGGAGATTATGGATGGTGGCACACTGGTATTTACCACATCAGATACACCTATTGAAACCTGGGGTACGGCAAACCAATGGGTATCAGATATTAATATGAAATAAGGCAGACAAAACTTTTTACAGGTAAATATTATTTATACATAATATTCGTTCTATATTTATGTATAAAATCCTAAATATGAAAACCTTAATTAAAGTATTGTTTGTATGCCTTATTATAGGTATTATGAACCCGGCTGCGGCCCAAACTACCAAAAAAGAAAAAGCCGTCGCTAAAGCAACCGAGGTAAAAAACAAAATAGATTCGGGAAAGTACACGTTTAAAGCCACTTATGTTTTGCCATTGGCCGGCGGGCAACGTTACCTTAATGCCGATTACGATTTGAAGATCGGCAAAGACAGCCTCATCGCTTATTTGCCTTATTTCGGCAGGGCATTTTCGGGCGCGGCAATTACCCCGTCAACTGATGGTGGTGTAAAGTTTACTTCTACAAATTTTAGTTATAAAGTAACTCCCGGTAAAAAGGGCAGCTGGAAAGTAAGGGCCGATACAAAGGACACCCAAAACAAGGATAAAATAACCATTGACATTTTCGCTAATGGCAGCGCTACATTGATGATCAGCAGCATTAACCGCCAGCCTATTACCTATATTGGTAGTATCGTTACCGATAATTAAGGAAAATATCCTGCCCCGGTGTCATCTTTAAGTTGTACACCGCTTAGCTGCCGCTTAAGTGATTGCTGAACAAGGTAAAACATTTTGGCGGCAGCTTCTTCTAAATTCAATCCATTAGGGCGAATATTGGAAATACAATTGCGCGATTCATCTGTTAAGCCCGGTTGAGGATTATAGGTGAGATACGCACCCAAACTATCGTGAGCACTTAATCCCGGGCGTTCGCCTAATAATACTAAAGATATCTTAGCTTTCAGTATCGACCCGATATCGTCGCCGATGGCTACCCTGCCCTGCTTAACCAGACAAATAGGCGCCGGTTTTATATTGGCATATTTTAATAAAGGTAAAAATAACTTTAATAGGTCGATGATGTTTTCGTTAACCGCCGTGGCCGATAAGCCATCGGCTATAATGATGGCGATATCATTTTCTGCGGAGTACCCGCTTAAATGCAGGCACGATTCTTCACTTAAACGCCTGCCCAGATCGGGGCGTTGCAGGTATTGCTCCCGATACCCCGCTTTGCTATGCAAGTGTACCACCGGCAGGTTAAACTGTTTAAAGGCTTCGGCCAGTTCATCAAAATGCAGTTTGGAATAAACGGCATCCCTCGCGTGGGCATGGGCCATTTTAAACTCAAGCGATTGTTTTACCGGGATACTGACCCCGGCCCTGCCCAAACCGATACGGGCAGCGGTGAATTGCTGCAATGATTGCCACGATTGAGCCGGTTTATCGTCGGGTATATCAGCCATAACTCTCCCAGCTCTTTAAAAGTTTATTGCTGTTATCTGCTATAATATTACCACTGGCATTGGTAATTCCTTGCCGGATCAGCCATTGTTCAAATTCAGGTGCGGGTTTTAAGCCCAGCATCTTACGGATATACAGTGCATCATGAAACGATGTAGACTGGTAATTCAGCATAATATCATCAGACCCCGGAATACCCATAATGAAATTACAGCCTGCTACACCCAACAAGGTCAGCAAGTTATCCATATCATCCTGATCAGCTTCCGCATGGTTGGTGTAGCAAACATCCACGCCCATAGGCAATCCTAAGAGCTTTCCACAGAAGTGGTCTTCCAGCGCTGCGCGAATAATTTGCTTACCGTCATATAAATATTCAGGTCCGATAAAGCCTACAACTGTGTTCACCAACAGTGGTTTAAACTGACGGGCAATAGCATAAGCCCTTGCCTCGCAGGTTTGCTGATCGATACCATGATGTGCATTGGCAGACAGGGCGCTGCCTTGCCCGGTTTCAAAATACATTACATTATTACCAACCGTTCCGCGATTTAATGAAAGTGTTGCCTGGTAAGCTTCCTCAATTAAATTGAGATTGATACCGAAACTCGAATTTGTCTTTTCGGTTCCCCCTATTGATTGAAAGCACAGATCGACAGGCGCGCCTGCATTGATCAGTTCAAGCGTGGTGGTAATATGAGTTAATACGCAGGATTGTGTTGGGATATCAAACTTTTCCCTTACACCATCTATCAGCCTAAGCAAGTTAAATACTGCCGACGGATTATCTGTAGCCGGGTTAATCCCGATCACCGCGTCGCCGCTGCCATAGAGCAACCCATCGATAATACTGGCTGCTATGCCTTTCGGGTCGTCAGTCGGGTGATTCGGTTGCAGGCGCGTAGAAAAATGCCCTTTCAGGCCGATAGTATTCCTGAATTTGGTAATCACTTCGCATTTGTATGCTACCGCTATCAAATCCTGGTTGCGCATCAGTTTTGATACCGCGGCGGCCATTTCAGGCGTGATGCCTTTAGTTATCTTTTGCAGTAAATGGCTGTCCGTTTCGTCGCTCAACAACCAATCGCGAAACTCGCCGACGGTTAATGAACTGATCGGGTCGAAAGCCACATAATCATGCGTATCGATGATGAGACGGGTTACCTCGTCTTCTTCGTAAGGAATTATGGCTTCAGTAAGAAAAGTTCGTAGCGGAATATCGGCAAGGGTAATTTGGGCTGCTACACGTTCTTCATAACTTTCGGCTGCTACACCTGCCAATATATCGCCGCTGCGGTGTGGCGATGCTTTTGCAAGTAGGGTTTTCAGGTCATCAAACCGGTAAACCTTATTTTTTATAGTATACCGGTAGCTCATGTTATTCGGCTTTAATTATTACGTCCGCCTTTTCAAGCAGTACATCGTCCATAATTTTCACTTTGTGCTTGCCCATTGCTATAAATATGGCTACACAAGTTATTAATCCACCTATAAAAACAATGCTTACATCAGGGTTATAATAAATTATGGCGAATAAACATACGGTAGAGATGATCAGTGCAACAGCCGGAAATACAGGATAAAACGGCGAAGCAAACGGCCTCTCTAAATCAGGTTCTTTTTTGCGGAGGACAAACAGGCTGATCATGCTCATCATGTACATCACCACCGCGCCCAATACGGATAAGATGATGATCTGGCTGGTTGTGCCTGTGTATAAGGCGGCAAAACTAATAAAGCCCCCGGCCACAATAGCCCAATGCGGTGTTTTAAAACGATGGTTAACTTTTGCAAGTCCGCGGGGTAAATAACCGCTGCGGGCCATGGCAAATACCTGTCTCGACGAGGCCAGTATAGTACCATGAAATGACGCGATCAACCCGAACAAACCAATACTGGCGAAGATCTTGGTTAACCCGTTTGATTTGCCTAATACCACGGCTATGGCCTCGGGCAGCGGATAGTCGAGGTTGCTAAGTTTGCGCCAGTCGGTGATGCCGCCGGTGAGTACCATCACTCCTAAAGCCAATAGCACCAATGTAACCAAGGCCGATATGTAACCGCGGGGAATGTTTCTTTTAGGATCCTGCACTTCTTCGGCCACCATCGCTACTCCTTCAATGGCCAGGTAAAACCATACCGCGAAAGGTAAGGCCGCGAAAACGCCTCCCCAGCCAAACGGCATTGGATTGGCCAGGTAATTATTCATTTTAAAATGCGGACCGATAACGCCCATAAACAACAACAGTTCGGCCACTGCCAGTATGGTAATGAACACCGAAAATGTTGCCGATTCTTTTACCCCCGAAATATTGAGCAGGATAAACACCACATTAAAAAACATGGCCGATTGTAATACAGGCAAAGCCGGATATAAAAAATGCAGATAACTCCCCAACGCGAACGCGATTGCAGGCGTGGCGAGCAAAAAATCTATTAACGTAGCATAACCAGCCACCAGGCCACCAATAGGACCCAAAGCGCGATAAGCGTAGGCAAATGCACCACCCGCGTGAGGTATTGCTGTGGTTAATTCGGTATAGCTAAAAATGAAGGTAACATACATTACCGTAATGATAAGCGTAGCTATTAAGAAGCCTACGGTGCCTGATACACCCCAACCATAATTCCAACCGAAATACTCGCCCGAGATAACCAAACCAACAGCTATCGCCCATAAATGGATCGGTTTCAGAACGCGTTTTAACTGTTCAGTTGCAGGTGAGGCCATGTTTGTATTTTAAAGGCGTTTGCGCCGCCTTAAAATACTCAACTCCGGTGTAAATTCAAAATAAGTTTAAACAGTAATTAAGCGGCTGTGGCTTGTACTGCTTTTTGCTTTAAACTACTTAAAGCCAGCACTAATGCCAATACGGCCCAAAGTAACAGTTGCCAGGTAACCATATCCCAGCCGCCTATGCGCCAGCATTGTACGCCCGCAAAAGTACCCAAAGCGCCGCCAATAAAATAAGTGGTCATATAAACTGTGTTGATACGGCTGTGCGCTGTAGCATCCAAAGTATAAATAGTGGCTACGTTGGTTACGTTAGTGGCCTGTACACCAATATCAAGCAATAATACCGATAAAATGAAAGCATATATAGAATGCGGGAAGACCTTCACCACCAAAACTCCGGCCAGTACGATCAATACCGTGATCACCTGCGAGCGGGCAGGGTTGCCTTTATCTGCCAGTTTACCGAAAATGGGTGCAAGCAAAGCCGCCCCAATAGCGAGAATACCAAACAAGCCGATGGTATCGGTATTGTAATTAAACGGCGGCGCGCTCAGGTGAAAGGTCAAAGTTGTCCAGAAGGAACAAAACACACCAAATACCAGCGCCCCAAGTAATGCCGTGCGCCTTAGCAGCGGAAATCTTTTCACCTGTACAAATATAGATTGCAACAAATTGCCGTAATGGCCGCTAAACTCCTGCTTTACATCGGGCAGTGAAAACCTTACCATAAAAACACTTACACCTACCAGTATCGCCGATATGCCGTATACGTACCGCCAGCCTAACCATAACGCGATATACCCGCTGAATACCCGTGCCGAGAGGATACCCACCAAAATACCGGTAAAGATGATTCCCACTGTTTTGCCTTTATTTGCCGGATCGAGCGTAGCTGCCATGGGTAATATTACCTGCGCTGCTATAGCCAACACGCCGGTAAGCAGGCTCATAAAATAAATACCGCTAAGGCTTTGTATAAAAGTCATCCCGATGAGGGATAGTATGAGGCCGATCTGTAAAAACTGGATCAGGTTTTTACGGTTTACCTTGTCGCCAAGTGGGGTAAGGAAGAACAAGCCCAGGCCATAGCCAGCCTGCGATAGCACCGATATAATACCCGCGGCCCCTTCCTGTACATGAAAACTGGCGGCTATATCTTTAAGTATGGGTTGATTGTAATAGATGTTAGCCACACAAACCCCGGCAGTAATAGCCATAATAATGATCTGCGATTTGCTTAGTCCCTTGTGTTGCATGTTGCAAAGGTGCTATTAGGCGTTAATTTTTCTGTTAAAGTATTGCCATAATATCTTTCAAAACCATCGCTAAACAAAAAGATCACCTGTTTTTGGGTGATCTTTTTGTTACATAAGCAGCAAGCGCTTACTTAATATCAAATTTATATAAGGCAGCATCGGCCTGTTTCAGGTCGATATTGATGGCTGCATTTATAAAGGTCGCTTTGTTATTCTGTATAACCTCGGTAGCAGTATAACTTTTCAATACCGGCAAACCGATCCTCGCGCCATCAAGTTTAAATGATTTGGGCTCGTTACCGTAGTTAAAAACCGCCACATAATAACTATTACCGATTTTACGGGTAAACACTTCTGAAGCGCCTTTATCGGTATTGCCATCCACAGGCTTAAATGCTTTGCCATTGGCCACTACTTTAAGCAGTTCGGGGTTTTGGTAGAATGCTTTCGCCCTTGCCGACCATTGGCCATGTGCCGAAAAATCATCACCCGTAATGAATGTACCGGTGATAATGCCCGACAGTAACCTTGCCCGGTTAGCTCCCTCCTGCTCGGTAGACAGCACAATATGATCGGCATCAACATGATTGTACAAATAGGTTTGCCACCAGCCATACGTTACACTATTTAGGGTGTATTGCGTATCCTTGATTGTTTTAAACGCGTCGCAAGCGATACGGCGTGTATGCACATAACGACCTGTTGCCAGGTTTGGCGATATGGCAGCGTAGATCAGCATCTGATCGCCAAGCTGGCTGATCAGGTATTCCATCCCTTTGCGGTAGGCCTGCATACCTGTGGTTACCGTTGTGTCATAAAAATGTGTAGATTCTACCGAGGCGTGACCAAGGAAATCTATCTTGATCATTTTAAAACCGCAATCTTTCAGTTTTTTGATCACCAGGGCGATGCGCTGCTTAGTTCCCGGATGTGTGGGATCCATCGCGCGGGCACCATCTATATCGTGATATTTGTCGCCAACTTTTGTCCAAACTTCACCGAAGGTATAATCGCCGCCATCTACCTTTCTATCCGGCCCCCCACCCCAACCCCAATCGGTAAACGGAGCCCAATATACGCCAGGTTCTAAACCTTTGGCCTTACAATAATCGGCAAACTCTTTCAGCTTACTGAAATCACCATTTAATCCGCCGCGGGTCATGTTATCCCAGTACGAATCCATATCGATATACGCGGTGTTGCCTGATCTAAAATCTTTTAGGCTGTCGGCAAAAAAGTCGGCTACTTTGGTTACTTTTTCATAGTTTAGGTGTTCCTGCATTACACCCCAGCTGTTCCAGCCTACGGGTGTGGGTTTAGTCCAGTTGAAAACAACAGGCGGCTCTGCAATACGGTTGGCTTTACCAAACGCTTCAAGCCCTGTTCTCCAATCGGCAAAATACCCAACGAAGATCAATGGCGATTTAACTGTGTTACCTTTAACCATTCCATGCGGAATTTTGTCGCGGGTAACCGCTTCGGCAGAATAACCGGCCTGTACCTGTATAAAGTTGGCCTTATCCGGAAATGCCACGGTGGTAACACCCGTTTTCCATACCAAATGCTCAACAGAACCCACTACCAAGCCATTACGAGCGGTGTTATCGTACACCACGCCGGCTTCGGCGCTGGTTACATCGGTAGGTTTCTTAAACGGACGGGCATCGTAACTGATAAAAGTATCGTTATCAAAAGGCATAAACAGGCTACGCGAGTCGCCTTTAATATTTTTAAAGTTACCTTCAAAAGGCACCAAATCGTTTGTTTGCAGGTTATTACCTTTTACCAATACTTCCATAAAGAAGTAATCATACCCGGGATAAGTATAAAACGCCTGCTCCATTTGCGGTAGATCTCTCCCCGTTAAAGTAATCAGGTGCTTTATACCTTTCCCAAATCCTGTGGTAACGTTTGTTTTACTATACTTCCTTAACGTGTAAGCTTTTGAAGTGATGGTAGCATCATTCAACTTAACCGACGAAAAAACATTGGTAAATATACTTTCGCCATTATTGGTTACATTAAGCAGGCCTTTGGTAAGATCATAAGTAATAAAACCGCTTTTGCCATAAGGTATTTTAACCTGCTGCTCCGCAGATATATGAATTGCCGCTACCGGTAACGCTGTTGCTGTGTTTGCCGTTAACAAAGCACCACTCATTAAAACGGCTGAAATAATTAAAGAAAAGCATTTCCTCATAAAATGTACAATTGACAGTAACAGGCGTAAATTTATATTTTGGAAGCCATTACTGTGGTAACTTTTCCGTTAAGTTTAATCTTTACTTTGCGTGGCGTGGTTGAAGCTACTTTATAGCTAACCACTTTACCATCTTTCCATTTCAGGTCGACCACAAAATTGCCGCGTGCCTTAAAGCCTTTTATTTCCCCGGATGCTTTCCAGCTATCAGGTATGGCAGGTATAAAGTTGATGTAACCCTCGTGGCTTTGTATCAGCATTTCGGCTATACCGGCTGTGGTACCAAAGTTACCATCAATTTGAAACGGCGGACCGGCAGATAACAGGTTCGGGTAGATACCGCCACCTGCACCGTAGTTAATATCGGTACGCTGGGTTGGTTTCATAATTTCGGTAAACAGTTTGTATGCCCTGTTACCGTCGTGCAGGCGTGCCCAGAATAATAGTTTGTACGCGATGGTCCAGCTTGGGCCGTCATCACCCCTAACTTCCAAAGTCTTTTTAGCGGCTTCGGCCCATTCAGGTGTACCTTCGGCAGTAATTAGCGATGCCGGATATAAACCATATAGGTGCGAAATATGCCTGTGCTGCGGGTCAGTTTCTTTATAATCTTCCAGCCACTCCATTACACGGCCATCTTTTGCGATGTTTACCGCCGGTGATAAACCTTTGATCTTTTCTTTCAATACCTTCCTGAAATCGGCATCAACCCCTAACTGTTCACCTGCGATAATCACATTGTTGAACAGCTCCCTGATGATTTGGTTATCAATAGTAGCGCCAATGCAAATACTGGCATGTTTACCGTTTGGCAGGTAAAAAGTATTCTCGGGGGATGATGAAGGTGAAGTAACCAACCAACCTGTTTTACCATCTTTAATTAAGATGCTACTGTAAAACTGTGCCGAACCTTTTAGTATTGGGTAAATCTTTTTCAGGTAGTTTTTATCGTTACTGAAAGCGTAATGATCCCAAAGGTTATTACATAACCAGCCCGAACCGGCCTTGGTTATACCCCATGATGCGCTTTCGCCGGGCTCCGTAAAACCCCATATATTGGTAATGACGTGCGCTACCCAGCCATCTGCATTATAATAGGCTTTAGCGGTTCGTTCGCCCGGTGCAACCATACCTTTAACCAGGTCGGCCAGCGGTAAATTCAGTTCCGAAAGGTTAGCTACCTCCACAGGCCAGTGGTTCATTTGTACGTTAACGTCAAGGTGATAATCGCCGTTCCATGGGGTATGCACCTGGTTGGCCCATAAGCCTTGCAGGTTTGGTGGCAATAAGCCAACCCTTGTGCTGCTGATGCTCAAATACCTGCCGAACTGAAAGAACAACACAGGCAAGCCTTTATCAGATGCCGGGTTAGCATGAAAAGCCACTAACCTTTTATCAGTCGTCAAAGCATCGGCGGCAGTGCTTTCGCCCAAATTTACGCTGAGCCTGTTAAACAGCTTTTGAAATTTAGCAATGTGCTGCGCTTTTTGAACCTCATAAGGTTTCTTCATGGCCGCGGCTAAATTCTGCTCTATTTTTTGTTTGTATCCCGGATTTTTAAAATCGGTACCGGTAGATATATACAGGATAACTTCGGTAGCGTCCTTAATTTCCAGCGTGTTATCTGTAGTGCTTTGAGTACCGCCTTTTAACTGCGCTTTTACCGTGGCCAAATATTGCATGCCAATATCAGGCGTACCGCTTTTAAGGTCGCCCAATAACTGCAATGAATTTTTAGTGGCCGTTGTAACCGATCTTTCCGGTCGACTGATACTGATACTCAAATTCAATTTTCCGGGTTTATCGGCAGTTAACTTTACAATGCTCACGTCATCGCCAAAACTGGTGAAGTATTCCCTTTTGTAAGTAACGCCATCCACAGTGTACGTGCTTTTAGCTATCGCGTTATTGAGCGACAATTCGCGCTGGTAGCTTTTAAACTCTGACTGCTGATCTTTGCCCTTGCCATAATCAAAGTGGATGTTCAGCTCGCCCAATACCTGGTAACAACCAAAAGGTTCACTACCCGAGCCAACACCTTTACAGATGAAGTTTTTATCGATGAGGGCTTGCGCCTCGTCGTTTTTACCTTCCTGAAGCAACCGGCGTATTTCGGGCAGGTTTTTGTAAGCCTCATAATTATTGGCATCCTGCGGCGCGCCCGACCATAGCGTAATATCGTTCAGTACTATCTTTTCGTTGTCAACGCCGCCATCGGGCATCATACCTAAACGGCCATTGCCCAGCGGCAGGGTTTCTTCCCAAATCGCGGCGGGTTTGGTATACCATAGCTTTAACGGCTTGGTTTGCGCCATTGCCGCTGCCGACAGTGCTACAAAAGCGGCGGTAATTACAAGGAGTTTTTTAACAGTCATTTAATTAGGTTATAAAATTGGTTGTGGTTATTTGTTTACCAAAAAGTAAACAATGTGGCAGGCAGTGCCTTTGCTTGCATTGTTTTTATTTGGTGTGATCTTTAATACTAAAGTGTGTTTGCCTATTTTTAAATCGCCCTCGAAAAGCAGGTAGGTTGGTATATGCAGCCAGGTACTATGCGGTGTAAAAAGGTCGATATCCTTATAAGTTTTACCATCAATGGTGTACGACACAATACCTTCGTCAGAGCCTGATACTATGGCCATGCCTACGGCGGTACCGGTAAAAGGCAAGGTTAATGTACCACCCGCCTGGGTTGAGTACAACACCGGCACATTGATATAACCGGGACGGGTAGATAGCCCATCTTTCGGATCCCAGTTTTTGTCGAGTGTCCAGGTTTTATCAGTTTGGGCATTGGTAATGTTGTAGTAAGTGCCTTTTTCAAAGCTGGCTTTGTTTAGTAAAGCCGGTAGCTTAGCAGAAGTTGGTTTGTATTTTGTGTTGGCAGCTTCTTTAAAAGCGGCGAAGAGCAGGTCTTTTATAGTGGCAAAGTATAGCTCCTGCCCAAAATGAGCCGGGTGGATATCTTTAAAATCGTCGTTCCAGTTAAATTCGTTGTTCTTTATTTTTTCGTACACCTCCCGGCCTAAATTGATAGATGGCGAATTGTAATGTGCAGCCACCAGTTCGTGATTCTTGATCTCTATCGGTATTATACCTTTGGTATAATCGCCGGTTTTATCACCATCAGCCAGCGACATCAGGATTACCTCCATCATCGGGTTGCTCTTTTTTGCCTGGCGTACTATCCCTTCCAAATCGCGCACCTGGGTAAGACTATCGGTAAGGTTGCCCCTATCGTTCACCGCGGCCTCAACAAAGAGCAGGTCTACCTTGCCCGAGTCCAATATATCACGCTGCACCCTGAACGTATGCGCCAGGCTGCCTAAAGAGGGTATCCCCGCGGCAATAAAACGGAAATCCGTCTGCGGATAATTCTCTTTCAGAAAGGCGCAAACTTTATCGCGCCATCCCGGGTTAAAAGTGATCGATCCGCCCAGGAAACCAACAGTAGCTTGTTTACGAACAGTTACCGCGTTATAAAAATTAGGCAGGCCGCCGCGCACAGTATAGTACTTATTATAAGGCAGTACAGATTTTACCGGGTATGAGTTGTAATAAATAAAATCGGCATACTCCTTAGCATGTTTCAATGGAAAATGGTGTCCGCTCAATTCCTGCGGACCTTCGGTAACCGGGTAGGTGGCAACCGGGCCGCCTAAAGCGATATAACGCTCTGCAAACAGCAAGCTGTTCTCGGCAGGTGGTGCCAGTTTATCATCCAGGCCGATCACATTCATTACCGGTACTTTGAAAGATGCCAGCCCTTCGAGGTTATCAATCGGGTTATCCTTATAACTGATGGCTTGTTGCTCGGTAAAGTTATAAACCTGTTTTAGCTGTTTCCATAAGGTGGTATCGCCGGGGCCTTTGCCTTTGTTGCCCGGCCAGCTTTTAAAATCGTAAACCGGAGTTTCGGCATAAATGCAGTTCACCTTATCCGGATTTCGCTTGGCCCAGTTTAGAGCGTAAAGACCCCCACGGCTTACGGCCTCTAAACTGGTTTTTGGTGCCAAAGCAATATTTTTAGTAAGATACTGATAGAATTTATCCCAAACCTGCATAGCATACGGGCTGCCGTATTGATCGTCTACACTCAAATAGGCAATATAAAATCCTCTCGACAGCAACATAGTATCCATTTCGATATGCCAGTCGGCAAACGAGGCGCGCCATACCCACGGATTACCCGGCAGCGGCTTTGCAGGTTTTACATAGTAAGCTTTATGAGCACCGATAGTAAAATTTACCTGCTCAAACCCGTTCCATTTACCGGTGGTGGTTTGTGCTTTAGCTTTTATACAAAAAGATAATGCAGCAATAAATATTACTAAATACTTGAACTTGATGATCATTGATCAGGATTTTAAAATGGCTATATTCGGTTTGATAAAAATATTACTGTACTATTCTATCTAAAATGGATTAACCTTTAAATTAGATGGATAATGCTGTTCTACTTATTTCACAAACGAAATTATAACATTACCGCAAGCATAAATTAAGTGATTTATACTTTGTATTAATTCATTTTATCAATATGTATGACAAAATTTGATTTGCCGTTTAATTTTTTTAATATAGCATTGCCATACAGCCGTAAACCCTGTAATGGAGTATCCTATTATTGTTACATATTGTTACTATATTCTTGATGAGCAATGTTGTTTTAAAAAGAAGAGATGGTTTTGAGGGTGAAAAGTTCATCAGTATACCGCAAAAGGTTTGGAAGGATGTATCTAAAAGAGATCCTTCTTTCTTTCAAATTTTCATTACGCACATAGGATATTTCCCCCGGGCACACTTTCATTACCGTGAAAGGCGCAAAGGTTGTGAGGACAATATTTTCTTTTATTGCCTGCAAGGTAAAGGCCATTATATACTGGATGACAAACGTTATGAAGTAGTAGCCAACCAGTATGTTTTTATACCCGCCACCGATAAATATATACGCTATTGGGCTGATAACGACGATCCCTGGACTATTTACTGGGTGCATTTCAGCGGGGATAATATGAATGGCTTTAACAGTTTCCTTAATTTAGATGCGCATAAGGGGCCGGTAAGCATCCCCTTCAATAATAAAGCAATTGATATATGGCACAATATATTTCAGTGCCTGGAGATGGGTTATAGTATTGAAAACCTGTGCAATGCTAACTTTTGTCTGTATAATTTCATAGCTACCTTTCTGTTCCCCGAAAGCCATATTACTGTGGCCAAAGATGAAAGCACCGATGTAATTACGCTTACCATTGTGCACATGCGTGCCAATTTAGATAAGAAATTAACAGTAGAAGATATGGCGAAACAGCATAACCTTTCCAGTTCCTATTTTTCTATCCTCTTCCGTAAATCAACCGGGATGCCTCCTATTGATTACTTTATTCACCTTAAGATGCAGAAGGCATGCCAATTATTGTATTCGGATGAAACCAAGATCAAGAATGTGGCGATGGAACTGGGATATGACGACCCTTATTATTTTTCGCGGATCTTTAAGAAATTCATGGGTACATCGCCCGAGCAATACCGGTTAACAGCCAAGCGGTAATTTAGGGCAACAGGAAGATGCTTAAGCTCCTTGGCCCATGCGCGCCAATTACAAGCGATTGTTCAATATCGGCAGTTTTTGATGGCCCGGCAATGAACGCGCTGTAGCCATAATCACTGTCGGCTATGATTTCATAAGCATCTTGCATCAACCGTACAATTTTGCTTTTCTCTATAATGAGTACTAAATGCTGGCAAATGAAAGGCAAAGCCCTATGGCCTAATACATCCTCGGTTATCCAAATTGCGCCATTTTCGGCAACGCCAAAATGCCCTCTTATTATAGCTACGTTCACATCTTCAAAGGTATGCGGTACAGCGGCGGCATAAGTTTCGCCGATATTTACACCTTCAACCACGCTAACTATGCGTCCTTCCTTATCAAATAATCCGGCTATTTGTGGGGCTATTTCTTCAAGCTGGTTCACCTCATATGCCTTTGCGCCAATTGTTTGCGCTGCGGTAATAAACTTCAAAACCGGATCGGTATCGGCGAAACCGAATATTACGCCTTCGGGCAATATGGTAGGTTCCGGCTGATTTTTTAGAATATCCTGTAGTATCTTATCTCTGCTGCTCACTGTTATTTCCTGTTCTTTTTATACCATTCCCCAAACGATTCTGCCGGTGGTTCGGGCATATCGCGCTGTTTGTACCATGGGTTCAGTTTATTACTCACGGCAAAAGGCGCGTATTTCATTACCAATCGCCCGGCCTTACCTGCTGTTTTAAATACAAATGATGATGACAGTGTAAACGTCATGGCTTTCATACCCAGGCTTTTTTGTTTGCTGCTGTAACCGTTCTTTACAATTACCTGTCGCCATTTATATAACTGATCGTGAATATCGATTTTAACCGGGCATACGTTTGAGCACGAACCACATAACGTTGACGCGAATGGCAGATCGGAATATTTTTCCATATCCAGGTTAGGCGCTAAGATAGAACCTATTGGCCCCGCTACCGCGGTATGGTAGCTATGCCCCCCACTACGGCGGTAAACCGGACATGTATTCATACAAGCCCCACAACGGATACACTTCAGCGAATTGCGGAAATCTTCACGTCCCAACTGCACACTGCGGCCGTTATCTACAATAACAATATGCATTTCCTGTCCCGGCCTTGGCTTTTTAAAGTGGCTGGAATAGGTGGTAATAGGTTGTCCGGTAGCGCTGCGGGTAAGCAAGCGCAAAAACACACCCAAATTTTCACGTTTCGGGATCAGCTTTTCAAAGCCCATACTGGCAATATGTATATCGGCCAGGTGCGCGCCCATGTCGGCATTACCCTCATTGGTACAAACCACAAACTCGCCGGTTTCGGCAATAGCGAAGTTTACGCCGGTTAAAGCCGCCTTACGGGTAAGGAAAGTTTCGCGCAAGTGGATCCGGGCTGTTTCGGTAAGTACCTGCGGATCAGACATACCTGCCGGTGTGCCCAAATGCTCGTGGAATATATCGCCTATTTCTTCTTTCTTTTTATGGATGCAGGGCAGTACGATATGGCTTGGCGGTTCGTTGGCCAATTGTACAATGCGTTCCCCTAAATCGGAGTCGATCACCTCTACCCCATGCTTTTGCAGGTAATCATTCAGGTGGCACTCCTCGGTAAGCATCGATTTGCTTTTCACCATGCGTGTCACCTCCTTTTTTTTAAGTAAGGATAACACAATTTCGTTATGCTCGGCAGCATTGGCAGCCCAATGTACGGTTATGCCGTTTGCCTGCGCGTTCGCCTCAAACTGCACCAAATATTTGTGCATGTTTGAGAGCACATTATGCTTTATTAACGAAGCGGTTTCACGTAATAATTCCCAATCCGCTATGCCGTGCGAGGCACGGTCACGTTTTTCGCGTATAAACCAAAGGGTTTCGTCGTGCCAGTTAACACGGTCTTCATCCTTATTAAATACCTCTGATAAGGCTGCATGGTCTTTTATCTCACTCATCCTTATTCGGCGTTTAAAATTTCGGCAATATGTATCACTTTAACCGGGCTTTTGCCACGTTTAAGTATCCCTTCCATGTGCATCAGGCACGACATATCTGCCGCTGTAATGTACTCGGCATCGTGTTGTATATGATCGGCAACACGGTCTTTTCCCATCTTTACCGATACGGCTTCTTCGGTAACGCAAAATGTACCGCCAAAGCCACAGCATTCGTCGTTACGGCTTAAGTTTACCATTTGTATACCATTCACCATATTTAAAAGGGTACCCGGTTTTGAAAAAGGTTCGGCAGTTAATTCCGTCATTTGCGATATCTTCAAACCTCGTTGCCCGTGGCAGCTTTGGTGCAGACCAACCCTGTACGGAAAGTTTGCTTTTAACTCCTTTACATGCAGCACATCGGTTAAAAACTCGGTAAGTTCATATATCCTTTTCCTGATGGTTTCGCCCGCGGCATGCTGCTTATCAGAGTGCAGGTGATCCTTGATATGCAATGCACAACTCCCTGACGGAGAGACGATATAATCGTACCCGCTAAAGTTGTTAATGAATAATTCGTTAGTGCCTTTTGTTAAATGCTCATAGCCCGAATTGGCCATGGGCTGCCCGCAGCAGGTTTGGTTTTGAGGATAATCCACATCAACCCCAAGCTTCTCTAATAGTTGCAGTGTTGCTATACCTACCTTGGGATAAAACTGATCAATATAACAAGGAATAAATAATCCGACCTTCATAGTAATTGGTAAAGATAGCTGCCTTCTTTCATCAAAAACATGGATTATCGGTTTTTTAAAGACGATAAAAGTCCATTGCGTTTTGCCCCCAGAATTGCGCTTGCTCTGTTTCTGTAAACTTAGCTGTGTAATCGGTAAGTACCTTTAATGCCCGGTTATATCCGCCCGCCAGTACATTAACCGGCCAGTCGGAACCAAACATTACCCGCTTTAAACCAAATGAGTTAAAAACTATATCAAAATAAGGTATAAAATCGGCGGCCTGCCAGCTGTGCCAGTCGGCCTCGGTTACAAAACCAGATACCTTGCAATATACATTCGGAAATTTGGCCAACCTTCCTATACCCTCCTGCCATTCGTCTATCAGGCCGTCTTTGATCAATGGTTTTGCCAAATGATCGATAACGAAGCGCTGTTCGGGGAAAGCCGCAACAAACTCGGCTGCTGCCTGTAAATGTTGCGGCTTTATTAAAATATCGTAGGTAAAATCGTACTTTTTAAGCAGCGAGATACCGTGCATAAATTTGGCGCCAAGCATAAACCTAACATCAGGCTCGGCTTGTAAAACATGCCGGAAACCTTTCATTTTCGGAAACCGGCTGTAATGCTTCAAAAGCGATTCAATATCATCAGCCTGAAAATCAACCCAACCTACCACGCCTTTTATAATGTGGCTATCCTTTGCAAGTCCAAGCAAAAAATCGCTCTCTTTGTTAGATTGATCGGCTTGTACGGCGACGCAACCACTTATATGATTGTATTGCAGTAGAGGTGCGAGGTCGTCGGGTAAAAAATCCCTTTGGATAACGCTCATGTCGTCGGTTATCCAGGCATCTTTTACCGGGTCATATATCCAGAAATGCTGATGCGAATCAATTTTTAGCATAAGCTACCAACGTTTGCTTTGAAGTGCCTAATCCGTCAATGCCTAATTCAACCACGTCGCCGGGTTTTAAGTATACCGGAGGTTTAAAGCCCAAACCGACACCTGCCGGTGTGCCGGTAGAAATAATATCACCCGGAAGCAAGGTCATGAATTGGCTTACATAGTGGATCAGATAAGGCACATTGAATATAAAGTTAGAGGTTGAGCCATTCTGCATGGTTTCGCCATTAACGGTTAACCATAAACGCAGGTTGTGCACATCGGCTATTTCTTCTTTAGTGGCTAAAAACGGACCAACCGGCGCAAACGTATCACAGCCTTTGCCTTTATCCCATGTACCGTTACGCTCTAACTGAAACTCACGTTCAGATACATCATTGTGCAGGCAATAACCGGCTACATAGTCTAACGCTTCCGCTTCTTCAACGTATGATGCTTTTTTGCCGATAACGATAGCCAACTCCACTTCCCAATCGGTTTTAACCGAATTTTTAGGGATAGTAATATCATCATTAGGACCAACCAGTGCGGTGGTCGATTTAAAGAAGATCACCGGTTCTGATGGAATTGGCGCGTTGGTTTCTTCGGCATGATCGCGGTAGTTTAAACCGATACATACAATTTTAGATGGGCGCGCTACCGGTGAGCCTAATCTTTCAGCGTCGGCAATTGCAGTTAAGCCTTCTTTGTGCTCATCTACATATTGCTGTAAACGGGCAAGGCCATCATTTTCAAAAAAAGCTTCGTTATAATCTTCACCGAAGGCAGATGTATCGTATTTTATATCATCTATAATCACACCGGTTTTCTCTTTACCCGGCTGTCCGTATCTTATCAGTTTCATGAAGTATTTGTATTGTGGTATATGGAAATTAGTTGTTCAGTTTGATAAACCCGCCATCAATAGGGTAATCGGTACCGGTAATAAACCCGGCCTCGTCAGAGCATAGGTACAATGCCAGCGCTGCTACCTCTTCAGGCTTGCCCATACGGCCTATCGGTTGGCTTTTTGACAGTTTTTCAAATATTTCGGCCTCTTTACCGGCATAGTTCTTGGCGATAAAACCGTCAACAAACGGTGTATGTACACGTGCCGGCGAAATGGTATTACAACGGATATTATCGTTAATATAATCGCGCGCTACGGAAAGACTCATGGCGTAAATTGCGCCTTTGGTCATGGAGTAAGCGAACCTGTCGCTGATACCCACCGACGATGCAATCGATGCCATATTGAGCACAACGCCGCCGCCATTAGCTTTCATCACCGGAATAACAGCATATAACGCGTTGTACGCGCCCTTCACATTTACATTGTACAGGCGGTCAAGATCGGCCTCCGTAGTATTTTCGAGATTACCAACATGTGCTATGCCCGCGTTATTTACCAGGATATCTACCTTACCAATTTCCTCAAATACGGCTAATACCTGCTCTTGCTTGCTGATATCTGCCTCATAAGAAAAAGCCTTTGAACCGGCCTGCTCAATTTCGGCAACGGTTTGCTCGGCCGCGGCTTTGTTTAATTCGATGATGTGCACTGTAGCGCCCTGCTTGGCAAACAGAACAGATATTGCCCTGCCTATACCACTACCTCCGCCGGTAATAACGGCATGTTTGTTTTGTAAGTTGAACATTAAATTATTATACGGTTATATATTTATAAAGTGTTGATTACAAAATTATGAGGTTGTAACCACCGGCAGGCTTTCAGCGTTTTTATCCAATTCCAGTACAATAACATTACTGTTTGCATCAGGTAAATTCTCCGGCAGATCAATGGTTACCGTAGTGCCTTGTTTAAAGCTCAATACGGTGCCATTCATAAAGGTTGCTTTTTTAATAACGGCATCCTTTAAGGCCGGCAAGGTAAGCATATTGCCTTCTTTTTTAAAGAGGTGAACAAATATTTTATTCCCTTTACGTGTAGTTCCATAAACATCATTAGGTACATAAGGGCCACCCTTTGTGCTGTAAATAGCAGAACCATATACTTTTAACCAATCGCCCATTTCTTTTAAACGATTGATCTGTCGCTGTTCAATACGGCCATCCATCATGGGGCCAACATTGAACAACAGGTTACCATTGCCGCTGGCAGTTTTAGCTAAGGTTTGTATACATTCCTTGGCCGATTTCATGCCATCGTTAGGTTTCCAGCTCCATTGGTTGCAAATAGTCATGCAGGTTTCCCAGGGTTCAACCATGTTCAGCTTGCCAATTTGTTGTTCCGGAGTGAGGTAATCCCCTACCGCGCCATCGCCCGAAAGGGTATTTGGATCTTTACCTAAGCGGTTATTTACCACAATATTTACATCAAGGCTTTTGATGTGGTTATACACTTCGCGGCCGTATTCGTTTTTCCAGGGCTCTTCCCAGTAGCCATCAAACCAAAGCATTGCCGGGTGGTATTTGGTGATGACTTCCGTCAGTTCGTTTTTCATACGGCCAACGAACGCTTTCATGTCGCCTTTTACCTTAGGCTCTTTAGCATTGCGGTGTTCGGGGTAATCGGCATCGTGCCAGTCGAGCACGGTAAAGTATATACAGAATACAATCCCCTGCTTTTTACAGGCTTTGGCCAGTTCGCCAACTATATCGCGCTTAAATGGTGATTTAGTAATGTTATAATCAGAATAAGCGGTAGGCCACAGACAGAAACCATCGTGGTGCTTGCTGGTGATGGTAAGGTATTTCATACCGGCATCTTTCGCCGTTTTCACCCATTCATCAGCATTAAACAGTACCGGGTTAAACTCCTTGTACAGGTTATCATAATCATCGCCCGGAACTTGCTCGTTTCGGCTCCACCCTATTTCGGTACCGCGTAAAGTTACCGGCCCAAAGTGGATGAACATACCAAAGCGATGATCCATAAACTTATCCATAACCGCTTTGGGTGTTTTAGGCGGTGCCTGCCCAAAGCTTGTACTTAATACAGATAACAGGAATATGGCTAATAAATATTTTTTCATAACAGATGCTATTATAAAACATTAACCCGGTGATTGGCCGGGCTAATGTTATTCAATTGTTTTATTCTCTATTCCAGAAGGTAAACTCGCTGATATTGCTGTAGTTTTCGCCGGAGAAGTTTGTTTTAACACGAATCCTTATATAACGTACGGGATGAGGACTGCTTAACAAGTCCGTTTTATATGCAGCCTTTCCGTCATCCGTTCTTACAACTTCTTTAAGCAAAGTCCAGCCTTTGGCTACCATTTCATCTTTCCAGCCGGCATCGGTTGATGGTAAATTTGTAGCCGCGGCATTGATATTATCTGTAGCTATGCCCCATATTTCAAAATCAAGCGGATTATGCGATTGATCTCTGCCGGTTTCTTCAACCTGGGCCAGGTAATTGTATACCGCTCCCAAATCAAAGGTGAAATGATGCGGTAACCTTGCTTCATTGGAGTGAAAGATATTAGGATAGGTTTGCGGACCTACACTACCATCCCACATTTTTTCGAGACTGGTACCAAAGTCGGCATGTACATCATTAGGCAGGCTTATCGCTTTAAATAATGATTTAGGGCACTGAACCAACCTGAAGATTGTAGGATAGGTACTATAATCGGCCACCTGGAAAACATCTATTGATGAGCGTTCCGGTATGTATGATGATTTATAAGTAACATCAGTACCGTATTTAAAATCGGGCAGTAAGATACTCGAACTGTCGCCGCTTAAATTGAGCGTTACATTTTCACCGGAAGTTTTAGTGTATCGTATTTCGGTAGCAATATTGATAGTATCTGCATTGGTAAAGTTTAAACGCACAGCACCTGTTGTTAAATTAACAAAGGGGGTATTGCCATCATAAGCCCTGTTTAACAGCGTGCTATTATAAATTGGGCCATAAACCTTAACGTTATTTACTTCTTTGGATATTGACCTGTTACCCTTACCATCCTGAGAGTAAATTACAAACGAGTAAACAAATTCGTTAAGGCCATTGATGATAGTGCTAACGCTATCAGTTTTAGCAGTGATATTAACCACTTGCGAATCTGCCCTGTTGTTCCAGTAAACCACATACTTTGTGATACTTGGGTCGGTGCTCGATTTCCATTTCAATTCTACACGTAAATTGCCCGGATGGGTGGTTACATTACCTACTGCACCGGTATATACAATTTCGTGGTCTTTATAAAATTCCTTAAAATCCGTCACCTGCTTATTACAGCTGTACACAGCAGCAAGCGCCAGGCAACTAAATATGATATATATGATCTTTTTCATTTTTTGCTGATTTTAATAGTTCAAAAACTTATTCCGGTTTGCCATAGAAGGAGAATTCCAAAATATGCGCAAAATCGCCACCCGACCATGTTCTGGCTACCGAAACACGGATGAACTTAACCGATGGCGCGTTAAACGGCACATTAAAGTTTACACCCTTGGTTACAAAATCGATATCGGCAGGTGTTATAGCTGTAGGCGGGAAACCAGATGGCGGATCAGGAAAATGATAATTAGCCATATTGATCCAATCGCCCACAACAGCGCCTACCGGAGCTTGCAACGGCAACCTGGCATCGGCAGGTGAGTTAGCATTTGAACCCCATATACTAAAATCGCGTGGGTTACCATGGCCATAAGACCAGGTACCCGATCTTTCCCACATTACAAAACGACTTAATTTATAAGTTGGTCCTACACCAAATGTGCACGTAAACGGCGGAGTAGAACCATCTGTATGCCAACCCGGTTCGCCGGTATTGCCATCCCAAAGGTTTCTAACTATCCAACCACCGCCCGAATATAAGGGCGCGTCTGTTGGTAACGGAAAGTTAAAGAACTTACTTTTATCAAGCATTTCTTCAAAAAGAGGATTCAGGTTTGCTTTAAGTGTATCAGAAATGTTTCCCCACTGGTCGGTAACGTAAACTCCGAAATCGCGGGCATCTGTATTATAACCACGCAATGAATAATCAATGGTATCGGTCTTGGTAAAATGCTGATCCTGCACTTCCAGTGTTTTGGTTACATCATCATAAGCCACTACTATAATACCTATTTCTTTACGTAACGGGTTAAGCGCCTTTACGTTAACACCACCAAAATCGGGCGTAATAGCCACGCTTGGGCGTACCAGTTGATACACCGGGGTTTCGGGGTGAACTTTTACTGTAATAGGATCAGACATTACATTGGCGCGGCTAACCGTATACAATGTCACATCATAATCTTGCGAGGCCTTAAAGCCATTTACCACAACGGTATCTTTGTAGTATGATGATTTTGTTTCGCGTGATGCTTTATCATTAATATGATACTTAGCCAACACGTACAAAATATTGTCGGAGTTCGGCAGGTCATAGGTGATATTGGCACCACCGTTAAAGTTATCTACCTTAATATTGGTTACCACGCCCGGTTTTGTACCATCATTTGATATAGGCCCGGTGTTGTAACCATCGTTTCGCTTACATGAAGCTATGCCAATCATTAACAAGCCTATTAGTACCTGTAATGAGTAATTTTTAATATTTTTCATAATCTCACAATTATTAATTGGATAACAGGTTACCAATTCGGATTTTGAACAAGGTTAGTATTTACTATCAGCGCGTCGGCTTTAATTGGCCACAGGTAATTCCGTGTATTGAAAACCGGTGTTACAATAGTACGTGGGCGATAGTAGTTTATTGGCGATTCTTCGGCCACGTTCCAACCTTGCAATGGCCTGCTCATGGCAGTTTGCAATTCTTTCCAACGGCGTAAATCCCAGCCTGCTTGCTTTTCAAAACAAAGTTCTATTCTTCTTTCCTGGTGAATGATCTGGCGTAAGCCATCTTTAGTGGTGAATTTGGTTGGCGTTTTTGAGAAGTTTGTCCATGCCGCTTCAACACCTGCTAAACCTGCACGAGCCCTAACCCTGTCAACATAGCTTAATACCTCAGCATAAGGCCTGCCTTGTTCGTTCAGTATTTCAGCATATAATAAGTACATGCCCGCTAACCTGATACGAGGCAAGCGAAAATCTTCCCAGGTCATGGTTTTATCGTATACTGTTAAGTAGTTAACCAGTTTTTTAGGCCAGTACCCTGTTACGTTAATACGAATATTATCTTTAGGGCCGGCAAATGACGAACTGCTTCGGGCCGATACCCATAACGCGTTTTCACCGTTGCCCAAGATGCCGTTACCATACCAAACACCACCATCAAAAGCAAGATCGGCATAAAAACGAGCCTCGCGGTGAAAGTGTGCTTTTACAGTTTGATAGCCGTTGTGGATGTAGAACCTGTTAGCATCATCTCCTGTTTGCAAATTGTAGCGTCCATTATAATCCCAGTTCTTATCCTCATTAATAGGCACGCCATTTTCGGTATAATACAACTCCTGCTGACTTATAGGTGCTGCCAGTGTACCCTGAGCAATCAGGTTTTTAGCCGCGTCTGAGGTTAACCTTGGCATAAAATATTCCTGGTTGCCGAAGCCGAAGGTTGGGTTTAACGCCCATATTATCTCCGGGTTAGTTTCCCATTTATCGGTAATAGTAGTTTGCAGGTTTAATACTTTCTTTAATGAGTCGGTTAAGTTTTGAGGGATTGATGCCGATGTAAGCAACGTATGCAAACGATAACCATTGGCTTCAGCATTTTGTATAGCCTCATTGCAGGCAATTGCAGCCCTGTCCCATTTTGTGGCATCATAAGTAGGGCTAAATAATGCTTCACCGTCTTTATTTTTTAAACCTACAAAATCAGGATTGCCATTAAATAACGGGCTTGCAGCTGTGGCTAATACTTCGGCTTTTACACTAAGTGCTATAGTCCTGGTAATACGGCCCAGTTCCTGGGTTTGGTTTTGGATGAAAGGCGGCAGATCAGGCACTGCTTCATCAATAAGCCTTACTATATAATTCACTACAGAATCTGCCGGCGCACGTTTTACCTTTAAATCTTCAGGCTGGCTGGTTACAGGCAGGTTTTTATCCATAATAGGAATCGGACCGTACATACGGTACAAAAAGTAATTATAGTAGGCTTTCAAAAATTTAACCTCTGCAATCCACCTGGCTTTTTCGCCTACGGTAAGGTCAATAGGCTTGTCAATATTCTCCAGCATGGTATTGCATCTTCTTAGTGCAACAAATATCGCCTGCCCTCCATTTTCACCATCCCAATAGTTAAGGCCTACATTTTGCGTGGTTTGTGTGCCACGTATAATATTAAAGCCTGTTGGGTTAACGCCCTGATTATCGGTAAGATTATTCGGAAATATCACCTCGCCCGAGGTAGTAAAACCCGGATCGTTTTGCGTGCCCGCGAAATTTTGCAAGGTGTTGTAGCAGGTGAACAGATAATTTTCGGCCTCGTTCCTGTTCCTGAATGCATAATCAATAGTACCTACGTTATCAGGCGTAACATCAAGGTACTTTTTACACGATACGCTTGTTACAGCGATAACTATCATGTATATATATTTATAGTACGATTTCATATCTAAATATTTATCAGTTAATGTTATATACCCACGTTTATACCCATGTTAAACACTTTTTGTATAGGGTAGGCGAAGCCATTACCGCCCAATTCCGGATCCCACATTTTGAAAGGGCTCCAGGTAATAAGGTTGAGGCCGTTAACATATATACGCGCGGTTCTTAAGCCTAAAACTTTAGCAGCTGTCGCGGTTAAACTGTAACCTATCTCGGCCGATTTCAAGCGAATAAAGCTGCCGTCGCGCATCCACCAGGTGCTTGTTTGCCTGTTGTTTTCAATTTGCGCGCCGTTGGCACCTAACCTTGGGTACATGGCATACAGGTTTTGGTTATCTTCCGACCAGTGATTGTCGGCGTAATCCTGCAATAGCTGGGTGTTACCTGTATAGTATGAATCAGGGCTTTTGATGAACGGACTGGTACGAGCAGGATCGATAAAGAAGGATACCTTAGCCTGTCCCTGGAAGAATGCTGATATATCGAAACCTTTGTATCCCGCCGATACACCAAAACCATACACTATTTGCGGAATATAAGGGTTACCTAAAAACGTTTGATCGGCACCGTCAATTTTACCATCGTTATTTAAATCGCGGTATTTGATATCACCACCCATTGGCGCGATACCACCAGTACTGAAAATCTGCGTAGGTGAGTTGCGGGCCTCTTCATCATCAACAAATAAACGCTCGGCTACATAACCGAAATTGCGGTTAATGGCCTGTCCGGTCAGGTGACGATAAGCTTCTGGATAATCCGGCTCCTCAAATTTGGTATACTTGTTTTCGGTATAAGTAAAGTTACCGCGTGCCGATATAAAGCCTGTTTTGCCTATTTGCCTTTTACCATCAATTTGAATATCAATACCTTTTGATTCGGCTTTACCGATGTTGGCTGCAATAGCGGCCTCTAAACCCGTAGTGCTTGGTATACTGCTGAAGCTACGGTTTTGTAAAATATTGTATTTGTTGTTTTTGTATACCTCTGCAACTACGTTAAAGTTTTTAAACAAAGTAAACTCTACGCCTAAGTTGATCTGTTTTGAGGTTTCCCAGGTTACGTCATCGTTTTGATAATTACGTATGGTAACCCCGTTGCGGCTGTAACCATTGCTGCTACCAAATGATGAGCCTGCACCACCGTTAAGATTTACGTCGGACAGGTAGAAGAACCTCCTGTCGCTAATGGCATCGTTACCTACTAAACCGTAGCTGGCTCTCAATTTAAAGCGGTCGACTACTTGAGAAAGGTCGCCCCAAAATTTCTCTTCAGACACGATCCAAGAACCACCAATGGTTGGGAAGAAACCGTAACGGTGCTGCGAAGAGAAACGCTCTGAACCGTTATAACCAAAGTTAAACTCTAAATAATACCTGCTTTTGTATGAGTAGGTAGCACGCCCCGCCAGTGTAAGGTTACGGAAAGGCAAAGCGTTGAATAAACTGTTGGCATTAGCATAAAGCGTTTGCTGGCGTGTGCCGATCAACGCGCTGCTGATGTTATGATCTTTACCAAATGTTTTGGCATAATCTAACACGCCCTGAAAGTAAATGAAGTTATCCAATACGCTGGCACCGGGATAGTAGGAAAGGTATTCCTGCGCCTGGCCGGGCTGGTTGTTTAACCATTTAAGCACATAAGTATTTGAAAGCTTATCATACGTATCAATATTATAATAAAACGGGTTATAGTAAGTTGACGACTGGAAGCTTGCATGCCTGTTGGTGCTGAATATACCGTGGAAGTTAAGGCCCGAAGTAATAAAATCAAGGTTTTGGTTTAACTCCAGTTGTGCCAGCATCCTCGATTCGGATGAGTTTTTGTGGCCTTGCAGCAAGTACGCATAAGGGTTAATGTTTTCGGTTGAACCTGTGCTTACGCCCGGCGTATTACCGAATAATATGTGCTGAACATTTTGATTGGCTGCATCGGGCTCGTAAAATGCCGGGAACAATACCGGGCTGGTATGTGATGCCAGGTTATAAAGATCAGTCGAGAAACCACCATCAGGTGTTTGCGGACCGTTATACTCGTTGAAAGTACCCGATAAACGGATAATCAACTCTGTTTTATCAGTAACGTTAATGTTTACGTTAGAACGTAACTGGTAATTTTGGAACTTAACATTGTTGTTATTATTGTTACGGATATCGGTACGTAAAATACCGTTATCGTTAGTATACGAACCGGCAACATAATAACGTGCTACACCACCGCCACCCTGAAGGTTTAAGTTACCACGTTGGGTTGAAGTCCGTTTTTTGAACAGCATATCTATCCAGTCGACTGCCGGATAAACGTATGGGTTACTGCCCGGCGCATTGTTTAAAGTTGCCTGGGTATTTAATATTTTATTTTCGGTGAAGGGACGTATAGCCAGCGGATCGCGGGTTACGGTAGCTTCGTTGAAAAGCCTCATGTAAGTGATCGGATCGGCCAGGTCAAGGGTTTTTACCGATTGAGAAAGCGAGTTTTCCAACCTTACATTGATCTGCGGTTTACCTGCTTTACCCTCTTTGGTTTTTACTAAAATAACACCGTTACCACCACGTGCACCGTATAACGCGGTAGCACTTGCATCCTTTAATATCGAAAAGCTCTCAATATCGTCAACTTGTAAACGGGCTAAATCCGTAGCGGTAAGCTCAACGTTATCAATTAAAATAAGCGGGTCTTTTTTATAACCGAAAGTAGTTACACCACGAATGAAGAAGTTTGAATTATCCTGCCCCGGCTGGCCGCTTGGCTGGTAAGCGATAACACCGGCCACCTGTCCTGCCAACGCGTTGGTTAAGTTACTTGCCGGTATTTTTAAGTTGCCGGGCTTAACCGTGGTAACAGAACCTACAATGGCTTCGCGGGTTTGCTTACGGCTGTAAGCTGTAATTACCACTTCATCGGCTAAAGTATTGGTTGCTTCTTTTAAAACGATGCGTACCGAACGTTGGCTGGCCGATGCGGTAAAGGTTTTATCAGTATAACCTACATAGGTTATTCTTAGCAAGGTACCGGGCTCTACGTCAAGCACAAATTTACCGTTCGCGTCGGTTGATGTGCTTTGGCCTTTTTTGTCGGCCGGGCCAACGTTGGCGCCAATTACCGTTACACCAAGAGTATCAACCACTGTACCCGTTATGGTAATTTTTGTTTGATTTTGCGCAAATGTGCTGTCACAGCATCCAAACACAATTAACAAGAACAATAACCGGCAAAAACCGGCTGCATACTTGTTTGGAATTTTTAACACCAGGAGGCGTTTACTTAATTCGTAAATTTGCTTCATAAAATGGTTTAATAATTAGTTATAAATAGTTTATAATCAAAAAGATACAGGGATGCACTTTTATTGCACCTTCATTTTCATTAATGAAAGCTTGGTTTTATATCTAAAAAATTATTTGGCTTATGAAACAAATGTATAGCAAGCTGATACGGCTATAAATGGTGTATTCTTTTATTATAATGGACTATTCGATTATTCAATCCCTTTTTTATTTTTCGAATGTGAACACACAATATTTTATTAAGATGGTAACTTTTCAATCAAAATAATACCATTTAAACAACGGTAATTTCAATGAGATGGACTTTAATAGACAAAACAAGCCCCATCATACATATTTGAAGTATGTTTAATGAGCAAATAATGCATCATTGTTTGGGTGTGGGTCAATTGGTATGAAATACCTCTTCCATGTTTGCCCATGTTTCGCCTTTGGCGGCCGCCTCGGGTAATGGTATCTGCGCAGGGGCGGTTTCTTTCCACCATTTTTGCGTGGTACTGTCAGCCGCCATTTTCTTCATATCGGCTTTAAAATCGCCTCCGGTGTATTCAAAATAGCTAAACAGAAAATACTTGCCATCTATTTTTTGCAGGTAGATGGAATAGTTTTGAATATTACATTCTTTAATTTTTTTCAGCACACCGGGCCAGGCATTGGCATGTAGCTTCTTATAATATTCCAATTTTTCGGGTTTCAGGCCTGTTACCATTCCAAAACGCTGCGGTTTAGCAGGCGCTTCAGATGACGTTTGCTCTGTATTTGTACACGATACGGCAACGCAAATAATAATTAGCGCGATAATATTTAATAATGTTAAGCGTGTTTGTTTCATAAAATTTATCTGAAAATCCAAAACAGTGCCGACATGATAAGCAGCAGCACGATGGACAATAGCTTATAATTACCTATGCCGCTCCATCCCGGAGTTTTAAATGATTCGAACGGTGATTTCCAGTACAGGTTTTCGCTCTCGGCAGTGTGCCGTACCGGATATATGTATGAGAAGCTAACCTGCAACAGCACACAAACGCAGAACAGGTAAAACGCCATCATCATAAAAGGCACATGACCAATAAGAGTATCAGGATATAACTTACTTACCGTGAACACCGCCACTCCTATTGCCGAACCTATCCACAAGGTTAATTTTGATGACTGAGCCGATGCCTTACTCCAAAATACACCTAATAAAAACACGCAGGTTATTGGAGGGGCTATGTGCGCTATAATGTCGTTCAGTCCATTGAAGATGCTTTCGTAACTATTTAGCAATGGCAGCAACAACAGTGATAATATCATGGCCACACCTGCTGAGATCTTACCTGTTTTAACCAGGCTTTTATCCGTAGCATTGGGTTTGTAGCGTTTGTAAATATCGTAGCTCACCATGGTAGAGATGGAGTTTAACGCGCCCGAGATCTGGCTCATTAAGCCTGATAACAATGCGGCAACCAGCACCCCAATCAATCCTTTCGGGATCAACTGGGTGATCATCAATGTGTAAATACCTTTACTGTTCACTACCTCTTTACCGGCCTGAACACTGGTTAACGCTGATATATCTAAATGACCGCTTTTTGATAATGTGTAAGCGAATAGTCCCGGTAATACAAAAATGAATACGGGCAGTATTTTAATAAAGCCGCAAAACAGCGGCCCTACGCGGGCGTGGTTCTCATCTTTTGCACCCAGTACACGCTGCACAATGGTTTGATCGGCACACCAGTACCATATACCCAGCACAGGGTAACCTAAAAATATAGAATACCAAGGCATGCCGCTACTATCGCCATGCGGGCGCATCATAGATAATTTATCCATTTGTCCGCTGTTTCTAAGCACCTCCACCATTGGCTCCCAGCCGCCCATTTTATTATAGGCCACCACGCTCATGATAACCGCGCCGCTTAAAAGCACAATGGTTTGTATAGATTCGGTCACTACCACCGCGGTTAAACCGCCCACCACCGTGTATATGGCGGTAAGAATGGAGATGATGATCACGCTGGTATACATATCCACCCCAAAAAGCGTTTGCAACACAATACCGCCAGCCAACAGCGAGAACGAGATATGGATAATTACGGCCGATACCACCGATACGATAGCCAGCCAATCGCGGCTTGAACGGTCGTATCGTTTTTCGAGGAAATCGGGCAGCGTAGCTACACCGGATTTAATGTAAAAAGGCACAAAGAACAGGGATAGCAATATCAGCGTGAACGATGCCATCCACTCAAAGTTGCCGTTAAGCAAGCCGGTATCGAAACCGCTTTGCGCCAAACTCACCAAATGCACACAAGATATATTGGTAGCAAAAAGCGCCAAGCCTATCATCGGCCAGCGAAGCGTTTTGCCTGCCAAAAAGTATTCGCCCGCGGCGTTTGTGTTGTTTTTGGTTTTACTTTGATGCCTTATACCGGCCCACAAACCCACCAGCACTATACCCAGTATGTATAAGGCACTTATAGTAATATCAAGAGAACCTATCATTTTATTAAATGCTGTATATTATTTCAAATCGCAACTGCTGCCGGGTACCTGCGGCGTAATATAAACCCCGTTCTCAATCTTCACCGGGTTTACAAAATGTTTTTGCAAATGCGGAATGTGCTCTAAAAATAAAGCTTCGTGCCCCAGTTTTATATGGTTAAATAAAACCAAATGCTGGTGTAACTGCCCCATATCGCCTACGTGCGGTACAACCGGAACGCCATATTTTTTACATAATAAACTGGTGGTAATAAATTCGCTTACGCCACCTACCCTTACCGCGTCAACCTGTATAAAGCCAGCGGCACCTGTTTGCAGGTAGTTTTTAAATATTACCCGGTTAGGTACATGCTCGCCTAATGCCAGCTTTACCGGGGCAATAGCGTCAGCCAGTGTTTTATGCGCCAGTACGTCGTCGGGGTGCGTTGGTTCTTCTATCCAGTATGGGTTCATCTTCTTCAGTTCGCCGCAAATGGCTATGGCTTGCGGCAGGTTCCATTGCTGGTTGGCATCAAGCATTACCTTTACGTTATCTCCGGCTACTTCCCTTACAATATTCGATCTGCGGATATCCCTTTCAGGGTCGGCAGAGCCTACCTTCAGCTTCATTGCTGTAAAACCCTCGGCAATAGCCTTATGGCAATTCTCGCGCACTTTTTCGTCGGAATAATTGAACCAGCCAATAGAGGTATCATATCCCGGGTAACCGGTTTCTAAAACAGCCTGGCGCGCTAAACTTCCGTCCTGCTGCCCTGCAATAAGGCTGATCGCCTGCTCACGGGTAAGTTCATCTTCGAGATACGAAAGATCAAGCGTATTCACAATTTGCTCGGGCGACAGGTCGATCAGTAATTTCCATAGCGGTACGCCCCGTCTTTTGGCCCACAGATCATAACAGGCATTGGTAACCGATGCCAGCGCCAAATGCACCACACCCTTATGCGGACCAAGCCAGCGGAACTGCTGCTCGTTTGACAGTTGCAAAAATATACTGCCGAAATCGGCCATTACTTCTTCAATATCCTTCCCCCTGAATTTTTCGGCGTAAAATTGCGCTGCTTTGCAAACCAGGTCATTGCCTTCGCCTAATGTAAACGCGAGGCCGGTACCTGTAAGGCCACTATCGTCCTGCAATTCGGTTACGGCGTAAGAGTATATGGGGTCGCGGTGTATAGCATCGCTGCCTGCATTGCCATCTAACTTAAAACGAACGTCTTTAACTTGTATATTTTTAATCATTATGTTTTGTGCTGATTGGGGTATTATTTATTGGTGCGGTAACCGAGTTCGGCACCAGCGCTTACCGGCATAATGCAGCCTGTTATAAAGCGGGCTTGTTCCGATATTAAAAACAAACAAGCATCGGCAATAACATCGGCTTCGGGGCAATAGCCCAATAAATGAATATTATCCAGGTATTTTTCAATAGATGATGGATCGGGCTGCTGACTGCTCCAGTTCCTTAGCATAGGTGTCCAAACACCCGCGGGCGCAATAGCGTTCACCCTGATACCCAAATGCGCGTAATCTATCGACATTGATTTGGTAAGCGAATTGATAGCGCCCTTGGTGGCTGTGTAAGCGGCATGTATATCCTGTCCAATTTCGGCAGTTATACTACTTGTGCTCAATATATTGCCTTTGGTTTTTATCAGTTCGCTAATGCCATAACGGGTTGTATTATATAAACCCTTTACGTTAACATCAAATAAACGTTCCCACTCCTCTTCGGTGGTTTCATGTAATGGCTTTGAGGGATCAGAAATGCCTGCGTTATTGTGTATCACGTTTATTTTACCAAAGCGTTCTACCGTTTTTTCAATGGCATTTTTTATTTCGTGGCCTTTTGAAACATCGGCCTTAACGTACAAAACATCATCGCCGTTTAGCTTTTCATTGGCTCGTTCTATGCTTTCGTGGCAGTTGGCTATGATGGATAATTGTGCTCCGGCTGCGCGAAAAACCCTTGCGCATTCAAAACCTATCCCCTCGGTGCCTCCTGTTAAAAAAACAACTTTATCTTTTAATAACTGCATATTGTTTAGGATGCCTGTTTTGTTAAATATTAATATCTGTTAAATCGTTAAACCACCTTATAAATCCCGGCAATGCCACCAAAACATCCTGACAATGAAATGTTAAGCACTATGACTGTGCTAAAAATTTATAACCGTGTTTGTTTAATTACCTGAACAAGCCTGAATGATTTAGCATTGCTTTATTTGGCATTGGTTTAATAATAGATTGCTCAGCGTGGTTTATTGATTTAAGCCAAAATTAGTTGCGTGCAATACCTTTTAGAATAGAGGATACCTTTTTTTTAATGGATTATACGATTAAATACAATTTAACAATTAAAGCACGATTTATGCATACTATAACCTGTTTGTTTAACGATCCAAATAATCCATGTATTTTTAAATTTTGTCCATTTTACCAACTTCTATTTTGGAGTAGGTTTATCCCGGCCAATCATTCCAACCAATGCCCCAATAAATAAGATATTTTCAATGCTTTATAAATACCATTCAGCACGCTAATAAATTTCAGCCTATTAAAATATGAGTACAACTATTACCCGCAAAGATTGGGGAACATACAAAGGCGAAAACCTTTATTTATTTAAACTAACCAATAGCACAGGTGCCTACGCCGAGATAAGCAATTACGGCGCAACGCTGGTATCAGTAGTGGTGCCTGATCAACATGGCGATCAGGGCAATGTAATATTAGGCTTCGCTGATGCGGCGGCTTATCTGGACGATAAATGTTATATCGGCTCAACTGTAGGTCGTTTCGCCAATCGTATAGGTGGAGCTAAATTTGAACTTAACGGACAAATTTATCACCTCGAAGCTAATGATGGCGTAAACTCTAATCATGGCGCGTCAAGCGGGTTCAATTACCGGGTATTCGGCTTTGAAATTGTGGACGATCATTTGGTAATGGTGCTGCATAGTAATGATGGCGACGGCGGATTCCCCGGAAACCTGAATTTAAGGGTAACTTATAAGTGGAGCGACGATAACGAACTATCCATCCATTACGCGGCGGTGAGCGATCAGGATACCATAGCAAATTTCACCAATCATGCTTACTTCAATCTTTCGGGAGCCGAAACCATGCTCGATCACCGCTTAACCATCAGCGGCGATACCATTGTAGATGCCGGTGAGGATTACATCCCGACAGGAGAAATAAAGCCTGCGGCTGAAATTGAGTTTAAAGGCGACATTTTAAAAGAGAAAGTACAGCAAAGTAGCGGTATCAATTCCTTTTATATACTAAACGATAGTGATGTTGCCGCTAACGGCTACGCCGCCAAACTGACCGACGAAACAAGCGGCCGTTTTTTGGAAGTCACCACCTCCTATCCCGGTGTGTTCTTATATACCGGCGATTACCTGGCAAGCCACTACCTCAATCATAATAACCGGTACTGCCAGCCTTATGAAGGCCTCTGCCTGGAATGCCAGCATTATCCGGATAGTATAAACCACCCTCAATTCCCCTCGCCAATTTTAAAAAAGCATAAAGTATATGACGAATACATTAATTTCAAATTTGGTCTGATATGAGAAAACCTTCTACCACACTCATCCTCGCCCTTGGCCTATTAAGTTTTACATCCGTATCGGCACAAACATATCAGCTGAAATCGCCCGATAATAACTTCAAAATCAGTATCAACGTAAAGGATAGCATCACTTATTCGGTGGCTTATAAAAACACGAACATACTATTGCCGTCTGCTCTCTCCCTTACTTTAGATAAGGAGGTTTTAGGTAAAGATGCAAAAGTAAAAAAGACAGCCACAAGCACTGTAAATACCGTGATTCATCCGCCTTTTGGTAAGGTTGCAAATCTTGCGGAGCATTACAATCAGTTAACTATTGATTTTACGGGATCGTATTCGCTTATAGTACGGGCTTATAATGAGGGCGTGGCCTATCGTTTTGTAACCGCGTTAAAAGACTCGGTAAAGGTATTAAGTGAGCAGGCCAATTTCAACCTGCAAGGAGCGCCCGCTGCCATATTGCCCGAAACAGATAACTATACCGCATGGGAAGTGCCTTATGTTGAGCATCGATCAACCGATTCTATCGCAAATGGCAAACGGGCTTTAACACCTGCACTGTTCGCTTATAAATCCGGCATTAAAGTAGTAGTTGCCGAAGCCGACCTGTTCAATTACCCGGGGATGTACATTCAAAAACAGGGCAAGCATTTTGCAGGTAACTTTGCCGCATACCCGGCAGTTACCGTAATGGGTAGCTGGGGCGATTTCGTATCGGTAGTAAAAGAACGTAAAAACTATATCGCGCAAACAGAAGGCACCAGGACCTATCCGTGGCGGGTGATCATCGCTACTGATGACGACAAAACATTGCTTAATAACGAGCTGATATACAAGCTATCTAAACCATCGGTAATTAAAAACACCGCGTGGATAAAACCGGGCAAGGCAACCTGGGAATGGTGGCACGATGCCATGTTACCGGGTGCTGATATTCCTTCGGGCATGCCTAACCGTAACACCGTATTGTATAAATACTATGTAGACTTTGCCGCTAAAAATAAGCTGGAGTATTTGATGGTGGATGCCGGATGGTCAAACAATTATGATGTAACCAAAATCAGTCCGCGGGTAGATATGCACGAGTTGATCAGCTATGCCAAAAAGAAAAATGTGGGCGTGTTTTTATGGTGCGTGGCATCGCCACTATTAAAAGACCTCGGCAAGAACCTCGATTTTATAAAAAGCCTCGGCGCAGTAGGTATCAAGGTTGATTTCTTCGACCGCGACGACCAGGAAGCCATCAGCTGGCTCGAACTGATTGCTAAGGAAGCAGCCAAACGGCAATTAATGGTCAATTTTCATGGCTGTAGTAAACCAACCGGCTTGCAGCGCACCTACCCCAATATTGTAAACTATGAAGCGGTGCGAGGCGAAGAATGTTCAAAATGGGATTATACCGCTAACCCTAAACACCATTTAACATTTCCGTTTACAAGGATGTTAGCCGGTCCGCTCGATTATACACCCGGCTCTATGCGCAATGCTACAATGGAAACGTTTAAGCCTGTAGATCCGGGACTGCCGTCATCATTAGGTACCCGTTGCCATGAATTGGCCATGTACGTTATTTTCGATCAAACTTTCGCCATGCTGTCCGATTCGCCAACCGAGTATGAAAAGTATCCCGATATAATGAAATATATCTCGGCTGTACCAACTGTTTTCCAGGAAACCAAAGTGCTCGACGGCAAAGTGGGCGAATACGCCGTAATCGCCAAAAGAAAAAACAAAAACTGGTACGTAGGCGCCATGACGGATTGGACAGCAAGAACTATCAAAATTGATTTCTCGTTTCTCCCGGCAGGTGTTACTTATAAGGCAGATATTTATACCGATGGGGCGGATGCCGATAAGGTGGCCACCAGTTACGTTCATAAAATCGTTACGGTTACCAATAAAACTAAACTCGATATAAATTTAGCTAAGGGCGGCGGCGCGGCTATGTATATTTACCCATAATTATAATAGAATAGTCCATGCAAATCGCAGATTTGTTCATTGGTAATCATGATATTTACCTACATTTTTACGCATTGAATAAACCAATAAAAAGCTAAGCAAATAACAGATCACTATCTTACAATACACTGTTATGGTTCTTGAATAATTATATCCGTACCAATGACAGTAATTATATTGTAAGTATTATATTTATCGAATGAAATCTAAATTACCAATTATTTATCGTATTTCTTTTTGCGTATTATCTTTAGCTGCCTGCACCTACAGCGCTGTTGCTCAAAACATTACCATCCCGGTTGAAACAAGCAATAATGCCCTGGTTTTACAGGTAAGTAAAAACAAAGATCTGGGTACTATTTACCTTGGCAAAAAGCTATCAGCCGCGGCTGAGTATGAGCAAATCCCTGCTGTTTACAGGCAGGCATCAGATTACACCGGGGGCTTAATCAATTCGGCCTACACGCCATCGGGTTCACGCAACCTGTTTGAACCGGCCATATCTGTAACCCATGCCGATGGCAATAACTCGTTGGATTTACGTTACGTAAGCCATAAAGTTACCAAGATTGATGCCGATGTATCATTGCTAAGCATCGTATTGAAAGATCCTGTTTATGATTTTGAGGTTACGCTATACTACAAATCATATTATAAAGAAGATGTGGTAGAGCAATGGAGCGTAATTAAACATAAGGAAAAAGGTAACGTTACGCTGCAAAAATTCGCGTCGGCTAACCTGTACCTTAAAAGCGACAGCTATTACCTTACCCAATATCACGGCGACTGGGCCAAAGAAATGCAGCCCGAAGAAACCAGGCTTACCCACGGTATAAAAACACTTGATACCAAATTGGGTACCCGTGCCAATTTATTTGCGCCATCGGTATTTATGGTATCGTTAGATAAACCGGCTACCGAAGATGAAGGCACTGTATTATACGGCTCGGTAGAATGGAGCAGCAATTTCCGTGTGGATCTTGAACTGGATAACCTTGATAATTTGCGGATCATTGCTGGTATCAACAACTACGCGTCGGCATATACTTTAAAACCTAACGAAGAATTTACTACCCCGGCGTTCCTATACACCCTATCTGATAAAGGTAAGGGTGATGCCAGCCGTAAACTGCAACGCTGGGCACGTAACTATCGTATTTTAGATGGCAAAGGCAACCGCCTTACCCTATTAAATAACTGGGAAGCTACCTACTTTGATTTTGATGAAGCTAAACTTGCCGAACTATTAAAAGACACCAAAAAATTAGGTGTAGATATGTTTTTGCTTGATGATGGATGGTTTGCCAACAAATACCCGCGCAATGGTGATGTTGCAGGCTTAGGCGACTGGCAGGAAAACAAAAAGAAATTGCCCAACGGTGTATCGTCTTTAGTAAAAGAAGCTACTGCCAACGGCGTAAAATTTGGTATATGGATTGAGCCGGAAATGGTGAACCCGAAGAGTGAACTATACGAAAAACACCCGGAGTGGGTAGTTAAGCAGCCTAAACGCGAGGAGCATTACTTACGTAACCAACTGGAGCTTGACCTGAGTAACCCGGCTGTGCAAGATTTTGTATTTAAAATTGTGGATGATCTGTTTACCAAGAACCCTGAACTGGCTTACATAAAATGGGATTGTAATGCTGTGGTGTTCAATGCTTATTCGGCACATTTAAAAAATCAAAACCATTTTTATATTGAGTACATGCGTGGCTTATATAAGGTGCTTGAGCGTATCCGTGCCAAATACCCTACCGTACCTATGATGTTGTGCTCGGGCGGTGGTGGCCGTGTTGATTATGCCGCGCTTAAGTATTTTACCGAGTTTTGGCCAAGTGATAATACCGACCCGATGGAGCGGATCTTTATCCAGTGGGAATACTCATACTTCTACCCTGCCATTAGCAGCTCAAACCACGTTACCGATTGGGGCAAACAACCTATTAAGTTCCGTACGGATGTAGCGATGATGGGTAAACTGGGTTTTGATATTGTAGTGAGCCACTTAAGCGGTAAAGACCTTCAATATTGCCAGGATGCTATTAAAAACTACAATGCCCTAAAATCCACTATATGGCAGGGCGATCAATACCGTTTGGCTGATCCGCGTAAAAACAGCGTAGCATCGGTGTTGTATGTTAATGAAGCAAAATCGGGCGCGGTGATGTTCAATTACCTGGTAAACAACAGGTATGGCGAAGGCAGTAAATTGCCTATCCGCCTGAAAGGACTGGATGCCGCCAAAAAATACAAGATCAAAGAGATCAACCTGTATCCTGATAGCCGTTCATCATTAGACGAATCAAAAACTTACACAGGCGATTTCCTGATGACGGTAGGTTACAATCCCGACGTAAACTCGGGCCGCACCAGCGTAGTACTGCAAATTGACGCGGCGAATTAAACCTTAACGTTATATTATTACATGATAAAGCCGGATGTGTTGAGCATCCGGCTTTCGTATTTTTATAATATTATTGCTGATGATATTAAACCTGCTCCGGGTTTTGGCGGTTAATATAATCCGTCGGCGACATACCGAACTGCTTTAAAAAATTACGCCCGAAATGTGTTTGCGAGCTATAGCCCACCAAATCAGATATTTCGTAGATCTTCAAATTACCCTCGTTTAACAACTCGGCCGCCTTTTTCAGCCTTGCCAAATTGATCAATTCGTTTGGGGTAAGGTTTGATATGGACTTAATTTTGCGGTACAGCGTTGGGCGGCTCATATTCATGATATCGGCCAAATGTTCCACATCCAAATCCTTATTACTCATGTTCCTGAAAATATCGTCGTTCAGTTTCTCTAAAAACAACTCATCTGATTTTGAATAAGCAATGGTTTTGATATGCACCAGCGGCGAATTCGAAAAGTACTCTTTAATCTTGCTCCTGTTGCGTAGCAGGCTACCTACCTGCGCATGCAAATACTCCAGCGAAAACGGCTTTTCTACATAAGCATCGGCCCCAAGCTCCAAGCCATCAATTTTTGATTGCAGCGAGGTTTTGGCGGTAAGCAGCACAACTGGAATATGGCACAGTTCAAAGCTTTTTTTAATGGTTTCGCACAGTTCAAAGCCATCCATTTCTGGCATCATTACATCGCTTATCACCAGTTGTACAATATTGCTGTGTAATATATCGAGTGCCTCTTTCCCGTTTAGCGCGGTTAAAACGTTATACTTTTCGTTAAGATCATCTGATATAAAATCAAGTATTTCGTCACTGTCGTCAACCAATAAAATAACAGCTTTATCAGCATCCGTATCAGCAAATTTTACAGGTGTAGTTAATGTTTTCTCCATCGGCTATTCAGGTTAAACTCAATTAATTGATGTACAGGCAGTGTGAGTACAAATATATTAAATTCATTTCCGGAATATTGCATTTCCAGTTTTCCTTTATGTAGTTCGGCCAATGCCCTTGATATTGAAAGTCCTATACCGGTTCCGGTCTTTTTATCGTGTCCGTTTATCCTGAAAAATGGCTCAAATATCTTCTCGTGCAGTTCGTTCGGTATCTGCTTTCCGTCGTTATAAACCTTAACGGTAAACAGGTCTTCGTTATCGGCAACGGGCAGTAACGACAGCTTAACTTTTGAATTGCAATATTTAAGCGCGTTATCCAAAAGGTTACTGATAATTTTGGTGAAAGCTTCGTGGTCAACGTAAGCAAACAGTTGTTGTTTTGGCAAAATTATCTGGTAATCTATATTCTTTTGCTCTGCCGAATCCTGAAAATTATTCCAGAGATCTTTAAGCAATTCAACTATATTAACCTTAACAAAATTAAGCGAAAAACCGTTAGATTCCGTCTTCCTGAAATCGAGCAGTTGATTGGTAAGGTGCAGTAACCGCTCGGTATTTTTATCCATTATACGCAGGTTCTTTTCAATAGCCGGTATCTCTCCCGCTTGTTTAATTACCTTTTCCATTGGCCCCTTTATTAAGGTTAGCGGTGTGCGTATTTCGTGCGCTACATTGGTGAAAAATTCAATTTTGGCCTGGTATATTTCCTTCTCTTTTTTATTTTCAAAGTCCTCCATTTTGCGACGGTTCTTGTTCTCCAGCCTGTCGTGATAAATGGTGATAAGCCAATACAGGCTAAACGAAAAAATGATGCTGTAGGTAAGGTAAGCCCACGTACTCTTCCAAAATGGAGGTAATACCTCAATGTATAGCTGCGCCTCGGCATCCTGCCAAATATTATTGCTATTGGCGGCTCTTACCTTAAAGTGGTATTTACCGGGGGCAAGCTCGGTAAAATAGGCACGCCTGTTAGTTTTAATAAATGTCCAGTCACGGTCGAGGCCATCAAGTTTATACTTGTACTCGGTAGTGGCCGGCGAAGTATAACTAAGCGAGGAAAAATCAATACTGAACGAAGATTGGTTATCGTTAAGCGTGATCTCCCGCGACAATAATACCGACCTTTTAAGCGGCGACCCGTTACGGTTTACCGCCAGCTCCTTGTTATGCACCTGGAAACCGGTAATATATATAGGCGGTGTAAAGCTAACAGGCTTAAAGGTTGCCGGGTTAAAACTGATCATCCCCTTTACGCTGCCAAAATACATGGTACCGTTACTATCCTCAAATGCAGAGTTGTAGTTAAACTGATCGTTCAATAAACCGTTGGAGCGGGTGTATCTTATCAGTTTGTTAGTTTTAATATCGATACACATCAACCCTTTTGAGCTGCTTATCCAAAGTCGCTTTTGTGCGTCTTCGAGCATGCTGTAGATAAGCTCATTAGGCAACCCTGTTCTTACAGAGTATTCAACCGTTTTTTTTGTTGATGGCGTGTATTTATACAAGCCTGACTCTGTACCGATCCAAATATTTTGTTCCGAATCTTCTATTAGCCCTGTAATACGGCTTACACTAAGGTCTATCTTAAAATCGTGCTTTTTAACTACAAACTTATCTTTCCCCTCAATGCTAAAACAATGCACGCCGTCGCGGAATGTGCCCACCCAAATATTACCCTTGCTATCCTCCATAATGCTGGTATAGAAGGAAGTTCGCGGCATGGCCGAAATATGGGTAAAGTTATTGTCACTTACATTATACCTGAATAAACCCCAGGATGTACCAATGATAATATCGCCTTCACGGGTTTTGAGCATGGTGTAAATAAAGTTGCTCTTCAGGTCGTTCTTACCGGGCCCGGCGCTAAAATGCTTTACTACTTTTTCGGTACGCAGGTCCATCACATCCAAACCGTGCTCAAAAGTACCTATCAGCAATTGATCACCATTAATAAGCAAACCATGGATATTGGTTGTACTGATGCCTGCTTTTGTACCATTAGGCTTAAAACTCGAAAACTTGCCTGTTGTAAGGTTCAGCTTATTTAACCCGGCATCTTCAGTACCTATCCAAAGGTTATTATTACTGTCCTTACAAATTTCGCGTACGGCGTTGCCGCTTAAGGAGTTTTGCCCGGTTTTAGGAAAATACTTTTCAAAATTGGTATACTGCTTTGGATAATAATTGGCTCCGCCGAAATATGTACCCGCCCAAATACCGCCTTCTTTATCTTTACACAGGGAATACACCGCATTGTCTGACAGCGAATAAGGATCATTATATTGCTTGCGCAGATTGGTTATTTTGTTTTGAGTTTTATCATAAATATAAATGCCCGATTCCGACGCTATCCAAAGTTCGTTGGGTGAGCGGTATACAAAATCGCGGGCGTAGATCTCGTCGAAGGCATCGTCCTGCGTGAGAATATCAGTGTAAGTATTGCTATGGGTATCAAAATCTTTAACGCCTTGTGTTGATGTAGCTACCAGTATGTGCCCGTTACCGCCGTCGTAAATCTTCTCAATCGCCTTATTTGAGGTAGGTTTTGAGTGACTGAACATCGAATACGGCGAAAAGCTGTTTGACCGCGGATTATACTTTTGCAGCATACCATCGGGCGTGGAGGCCCAAATAGTGCCATCGCTCGAAGTACAAATCGAAGTCGACCAAAAACTGGTATATGATACCAGTTTCTTTGTTTTAGGGGTGTATTTGAATAAACCTCCGGATACAAACCACAAATTATGCCCGTTATCCATCATAATGCTGCGGGTTGGTTTAATCAGGCTGTTGTTCAAAAAAGTAAAGTCTTCTGTTTCGCGGTTATAATAATACAGGCCCCTTTCGGTACCCACCCATATTACGCCATAATGATCTTCAAAAACCGAAAAAATAAAGTTGCTGCCCAGGCTACGCTTATTAGCCGGATCGTTACGGAAAACTTTGTAGGTGTAACCATCAAAACGGTTGAGGCCATCTTTAGTACCAAACCACATAAAGCCCATCCTATCCTGCAACACGCATATCACCGCGTTGTTAGACAGGCCGTTCTCTACCTGGTAATGGCTAAAATAGTAAGATTGCGCGTTTAGCCTGCTTTGTAAAAAGCACAGCAAACACACCAGCAATAATTTGTACCTCAACGTTTATTTGAATTTTAGGTAATTCAAATATAATTGAAATGCGGCACTAAAGCTCATTGATGTAAACTAACGGGCGTTATTTAATTTGTTTGAGACGAATTGATGAAATATTGAAACGAAATAAGATGAATGATTAAGCCTTATAACCCATATTTGATTATTGATAATTTACCGGGTAAATTGTTAATATAAATTATAAACCACCGACTACTGCACTATGAATAAAGCATTCAATTATTGCCTCGCCATCATCGCGTTGCTATGCGTTTCTATCGATGCCAAAGCACAATCTGCTCCTGATACTTTGCAAATGGCCGACCCTACCATCTTTTTAGATAAAGGCGTTTACTATTTATATGGTACCGGCAGTAATAAGGGTTTCCTGGTATATAGTTCAACTGATTTGAAAACCTGGAAAGGCCCTGTTGGTAAACGCGACGGTCATGCACTAATTAAAGGCGAAAGTTATGGTACCGAAGGCTTTTGGGCGCCGCAATTATTTAAGCATAAAAGCAAATATTACATGGCTTATACCGCTAACGAGCACATTGCCATTGCAGAAGGTGATAGTCCGCTGGGGCCATTTACACAGAAAAAGTTTGGCAGTATAACCGAGGCTGATAAACAGATAGACCCTTATATTTTCAAGGATACTGATGGTAAGCTATACCTGTATCATGTGCGTTTAAAAAATGGGAACCGCATTTATGTATCGAGGATGAAGGCAGACCTGTCAGACATTGACAGCAGTACTACCAAAGAATGTATACACTCCGAAACTGGATGGGAAAATACGGCTGCTACGCCTTGGACTATCGCCGAAGGCCCTACTGTATTGAAACATAACGGACTGTATTATCTTTTCTATTCGGCAAATGATTACCGTAATATTGATTATGCCGTGGGTTACGCCACCTCAAAAAGCCCTATGGGGCCATGGACAAAACAAAAGGACAGCCCAATACTAAGCCGTAAAGTAACCGGGCGAAACGGTACCGGGCATGGCGACTTTTTTGTTGACAAAGCCGGTAATTTAAATTATGTAATGCACACGCACGAAACTAATTCAAAAACAGGCAAGCGTAAAACGGCTATCATTAAGGCAAAGTTCACTAATGATAAGCCCGCTAAAATGATAGTGGATAAAAAGACATTCCGCTTTTTATTGCTGGATTAGTAAGATCATATTTTGCAGTGAAAACTATAAATATTAAGCATATTTACACTACAATATTCCGGTGTTTCATTCAATGATTAAAGTTCAATCCTTATCGCGGGGAAGTGTAATAAGCTTTTTAGCTGCTGATAACAAATACAAAGCGATACTATGCACCAGTGTTCATAATGATCGCAGTCCGCAGTATTGCATATTTGCAGCAACTACTTATAGTAGTAGCGATAAGCCTTCCATGAATGACATCCTTCACAGCAAATTTTATGGAACAGGCAATACAAAGAATACACATTTTGCCTATACCGAGTCAGAATTAGAAAACATGTGGATTGCCCATCCGGAAATCAAGCCTTACTTTCTTGGTTCTTATGGGTTTCTCATTATGAAGAAAAATTTAAGAGAGTTTAAAAACAATCTTGAATTAGTAGGTAACATAGATATAGTTTGTAACCTTGAAATGCATGGTAACGGTAGTGTAAACGCAAGCAGTTGGGAGTTTTTGAGACAGTTCTTAACGAATTCCGGAGTGATCACACTTTCTGAAAGAGGTCAGCAAACATATAATATAAAGGCTATTCTTATTAAATAAAGACAGCCCACTCCTATCTTTTCTTTTTGCTTTTACAATAAATTGAAATAGTACGTGCTAAACAAGCAATGCCTTAAAAGTTAACCCCGAATGAGATGTAAGGCAATGAACCTTCTTTTGAAAAGCCAAACACCGCCTCAATCAGTACCAGTTTAGCGGGGATAACGTACAAACCGCCGCCGTAGCCTACGTGTATAGCGTTCGAGCTTTCGCCGGGTGTCCATACACGGCCAATATCGTTAAAGCCGATAAGGCCGATGGAGCCGGGCAGCAGGTATGAGTTAAAATCAAGCACCTTTACGCGCATTTCCAGGTCATTATAGGCCATGGTTTCACCTGTAAAACGGCCCGTATGGAAGCCGCGCAGATTTTGCACACCGCCTAATTTTACCTTCTGAAAAAATTCGGCATGGCCTATGGTGGTCGCCGCTCCGGTACGGTTGCTAATGATCAGTATTGAATCTTTATCAGGATTATAAGCAACGCCAAATTCGGATGCGATGCGCATGTATTTATTATCGGCATGCTTAACGCCCTTGTACCCTGATATAGTGGTAGACCAGTAAATACCTTGCGTAGCCATCAACGGTTTATTGCGACTATCATACAAGGCGCTGGTTACAAAACCGGCATATAATTTATCATCGAATACCTTTTCATCGGGATGCAGCTGATTATAATCAAGCAGAAAACGTTTCGGGTTATCGGCTTCTTCACTGGTATAAAACTGCCCCGCAGCACCCGCGCTAAACCGCCAGTTATTGTAATCGCGGTAGATGGAAACATTGCCGGTTATCAGATCGTAACGGTTGCGGTAGTAGCTTATCTCTTTATCGCCCTCGTTCACAAAAACACTCTCGTTACCTATACCAAAAAAGTTGCTCAGGTTATTAGGGCCAAGCGATCTCAGGCTGACCAATAGATTGTTTTTACCGAAGATCCCCTTATAATCGGCCGTGTAAGTAAATATGAAAGATTTACGACCGATGGAATAATTGGCCAACAACTCGTGTTTAAAAGCATAAGGCTCTTTACGGAAACCATGTTTTTCGTACGAAAAACCACCTATCAGCAAAATGCCGTTATCAATACTGTAATTAGCCAGCGTAATAGGCATAAACCTGTCGTACTTAAAGCTTTGCTTATCGTAACTATTTACCGTAGTATCTTTTGATAAACGCAGTTTAGCTTGCGATGACGCGGGTACAACATTTGGCTGATCCGATCTGTCGTACACATAAATATTGCCTTTGTTGTGCAGTTCTTTATTTACCGTTATGCTATCCTCATCGTCGCCACCTATAATACGCACTTTTACGGGCGATGATTTAGTACCGCTTACATTAAAATCATCCTTACCGGCAAAACCATAAAGCCTTACCTCCTTAGTAACAGCCGGATCAAAAACACGGTGATAGGTCACCTGATCCAAGGTACCGTCTTTTTTTATTTTGTTTGTACTAACCTCTAAAGTGCCGTCATCTTTGTTAACTATGGCAAAATTATCGCGCTTGTCGGTAGCGGGTACATCTACATAAATGGCTATGAAACGATAATACTCCATAGCTTGTTTCATCAACAAATTACGGCGCGAGATCATTTTGGCAACTATCTCTTTCCCTGATATCGCATAAATGCTATCCGGCATCCGCTTTACCGCTGTGGTGATGAGTTCGTCGGTAAGGGTATTTTGAACGTAGCCTATCTCCTTTTTCCAGTTATCTTCACTTAAACTATTTAAAAAGTAACGATCAAAATAACGGGCCTGTACATTCCAGCCTTTTACATCCCTTATTTCATAATCGTAACCCTGAAATTTAGAGTTTAACCACTGGTGCGATACTATCCACGGGAAAAGCCCCGAAGTTTTATAATAAACTTGGTCACGGTCGCGCGGAACGGGTTTATAAAGATTCGCACCTTTCTTTTCATCTATCTTTTCCCAGCGCCATTGGTCTTCGTGGCGGTCCCAGTCGCCCAATAGCATATCCAGTAAACGGGCGCGCAAAACCAGTTTCTGATCAACATGGTTGTCGTTATCTTCCTTTAGTTTCTCCTGTGCTTTTACCGTATTGTATGTTTTCTCCGCGTCTATCGGCTCGCGTTCTTCAAACAGAAATACCTGATTAGCAAATTTTTCCCGGTATTCGCCTAAAGCGGCATCATCGGGCACGTAAACTATCTGCGGATTTGAATGCGGAATATCCAAAGCCTGCGCCAACGGTGGTACCGTTAAGGCCGAAAACGGATGCGCTGCCGATACCTGATCCTGCAAAATATCTTTGGTTACCGTTTTACGCAAGTTGGCTGGTAAACCATTTTCCGGGAATTTTTGGATGGTACGCAACACCCATTCCTGCCCGGTGGGGTCGGCCAGGCGTAATGATTTGGTTTGCTTGCCGCCGCCCAGCTGTAATATCTTCAGTCCGCCTTTTTCTTTAGCGATATGAAAAATCTTGATCTTTACAGGCGTAGCCCATAACCTGCGGTGGTTATCGCCCAAAAAGAAACGGTGAGTATTGCTTACCTTATTGTATTCGGGAGCTATAGCAATGGTGATACTATCGCCTGCCGCGTTTTGCTGCGCATAAGTAATGCTATGGAGCGACAATAAAAAAATGCCTGCCAATAAGATAAGCTTTGCAAACTTTAAACGTAATTGTACAGGCATTATTTATGAATGTAAAAATTGATCCCTAATCTATCTATTTTTTATAGTTAACCCCTACCCTTAAAGCTTTTAATCCCGATACGCCCTGCAATTCTTCCAGATCGAGTTTTTCAACTTCGGAGGTTAAGCTGCCCTGCTCTTGCAGATATTGAATGTATTCGAGGTATTCAAATTCTTCCTGCTGATGAAAATAAACCAGCGCGATTTTATCAGGTTGGGTCAAGCGTTCAGTTGTTCCCTTTATCAAAACCTTGTCTATCCGTTTCTTCACTATCTCGTAGCGGATGTTATATGCACCCTCCACATCAAAACGGCGTTCATCATTCCTAAAACTGATATTTATCGGGTTTGAATGAATGAAGATCAGTTGCGTAGTATACAACGGCTTTTCCATTTTATGCGATAAACCCTCCGTAATACGGGCAATATCTGCCATTGAACGTATTTGCCACAAGCGCAAATTCTTCAGGTACATATTGCTGAAACGGCGTTCTGGCGCTATGGACTGGCCGATGTATATATCATACTCCACCCCATCGGTACGGAACTTACTGAAATAGCATGGATACGATTCCTGCAAAGTTGACTGTGCCGTATCCAAATAATGACTGACAGAGGTATTGATGAGCTGCATCGAGGCCTCCAGCTCTCTCCTTTTTTGAAAACCTATACCGCTTTCTTCCTTCACCGCGTCAAAATAAGCGTCGACCGCCGGTGTGGCTACTGATTTGCTTTCTTTTACGTGTTTTAAAAATGGCTCTACTTCGCCTTGTAAGAAGCCACTAAGCATTATCTCATCATTAGTACTGGTATAATCACCAATCCTGATGAGCCATTCTTCGGTATTGTAGATCAGCTTATCTATCAAACTGAGCACTACATGCTCCTTAATTGATTTAAGGGTTTCTATCAATACCAGCAATAACGCTTTAAGATCCTGCTGCAAGGCTATGTTGCGCTCAATTGTTGAATTACGGATATCTACCGCGCCAAAAAGCGGGTAGGTATTTTCAAACATCACCGTTTCAATTTCCGGTATTTGTTGCGTATCGTTCAGCTCACGGATGTAGTTTAGTGCTACCTCGTTAAATTTCCACTGTACCGATGGCTGTAATGAAGTAAACTTGTCCTTCAAAACCGCGTCGATCTGCGCGTTAAAGGCATCAATGCTATACTTAAACAACTGCGCGAGCAATGGAATAGCAGTTTTTAGTTTTGAAAGCAAAACTTCGTCAATCACCAGTTCATGGTCCGAATAGAGTTCCATTACACCCGCCAGCTTGTTATTATGAAAGATGGGGATAAGCGTATATGAGTAGATACCCGCAGCGCTGATAATTTTAAGAAACTGACTGTCGTGCGTACGCTCTTCGGTAATCTTGTTGTAGAATATCGGTTTCGGATCTTTACGGTATTCCTCAACCAGATCGTAAAACACCTGATCGTCGATACCTGCTTTGCGTGACGCGATCACCAGTATACTATCATCGCAGGCATTAGAATCAACCACCAGCTTATCATTCACCGTAAGAAAAGGCATCAACCCGAAATGCACCTTGCTGTTACCAGCCAGTGTACGTAACGATTCGATAATTGGCGTATAAGCCTCACGCTCGTAAGTGTGGTTAACCAGTGCCGATCTTATTTTATGAATAGCGTGGTTTTGTGTAATGTCCTCCATCGTAATGATGGTAAAACCTTCGAGCTTGAATTTATTAAGCGGCAATAACTGGGCTAACACTTCAATCTCTTTACCGGCCTGCATTACGGTAGCAATCTCTTCAAAATCAAGTTCGGGCAATTCGCCGTTCACTTTTACATCAATAAACTGTGTATCGGCCTGTATGCTGTAATAACGGTTCAAGCCGGTTTCAGGATCGGTATATGTGTACAGCTTCTCGTTTTTAAATGCCGATGTAAAGTTGTAGAACTTTTTAAGTATCAGCTGATATATAAACTGGATCTGTTTCTTTTCTATCGTATCGGCAGTTGATTCGTTCTCATCACGCTGATGTAGCTTATGATCGGTATAGAAGTTATAGAAGGCGTCGGTACTAAAGAAGATCTTATCGGGCACAGGTGTGCTCATAGCCCAGAAAAAGTCCTTTTCGCTGGCTACCAACGGTGTTAAAATAGTGTATATGAGTACCAGTACTTCCTGGTATTTTTCCACGTTGGCAATAGTGATGTCGATATCACTGGTGCTTAACTGGTTCAGTTTATCTAACAGAAACTTGTAGAACTGAGCTTTTATAGGGTGCTCTGTTTTAACCCTGTCTTCCAGATGATTAATGAGCGCGTTAAACGACAGCCGGGTATCAACCTGGCAGGTAACGCATACATTTTCATTTATTTCGAGTATCTCGGTGTGCATTTTCTTAAATATTATTAATATCTGAAACGCAGGAGCAAATACGGATACCAGCCTTCGTCAGAGTGGCCCGCAAGCAATTGTACAACTGCCATACGAGCGGGTGCAAAATAAATGCCACCACCGTTACCTATGTGCCATTTATCAGAATTTTCGCCTTTTTCCCATACCCTACCGGTATCAAAGAAACCCGTTATGCCAAATTGGCCGGGTAAAACATAACTTGCAAAATCACCTATCTTTATTCTGAGCTCTAAATTGTTATATACACTGTGCTGACCGGCAAAGCGGAAGTTTCTGAAACCCAGTAAATTTTGTTGTCCTCCCAAAAATAACGACTGATAAAAAGCTGTTTTACCTATGGTAACCCCACCGCCTAACCTATCGGCCAGTACAATAGTTGAGGTTGAGTTTAAGCTTTTATAGAATGCTACTTCGGGCAGTATCTGAATAAATGATTTTGAGTAGCTGTTTAACCCTGCATATCCCTGTATTTTGATATTCACCACATTGCCCCATGTTGGCAATATGGCATTGTTCCTTGTATCGCTGATGTAATTTATAATTACACCGGCATGTGCTTTATCTTTAGCAACGGTAGCGCTATCATACGAGCCTATTAACGAAGTGTTATTGATAAACCTGCCTAAGTTTTCGGCAGCATCAAGGTGGTAGAATTGTACAGACGGACCTATACTTAATGTACTACCCGATGACGTGTGCCATCTTAAGGCCGGGTCGAATTGAAAAGTATTATACCTGGTGCGATAATATCTTTTAAAATTACCCGTTCTATCAAAAACAGATTCGTTACCACGCCCGAAGAAGTTTGCCGCATTATCCGGAGCCTTTGCTAACACCTGCAAAGTTAAGTCGGCTTTTCCAATTGCCCGTATCCATTCGGCATTATATTTAACCGCGAAAGCTTTTGTTGCAAATGAATGACTCACCATTAACTGATGTGAGTAGTTATATGGCTGTTTATGAAAGCCTTGCTGGTGTATATACCTGAAACCCAAGCCTAAAGAAAAACCATCATCGGCATTTAAACCGGCGGTTGCCATAGGTATAAAGGTATTATACAAGTTTACAGGCTCAAAAGCAGTGTTGGCGCTATCGGCAGAAATATGTTTATTAAATACGCCCGAATCACCCTTGAAAGTTATCTTATTGGTTTTGTTGTAAAGCTTGATGCTTTTGTTAGAGTTTACAACATCGTATACCTTATCGCCTTTTTTACCGATAAGCCTGATGTTTATGGGCGATTCCTTTTTATTGATGACCACATGATCATCCCCATCCTCTACATACAGCCTGATCTCTTTGGTAATGCCCGCGGCAAAGGTGTTATTTAACAGCGTGTCTTTAACTATACCATCCTTATTTATTTTGCGAATAACGATGTTTACTGATTTAGCGGTATCGTCTTTTATTTCTACCAGTTCGTTTTTATCGGTGGTGCGTATATCCACTATCTTATTCATAAAACGATAGTAATCGGCCATAGCTTCCGGGATATGCGCGCGGCGCTCTTTCAGCGTTTTCAGTAATTCATCATGGCGCAATTTATAAGCTGACTCCGGCAACCTGCGTAAGCCCGCTTCCAGCACCGCGTCAGTTTCGGCTGCTACAAACTCATTGGCCATCTGCATCCACTCTTTTAAGCTAAAGTGCGTGGCGGGGTACATATTCAAAAAGCGCGTTTTAAATATTGACCATTTTACACTTGGGATATCGCTATCAAAGCCTTGCAACGTAGGCACCACAAACGGTAAAGAGGCAATGCTTGGCAACAGCCCTTCGTTTGTATAAAGCACCTGGTCGCGGTCGCGCGGAACGGCGGTGTAGGTTGTTTTGCCGTCTTTTTCTTTGTGTATCCAGCGCCATTGATCTTCGTGCCTGTCCCAATCGCCAATCAGAAGATCGAGCATGCGGGCACGTAAAAACTCACGGCTATCGTAAGTATTATCATTGTCCTTATTCAGGTCTTTGATCATCTTAATGGTATTCTTTGAATCGCCGGCAGGCTCACGTTCCTCCAATAAGCATATCATATTGGTAAAGGTATCGGCATACTTACCCAGGTTATCATCGGCAGATACTATCCCTATTATCGGGTTAGCATGCGGCACACCTGCTGCCTCGGCCAACGGCGGTACTATCAATGCCGAATACGGGTGCTGCGCGCTCATGGCATCGTTCACCCAATCTTTGGCAAAGGTTTCCTGCAATTCAGGCGGCAATACCTTTTCCGGACTTTTTTCTACACTACGCAATACCCATTCCTTGCCGCTTTTATCAACCAACCTTAACGATTTTGATTGATAGCCACCACCTAATTGGGTAGGTTTTAATCCGCCCGCAATTTGCGATATTCTTATAACCGGCAATTTTGTAGCAGCTGCCCATTCCTCACGGTAGTTTTTACCGAACAGGGATTTATGAAAGCCGCTTACATTATTATATTCCGGTCTTATTTTCACAACGGTACTGTCGCCCGCTATTGGTTTAACCTTGGCTACTTCTTTATCTTTTATAGGGGTGTAAGGCTGCTTGTAGGTAAAAGCTTGTTTTACACCTTCGTCGGTTACAATGTAATAAGTAAATACCATGCTGTTATCCAGCAATATATCGGCGGTTACATAGCCTTGAGTAGCATCGGCAAATAAGGAGTGCTTACCTTTTTTGGCATAAGTATTTTTAGCGCCCGCACCGCTTACCACCTGTACTTTCTGTTTGTTTTTGATAAACTGTAAGCCATGCTCGTGCCCCGCTACGTGCACCAGGTTTGGATAGCCTTTGAATACATTATCAATACGGGCTATCATGCTTTTATACAGCGGATGCCCGGTATCCTCAGGGTTGGTGAAAAGTGTACGCAGTAAAGGGTACAGTGAACCTATAACCGGCAACGGAATGTACAGGTTCTTGTTAGCTGCCGTTAACGGAAACAGATGATCCTTAAAAGAATAATAGCCACCATGCGTACCATAAGTTTGAAACGGATGGTGCGATGCCAGCAAGATCACTTTACCACGGTTCTTTTGAAACAGCTCTTCCAGCTTATCAATTACCGCGTCTTTAGTGTTACAATCGCATTCGGCATCAGGGTTATCCTTTTTATAAGTATATACCCACCACTCGCTATCAAAAGCGATGATAGTGAGGTTGTCACTTACGTTAATCTCAACCGGGTCAGGGCATCCATCACGCGGAACCATTTTTAATTGCGGGTCTTTCTGTTCTTCTAAAAAAGCCCATTGGCGTTTTATTTTGGCCAAACCAAGTGGCCCCATCCTGTCCCAATCGTGGTTGCCGGGAACAAAGTATACAGGCGCGCCTACCGCGCGAAATGGCTGGTATTGCGACCGCAAGATCTCTTCGGTTTCCTTTTCTTCGGGACTGCCCGGCAAACCCATGCCACGCGGATAAATATTATCGCCCAGGTACATTACCGTGGTTTTATTGGTGATCACCTTAGCGCTGGCGTGTTTCATCACTTCGCCCTGCTGCTTATCCATTTCACCGGCATCGCCAATTAATATCACACGATATTTAACCGAATCTTGCGCGGAGGCATAGAAACTGCCCAATAATAAAGTAGCTAATAGAGTAAATTTATTGATCATAGGTAGGTTTCTTTTTGTAGTAGGGTTTAAATAGTTGCCGGTTAAGCCATCTGCTTGCCAATGCACTCCCTATTCCAACCGCTGCTCCGCCAAGTACATCCGAAGGGTAATGCTTACCAAGATACATGCGCGAGTAGGCTACCGATGTTGCCCAGGCATAAGCCGGTATGGTAACCCACCATCTTTTATACTGAAAGGCAAATGTGGTAGCCTCGGCAAATGCCAGGCTGGTATGCCCCGAAGGGAATGATTTGCCATGTGTTATCGAATTAGGAAATATTACATCCGGGTGTTTATCGCCGGGTCTGTCGCGGTCAATACCACGCTTTATCAGGTCGGTTACAATAATGTTTGTAGCCACGCTGATCAACATTTCATAAGCATCATGCTTAATATCCTCGTTGTCTTTTGCAAAACCGTATACCAAATCGGCTACGGGTATAGCCGCACCTGCCCAGTAAATGGAATTACTGGTTTGTATCCAATACTGCGATGTAGGTTCGCTCGGGTTGATCGCTTTAAGTATCCGCAAGTCAAGTCCCTGTGCACCTGTTTGTTTGTAGCCAAAGCAAGATGCAGTGATCAATATAAAAGCCAACCTCCATTTTATCAGTACCCGCATAATAGAATATTATTTTTTGTATACAAATTTTAAAATTGTGCCGCTGCCTAAACCACCTTCGTTTGAGATATACAGGTTATTCTGCTTATCAAACGCTATCCCTTCGGGTTGCGGAAACAATGACGGCGCTAAGGGATAGGTTTGTTTTACCTTCCAGTTAGCATCAGTTACCACCAATAGTTTATTTACCGATGATACGATGTACCACTCATTGGTTCGCGTATTTTTGGCTAATGCCGATGGCGCGAACTTTATCCTTTTTTTATCATCAGTTAAATTTGCGATATCATCTACTGGGATACTAAACTCGCCTGTTTTAGTTACCGTGCCCTTGGCCGAAAGACTAAAAATAAAACCGTTTGTCTGCTTTTGCTTCTTATCGGTCTTTGAATTTTTAGTCAGTATGTAAACTAAGCCTGTTTTCTCGTCGGCGTATAGGCTTTCGTATTCACCTTTAGGCAAAATATCTGCCTGGGTGCTTATATGAGTAATATTACCGGCACGGGCTTCGCTAAACGGAAAAATGAATAGCACACCATCACTTCGCAAAATAATAACCTGCTCTTTGCAAATGGCTATGTCTTCATAATCGCCATGGTTGCCAAATTTCACATGCTTAACTTCCTTATCGCCCCAGCCAAAATAGAACAACTTACCGGTTTCATCTTCGTGGGCGTAAATAACTTTAGGGTCGCCTTTGTAAAAAGCCAGTCCGGATATTTCTGTTAAACTTACAGGCAGCGCGTATTTTGCCGGAGTCGCCAGGTTATAACCATCGGGGCTTTTAGCAGGTTTAGTTTGTTGCATGCAAGAAAAACCCATGAACACCAATGCCAATACACCGGTTGATATAGCAGGCCTGATGAGTTTATTGATCAATGTTTTATGTGGATACATCATGCGTTCTTATTTTTTAGTTTCCCGTAAATAGCATACTGCGATTGTATGGCAGGTTCTGCTTGTGGTACGGGATTGTTATTCAAATGCTGATCGAGCATAACGGCCTGCACATTATCCTGTAATTGCAGGTCTATCAGTTCTGTTATCTCCTGGCGAATGCCCGCGTCGTATACCGGGAAACACACCTCAATACGGCGATAAATGTTACGGTTCATCCAGTCTGCCGAACCAAGGTAAACATCCGTTTGACCATCGTTGTTAAATATGAATACTCGGCCATGCTCCAGGTAGCGGTCAACAATGCGGCGAAGTGTAATGTGTTCACTCATTCCCTCCACGCCCGGTACTAAACAGCATATACCGCGCACAATCAACGATATTTTAACCCCCGCTTGCGATGCCTCGTAAAGTTTTGATATCAGCACCTGCTCCTCAAGGTTATTCATTTTAATAATGATAGAAGCGGGTTTGCCATTGCGGGCATTATTGATCTCGCGGTCTATCAACTCTAAAAAGCGCCATTGCAGGTTAAACTGCGATACCAGCAGGTTCTTGAAAACGATCTGATCTGCCGATGACGGTTTGGTGCGTTTGGTAAGAAAGATGAGCAGCAACTCCATTTCGCGTGTAAGCTCGGGGTTCGATGTCATCAAAATATGATCGGTATAGAACGATGCTGTACTTTCGTTAAAATTACCCGTAGCCAGCAGGCCGGTATATTTTATCCTGTCCTCGCTGCGTCTTTTCACTAAAGCCACCTTGGCATGCACCTTTAAAGCAGTAATACTGTAGATGATCTTCACGCCGGCATCCTTCATTTTGCGGGCCCATTTGATATTGTTGGCTTCATCAAAACGAGCTTTCAGCTCAATCATCACGGTAACCTTTTTACCGTTTTTAGCCGCGCTGATGAGGGCGTTCACAATTTTCGATTCTTTAGCTACGCGATACAGTGTGATATAAATCTCCTCTACATCCGGATTATTGGCCGCTTCGCTGAAAAACCGGAGGATATTGTGGTATGATTGATATGGAACGTTCAGTAATACGTCATGATCGTCCAGGTACTCAAGCAATGATTGCTGCGGAACCGATGGCCATAATATGGCCGGCCACGACTGGTAACTCAAAGCCGGAATTTTAGCCGGAAAATCGATTAGGTCTTTCAGGTTATGATACCTGCCGCCTTCAACCGTAACTGCATCCATAAGCCCTAACTGACTGATCAGTAAATGCAGGTCCTTCAAAGGAATATCAGGCTGATACAAAAAGCGCGTAGCTAAACCTTGGTCGCGTTTATTAAGCTGCTTTTCTACCTCTTCGGCAACATCGCCGGGGTATTCGTCTTTCAGATCAAGCTCCGCGTCGCGGGTTATTTTAAAGCTATAACAGCCTGTTAACGTATATTTTGGAAATAATATATTTAAGTTATCCTTGATGATATCATCTAAAAACAAAACAGCCTTTTCGCCCTCAAATTCGGTAGAGAAAAACCTTGGCAGCTTATCCGATGGAATGTTTACTATGGCCTGTTGATTTTCACTGTCAGCGTTGTTCAATGTCACCAAAAAATACAGCTTATTATTTTCGGGGAAGAAACCTGTTGAATCGTCCTTAAAAAAAACAGGCTGCAAAAACGCCAGCACATCGCTATAAAAGTAATTGGTGATGGTTTGTTTAAGCCCTTCGGGGATTTTGGCATTGTAAAAAACTTTTATACCGTTTGCCTTCAACTGCGGAATTATGGTGCTTGTAAACACCTTGCCGAACCGCTCCTGCTGTTGTTTTATAAACTGCCTTGCTTTTTGCAGGTTGTCGGCATTACCGTATTCATCGCTTTTTATCTTTTGCAACGCACTAAGCACCGGCATACGTACCCGGTAAAACTCATCGAGATTGGATGAGAATATCGAGAGGAATTTGATACGCTCCAGCAATGGCACGGTATCACGTTCGGCCTCGGCTAATACACGGTCGTTAAACGATAGCCAGCTTAGATCGCGATCGTTAAATATATTGTTAGGCTTGACCATTTAGTATAAAAGCAATGAGGAATGCGATCACCGATAATATTAACCCGAACATAAATATATTGTACGAAACCCTTAGCAAGCGGTATTTTTTGCCAAGAACCACGCCCTGCGAGTAATTATCGCGAATGAGCGTGCCATACAAAAACTCTTTATCCTCCATCATCTGGAACATACCATTGCTGTAATCATCCAACGACATGCGGTAGAAATTACCGAAGAACAGCAAGTTCACATTTCTCTTTTTCAGATCGTCCAGAGTAAACTCTCCGTAAGGGATAGACGGCCGTGTAGCTAAAATAGAGAAAGTAATAGTTAACAAGCTAACTGCCAGCAACAAAAAGGTTGGTATCACCAAAAAGCTCGACTGATCGAGCTTGCGCAACACCAAACTGATGATAGCAGATAATATAATGGAGTTAACGGTGATCATGATATGCGCCTTGTTATCGGCCATATCGCTCAGGCGCTGATGATTGGTTGAGCTGATCCTGAACATGGTTTCGATACCACGTTCGGGCCTGTCACCTTTCTTCTTTTTTTCGTGATCTTCATGCGGCTCTATCAATACAGTGCCGGCCTGTACAATTGGCGCTTCGGTTGCAGGCTGCTCGGCCACTGCTTCTTCCTGCTTTTTCTTTAACTCCTGCAAGTTTTTCGCTTTCTGATCGTCGAGCAATAAACGCGCGTAATCGGTAAAATAACGATGGCCCTGCATCAGGTCGATAGATTTTTGGCGCCATTCGTCCTTATCCAGTTTTTTATCAAGCAGCAAAGAAAATTCCTCGCGTAACTGCTTGCTTTTTTTGCGATAATTATCGTTCCCTAAATGGAACAGATCGGCATCGCAAAGTATTTCATCTAACAAGTTAACCGGTTTTTGCGGCATTTGGGTTGCCAATATGGTTTGCGCTACCTTTTCTATCACAGCCGGATCAACTCCTTTATGTTTCAGGAAATCAGTAGCTGTTTGGGCGCTGCTTTGCTCGTGTTTATGGCAATCTACCAGATAACCTATATCGTGAAACCAGGCTGCCGCTACCACGATGAAAAAGTCCTCATCGCTTAGTTGGTAATGATTGGCTATTTGTATAGTATTGGCCACCACACTCTTTGTATGATCGAGATTATGGTATACCAATTTAGGGTTATTATGCTTCGAAAAAAATGAGATCACATACGCTCTTATTTCATCAAGCAACTCTTTATAATTCATTTTATGGCTGTTTTTCGGGTATTAAAATCAATATAAATATCGTGTATTTAAATAATAAACGCTAATAGTGCATCATTTTGACAATACATACATTTTATATGTAGTAATTAACATTTACTACCGGCAAATATTATTAATATGGCTAAATAAGCATTGCGCATATATTGTTTCATATTCTTAAAGAAGCAATATGCAAATAACTGTAAGAGAGTGCTTATTAATTACAGAACCAATTGGTTGTAAAGCCTTTCGAGGGTTTCGGCGGCGTCAACACAAAAGCCGGGATGAACTTTTGATGGCTGTACCACCGTACTGCGTGTTGCGGTAAGCCAGCGAAAGCGCGACGGCAAATCTAACTTCGCTATCGGCCCGCCATCTGCACCGCCTATACATATTTTTTCGATAGCGCAAAGGTTTTGCCTTACTTCATCAAGATCAGTTTTGGGGGCGAATATTTGCAGCCGGGCATCATCAAGGTTAAACTTTGCCTGCAAAAACTTCAGTTTAGCGCAATACATAATTACACCGGCATTCAGAAACTCTTCCCTTTCTACCTGCGGCACAATGCGGATAACGGCGTATTCAAACAGGTATCTATCTTGCATTTTGTGCTTCCTTTACAAATATTTCAGAATGTGCAATCCTTGTCAACAAAAACTCTAAGTAAGCAGCGCGGTGTTCTGCAATACTGTCAAATACATCTGTAGCCAGCCAATCATCAGGTATTAAATTAATGATATTTTCTACCCGTTCAGGTGTCAGTATCGCCCTGAATTCGGCATCCATTTCTTCCAATAAAGAGGCCTGCGGCAGCAGAACATGATCTTTAACCAACACGAAAGGCCTCACCGCCTGCTCGCGCCAGTTTTGCCATGAGTGATGGAAATATAACGATGCGCCATGATCTATCAGCCATAGTTCTTTATGCCATATCAGCATATTGGTATTGCGGCAGGTACGGTCCATATTAGTCAGCAGGCAATCCAGCCATACAATTTGCGACGCCAATTTGGGCTCAACGGTGGTTACCGTAGGGTCGAATGTGATAGAGCCCGACAGGTAATGGAGCGCAAGATTAAGCCCTACACTAAATTTTAATAGATCCTGTATTTCTTCGTCGGCTTCGGTGCGGCCAAAGGCTTCGTCAAGGTTAGCAAATACCAGTTCAGGCACACGCAGGCCAAGCAGCCGGGCTATTTCGCCACCTATCAGCTCGGCAATAAGCGCCCTTACCCCCTGCCCGGCACCTCTAAATTTAAGCACGTATAAAAACTCATCATCGGCCTCGGCTATGGCAGGCATGGAGCCACCTTCGCGCAAGGGCGTTACATAGCGTATCACGTTAACCGTTCTTAATTCGGGCGGGGTGTATTTCATTATTGCGTTGATGTAGGTACAAAAGTATATTTTATTGTCAATCGACAGTAAAGTATATAGCAACAAAAATATTTATCATTTAAAACCTATACGCAATATGTATGTTTGAACAACAAACCCATATTATAATAGTATGAAACTAACTTTTTACGGGCACGCATCCGTGCTTATAGAAATAGAAGGAACAAAAATACTGTTCGACCCATTCATCAGCGGTAACGCTTTAGCTAAAGACGTTGAGATTGCCAAAATTGAGGCCGATTATATATTCATCTCTCACGGGCACGGCGACCACGTAGGCGACCTGATAGACATCGCTAAAAAAACAGGCGCCAAATGTGTAGCCTCTGCCGAAATAGCGGGCTGGTTGCAAAGCAATGGTGTTGAATCGGTACATGGCATGAACCACGGTGGTTTTATTGAATTTCCCTTTGGTAAAGTCAAAGGCGTAAATGCTATTCACTCATCATCGTTCCCTGATGGTTCGTATGCCGGTAACCCGCTTGGCTTTGTATTCGTTACTCCGTCTGGAAGCTTTTACTATGCCGGTGATACCGCTTTAACCATGGATATGAAACTGATCCCGTTATGGGCCAAGCTTGATTTTGCCGTATTGCCTATAGGCGGTAACTATACAATGGATGTAACCGATGCTATCTATGCCGCTGATTTTGTGGAATGTAATAAGATAGTTGGTATCCACTATAATACCTTCCCGGCAGTTACTATTGATACCGATAAAGCCGTTGAGCAATTTACAGCATCTGGCAAAACGTTGTTATTGCCGCAGATAAACGAAACTATAGAATTATAATATAAAGAGACTGGCTGTTTCTGTTATTTGAACATTTCGAAACTGTATTGCGCGGTGCTCCAAAACTCATCGAGCGCTATAATACGGGGCTTGAAAAACGATATCAGTTGCGGCCAGTCTTCTTTTTTGAATACGCTTACCCCGTTAATTTGGGTACTGATGCGGCTGATGGTTTTATAATTTTCATCAGGCACGTGCAGTTCCCAATCCCATTCCTCATTAAGGGTATCCTCCAAAACCAGCTTTAGCGTTTTAAACTGTTCCAAAAACAACTCCTGTATATCTAAATCGGGATGTTTTATTTCTATAGCGATCATAGCCGTTTTGTTATCGGCCTGCATCCTGAAAAACAGGTTCTTTATCCTCGTTTTATAATTCACCCAGTTAATACGCAAACCATCGGCAGAAGGCTGCGGCGCTATGTACTGGCCAAAGGTTGTCCAGAAAGCTTGTTTTAGTTGCGATGCTTCGTCTTTTGAATACAATGTTTACCCCTTGTTATTTGATTCAAGTGCAAAGAAAATCATTTTATCTTACATGCCCTTTAAAAAAGGAAACGCCTGTAAATACATTACAGACGTTCCGGATATACTATTGTTTTTAGGGCAATATAATCAGGGCAACCAAAAATCAAATGGCTTATCCCTGTCGCATACTAAGGTGCCGTTCTCAAATTCTAATTCGGCAGCATGTATAGAGGTGCGCTTGGTTGAGTAAGTAAAGCCGCCATCTTTATCATGCCCGCCATCATCTTGATGGGTTTTACGCCCCGGATGTGTAAAATAAACGATATAGGCATGATTGTCGGTCACTACAACATCAGCATGCGCACCTGTTGGCGTATCTTCCGGCCGGTGACCGGGTTTATCCAACACCATCCCTTGTTTTTCCCAGGTTTTAGCATCTGTTGAGCGGTAAACGCGCTGCCCTACCCATTCATCGGTGATCATCCAGTAATAATTTTTAAACCTGAATATCTTTGGCCCTTCATGTGGCTGGCCACCGATGGCTACCTTGGGGTCAAGCTTCCAGTTTTCCAGATCACTGCTTTCTGCCGTTTGCGTATTGCTGTTGGCGTTTTTGTACCATATATGCCATTTACCATCGGGCAGCTTCATCAGGGTTGGGTCGATGATGTTTTGGGTGAGTTTTAAATCGCCCAAAAACCTCCAGTCCCACAGGTTTTTGCTGGTATAATGCACCAAACGGGCATTGCCTCCCCAATGGCTGTACACACCTTGAATGTAGGTAACAAACATGTGGTAAGTGCCATTATCGTAAATTACTTCCGGTGCCCAAAAGGTATTGGTACCGTGTTCAAATTCCAGGTTTAATGTGCCACGGTATGCCCATGTTTGCCCGTGATCTTTTGAGGTGGCAATGCCGATGCCTGTACCATAACAAAAAGCTACATCGGGTAAAGGCAGGTTGGCCCTGCGTTGAGTGTACATCATTGTCCACTCTTTTTCACCGCGGTTATACACCACAATCGGGTCGGCAGCGCCATCATAAATCGGGTCGCGAAATAATGGCGATGGCGCTTTATGTATTGCTTTGTCTTGCGCCGAAGCATTAAAACTTAGCAGTATTACACTCAACAGAACACAAAACCTGTATAAATAACGCATACTTATTTAACTAAAGCCGGGTTGTACAATTTCTTGTGGATCTCCAATAATTTATCGGCAGGCATTTTTATAACCTTTCTATCATAAGTAATAAAGCCGTTTATCTCTCCTTCAACATCGGTAGTTTGAGTGTATACAGCGGCAGATAATCCCAGCGGAATCAATTCGGCTAACCTGTCGGTGAAGGTAGAATACCTCTTAAACATCTCATCGGCGTTTTTAAAGTTCTGATATCCCCAGTTGTTTTTCACCTGCCAGGTATGCCCTTCTACCGGTAAACCTAAACCGCCAAACTCACCTAATACCAATATCTGGTTTTTACCAAACACATCAGGACGAGGCATTGCCGGGTGCGGATAATTATGCAAATCAACAATATGACCGGTTGTGTAGAAGTTACCACCGCTGGCGCTGTTCACCAATCGTGATGGATCGTTTTTCATTGTCCATTCGGTTATCTCTACAGTTTTAAACTGTCCCCAGGCCTCGTTAAACGGAGTCCATACCACAATACAAGGGAAGTTGTGCAGATCGGCCATAATTTTAGCCCACTCTTTACGGTAATATCCTTCTGATTCAGGTGTACGGTCTTTATCGCTGCCATGGTCTAATATCCCCGGACGGTTTTCCCAGCCATTACCTAAATCGCCGCTTGGCATATCCTGCCATAACAGCATCCCCATTTTATCGCAATAATTGTAATAACGGGCAGGCTCAACTTTAATGTGCTTACGTATCATATTGAAGCCCATCTTTTTAAGCTCATCAATATCGTACAACATAGCCTCTTCAGTTGGCGGGGTGTATAAACCATCAGGCCACCATCCCTGGTCAAGCGGACCGTATTGGAATACGAATTTATCGTTTAGCAGCATACGCTGTATACCATTGGCATCAGGTCCCATTGATATTTTGCGCATAGCGAAATAACTCTTTACATCATCAATTACCTTGTTGTTACGTACAAGGGTAATATGCAGGTCGTACAGGAACGGACTTGTTGTTGACCACAGTTTTTCATTTTTTAACTTGATAACCGTGGTTTCTTTAGCGTTAAATTGCTGTTGTGCTATTACGGTTTTACCATCAAGCACTTCTACCTTAATGTTATCACCTGCCTGCGCGTTAGCAACGTCAGCATTAAGCGTTAAGGTATGAGCATCAATGTCAGGTGTTTGCTTGGTTGAGGCGATGTATGATTTTTGTACACCTTCAATCCAAACAGTTTGCCAAATACCGGTAACCGGTGTGTACCATATACCTTCGGGCTTTTTCACTTGCTTACCACGCGGCTGCGGGCCATCATCTGTCGGATCCCAAACACGTACGGTTATCTCCTGTTTAGCGCCACCTTTTAGCAATGAGGTAATATTGAACGAAAACGGATCAAAACCGCCTTCGTGCTTACCTGCACTTTTACCGTTCACAAACACCTCTGTTTGCCAGTCAACCGCGCCAAAATGCAGCAATACATCTTTACCTTTTATGGTAGATGGTATGCTGATGGTGGTTTTATACCAAAGCACGCTATCCTTGCCTACGGTTTTACCAACACCTGATAAGGCTGATTCAACAGCATAAGGCACTAAAATGCTGCCATCGTATTTTGAAGGCGCGTTGTCGCTTTTGGGTGTGATGGCGTAGCTCCATAAACCGTTCAGGTTTTTCCAGTTGTTACTACGCACCAGTTGCGGACGCGGATACTCGGGCAGCGGTGCTTTAGGGTCAACCTTTTCGGCCCATGGCGATACAATTTTGTCTTTAATTAAATGCCACTGGCCTTGCTGGGCATTCGCGGTGCAACAGGCCAAAAAGAGAGCTGTTCCGGATAAAAGTTTTTTCATTGTTCAGAATTAAGTATAGTACGGAATTATAGTTCAAACAAACGGCCACCAATTAGGCGGCCGTTTGAAGCTATTTAAAATGTTAGTTTTTGCACCGGCGAATAAAGCAACCTGCTAACGTTTGCAATTTTAACAGCTACGCGCGCAAACACATAATTTTGTGTTGGTGAAATATTAGGTACCGTTACGTTTAAACTAATGTTGTTCAAGTTTGTAACTGGTATATTATCAGAAGCAACTATTGAACGGGTGTTTGATACGAATTGAGTTTTGTTAACATATAACTTTACATATTCAATTTCCTGCCCGTTAGCATCTGTTATAATTTTTTCCAGATTAAAATTACCGGTAACAACTCTACCCGCTACTGTAAACTGTGGATTACGGATCATGTAATAGGGTGTAACCTCAATATCCATGCTTTGGTTACCCTTAAGATCTATATATACCGTATCGGGCCTGCCCGCCGAGTTAGTTTTCCATATCCATGGCCCATTACCTGGTTGCATGGTTAGCTTATAGTTTCCGGCAAAAAGCGCCTGAGAAAAAGACCCATCTTGCGACAAAAACATATCGATAGGTGCAAGTTTACCAAAACCAGGTTGCCAAAGTTCAATTTTTGTAGAGTTATCAGATTGATCTAAATTGATGGGTTCTCCCTGATATACTACCCGACCATTAAATGTAATAGACGGCGCATCATAGTTATCCTTTTTGCACGATGCAAAAACAGATACCAATAATGCAAAGCTTAAAATATATTTGATTTTCATTTTGTTTAGCGATTTAAAATTATTGATTTGGATTCTGGATAATTTTAGGGTTATTGCTTATTTCATTGGTATTAATACGGGTGTAGTAATTTCCTAATAAAAATTGGTCACGTCCTTGTACTTCACTTGGTAATACGATTTTGAAAATCCATTTTCCATCATTTGGTCCGTTCGGATCAATTAATTTATATGGCCATAAGCCATATGGTTGCGTACGACGTTTGTTAGCTTTACCTATATTGCTTAGCAAATCATTTACCGTTGTGGCGTTACCATCAAATACCTGGTGCGCTAATCTCCAGCGTTTTAAATCATATAAGGTATGCCCTTCAAATACGAGTTCGACACGGCGTTCGTGAACAATACGGTCAAACGTTATTTGAGCAGGAGTTAAAGGAATGGTTAAACCTGCGCGGGCGCGTACTTGATTCATGTATGCTGCGGCATTTGTAGGGTCACCCAATTCAAATGATGCTTCAGCAGCATTAAGTAATACTTCGGCATAACGATAACGCACAAACCATACCTCACTTTGTACACCACGCTGACCGGCACCAGGTGTTGGATCAAGGTATTTGCGAATATAAAAACCACTTTGTGCGGTAAATACTTTAGCATTAATAGGTCCGTCGAAACCAACAACCTGTATGAGGCCCTTACCTGGTACTTCTCGTTGATTACCTCTTTCTTCGGCGGTTATAACGGTGCCATTGGTTAATTGCACACCTGCAAATATATCATTAGCAAGTCCTCTGAATGTAGCACTCGGTAATAATACTGTACCGGCGAGCCTGGCATCACGACCGGCAAAAGGATCAGTTTGTTTATCATAAACAATCGGGTTGCCACTACCATCTGTAATAGGTATAGGAGCATAGGTATTATCTAATTTTTCAAACTCTTCAACCAAATTAAGTGATGGATTGATACGTCCACCCTCCTCTTCCTGAGCACCGTAACGCGGCTGATTAGCTATAGTAAAACCTTGTACCTTACCCGATTTTAATTTAAAATCATCTACAAATATTACTTCAGGATTGCTTGCTTTATCTAAAAAGATGCTGGCGAAGTTTTCGGAAAGATCATCTTTCTTTTTATACAATGAGTACGCACCGGCAGTACCGTCAATTATTTCTTTTGCCGCGCGTAATGCAATAGTATAATAACCGGAGGCTTTACTTGCCGGTATACCTATTTCTTCGCCCGGTAAACTTACTGTTGGGGTTGATGCACCATATTTAGCGATAGACCCTGCGTACAAAGCAGCCCGCGATTCCATAGCTAATGCAGCAGCCATAGTAGCTCTTGATTTAGTATCTGGTAGTTTGGGTAATATAGTTTTAATGGCTTCTGCCTCGCTTATAACAAAATCGTAAATTTCTGCTTCTTTTGATCTTGGAGATTGCAGATACGTAGGATCACCGCTAAAATCATAAGTTAATGATTTTAAAATTAGTGGTACACCGCCAACACGTTTCACAATTTCAAAATAGTATGATGCTCTTAAAAAACGAGCTTCGGCAATAAATCTGTCTTTATCAGCTTGTGCCAAGCCTGTTGATGCTGTTGCCCTCTCTATAAAAAGATTTAAATCGCGGACATAGTTATAATCCCATGTATACCAGCTGTTATAATCCCAGCTGTTATTCTTGGTAAACCCGCCACCATCTGACACGAAAGCCTCGTTAAAATCGGCCATTGTTGCCCAGTCTTTTACAGTTGAAAAATCAAGATACCTGTTATACAGGTTAGCCATTACAGATAAGGTTTGGTTGGCATCCTGAAATATCTGATCAACTGTTAAAATACCAGTTGGCTGAACATCTAAAAATTTATTGTCTTTACAGCTCCACGTACTTAACATGGCTGCAAATAATATGATTGAAAATCTCTTTTTCATGATAAATAATTTACAGGGATAATTTCACACCTACGTTTATAATTTTGGTTTGCGGGTATTGAAGACCGTTGTCATCATTACTCTCCGCATCAACCCCGTAAGCGCTCAGATTATCAATTGAGAATAAGTTGTAACCATTTACATATACACGGCAACCTTTAACATTTAACTTATCCAGTATACTTTTAGGTAATGAATAGCCCAATTCAATAGTACGGGCACGTAAATACCTTACATTGTGTACCCAATAAGTACTGTTTTTATTAAAGCTTGACAAATCGCCCCTGTTATAACGTAAAGCCGGATATTTACCGGGTATCCACGCGCTATTTACGTCGTATGGATCGGTACGGTGCCAGCGGTCTTCAAATATGGTATTAAAGTTACCTTCGTTTTGGAATGCCCATCTTGTTTCATAATTCTGCACCCATGTATAGCCTGCACCACCTGAAAAATCGGCTGCCAAATTGAACCCTTTATAGTTGAGGGTGATATTAAAACCAAAATTAATTAGTGGTAAGCCGGCAGTAGAATAACCAACTGTTCTTATATCGTCTCCGTTAATGCGCTTATCACCATTATTATCTTTGTATATTAAATCGCCTGGTAATACGGTGCGGTTACCCTGCCCGTCAATATCAACCGGATAATTATTGATTTGCTCCTGTGATGTAAACTGGCCAATCACTTCATAACCTGTTGATCTTTGAGAATACCTGTTTCCCTGTGCGTTAAAATATCTGTCTAAAGAGTTATTGAAAACTTCTTTATACCTGATCAGATTTTGATTACGGGCAATACCAACATTACCACCTACATTATAACCCAGATCGCCAACTTTGTTATTGTAGGCAATAGAAAACTCACCACCATATACAGCATCACTATTTAAGTTTTCGCCCGGTAAAGTATAGCCGAGTTCGCTTGGTACCAACACGTCAACTCGTGGTGCAACCAAACCGGTACGTTTACGGTAAAAATAATCTATAGCACCGGTAAGTTTACCGCCAAACATGGTATAATCTATACCAATGTCAGTAATTTTACTCCTTGTCCATGATACATTTGTAGTAATAGTGCCTTTATCAGCTGAACCAACAATAGCATTGCCATCTAAAATATTTGTTCCCTGGTTGTAATTATACCCTGGTATGTAGGCAAAAGCTCCAACTACGTCCCTATCATCACCAAGCACACCATATGAGGCACGTAATTTCAAATCTGATAATACAGATTTATCGCCCAGCAAATTTTTAACAAAAGGTTCTTCCGTAATTCTCCATCCTACCGATGCTGACGGAAAGTAGCCTACCCTTTTACCGGGCGCGAATAATGAAGAAGCATCTCTACGTGCTGATGCTTCAAAATAATATTTGTTAGCGTAATTATAACTCACACGCGACGCGTAACCTGTACGGTTAAATTGAGTTTGCGCATCATCATAAGTATCTACCGTTGGGAAATATATCAATGGCAATACATTGGTAGTTGGTACCGCATGTACCCAATTGTTCAAATCGTTATTTTCAATACGTTCGGCAACAAAAAAGGCATTAACTGTGTGTTTGCCAAAAGTATTGTTGTATTCTAATAAAGCTTGTTTTGTAGTATTGATCACTTTACGCTGCCTGCGTTCGCGCCAAGGGTTAGTACTACCACCCGTAGCAAGATAAGTATCCTCTGCAGGATTGTAAGTATACGTTTTGTAGGTATACTCGTGATTATTAAGTAACTGATCTGCAATATAATACGAATACTTACCTCTTGCGGTAAGGCCTTTTATACCAGGTATCTGGTAATCGAGCGTAAAATTGGTTTGTAACACACGCCAATCTTCACGGTAATGACCGGCATTCTTAAGCGTTAAATAACCCCAGTTTGTTTCGTTATGTTTTATATCGTTAATATACTCCGGATTATCATTAGCGAAAGGCCTTTCAAGTGGCGTGTTTCTTAAAATAGCGAATTTTGCGTTACCGTAGTCATCTTGTCCGGGTACACCAGGGTTATCGCGAGTTTCAATACGGCCGTTAATCATTACTCCAACTTTAATACGGTCGGTTATTTTAGCTTCAAGGTTTGATTGAATATTGGTACGTTTAAACTGAAACTCGCGGCCTAATACTGAATTTTGAAAAACATGTGTTCCTGATAGATAATAATTAATCTTATCTGAGCCACCTGTTGCATTTACATTTATATTTGTAATAGGCGCATTACTTTTAATAATAAAGTCTTTCCAATCAAAACTTTGATAACCATATGCCGTACCTTCCTTGTATTTTTCTAATTCAGCAGGCGTTATAGGCGTTGTGCCCTTATCAACATCGTTAACCTCTGCCTCTGCACGATACCTCATATAATCATATGAATTGGTCAATACATTAGGGAAACGTGTCCAGCTTTGCCAGCCTGTGTAAGCATCAACGTTTAATGAATTTTTTTCGCCCAGCTTACCGCGTTTAGTAGTTACTACCACAACACCATTTGCCGCCCGTACACCATAAATAGATGCTGATGCATCTTTTAATACTGTAATACTTTCAATGTCACCAGGCGCTAAGTTGTTAAACTGGCCTTCATCTTGCTGAATACCATCAATTACATATAATGCCGGGCCATAGTTACGGATAGATATTGCAGCGCTTGCGCCCGGCCGACCTTCTGCCGCCTTGAACGACACACCTGGTACTTTACCGGCAAGGGTATTACTTACGTTAGCGCCGGCATGCACACGGTCAATATCCTTACTGGTTACGGATGAAATTGCGGCCGTTAATGATTCCTTTTTTTGCGAGGTGTAACCTGTTACAACAACCTCCTGTAAATTCGCACTTGCGGGTTCTAAATTAACGTTAATTATAGTTTTAGTTCCAACGGTTATCTCTTGTGTGGTATAACCAACAAAAGAGATAACTAAAACACTTGTAGAGCCAGGCACCGAAAGGGTAAATTTACCTTGCGCATCAGTGCTGGTACCTACCTCGGTACCTTTAACTCGCATCGCAACACCGGGTAGTGGCGCCCCTGTTTCATCAACAATGGTACCCGTGACTTTTGTTTGCGCAAATGCCGGACTAACGGCAAATAGTAAACAAAGAAGAAAAAAAACGAGGGGGGCTTTCAAAAGCCGGGTCTTCCTTTTGAGACCATTTGAAAAGGAGGGGACATCCTTTTTCAGTAGTAGATTTTTTCTCATAAATGATTTAATTGGCAAAGCGTTAACTGTACGATTAACACTTTTGGTTTGTGTGTAAATTACGGGGTTTTTACACTTTGCCTATTAGTCAAATCGTATCAATACTTCAACAAAAAGTATCATATTACGAGAATAGAAGCACTGCAAGTTATCTGTAGTGATAGTTTTTTTCCAACCAAATGCCAGTATACATTAATTAAAAATATACGCAGCAAAAAGGGGTAAGACCTTTACAGCCTTACCCCTTTTTATTAAGTTAAGTATATATACTTTATATTATTTGTTAGGTTGTTTTTGATTTACCGTCCAATCTGCTAACTGAAAATCGCGGCTACCATTATTACGTGTTATACGTATGCGATAATATTTGTAGGCAACCAAACCTTTGTTATTAAAGTGAAAAATCCTGAGCACTTTTCTTTCATTATCAGCCCATTGAGCCGTTTTAATTTCATGTAACGGAATCCACTTAATATCATCTTCCGATCCTTGAAATACCCAGGCACTTGGATCACGATCACGTGAGTCATTAGCCGATGTCAATGTGTAAGCGCCCGCAACTTTTGGGGTATCCAACGCTATTTTCATAACCAAGTCTCCCGCGAAACCTGATTGAAAGAATTTAGTATCCCTGTTTTCATCGATAACTTTTAGAGAACCTTCACCTGCGTTAGGACCACCGCCATTATCACGTGATACTGTAAATATCCCACCAACTGTTCTGATGTAATTAGGCCCTACTTTTCTGGGATCAAATGTAGGATCAACAATGTTAAGCATTATTTGCTTACTCGCCGAGTAATTTTGCCCGTTACGTGTTGTTAACGTTACATAATATATACCCGGAAACGCGTATTTATGAAAAGGGGCAGTATCAACAGATGTACTGTCATCACCAAACTGCCATAGTATCTCTTTGTAATTGGTAGATGAACTTGTAAACTGATACTCTAAAAACTTAGTTGTATCAGGTACTACGTATTCAAAACCGGCAGTTGGCTTAGGCTCATCAGGTTCCTGTACAACCACTTTCTTATCTTTTTTACACTGTACTGTTATCATTGCTATCAATAACAGTACTGATAGTATGCTAAATAGTTTTTTCATTGTATTATAATTAATATATTAATAATTATGGTGCCGGGAATAATTGAGTTCGTGGTATTATACGTCTGCCAACACCGGGAGCTTCAAATTCAAGACGAGCTTGCTGGCCACCCACATTTTCGCGGTGGTGAGCCTCAATTTTATAACGTTTACCCCGTTCCAGTACAATTTTCCCAAATCGTTCCGGACGATCCCACTCAGTGTTAAATTTATCAACCAACATAACTCCATTTACAATTAAACGAGCCCCATCATCCCATCTTGTTTGATAAAAAGTATACTCGCCATTTACAGGTGCAAGAAATTCGCCTGTCCATCTGGTTGAAAAATTATCCCGGCTTATAGATCGCATACCATCTAACCATGCATCATCGCCAAAATCAACAGTTTCATCTATTCTTATTAAGTCTGCTTTCCTACCGTCAAAATCAAGCATTTGATTATTACTAAAGTATTCTGCTTTTAAACCTGTGCCCTTACCTGTGATATAAGAGTTATTGTCTTTAACAACACCAGGATCAACCAGTACAATTATTTTGCTATTTGTTGGATGCAAAACGTGTTTGGTTGGGTTACTAATACTTAATGCGAAGGCAAAAGTTTTATTTGGCACAATGTTAGCATCAAATACAGGCCACGGTATCATTAAACGTACCAAGCCAGAACTTCCCCCAGTACGAATACGTATCGCGGTATCAAGAGTATATTCGGGCGGTACCGTTGTAGAGCGTAAACTTATTGAGCTTGCAGGTATTTGATTATTAGCAATAAGGGTAGCAATAGTATCTACATTTAGTTTGATTTTTAAATCAAAGGCGCCGGCCGGTTGCCCTGCAAGGTTTACTATTAAAGGCACAGTAATACCTGCCGGCGTAACTTCATAACCATGTTGATAGGTAATATTCAGCTTTCCATTAATTGCATTAGCAAACGACAAATAATGCATTTCTTCTTCTTTGATAAGTTCTTTGGTATCAAGTACAACCAAAATATTTGAACTCTGAGCGGTTACCGTATTCCCTTTACCCGGTAGTACCAGCTTAAAGGCGAAAGCAAGTTTTTTACCATAGTTACGCTCAAGCGCACTTAACCGTACAATAGCGGTACCTATACCCTCGCTTGCCCCGAAAGCAACATTAACAACATTAGGGTAGTCAACTGATCCGTTCGGTATCAGAATAGTATTAGTTAATGTACCATCAGCAATTAATTGATTAACTGTATCGGCACTTAAAGCAATGCCAATTTGAAACGCTTTTGTAGCTACTCCTGATAATTTAATTTTGAATGGCACAGATACCGATTCATTGGTTTTAGTTATTCCACCTGCCAATACCCCATCACCAGACACGCTTCTTGAATCCGTCTTGATTACACTTACATCGTCAAGATTGTTTTGTTTACAGGATACGGCCAATAGTGCCAACAATCCTATAACCACGCTATATTTAATCTTTCTCATAATTTAGTAATTTATATCTCTAAACCTTAATTATTGATCTAACCAAACCCTACTGTCTAATCCCCATCTTTGCTGATTTGATATTTTAAACCAGTTTATTATCTGAGACGGTATATCCACCGTTTGTGGCACAAACGTTGCCAAAGCAGCTGCCGATGGCGGACAAATAATATCATTAAAATCCTCCCACTGATAGTTGCCAAGCAAATTAAAATCACGTGCCTGTGGGCCAACATCGGCTATTATACTGCCTTGTCCGTCTGTTGCAGGCCAGTAAGCAGCAAGGAAGTTATAATCAGGGTGACTTTCGTCAATTGATGTTTCGCAAGAATAGTTGGCAATAACATTATCAGGAACCGGGAATTTAAAGAAACGGATATCACTAACGTATACGTTTGGTTCACCATGGCCATTACCATTTAAGAAACCTAATTTTAAATTATTATGGTTAGCAAGGCTTCCGGAATTTGTAATTTCCAGCTCGTTGTTAAAAACTCCATTGGTGTAGGTACGTATAAATCGTTGATTACCACGTTGCTCTAACTTTACAGAAACGTTTTCCCATATACCGCGTCTTAAATCGCCGCCACGGCACTGACGGTAATCACCATCTTTGGTGCCTCTCCATTCAAAATACCAATATCTGTTTTCTAGATAAATTACCCAGCCAACTGTTGGGTGTCCTCCCGACCATTCTCCTCTTTTACCTAATATACTTGGCCAATAAAACTCGTCTTCATTCTTTTTAACTTTTAATTCGATGGTACATTTGGTGGTATCATCAATATTAAACATCTCAGCATCAGCACCGTCAATTTCAGCTCTTACATCTTTACCATACAGTCTTACGGTTTTACCTAAATAACGATTACCGGTAAATGGTTTACCTATAATGCGCGTTTTGTACTTAGTATTATGATATATAGTAAATGTATTTGCTTCGGTATTGCTGAATACGGTATTATCATTATCATTTGCAGGTATGGTAAATTTACCACCAACACTTGATGCCACTACAATTAACCATTCTTCATTATCATAATTTTCACGTCCTTCTAAAGCAGTTAGTATTTCGCCTACATAGCCGTCAAAATCTTCAATTGCCTTTTTGTATGGTGCAAAAGAGTTATCATAACCATATTGAGCCCCGGCAGCATTAACATCATCAAACTGGCCTACAATAAACGCGGCTGTATCTGTTTTAAGATTGTTAACAATAGCATCTTTAACCTCTGCATCTGTACTAGCCTGCTCACTTACATCGGTACCCCCTGTAAGATTATTTTTAAATGCTGCTGCCGACGCGAAAGAAACAATTTTCGTATTTGGACTCATCTCCTTTATCCTTTCAAAAAGAACAGGATAATTTTGCAGGTTATTGTTTGTGAAATCGTTAGTGGTAACAAGGTGTTTCTCTTTTTTAACCCCTGTTAACATACTGGCCCAATTAGTTGCCTGCGCTGTTGAAGCCGGATCGCTTAAACCCACCCAGCTGTAAATTGAATTTTTTGTTAAGGCGTGTAATACAGGGGTATTGGCGTTTTGTACCGATACACCTCTAGCACCATCAACTATCAGGTATAAAACTTTACGGTTACCATATTTAACCGTAGCTGTATCCTGATACTTATCTCCGGGCAATGTTCTTACAAAATCTTTATTACAAGATATTATCGTAGTTGTAAGTATTGCACCAAGGAGGAAAAGAAATAATAATTGGAATTTTTTCATATCACTCATCTCTTAATTTAATGATTTATTCAGTCTGCTCATTATTCTATGGTTACTCGGGTAATGTTATTAACCGGCAGATTATCAAAGCGATAATACCCACCCAATAACAGTAATGCTTTTTTACCATCGGCTGATTTGGTTTCAACAATATCCGTTAGGTAACCCTGAAACGGACCAGTTGCATTATACTTTGGAACAAAATTGCCCTTATTGTCTATAATCATGAAGCCACTACGTGTTACATTATCATATTTTCTGAAGCTGCCACTTACAACTATCCAACCATTATCTAACTGTTTTGAAAAGCCATAAAAGCCACCTTCATATGATTTTCCCTGAAATGATTCATCAAGACTGCCATCTTCATTTATCAACGCGATACCTAAAGCCTGTTTACCATTGTACGACCTAAAGTTACCTGTGATAAGATATTTTTTTGTAACGCTATTATAGGTTAGATAATTAATTGAGTTATCGGTTCCTGACCCTACATTGAATGTATTATCAATACTTCCATCTACGTTTAAACGTACCAGGCGGTTTGCAGGGTTTGAATCAAAAGTTGTAAAGCTTCCGTAAACAACCAATTTTTCATTTAAAGCCCCTGATGTATGCATATATGAATCTATCGGACCATTTGCACCCGGTAAACCTTTATTAGTTGTTGCGTTAAAACGGAACGATTTATCAAGGCTGCCATCAAGATTAAAACGAAGAATTTGACGGATTTCTGTACTATCCAATATTACAGTGTCGCGTTGAAAATCGTAACTAGGTTCAGTATAAGTTCTGGTTACATAGTACCTGAAAGAGCCTGTTGCCAATATCTTGTTCTGATGTTTGTATATCTTAGATATATACTCATTAGTACCGCCATTAAAACGAGGGAAATATTTGGTAGTATCATCCAAACCAGGTTTTCTGTAAGTTTTAATACCCATCGTATCTACACTTCCGTTTAAGTTTAAAGTGGTAATATTACTAATATTATCACCCCTGAAACCGAAACCGCTGAAACCTCCGGAAACAGCATACTTATTATTGATTTCAATAATTTTTGATAGCTGGCCGTTAGCTCCCCTGCCTGTTCTGAATGTACGGTCAAATTCAAAATCAGCAGAAACCCTAACAATTCTGTTTAAAGGAGTTGTAGTACCTTTATTATCGTAATTATTAAAACCGCCTATTACAAAATACCTGCCATCAGCCAATGGATATGCCTGGGTTACTACTCCGTTGGTACCCGCTGTTGCCCTGAAAGACGGATCTGTATTTACCAGTCCATTTACGGTGAATATGGGCCCGATAACTAATTGATCAGATACTGATATAGAAGTAACACCTGTACTACCTGCATCAGGTACCTTAACTTTTATAGTTGATTCGGTAACTTCGGTAACTTCACCTTCTTCACCATTAAACATAAATTTTAACTTGCCTTCATATTGCTTTAAGCCTTTCGCCTGAAAGGTAACTATGGTACCTGATTCACCATTTGCAGGTACCGGTGCCAAACTGCGGTTAATTTCTATACCTAATGGTGATTTAGCGTCAGCATAAGGGTCTTCAAAATTCGTTTGCTCTTTTTTACACCCTTGTATCGCTACAGCGGATAAAGCAACTATGGTTATTATAAATTTTAATTTTCTCATCTTCAAATTCATTGTATGTAAACAATTATACCATCGCTTTAATTAGATGTTGTAAGCCCCGAATTGTATACCTCGAGCATAAAATCATTACGATTAAAACCAAAGTACGCTGATGCGTAGGACAATGTATGTACAATTCCATTTTTAGGTTTTATATCAGACGAAGATATTCTTACGGGGATACTTTTACTATCGGGGTTGGATAAATCATACAAAAAGCTTAAAGATAAGTTTCTGTAACCTAAATATTTAACACCATTCACATCACCGTATTCGGCACCTATGTTACATACAGTTCCGGCTAATGAATAATATAAACCACCCGGATAAAGGCTTTGCAGATTCAGATCTATCTGCGGATAATCTTTAAGCCTGTTTACCCCTGTAAACATATAACGTTGCAGGTACTTCTTCCATATTAAAGAATCAATATCTGATAACGCTTTCACGGTATCCCTGCCTACAAAAAACAATTGTCCGTTTAACGAGCCTAAATCATTTTTATCACCGATGGTTCTTTTTATAACATCATCATCAAGCGCAAAAAAGGTAAAGTCATCATTACGAAATGTTTGCTCCAAACCGGCAAGCTTAACTATCTGTGCAATGGTATCAAAAGGTACCGGTTTTGATTCGAGATAAGCAAGCATATCTCCATTAAAATTTGGATCTGCCTTACCCCCATCTTCGTAATAACTATCTCTTTTACAGCTATTGAGCGCCAGTAACAAACAAGCACAAACAATAATCAGATTTTTCATATTTTTTATCATCACTACTATAATGTATGTGTTAATTAATTACCACCGTTAACCCAATAAGTATTCAAAACCATAAATGGATTATTGGTTATTGCATTGCCATTAATTGGCCATGTCCATGCACCGCGGTTAAATTTGTCTAACGTTAAAACGTTGTAAGACCAGGTACTGCTCAATATCCGTTTGGTGCGTACCAAATCAAAATAATGATGCCCTTCACCCATCAATTCACGTGAGCGTTCAAGGAAAATAGCATCTTTTAAATCCTGTCCGGTAAGATTAATCAAAGGAGCACCTGCCCTGTCGCGCACCTTATTTAAATATTCAGCAGCCTGTCCATCCCTGTCAGTCAACTCAGCCATTGCCTCTGCTGCTAACAATATTTCACCTGCATACCTGAAAATCATGAATGTATTGTCAGGGTTCCTGTCTTCCTCACCGGTAGCAAAGGCATTAACGGCAAATTTTGTCATCATAAATCTACCGTTGTCGGCAAATATATCCTCGTTGTACCATATTGATGCTCTTTTATCACCATTTCCGGGATATAGCATTTGCATGTATTCACCTCTGAAATAAGCAAAACTTACACGGTGGGTATATTCGGGTCTTTTATATGGGTAGTGCAAAAACATATCGCCAATTGGCGCAACGTTTGTATTTTCATCACCATAGTTAACACTTCGGTAAAACTCAAATAAACTTTCTTCTGATCTGCCTTTTATTACTGTTGCCCAATCTTCAATAGGCAGTAGCTTATAAGCATTGCTGGTAACTAATTCTACACCGTAAGCAGCAGTTTCAGAATAATATTCAGTTGCATGTGCCTTGTCAAAACCGGCATTCCACATGTTCATTTCCATCAACAGTGCAATGATGCTGCCACGGCTTGCCCTTACTCCTCGTAATGCCGGGTCGGAATAGTTGAAAGGAACGTTATCTTTATATTGCTTAAGGTCGGCTATACATTTATTTAATACCGATACCATGTTTTCACGTGGCAATGGTTCTGTATGGAAAGCGTCAGTATAATAAACTACATCGCCATATAGCCTTACCATCATAAAATAAGATAGTGAACGTATAAAGGCTGCCTCGGCTTTAAACTGCTTTACGTCATTAGCACTTACTCCGGGTATGCCGCCATCTAATTTCTGCATAAGAATATTAGCGCCTTGTATTACCCTGTAATATCCTGTCCAATCGGTAATAGCACGAAAATTATAAAAATCCCATGGTCTGCCGCCGCTTAACAACGTAAGGAGATCGTTTCTGCCCAATACCTCAACATATGAACGGGAAACACCGCCATCTGCCTGTGGCTCATACAAAACCTCTCCTGAGCGGTATTCGCCTACAGCGCCGGCGTAATGGGTTTCATTGATCTTGCCAAACAGGATACGAGACATATCGTATATGTTGGCTGTAACATCATCTTTTGATTGATAAAAGTTGTTACCTGTTAATTTATCAATGGGCTGTATATCTAAAAACTTTTTACAAGAAGGTAAACTTAAACCCCCTGCAATTGCTAAAATGTAAATTACAATTTTTTTCATGATCCTCTGCTTTATTTACCTGTATTAAGTTCTAAGTTTAAACCAAAGTTGTAAGTACGCGGCACAGGGTATCCGTTAGAAATATCACGGCCAAGCGTAGTTACGTTTTCAGGGTTAGGGCCTGAATAACCAGAGAATGTAATAAGGTTATTAGTTGATCCGTAAACCCTTACGTTATTAAAACCAAACCTCTTTACAAAATTACGGTTAAAGGTATATGACAGTGTTACGTTACTGATCTTGAAATAAGTACCTTCTTCCTGCCATAGGGTTTGATCTGGCCTAAGTGGTTGTATGGCACCATATCTTGAATAATCATACAAGTTTGGATACATTGCCTGATCACCCGGCTGGCTCCAGATATTGTAATTACCCAATGGCACAACAGCTCTTAAAGCATAAGGATCGCTCATGATAGCCATACGGTCGGCAAGGGCATTATTTAAAATTGTCCTGTTCGCTGTAAATGTACCGTAGATGTTTAAGCCAATGCTTTTATATACAAAGTTGGTTGAAAAACCACCTGTAAGTAATGGCTGTGAATTTCCTGTAATTTCGTAATCCCTGTCATCAAGTATATAATCACCATTAACATCTTTAAACTTAGGGTCACCTCCCTGGAAGAAGTTACCATTGGTTTGATATTTTTTACCTGTAAGCGGATCAACCGGCACATCGGTATCTCTTGAATACACACCTTCATTAATACGCAGGTAATTTGATAGCGTGTTGGTACCTACACGATACACATTGTGCTGTCTGTAATTACCATTTTCAAAACGTATGTATTGCCCGTTGTATTCGGCAGGTAATTTCAATAGTATATCTCGGTTGATAGCACCGTTAACTGAAATGCTCCAGGTGATATCTTTAGTTTGTACCGGCCTCGCTGTAACCATTAACTCGTAACCGTAGTTGGCAAGTGCAACACCATTACTAACTAATTTACCAAAACCGGTAATGTTAGATAATCCTCTATCAAACAATATGTTATCAACCTTTTTGTAATAAGTATCGAAGTTAACCTCGATTTTACTTTGCCATAAGCCCATATCAAAACCTAAGTTCCACTGGGTGGTTGTAGTAGGTTTCAGGAAAGGGTTAGGTATAATATCGTAATTGATACCTATAGTTGGGTTGTTATTGAAGTTACCGTTTAAGTTATAGATACCATAAATACTCTGTAGGTTACCTGATGGGTTAATGTTTTGACCCCATGTTAACCTCAAACCACCGTATGATAACCATTGCGCATCTTTAAACCAATCTTCTTTACTATAGTTCCAACGTAAACCTACCGAAGGGTTTTTAGAGTATGGGTTTTCTAAACCATTTGATGAAGTACCATCTAAACGATAAGATAACTCAGCAACATATTTCTTCTTAAAGTCGTATGAGAATGAACCTGCAAACGAAGCAATTGTGGCATTTCTGTAAGTTGATAATACACCACCACCTCTTGAGTAGTAAGAGTCATAACCTATAGGGCCTTGCAGCTGATCGTTAGGTGTTCTTTCCTGGCGAATAATGCCTGCCTGAGCGCCTTGTTTATAAATTTCGTTAAACGTGTTAACGAAAATGTTATGATCGGTACCAAATGTTTTAGCATATGTTATAGCGTTACGATTGTACAATGTGTAATCGCGGCCTTCATAATCATAAACTCTTGCAAACTGGCCGTTAGCGGCAGCCGGTGTAAATGTTGATTCGGCATTAGACGTGTAGTCATAGCTGATACTCGAAGAAATAGCTAAACCAGCGATAAATTCGTAACGACCACTAACGTTAGTTCTTAAGTTACGGGTGCTGTTGCTGTTATCGGTACGTAAGGCTGATAACACACCTGTTGAAGCCTGATAAAATGATGGAGGAGGCAATAATGAAGATGCCTGACCACTTGTGGCAACGCCCGACTGTAATATACCTAAACCATCGCCTTTTGCCTGGCTACCTACCGAACCGAACAAGAACCCGTTAAACTCAAATTTATCATTTGGCCTAACCTGCATGTTCATGTTTAAGCTATACCTGTCAAAGCCTGTGTTTTTGATAACCCCTTTTTGAGAGAAATATCCAACGTTGGCTTTATAGTTGAATTTAGGATCACCACCATCCATACCAACGTTATGGCTTTGATTGTATGTAGTTGCAAAAAATACATCTTGCCAGTTGGTAGAGTTATTGTAATAAGCATTCAAACTATCTGACAGGAAAGATGTTAAACCTATTCTCCTGATCTCATCAATATTTGTTGCATTATACAATATCTGCGAAATTTTAGCTCTGCGTTCAGAGTTACCGCCCAATGTTTCACGTAATTTTGGTGGTTGATCAACAAAGTAGTTACCTGTATATCTCACCCTTGGCACTTTTGAGTTACCACGTTTGGTGGTGATGATAATTACACCATACGCACCGCGTGAACCGTACATTGAAGTTGCCTGGGCATCTTTTAATACTTGTATACTTTCAATATCCTCCTGCGGTATAAGTGATAGCGGACTAACGCCCGGACCTTGGGTTTGAAAACCAAACTCTGCGGCCTTATCAGCATCCAGTGGTACACCATCAATAATATATAATGGTGAAGTTGGTTGCAGAAATGACTCGTTACCACTACCTGTAATACTTAAGGTTGATAAACCACGTATTTGAACCGATCCCCTGAAACCCGGAGCACCCGTGTTGTTTTGAATATTCAAACCCGCAACCTTACCTTGTAGTAATTGCTCCACGTTTGATACCGGAATATCCTGAATATCTTTACTTCTGATAGTAACAGCCGAACCTGTTGTTGTTTCTTTTTGCCTGTTTTGATAGGCTACAATAACAACCTCCTCCAATGCCTTTCTATCTTCTGATAAAAAGATGGTTTGTGGCTTCATGTTGGCTTCAACCTTTACCTTTTGCGAAACATAACCGATAAACGTGAATACAAGTGTTGAATTTACCGGTGCAGTAACCGTAAATTTACCCTTTGCATCTGTTTGGGTTAGTGCCTTGTATGGCTTTTCCATCACTACCGTTACGCCCGGAAACTCTGTATTTGTTGCTTTATCAATAACAGAACCGGTAACAGTGACGTTTTGTGCTTGCGAATACAGATCTGTGCAGCAGATCATGCAAACAATAAGCATTGCATAATATAGTATATGTCTTCTCATTGTGTTGGCTTTAATAGTCTCTTATTCGTCCTTGAATTTTGGATTGTCTGTTTTAAAATGGAATACAATTTCCCAGTCGCCCTTTTTGTATATGGCAAAATCTATCCCGAACGTTGATGTTGACCTAAGCCCACCAAACCCTATCCTCGAATACCTGAACTCGGCGTGGTCCCTTGAACCACCGGGTGCATAAACTGTTGATATTTCAACAAGGGGAATAGGGTAAGCTACATCATACTGCACATATTCATCTGTTTGTTGTATATTAAAACCATGCACAATTTTATCCCATCGTGTTTCGCCAAACCGTGATGGGTTTATAGCTACAGAATCTTTATCGAGAAATTTGAAACGTAATGAATTGCCCGTACCGCCTGTAAAAGGGCGTATATACACCACCACATCTTTTCTATCATCATTACTTACAAGGGCCCTATCGGTAACCTCACCTATTACGTTGTTAAGAAATGGCCTTATATAATCACGTCCGTTCTTATTATTAGGCGCTTTAGGATCAGGAGCTATACCACCGGTAAAAGCATTGAAATCATTTGATGGTTCGTAAGGGCGCTCCCTGTAAGGGCGTAATTGCAGATCGCGAATAACTGTGCTACCGCCTGTATTGGTGATTTTCACATCAAAAAAGCGCGTATCCTGAGGAAAGTTAGTACTATCTGTAGGCCTTGGCGTTAACAGTTCATTAGTTGCCGATGGCCACAAAATGAATTCTCCTGACGATCTTATTTCAAAAATAGAATGCTCTTCAAGTTTTCTTTTCGCTTCAATTTCAGCAATACTTGTTTCCAAACCTGTATAAGCAGCCGTCCACACATAAGTTTGCTGTTTAGTGAAAATATCAGTAACCGGACGACCATCACCATAACGTGCATTTATAATTTCGAAAGTAATAGGTGATGTTGAGTTATCACCGTTAAACCCTCCCATTAGGTTAGCACGCCCTATTATCGGTTCAAGAATTTTATTATTGAAGTTAACATTTGAACTTAAGTAATCCTTTTCGTCAGGTAAATTGAATATCTTTTTACAGCCGCTACTTATAGCAACTATAGCAAACAAGAGACAGATAAACTCTTTTTTAAAATATGTTCGCATATTTCGAATTGTTTTAATTTTTTGATATTCCATTGCTTATTTAGCTTTATTAATACTCCACTCAGCCAGTTGGAAAAGTCCGCCGTTTCTTAACTCTGTTATATCTATACGATAAAATTTGTACGCTGTGGTGTTAGGACATCTGAATACTTTGGTTTGGTACCTTTCTTCAAAAAAGAAATTACTTCTTCTGTCAAGCTCTGTCCAATCAACACCATCTTGTGAACCTTCGTAAGTCCACGCTCTCGGGTCACGCTCAGGGGCATCATTTGCTGATGTAAGAGTATAAACACCTGATACTTCAGGGGTATTTAACTCAAACTGTATCCATAAACGGCCTTGTAACTCGGCAAGGAATTTAGTATGATCATCACCGTCAATAACTTTCTTAGATCCCTCACCATTGTCAGCACCAGCGGGGTTATCACGCAATACTTTAAGTTTACCACCTATTAATGTGATTAAATTTGGTGGTGGCGGAACGAATGTTAAACGTTTCACAAACTCATCGAAACCAAAGATGTGATCGGGGCTCACTACGTGAACTATACCATTATTAGTTTGAATATTGTTTGAACCAGTTGTTGTGGTTGACCAGAAACGAATAAACTTACTTTTTTTAGTGTTGCTGAATTCGATAACCTCTGGGCCGCCATCAGTATAACCCGAAGCTGATGCCCTGGTAACTTTAGCGTGCATTGGGTAAGCATACCTAACGCTCGACAGATCCAAACCATCTTGCAATACCAATGAATCTGATGTTTTTTTACCTCTTATTATGTAATAAGATGCCATTGTATCCAAGTGTATTCCATCAATGTTTGATAGAAACAAAGGATCTTTATCTGACTGGCGTCTTAAAGTGTTTAAGTTGGTAAGCGCTAACTGAAAGCTTGGATTGGTAACTGCAAAAAGTGTAACGTTACTATCTGCAAGTGTTTCTTCCAGGTTCATTCTCTTTACAACAGAAAGTAATGAATCATAAACCCCCGGTTTACTTTGCAAATACTGTAATGTTGTACCGTTAAATTTCCTATCACCATCAGTAGAATTGAAATACCCGCCATCCTTCTTACAGGCAGATACCATCACCGATAAAACCAATAATAGTTTTAAAGTTCTCATATATCGTGTTCTCATTTTCATATATATGCTTGGTTTATTTCCAATAAGGATTTTGGGTTAGCAATTTATTTTGTGTAAGGAGCTTACGCGACACCGGCCAGTAAATACCACCTGAATTTATCAGATTAAGGAAACCCGGGTTATTTTGCTTGATTTTATTATAGCGTATTATATCATACCACCTTTGCCCTTCGCCCAATAATTCGCGATGACGTTCTTCAAATATCACATCTACCAATTCCTTATCGCCTATATTAATTGTGGTTATGCCTCTTCTGGACATTACATTTACCAATTCATTCAATGCACCATTTTGGTCACCTAATACAGCCAATGCCTCTGCGCGAAGCAGTACTATATCTTCAAGCCTGGTAAAAATGAGCGCGCTGGTAAAATACCTGAAGTTAGGGTCATTAGTGCCCCCTTGTATTACTTTCAACTTACTGAAAATAGGATACTTACCATTAAAGTTTGTAAAATAGCGCTCAAAGCGGGCCTGGCCCAAAGTATCTATACTAAAGCGTTCGTCATTAACCTGATCGAATATTTTCAATATGGTATCTTTAGGCATAAAGATATCCGGAACTTTTTTGGTTGTAAGCGGCTCTGCCAATGTAAGCTCCTCAAGGTGACCGGTTACCGAACCATCGATATGGCCCCAATCTGAGTTAAAGCCAAACATTTGACGAGTGTTTTTATTGAAGAAGAAACCATTTGAGTTGGTAAGGTCAGCGGTACCTGTATAACCACCACCGCTTCTGCCATAATTATCTTCTACAAACTTTGCATAGGTAGCCACGTTCGAATAATCACCCTGCCATGCTGCTAAATGGGCTAATACTGCATAGGCTGTATTTTTTGTAGCCAATGCACCACCCCATCTGCCATTACTTTCATTATAATAGTCGCCTTGTTGTTGAATATCATTACTACTGTAGGCAAAAGGCAAATCAGCTGCGGCTTTTAGCATTTCCTGCTCAGCCCATGTAAGTATTTTGTTCCTGTCCTCACGTGGTTTATCTTCAAATTGCCCATCGTGCGAAGCGGTTATAAATGGCACATCACCCCATATACGTACCATGTAGAAATAAGTAAACGCTCTTAAAAAACGTACCTGTGCAATATCCACAGTCATGTTATTTTCAGTATAGCGTTTGTCTTTTGCTCTAACCTCGGCAATACGCTCAAGAAAAATATTTGCACCATTAACAACGGCGTAATACCTTGTCCAGTCAGATAGTGCTTCAACTACAGGGTATGATGCATTTAGTGTATTAGTGCGTACAGCTTTCAGATCTTGTCTGTTTGGGCTCATAAACTCACCGGTACGCACATCACCGTATATCCAGTGGCTGTTATTATCTGAAAGTGCTGCACGGGTAAGCGCGTAAACACCCATAATACCTGCGCGGGCATCTTCTACGGTGTTCCACATATTAGGCTCAGCCACTACCCTCACCGACTCTTTATCAAGCACCTTATTGCAACCGGTAAAAACTACCAGCGACATCAGGGTTATATATAGTATCTTTTTCATCGTTATATTCAGGATATTTTTGTAATTACTTTTCATATCATAATTCCATTTTAACACCGAATGTGTATGTTCTTGGCAAAGGCTGGCCATAGCCTGTATCATAACCATCATAACTCACCAGTTCAGGATCCTGACCGGTATAAGGGCTGATAGTAAATACATTATTTGCGCTACCGTAAATAAATAACCTTTTAATGCCAATTTTCTTTTTCTTTAAGAAATCGCTAAGGTCATAGCCTAATGAAACTGAACGTAATTTCAGGAATGAAGCATTTTCCAGGAAAAGATCCTGATCTACACGGTAAGGTATAACGGTGCTCCATGGATTGTATAGCGGATATTTGGTATAATCGCCGCGTTTTTCCCAAAAGGTGATCTCTTTTACTGAGCTGGCATCCGCGTTACCTTCACGGTTAATAAAGTCAAACCTACTGGCCATTTCCTGGTTAATCAGCTTTCTGCCTAAATTGAAATACAGGTTCGTATTCAGACTCCATTGTTTGTATTTGAAGTTATTATCCAAACCGCCAGACAATGTTGGCAAAGAATGACCTTGTAATGTTTTATCATTATTATCGATAACATTATCGCCATTCAAATCTCTCCAGCGAGGATCACCGGCCTGTAAAGGGGTACCGTTATATTTCAGTGGCTGTCCGTTAACTACAGGAATTTCGCTGTTAGCGTTATAAATGCCATCATTAGTTAAAAGCCAGTACTGGTCAACCGGCTGGCCTACTTTCAGGAACCTGTTACCGATAATAATCTCGTCAAGTCCTCTTGGCAAAGCCTTTAGTTTGTTGCTGTTGTGGTTAAGGTTTATCGCAGATGACCATGAGAAATCTTTCCTCTTTAATACATCTGCTTTGATGGTAACATCAATACCCCTGTTGTTTACAGCCATACCGCTTTCAATTGATTGCTTGTAACCATATTCAGCAAATGATGGGATAGCTAACAATTGATCTTTATCGGTTTTAGAGTACAGGTCAACAGAGAATTGCAGACGGTTGTTAAATAAACCACCATCAAAACCAATGTTAAGCTGGTTTGAGTAAGCCCACGGAATACCATAACCTACCCAGCCGGCAGAGTATGGCCTGGTTAAAACACCGAACGCGTTATAACCGGGTACCGTTAAGTTACCTGTATAGCCAACTGACGCGGTGTATTGCGGGCCTTGTGCATAATTGTCATACACGTTGAGGCGGCCGATACGACCTGCGCTGATACGGAATACCAGGTCAGTTACTGTTTCGCTCTTTTTCAAGAACTCATTTTTAACACTCCAGCCAAAGCCAACTGTTGGTGAATAGAACCATCTGTCGGTAGGTTGCGCGTTTGATGAACCATCGGCACGTAAAGTACCGGTGAAAGAGTACTTGCTATTGAAAGTATAATCAGCCTTACCATAAAATGAAACAAGGTTATCGCCTGTTTTATCAAGGAAACGGTAGGTTAACTCACGAGGGAATGCAACAGGTGTTAAATAACCACCGCTGTTAGGGTCAGAATCTAACAAGTTGATCTTAATATAGTCATTTGCACCTTTATAAGCGTAAGCATTGCTATATTTATAAGTATCCCATTGCAGTGCTTGCCCTACGGTAAAGTGAAACTCGTGTATGTTATTTAGTGTAAGATCATAAGTAGCCTTGTTTTCGAAATTCAAACGCTGGTTAAAACCATAGTAGTTTGAAGCATAACTATTGCCTTGCAACAAAGTACGTGCGTAAAAAATATCGCGGTAGCCTTCATTATAATCAACAGAGAATGTGCTGCTGTAATTAAAGTTACCCAACTCGATACCTATTCTGGCGTAGCCTTCAATAATGTTCGATTTGTTATCGTCAAAACCTTTCTTGAACTGATCAAGGTAATTGATATAATAATCTTTATTAGGAGCAAGCGGAGCGCTCAAATCCGGAAAATAGTTAATTTGCGCAAAACGATCACGCAGGTTTCTATTCCTGTTGCGCTCAATTCTGTTGGCGTTAACCATTGCCGAGAACAATAACCATTTCAAAGGTTTCATGTTGATACCGAACATTGCGCTATACCTGTCTAAACCGGTATCATCAGCCACACCCTGGTTTTTCATGTTACCTAAAGAGAAACGGAAGTTAGCACGGTCAGAACCACCGGTGATACCGAAGTTGATACCATAGATCATGGCATTACGGTAATAAAGATCGGTCCAGTCAGATTTACCGCTGTAAACCGTGTTAAGCGAATCGCTCAGATAAATCGGATAATTCTCATCATCTGAATACCTGCCGTTAGTGGTATACAAATCATAAAATCTTTGTCTGAAAGCATTTTCGTATTTACCGTTGATAGTTGTAACGCTTGGCCTTTGAACCATACCGATGTATGAGTTGAAAGTAATGCTACGTGCAACATCAGGTGTTCTGCTGGTTAATATAATAACACCGTTTACGGCACGCGGACCATAAATAGCAGTTGCTGCAACATCCTTTAATACTTGAATTGAACCAATGTTGTCCATATCAATATTTGCTAAAGGGTTTGTTGCAGTACCAATGCGGTTATAATCGTATTGCTGTATATCAAACGCGAATGGGTGTTCACCAATAAGCGGCACACCATCCAAAATCACAAGAGGCTGTGATTGATAAACATCCTTTTTTGACAGTAACGGCATAGGAGCGCCGCGAATAAACATATTTTGTACACTACCAGGTTCGCCTGACGGCTCCTGAACATACAAACCTGCATATGAGCCTTTAATAAGTTGCTGCAATGATACAGCAGGGAATAAATAAAGGTCAGTAGGTTTTTTTGAAACGCTGTCGGTTAAACTGTTATAAACAGTTTTCTTTTTTACAGCATTAGCATTTTCTTTTAGTAAGGTGTCTTTTACCGTGGTGTCTTTACGGAGAGACGATTTGGATTTAGGTTTGTGAACAAAGGTTGAAAATTCTGTTCTGCTTCCCCCTACCTCATTACCCTTAGCTAAGCCAGTAGATGCATTTATAATTACAGTGAAAACTATAAAGCACAGCCATAAGTATCGCATAATTAATCGATCTTTAAATTGATTAGATAAAAAAAAATTGTTGAGAAGATTATAACATCACGAAAACAGCAAGCTATTTATGCGATTGTGGGATGTCCAGAAGAAGTGGTGTAATGTAAAAAGTTTAGTCATACTCTATCATTTAAGTTTATATTAAAAAAGGAAATTGTCATCAATAAAAAACTGCTCACTAATCCGTCAAACAATTCAATTGATTATGATATTCTATAATCGGTTTTAACAAATATATATTAACAAAATTGATTTATCAAAATTTATTTATTGGGCTTAAAAAATTTAAAATATTCATTATAATACCCTATTTCAACCATTAAACTTTGCAAAAAATCATGTCATTAAATAGTAATATTTCAATTACAAATACCAAAATTAAAGGTTTTAGCAAGCTAATTTTGGCTAATTGTAGCATGTTTTTTACCCTTATGTATCAATTTTGATATACTAAAATGTAGGTTTTACAGTTCTGCCCAAATTATCCATCAAAACCACTTAAACAATTTAGCAGCGAAGCGCCGTTTTTTACACGGTAAACAGGTATCATTATTATGTATATTTTGATTGTTTAACCACTATATTTCACCTCTAAAATCCAAAGGCCTTCGTCATTAATATAACAATCTTATTAAAAGTGCATAGCTGGGCTAAATCAGTTGTGCACAGCAGATAAAACGTATTTTCAAATAAGCAGCATCTTAAAAAGTTGTCAATACAACTTGAATGTTTGACATTGAATTATTGCTTGTTTAAGAAGCATAATAAATCATGGTTTATGCTTGCTAAACTGCGGAAATACTGAGATGAAAATATGGTAACAAAGACCATCTTTATCGGCGCAAAAAGGCCCTGAAACAATTTGAAAGTTCAATTGTATCAGGGCCTTTATTATACACCTATTATAATAGGTATTATTTTTATGTAAAACGGGTATTATTTCTTCAGTTTTTGCTCAAGCATTTTGATGTAAAAACCACCTACAACACTACGTGCAGTGAAGTTCATTCTGTGGGCATCTTTGGTTTCGTGCCAGTCGCTCATAGGCACCCTGTCATGGGTTTCCAGCGCGTATGTATACACAGGTTTTATCAAAGCTTTAAAGGCATCAATGTTGGTGGCCAGCGTTGCCGACCACAGTATCCAATCAGACTTGGTATATGTTTTACGGCTATCCAGTGGTATGCCATACTGTGTTTGTTTAGTAAGGTAGTATTTCACCTCTTTATCATACACTTCCTGCGGGAATAAGCCAAGGCCAAGCACTTTATCCCAAACCATGTTATATTTTTGGCTCCAGGTGTCTTTGTTATCAAACGTTAAGGCATAATGGTCGCCGGCATCAGCCAATACCATCCATTGTTTGGCCATATCCTTAGCCATGGCGGTATATTTATCTGCTGTGGCCTTTTCACCAAGCATACCAGCCATCATGCCGTATCCACCTAATGCCACTATGGCTTTTACCGAAAGGTTGGCATTGCGTGCCAAATGGCCCGCGAAATCGTCGGTTGATAATTGATTAGCCGGATCGAGCCCGTTCTTGCTCAAATACTCGGCCCAGATACTTATAGTTTTCCAATGCTTTTTGGCATAATCGGCGTTACCCTCGGCCTTGGCAATGGCTGCCGCGAGTATCAGCATATTACCCGATTCTTCAATAGGCATGTCTTCGCCATAGGTTTGTCCGTTCGCTACCGGGTATGTACCTAAATCATGTGATGAATAGGGCTTATTCCATTTACCGCTTTCGCTGAAATAGAAAATGCCGTTCATCATACCTTTTAACAGATCCGGGTTATACACCAAAAACAACGGAGCCGACGGATAAGTTACATCAACCGTGCCTATTGAGCCATTACTAAAATTTTCTTTCGACAGGAAGAGGATTTCCCCTTCCGGGCTCTTCACCAATTTATGCGCTGATATGGCCTGGCGATAAGCCAGTACACAAAGTTTAGCGTATACATCTCCCCCACTCTTCACCGCGTCGGCGTAAAGTTGTTTATCAAACGTTACGCACTTTTGCGTTACTTGTTTATATTCTTTGGCAGCAAGTGCCAATTGGTTTTCTATCGTTTCTTTTCCGCTGTTGTTCCACCATGGGCGCAGGTTTTGTTTAAAGTATTGTACTGCGTACAAATCGTCATACCCTAACAATATAAACTGCTCTTTAGCCACGCTGCCAATTGCGCCCATCGGTATAACAGTATTCAATATCAATTTTTCGCCTGTAACGTGCGCTGTATTTTTTCTTGGCTTAGCTACTAAGGTTTTTAAAGCATCTGCCGAGGTGGTGATACTTTGTATGCTATTGTATTGCGCGGGCACGGCTACATACATATACCCCCAGTCAATGCGCACATCATCGCCTGTGCGTTTAAGCAATGGCTGCTCTACAGTACCGGCCTTTAATATGGATAAGCCTTTAGCTGTATACTTATCGGCCACCAGTTCCTGAAAATCGCGGTGGGTAGCGATATTGCCCGATGCACCAAAGTAAAGTTTCACCTGGTGCGCTGCACCATCGTTAGATTTAACCTTAGCAGATATATAGGTAACAGGCCTCGAAAGCAGATTAAGATCATTCATCAGCAATGGCGATGTAAAAGTAACATCGAGGTTAATTTTACCGCAGGTAAACTGATAGCTGGTTTGCGTGGCGTTAACCTGAAAGTCTTTCTGCACGGCATCAACAAACTTCACGGCGTCCTTATCATTAGGTTCTTCAACCAGGCCGGCACCAAGGTAAGATGGGCCGCCTGTATTTACCGCGTATATCGCTAACACGTTTTTGCCTTTATGCAACGCTTTCTTTACAGCGGCATCAATAGGAATATATACAAAGCTGCCTGCAAGTTTTTTAACGTTATATATCTCTTTACCGTTTAAATAAACAGTGGCATTATCATCGTGTCTTATTTTAAGGTAAAGTTTATTGGTGTTGATCTGGTTAAGGGTAAATACGCGCCTTACCCATATCTCATCTTTTTTCCAAGGGGTTTTTGCCTGTGACGATTCGCTGCCGGCCGGGCCTACTTCTGTTTTCCATTGGGCATCGTCAAAATCAACAGATGTCCAATTATCGGCCGGTTTGGTTTCGGTATAATTTAATGACAAAGGTTTTTCATCGGCGGCCGGTAATATGGTATTGAAAACTTTTTCGGGCTTGCCTAAAAAGCTGTACACTTTACCATCTACACTTACTAAACCGTTTAACGATTGATTGGCTCCTGTCCAGTGCTGGGTAGTGCTTTCATTTAACTTATCGGTGGTTGACCAAATGCTGAAGTAAGGATCGTGAGTGACTAAGGGATAGGCAGGTGCCTTACGTTCCTGGGCAAATACGGTAGAATAACTAAATAAGATAAAGAGTAAGGTTTTTTTCATGCAATGTGCTAAAACGTTTAGTTGGTTCAGCAAATTAAACACTTTATTTGTAAACTATACAATTTATGCAGATTAAATATTCAACATAAATTTCGGCAATTGTACAGCCCCTTACACTACAGTATATATAATAAGTATTACAGGTTAACCGTGCTGAATACTGATGCTTTATCGCCCGAATAAACAAGCATAGGAATATTGAGTTGGGATACTTTTTCTTTACTAATGCCTAACGACAGCAACCTGTCGGCAAAAATGCCTTTGCGGTGGGCTACCGCAATAAGATCTACCTGTTCGTTATCAATAAGCCACTCCAAAGGCGCATCTACATTATCAGGTAATTCGTAATAACTTGCCCGGCCAAAGTTGAGCTTAAAAGCAAGATCGCTCATAAACAGTTTGAGTGCTTTTTGATTGCTTGTGAGCTTATTTTTGCCACCAATAGCACTCACTATGATGGAGGCATCAAAATATTTGGCAAAGCCTGTTAGCGATTGTATATAATCAATCTCGTTATAGCGGCCATCTGTTGCGAACAGTATCTTATCAAAACCGCTGGCGGGATTATTTTCGGGTACTATTAATAATGGCAATTTCGCAGCATCAAGTGTTTGCTGAAAATCAGCATCACTAACATATCCATAGAGCGTTTCGTGCTCATTATTTGCTAATACCATCATCAGGATGTCTTTATTATAACTAAGCACACTAACACTCTCGGTAAAGCTCCCCTCCCAGCAGGCATAATCAATTGCCGGGATAAAACCATCAGCAGGATAATTCTGCTGAAGATCTACCTCTAACTGGCTGCGGAGTATGGTAAACCCGACCTCTATATTTGCTTTTTTTAACTTTTTACAAGCCACGTATTCATCCGTTTGTTCATCCGGAATGGGGTATCTTTCGTCTATTGAAATGGAACTGTATAATAATAAATTAGCTTTTAGTTTGTACGCAGTGGCGAGGGCGTATTTGGCTACGGTACATGCAATCTCATCTGCATCGGTTAGGTATACAATAGTTTTCATAGCTATCAGGGGTCGTGATAACGTAAATGTTACAAAAAAGCTTTGATTAAAATATGACGATGGTCACAAATTGAAATTGTGTGCATTTATTAATTTATTAGTATAATTGAAGAATATTTACGAACTTGATAATTTTCTGCCAATTTCCCTGATTTAAATGAAAGGTTGCATACTAATTATAGAAGATAGTATTGATATAAGGGAAGCTACGGGCAAAATTTTGGAGCTTGAAGGCTACGATGTAATTTTTGCCGAAAACGGCCGCAAGGGGGTTGAGCAGGCACAATTTCAAAAGCCGGATTTAATATTGTGCGACATCATGATGCCAGAACTCGACGGTTATGGCGTTTTATACACCCTCAATCAGAACCCTGATATTGCAACCACACCTTTCATTTTTATTACAGCCAAAAACGAACGTATTGATATGCGTCGCGCCATGGAAATGGGTGCCGACGATTACCTTACTAAACCTTTTGACGAGGATGAGTTATTGAACGCCATTGAAAGCCGACTTATAAAAAAGGAAAAACAGCAGGAGTTTTACAGCAAGTGTTTAGATAACTTAAATACACTTATCTCCAAAACAGAAGAGCTGACTGAAATTCGCAACCTGTTTTCGGAACGTAAAATAAGGGCAGTAAAAAAGAAACAACTGCTGTATTACGAGGGCGATAATGCCCCTGCCTTATACCTTGTAATTAGCGGCAGGCTTAAAACTATAAAGATCACCAAATACGGGCGCGAACTGGTAACGGGTATTTATAACCCGGATGATTTTTTAGGAATGCAGGCCCTGTTACTTAACGAGCCTTACAGCGAAACGGCCGAAGCTATTGAAGATAGTACGATATGCATTATCCCGAAGGATATTATTGATTACCTATTGAGTAAGAATACCGGGCTGGCCAATATGTTCATCAGGATACTCTCGAACAATGTTCGCGAAAAGGAAGAACAACTGTTACAGTTGGCCTACAACTCGGTACGTAAACGTATGGCCGATGTATTGCTGCGCATTTTAAAGCAACTGGGCAATGAAGATAACGGCACCATAAAGATATCGCGTGAAGACCTTGCCGCTATTGCCGGTATGGCTTCAGAAACCGTAAGCCGAATTATTACCGATTTTAAGAACGAAGGCCTCATTACCAAAAAAGGCAGCACCATTAAAATTATTAACAGCGAGGAGTTAAAGAAGATAAAAAGCTGATGCTATTTTAAGCGAACATAAGTCTCCACTATTTCTCGGTTAACATTCAGACTGTCAATTCGTTCAATACCTTTTTGTATTAAAGTATCGTTTTTTATGCTAACGGTGAACTTAAAATCGTGGTTTTCCCATTCACGGTAATTGCAATATTCCAGGTGCTCGCTGTACTCCTGTCCTGTTAGTTTGTAAGTGCCGTTACCCGCCTCAAAATTAGCGTTGGCTGTGTCTTTACCTTGTTTCAGGTCATGCTTAAAAAATGAGAAGCGCTCATTATTGAACATCTTGATCATTTCCTGCCCTGCCACCGGGAAAGTGGTTAAGGTATCGCCCTTTGTTATATTTTTGGCCGTCACTAAGCGCCAGGTGCCTAATATGGGTTGATCGTTTTGGCTTGAAGGACGGCTGCACGCCGATAATACTACAGGGATAATGAGCAGGTTACGTAAGCGCATAGAGATATGGTTTACACAAATATATCATCTTAACGCTAACATCATTAAACCGCCTCATCTTTATTTCTATCTATCGATAAAACCCTGTCGAGCGATAGCGGCCCCGAACCAATGAGGATAAATAATACCAGCAACGCCAGTACGATTATAGAAAGCCACAGTTCGGAATTTACGGTTGATTTAAGCACGTTTACAAAGAACACCGCGCCAAATACTATCGGTAGTTGTATCAGGGCGGCAAGGCGCGTTACAAGGCCTAAAAATATCAGTGCACCGCCCGCCAGGTGCGCGAAGGTGATGTAGTATAACATATACTCCACCGTATCGGCAGAGGCGTTGATGCTGCGCGTTTCAACAATAATATCCCGCAGAAAGGGCATATTGTGAAAAAAGGCCGCGCCTTTAAGCATTAAAAATATACCTAAAAGTATCCGAATAAAATCGAGTAACTTAGGGTGATGACTATCGCCCCATGTTTCAATGTTGCTGATGAGTTTCATAATTGGTTTACAGGCAGTGGAGAATTGCCTGATCAAATATAAGCATCTCTCCACTTAAAAACCATAGCAACACCAGGTTATATCATTAAAACTTACCTTACCACTACATTGACCGGCAACCTGCTTTAAAAGGTTTTTTGAGGCGTAGCGGCCATATAAAAAACAAGCGTTCCGCCCTTTATTACATCGGCGTGTTTAAGCTCAAACGAGGTAAGGCGTTTGCCATTCAGCGTAACGTATTTTACATACTTATTGGCATCAGATAAATTAACAGCTTTAACCGTAAATGTTTTACCGTCCTCTAACTTAATACTGATCTCCGGAAATTGCGGCGCGCCCAAAGCATAAACACCCGAAGCTGGCACTGCCGGGTAAAAACCCATTATACTGAATAAGTACCAGGCAGATGTTTGTCCGCAATCGTCATTACCGTTAATACCGATGGCGGCGTTGCGGTAATTTTGTTGCGAGGTGTGCTCACGTACCAATGCCTGTGTTTTCCACGGCTGGCCGCTATAGTTATACATGTAGATGTAATGATGCCCCGGCTCATTATCAGAGCGATAGTGACCTTCATTAAAGTTTTCGTAGAGTTTTTTGTTGAACTTATCCTTCCCGCCCATCATAGCGATCATGCCCGGCACATCGTGCAACGCGCCAAAGGTATAGGTCCAATTGGTACCCTCTGTAAAGCCCTCGTTGGTATTGGCCAGCCACTCACCTGCCGAGTTTTTAGGTGCCATAAAACCGGTAGCAGGATTGTATTGATTCTTATAATATTTACTCCAGGCAATCAGTTGCTTATAATCTGCCATCTTATTCAACCCTTTAGCCATTTGCGCCACGCAGTAATCATCAAAGCTGTACTCAATAGTGCGCGATACCGATTCCTTCACCTTGTCGGCAGGAATATAGCCCAATTTATGATAGTAAGTTATACCACCGCGTGCTTCGTAGCTCGTCCACAAGTCGCGGTCGCCCCATTTTTTTAGGGTATCTCCTTCCGGTGCTACAAAGGCATCTTTACGAACGGCATCATAAGCGGCCTTTACATTATAACCCCTGAAGCCTTTTACATAAGCATCGGCAATTACGGCATCGGCATGGGTACCTATCATAATATTGGTTTCGGTTGGATTTGGCCACATGGGCAGCCAGCCGTTTTCCTGGTAATTTTGTACCAGGCTGTTCACCATGCCGTTCACCCTTTTAGGTTGAATAATGGTTAGCAATGGATGCAATGCCCTGAAGGTATCCCACAAAGAATAATCGGTATAAGATGTTCCCTCATGGATCTTATCGTCAAACGGACTATAATAGTGTCCATCCTCCGAAAACTCACGCGGGAAAAGCATGCAATGGTATAAAGCCGTGTAGAATATCGCTTTATGATCTTTATCCATTCCCTTGGCTGTAAAGCGGCTTAACTCCTTCTCCCAAACGGCTTTGGTAGCATTTTGTACACGCTCAAAGTTCCAGTCGGGAATTTCCTGCTGTAAGTTTTTGCGGGCCTGCTCAATACTGATGAACGAAGTAGCTATACGAACCTGTATTTGAGTTTCGCCGGCAAAGTTAAAGTAAGCGCCCATACGAGTGCCTGTTTGCTCAACTTGCCCCGGGTATATTTCCGAACCCGACCATGTGCCATACGAACTAAACTTTTTATCGAACTTAACTACAAAGTAGCCTTTAAAGTTAGGCAGTTCGGGCCCCAATTGGGCTGATTGCCTGTCGGGGTTGTAACCTGTTATTTCGTTATTGATAGCATCTATGCTAACGTACCCTTTGAGGCTTTTCAGGCGAGCGCCAACATCGTTTGCCCAGTCGTTCAGTTCGGGGTTTAGATTGATGCCTTGTAGAATGATGCGTGCCGTATCTGTTTTAGGAAATGTAAAACGAAAGATTCCCGATTTGCTGGCCGCGGTTATTTCGGCATCAATGGTTTGGCCATTTTTAGCATCCATAGTTACCTTGTAGTAATACGGACGGGTAACCTCATTATCGTGACTGAAATTGAGTGCCCTATCTTTTGGCAGTACGCTCAACTTGCCTATTTGCGGCATTACCGACACGTAGCCATAATCGCCCATCCAAACGGTTGGCTGATGCGATGCCAGGAAACCGATAACGGATTTATTCTCGTACAGGTACGACATGATGCCCATTTTGTTTTCGGCTGTTTGAGCCAGAAAGTTGGTCATGGCGTAAGGCCTGTTTACAAAGGGCATGGTACCGCCGCCTTCGAGCCCTTCCTTAAACCCTTTAAACGCCGTGCCTATAATGGTATTTACATGATCAACAACCGGTGACTGGTTATTTACAGTTTGGGCAGAGCAATTCAGGCCCATTAATAACAGGAAGCTAAGTTTAAGAAATTTCATACAGGCAAGCGGTTATAATTTAACAGATGTACTGCTAAGTTAGCGCTATATTTCTTTATTGCAAGTGCTGTATTAAATCCAGCTGATTATATGGCTGATGCTTCAAGCGCGCGGCGGAAATCACCGATCAAGTCCTCCTGATCTTCAATACCTACCGACAGGCGGATCATCGAATCAGGGATCCCCATTTCGGCACGACGCTCGGCACCAAGCTCAAAGAAAATGGTGTGTGCCACCGGGATAGCCAGCGTACGTGTATCGCCCAGGTTACTCGACTTAATCACCAGTTGAAGCCTGTTCAGGAAAGCGAACAGATCAACGCCATCAACCAGCGCGAAGCTCATTAAGCCACCATAACGATGAAATAATTGAGAAGCCAGCTCATGTTGCGGGTGATCTTTTAAGCCCGGATAATAAACCTTGCTTACCAACGGGTGCTGCTCCAGGAAAGCGGCCAACGCGGCGGCATTGCTGCAAGCACGTTCCAGGCGTAAAGCCAAAGTTTCAGAACCTACAGAGATATTGTGCGCAGCCTCGGGAGCCAATGTACCACCGCCATCCCGCAAGCCGCGTTTACGTATCTGGGTAATACCAAGCATTTGCGGTTTTATAGAATCGCGAAGTATTTGGGCGATATTAGGATAGTTTGCCCAATCGAACAAACCTGTATCGGTAACACTGCCGCCAAGCGCGTTGGCATGGCCGCCAATATATTTTGTTAATGAGTTGATAACAAAGCTTGCCTTAACCGTAGCCGGACGAAACAGGTACGGCGAGGTCATGGTGTTATCTACTACAAATAAGAGTTTCTTGTCTTCACAAAAATCACCGATAGCAATTAAATCGGCTACTTGTGTGGCCGGGTTGGCAATGGTTTCTACCAATACCATTTTGGTTTTATCGGTATATACTTCTTTAATGTTTTCTACCGATGTAGCATCTACGTAAGAAATATCAAGGCCAATATCCGTAAAGGTTTGCAGTATGCTGCGGGTATTACCAAAAAGGTATGAACTGGCAATAATATGATCGCCACTTTTTATCAATGCCATAATGGTTGCCGTAATAGCCGCCATGCCTGTAGAGAATGCTATAGTAGCTATGCCCTGCTCCATTTGTGTTACCTTATGCTCTAAAGCGGTAACGGTAGGGTTACCCTGGCGTGAGTAGGCATAACCTTTTGCTTTATTTTGGAATACGTTTACCAGCCCCTGCACATCTTCAAATCCCCAGGTAACCGCTGTATGTATTGGTTGGTGTAATGCGCCGTGCTCCGGTTTAAGCAGGCGGTCGGAATGTAGTATAGTTGTAGTGAATCCTTTTTTCTCGTTATCGTTCATGTAGCGTTATTTTGCAGGCATAAGCATGCCTTTCATCTTCAATCCTCAAAATAACGAAACAATACAGAATAATTAATACTTAAATCGCTATTAATATTACTAAAATCACATTTTTACAATTGTAAACTCCGTGCGGCGGTTCAATTGGTGCTCGGCAGGACTACAATCGACTCCGTTTGAACAACGGTTCAGCAACCGGCTTTCGCCGTAACCACGTGAAGTTAAACGGCTTTCATCTATACCGCCAACAGTAATAAGGTATTGCACTACCGAATTTGCACGACGTTGTGATAAGGCCATATTGTAAGCATCGTTACCTTTACTATCTGTATGTGAGCCTATCTCTATATCGATATTTGGGTTGTCTTTCAGCACTTTTATCAGCTTATCCAATTCTACAGCGGCATCCGGGCGGATGTTCGATTTATCAAAATCATAATAGATATTTTCAATCTTGATCGCCTTGTTCAGCTCTATCTTATCTATATAAAGATCTTTGCGGATGGTTTTGCTTTCTGTAATACCTTTTGTGCTAACCAATTGGTTATCGCTCAAATAAGTGGCCTTCTCTCCTCTTAAAGTATAATCTGTATTCTCCTGCAGATTAAAGCTGAACTTGCCGGTTGCATTGGTAGTAATCCGGCCAACTTTACTTAAGGTAACCAAACTGTTTGCAACAGGCTGGCGGCTCTTCTTATCATACAAAACACCTTCTAAACGGATAGCAGCTACAGGTTTTTGCGTAAAGCTGTAAATATCATCGCTGCCTACACCGCCTAACCTGTTTGATGAAAGGTAGCCTGTAGTGCCGCCATAAACCACATAAGCAAAATCATCTCTCGGTGAGTTTACCGGGTAACGCAGGTTTTGTTTCGGGCCGAATTTATCATCAGTAGTATGGGTGGCTTTAAATATATCCAGTCCGCCTAATGTGATACCGTTATCGCTCGAAAAATAGATATCCTTGTTTTCATCTATAAACGGAGTACGCTCGTTGCCAATCGAGTTTACCGACTTTAGATTTACCGGGCCGCCCCAGTTACCTTCAGAATCTTTTTGGCTGTAATAAATATCAGTGCCACCCAAACCACCCGGCATATCTGATACAAAGTACAACGTTTTGCCATCAGGGGTAATAAACGGATCGCCAACCGAATATTGGTTTTGATTATTGTATTTAAACGGAACAGGCGCGCTCCAACTGTTAGCACCCGAGTTCTTTTTGCTCGAATAGATCTCCAGCTTAATGGTTTTTATCCGCGCTGTATCATTCCACTGAGCCGGTATTTTGGTAAGCGTAAAGTACATTTCATTACCATCGGCAGTAAAAGAGGGCGCGCTTACATGGTATTCTGTACCCGCCGAAAATGGGAAAAAGTTAACCGTATCGGTAGAGTTTCCGGTTTTACCGGCCTGGTAAAGTTTCAGGTAATTATCGCCAGTCCAGCCATAAATTTCGGTATCGGGCCCTTTATGCTGATCAAAATACAGCAGCCCCCTTTTACGTGTACGCTGCTCCCCGCCTTTTTTGCCAAACCTATCGGAAGTAAATACAATATTATTGCCATAATTACTCGCGCCCCAGTCAGATTCGGCACTGTTGAGGGTCTGCTCATTTTTCAAATCGACACCGGTTGGTGATTTCATCCATTTAACGGCAGAATCGCAGCCCGCGGTTAATACACGTAACTGGTTCTTGTCAACATCGGTACGCAGTACATAATAACGTGTGTATTGTACTTTGGCTTCGATGTATTTTCCGTTGCTTTTTAGTATATCGCCATATTTCAAAAACACATCGGCACCGCTGCCTTTTGTTGCGGCCGCTTTTGCATACCATGTTTCGGCATTGTTATAATCGTGCATCAGGCGGTAGCTGTTTGCCAAATGCTCGGCAATGTACAGGGTAGAATCCTTTTTATAAGCTTTAAGGTAATAGCCTACGGCCTTGCTATAATTATACAGGTTATATTGCTCATCGGCCTGTTTTAATGCCGACTGCGCCCTTGTATTAAGGCTAAGCAGCATTACACATGCAATTAAACTGGCAACGGTTAAAATTCTTTTCATGTTATACTAATTCTTTTATTCAAGAATCTGAAACTTCAATAATTACAACTGTTTTTTTTAGAAATATCTTGGCGTTAGCATGCGGCTTTTGCTTGTTTTAAAGTAAAAGCCTATTGATATTTCGTGCGTACCGCCGCTATAGCCTTTCAATGGCCCTACCGAAAAATCGTACGAGTAGCCTACACGTAAATTCTTCATGGCAAATACCTCCAATGCTGCCACGGCAGAGTTGAGACTGCTCAAATCGCGCTGCAAATAATCTTTGCTGTATAGTTTTACACGCTGGCGATATGAACCACCCAGCCATAGCTTTTCGCCGAGTAAAACAAACGCGTTAATATCCAAACTGGTCGGCCCGCCACGATCATCTTTTACCAGGATGCTTGGCTTAAACTTAATATCCTCTGATAGCGGCAGCAATACACCGGCGGTTAAATAATAATGAGGTTTAGGTTGCGGGATGTAACCATCCTGCCGTACTTTAATGTATTGCGATATCAGGTTATCGGCAGATAAACCCGCGTAAAACTTATCATCAGAATAATATACCCCCACCCGGCCATCAGGCACTATGGTACTTTGCGTTCCCGCGAACATATCCGGCTCGGGATCATTAGGATTTAACAGGTTTCCGTTTATACCTAACTGAACCACACCTATACCAAAACCCAAAGCCAGCCTCGAACTGCCATCGGCGTTCATACGCAGGCGATAAGCATAATTGGCATACGCCGCCAGGTTGCTTTGCGCGCCCAGTTTATCGTTAGAGATCTGCAAGGCCAAACCCACATTGCCGTCATTGGCAATAGCATCTAACGCTAATGACATACTTACCGGCCCGCCATCAATCCCCGTCCACTGCGAACGGTAAAAGGCGTGCAGGTTAAGGTTCTCTTTATAGCCCGCGTACGCAGGGTTAATGTATATCCCGTTAAACATATACTGGCTTTGCTGGGCATCTTGCTGGGCGTATAACCAGTTGGTGCTTAGCATCAGCGCTAATAATGTTAAATATCTTCTCATACTTTATATATGTTATAATAGCCCGGTTATTTGCCGGCTTATTTTTTCAACGAACGCATTAATGTTATATATCCCTTGTAAACTATCCAGTTATCACTGTCGCTTCCCCTAACCTGCAGCAGGTAGTAGTAAGTACCTTCATTCAGGCCATCGCCTGTCCAGTTATTTTGGTAATTGGTTTGCTTATACACCTCATTGCCCCAGCGGTTTACTATGGTCAGCTTATTTTGCAGACTGCCATCCAACCCGCGGATCTCAAACACATCGTTTATGCTGTCACCGTTAGGGGTAAACAGCGTAGGTATTTTAAGTTCGGCAGTTGGAGTAACGGTAATGTTTACCACAGCCTCGTTAGTGTAAATACCATAAAGGTCTTTTACACGATAGTTAAATGTATCGGGCCCGGTATAACCTGCGTTTGGTTTGTAGGTTACAATACCATTGGCGCTTACCTCTACCGTACCATGCTCGGGCAGTTTGGTTATTTCAACCGAACCTAAATTAAACTCGGTAGTTTTAGGATCGTCGTTTTTAGATACATCTATATTAACCGCTTTATTCAGGCTGGTTTGCGCGGCATCATTAATAGCTACCGGTGATGCAGGTACTGTAGTGGCAATACCAGCGCTGTTTGAAACCGTAGCCCCTACGGGATCTAAACCGCTAACAGTAGCCGTATTGTTTACAACGCCCGCGTCCCTATCTGCCTGGCTCAACGTATACCTGAATGCCGGTGTAGTGATACTCGCACCCGGTAATAAACCACCTGCCGGTATAGTTAACGGTGTATTGGTAAGGCCGAGGTTGCCATCGGTAAGGGTAACATCAGTAAGGGTAACGTTACCGGTGTTTTTCACCACGAAGGTATAGCTGATATAATTGGCGGTTTGTACGCCTGTTTTAACTACTTCAATTTTGCCACCCTGTGTAATAAGCACTACTGTAGGATCATCAGTCGTGGAGGTTGTAGGATCATCAGATAAAGGATCGCTGATGGCTTTGCCATTTTGATCGGTACCTGATACTGATGCCTGGTTGCTGTACCGGCCAACGTTTACATCATCCTGCGTAAGCGTGTATCTTGCCGTTACGGTCGCCGTCGCGCCTGGCGCTATCGAAGCGATATTTGCCGGACTAATACTGCCTGCATCCACGCCCGCATCGGCCACCTTAACATTGTTTAGGATAGATGTACCTGTATTGGTTACAACCAGGGTGTAATTGATCACATCGCCTGCTTTGCTACCTGTATTGGTGGCACGCTTAGTTAAGGTCATTGATGACGAGTATACCGTAATATCAACCGTAATAGGGTCAGATTCTACACCATCGGGCGTAGTAAGCGTGTATGTATATTTATCGTTGCCCACAAAACCGGCAACCGGGGTATAAGTGATCTTACCATCGGCATCAACTGTGGTAACACCATTAGCGCCCGGCGTAGCTTTTACTACAGTACCCACACCGCTTGCGCCATCGTTACTTTTTACGGTAGTGATTACAGAGGTATTTATCGGCGTAGCATCCTGATCGTTAACACCCACAGGCTTAATGTTCACATTTACAGTAACCGGATCGGACGTTGCACCGCCCTTGGTGATGGTATAAGTATAGGTATCTTTACCTATATAGCCAGTATTTGGCGTATAAGTTACTTTACCTGTAGCATCAACGGCAGTGGTACCATGTAACCCGTTAGTTGGTACAATGGTTGCGCCTATGCCGCTCGGGCCATCATTCGCGGTAACAGTAGTAGTAACCGGGGTATTGATAGGCGTTGTTACATCATCATTAACACCCATTGGTTTTATGCTGATAGTGACCGTAACCGGGTCAGATACCACGCCATCGGCAGTGGTTAAAATGTACGTGTAAGTATCAGTACCCACGTAACCGGCAGCAGGTGTATAAATCACCCTGCCTGTAGCATCAACCACTGTAGTACCATGCGCACCCGGCGAAGGGGTAACAGTGGTAGCAACCGCGTCCTGTCCGTCGTTAGCTTTAACAGCGGTGGTTACAGGTACGCCTATAGCCGTAAAATCGGTGTCGTTTACACCCGTTGGCTTTACGGTTACCGAGATAAGCGCGTTAACACTCTCCGAACCGAAATTGTCTTTTATAGAATATTGTACCGGTATAGCCTTACCTGCAAAAGTGGGCAGCGGCGTAAAGGTAACATTGCCGTTAGCGGTATTTACCGTGTAAGTGCCCTGCCCAGCTATAGTAACCGATGTTTTCTTCAGATTATCTACCGGATCGACCAGCAGTACGGTAGTTTTATCAATTGTACCATCGGCATCGGTATCATTTGCCGGAATGGTAAGCGTAATGGCCTGTCCCGCTGTGGTGGTGCCGTTATCGTCAACCGCCAATGGTATCTGGTTCAACCCGAAACTTACACCTGTTACATTCAGGCTGGTACCCGGTGTTTTAACCTTGATCTGTAAGTTTGGCGTTCCGGTTTGTATGCCTGTATTTTCGGCATTGTTTACACCGTAGGCCGCGCCCGATGGTTTCCAGTTGGCGGGCAAATTGGCCGATACTTCTGCAAGGGCTCCGCCTATTACTACATCATTGGTAGAAATAGCCACGGTATAGGTACCATTATTTGAGTTCGGGAATGAATACGTTCCGCCCGCGCCTACAGCTGATTTATTGACGATAACGCCTTTATCATCTACCAAATAAGCATACAACGGACTACCGCTTACGTTATTGATACCGGTACCCGATATAACATTATTTAAACCGCCGTTACCGTCATTAAACACAGTACCCGAAATGGTAATGCCCAATATATCTTTCAGCTTGTAATCTTCAGCCTCGCCATCAGCCGCGAAAGAGATGCTTCTTTCATCCTGCGTGGTAGCAATATCATCAATAAGATTGGTGGTAGTAACACGGATACGGGCATACAGGTTACCCACCTTTATTTTGTTAACAAAGAACGCGTTAGGGAAAGTAACCGTAAAGGTTTTGTTGACAGTATTGGCAGGCACCGTAACGCTGATCACTTCATCGGCACCGAAAACGCCGTCGCCGTTAAAATCAAGCCATGTGTGCAGCGTGGCCGGTACGCCTTTGGTATTTGTTACCGGAATATTAAATACGATATCGCCCGCCTGATTTACCCGTACATCGGGCAAGCTGGCAGGGGTGAATGTATTTTCATCATTGTTGCCGATCAAATTATCGCTGTCGGCGGTCGGGGTACCATTAGGTAAACCATCGGCATCAACATTATTAGCGCCTATGTAAACGGTTGCTTGCGGTACAAGCGGTGTAGTATTATAATCAACCACTGCATAAGTACCGTCGCCTGCATAATAATCGGTGATCTGGAAGCTGTCGATATAATGCCCGGTAGTACCATAACCAACCGGGGCATCGCCCAAATCAAATGGTAAAACGAAACCTATAGCCATAGCCGTGAGTCCCGAACCTTTCATCGATACATTGTTTAGCTTGCTGGCATTATGCGCGAACATTACCGCCTGCACGCCAAAGTTGCCCGGAAGCAGATCGGCATAGAGTTTAAAGGATTTACCGCCGTTAGAAAGATCTAACTTGTAATGATCATCGGCCGCGCTGTTTTGGGTGCGCTTATTAAGCAGCTGCCAGGCAATGGAATTAGGTGTATCCCCGGAGATAAATTCGCCGCCCGCGTCGATAGATTCTGCATCGGCAATGATCATACCCGGATAGACAACGTTAGTCCATACATTGTTGATGAGTATGGCTACTTTAATATCAATATCGAACTTTACTGTTTGACCGTAAGGTGTGGCTAAGCCTGATGATGGTACGCCTCTTGAATCGGGCTTTGGCTGGTTATTGCCCGAATAAATAAGATCTAAACCATCGCCGCTGTAACTGCCCGGTGTGTAAACCGACATGTGCTGACTGTTTGACGACACCTCATTGCTGATAACAGCGGTTATCCTTACCGTTGGCGAAAACTGCCACACGTAAGTACCATTGATGATATTGGAAGCATCGGCGCCTACGGGCTGGGTAATCAGCGTTGAACCGTTGGCCAGCTTATCCCAGGTGAGCCAGTATACCGAGCGCGCGAGGTTTGTACCCGCGCTACCGCCAATAGCATACTGGGCCGATGCCTTTGTAAAGAACTGGCAAAGCAAAACACACAGTAAAATTACTTTGAATAAGTATCGTTTGGTCATAGTGTATTATTACATCGTTTTAATATACGCAGGCACCCTGCATACCGCATCAGTTATAGCCATAGCTTTGCAGCCGAAAAACACATCAGCAAAATACCCAAATAAAGGAAACCCGGGCTGTTTAAGGTTATCCATTTTATTCAGGGTTTCAGTGTTGTTGCAATGAGTACACTGTGTTGAGATGATCAGGTTATAATTCAGGCGAAATATAGTTTAAGTTTAATATTTTTTCAATTTTTGATAGTTCCTTATACTATTTTACTAAAAAAAATGTTGCGCCTATTTTTCAAGAAATAGCCCTTGATATATTTAGAGACACATTTAATGCAAAATGCCACACCGATCATTCGGCATGGCATTTCCTAAACTATTATTAAGCAGTATGATCTATAGCTTATTCAGCTCGTCCACAGTAAATGCTTTCTCGCGGCCCTTGTTTTTTGTACGTACTTCGGCAACTTCTTTGGCTAACACTTTATCGCCATTATTTTGCCATGAACGGCGAAGGTAGCTTAGTATTTGCGCGATATCTTCATCGGCAAACTCGGTATTGTTACCAATGCCCGGCATATCGGCTGTAATTTCGGGCGCTTTATACAGGTGACCATCTACCTGTACCGGACCGGTCAAACCATAAAGCACTATGGAGATCAGCTTTTTCTTATCGCCATTTATCCATTCGGATTTATTAAAAGGCGGCGCCAGCGACCTGATGCCGTTACCATCTGCTCCGTGACAGGTTTGACAGGTACTCGCAAAAATAGCGGCTCCTTTCGGAAACTCCTTTTTCAATTGTAAGGGATCGTGGTTGCGGAGTTTTTCGGCCCTGTTGGCAATTACTTTTTTAAGGCGTTTATTGATGGCAAGCGTGCTGTCAGGAACAACGACGGCAAGCTCCTTTTGAAAGGCCACTTCCCTATCCTGCAAATTACTGATCACTGCATCGGCAACAAAAACATTTGAGGGGTAAGTTTTCGCTACATCTTTTAACAGCTTATTGGCGGCTACCTTATCAAATTTATAAATGGCATTACACACAAAAGCGATGTACGGCGCAGCCTGATCATCATTTTTAAGCAGAAGTTGCTGTAACGCTGCTACATATCGCTTATAATTTGTTTTGGTAATAACCGATGGTATTACGCTTAAACCCTGCGTGCGTATGGCCCAATCCGGGTTGTTAATAGCTGCAATAACTTCATCCGTTTTAAGCACGTGCAAACCTTCCAGCGTCCACAAGGCGTGTATTACTTTCAGGTTATTATCGGTTGTTTTTAAGGCCGACTGTAAGTAAGGTATTGCATCGGTTAACTTGTTATCAATAATGGTTTGCTGCGCCTTGTCGCGGATCCAGCCGGTAGGATCACCTAACTGCTCTGCCAGTTGTACCCCATTTGTAGCCAGGATACGGTTGAAGGTCCCTTTACCTGTCGGCACAATTTTATAAATACGACCGCAGGATAGCGGCTGGGTAAGCTCGCGCTTATTGATCTGTTTTTTAAGGTAATCTGTCAAATAGGTTTTATGCTGAATGATACCACGATACATATCCAGCACATACAAGGCACCATCCGGCCCGTCATATAAATTCACCGGCCTGAAACGTTCATCGGTACTGGCCAAAAACTCGCGTCCTTTGTAGGCTTCTATACCTTTCATCACATTGCCCTGCCCGTTCAATACATCGCGTTTAATGAGGTTGGCCGAGGGTTCTGCCACAAAAGCGTTTTGTAAATATGCAGGTCCGAACAGATCGCCACGGTAAATAAGCGGTCCGCAGGCAGCAGTAAAGTTGATCAGCCTTAAGCTATCATCCAGCGTACCGGTTACATAGCCACGGTTAACACCCGGTGTAGGCCGTATAGGGTAAACACGATTATCGGGTACTATTCGCTCAATAAACCCGGCCACGTTGTTTTGATCGGCATTGGTTAAACCCAAGCCCGGCGAAAAATAATCGCCCAGTAAATTGGTGGAGTTATCGTTATAATACAATCTGCCGTAATTATCCTGGCTTATACCCCACTGACCCCTGAAATGCGTTTTTTCAATCACCCATTTATCGTCGTATTTGCGGTAACGCTTGCTCGATTTGGCATTGTAGATCCAGTTATCCAGCGCGCGTAACAAACCATTGGGGTGATGTTCTACGTTGCCATCTTCGGTATAATGAGCATCAACTAAGGTACGCTTACCCGGCTTATCGCCATTTATTTTATAATACCACAGGTATGGCGGTTCGGCCACTAACAGGCCATCCTCAATAAGGCATAACGCGCGTGGTAAACGCAACGAGTCAATAAATACTTTGCGTTCATCGGCTACGCCATCGTTGTTCTTATCTTCCAGTATCACTATTTTTCCGCTGGGTGCATCTTCGCCGGTGCCTAAGGTATCGGGCATGTAACCGTTCATTTCCACTACCCACATTCGCCAGCGGTTATCAAAGGTCATGGCTACGGGGGTGCTTACCATTGGTTCGGCTGCTACAAGTTCGGCCTTAAAACCGGGCTCCAGTTTCATTTTGCCAAGCGACTCACCGGCAGACAAAACTTTTGACGTATTAAAATCTACAGTATCTTTTTTAGGTACAGGCGGCTGCACCACGGTGGTTACGGGTTTGTAAGTTTGGCATCGGTACAAAGTAAAAACTATCAGGACCAGCGCCATACAGATATAGGCTTTTTTTGAAAAAGGATTGCGAAATATTTTGGTTCTATCTTTTTTGTTGGATGTGGTCATTCCCCTGTGCTTGTAATTAGGTTATAGTAAACACCGTAAAGTTCCAAAAATATGCGATAACACGAAGTAAATGAATGTAACATGATTGATAATTTATGTATTAACCTGTGCTGACAGCAGTTAAGCGCTATTACTATAAACAAAGCTGCGGCGGTATATTTAAGCTATCTTTGCTTTTTGAAATTTGTGTAGCCATGATAAAGCAAGCCCTTTTAAACCTGAAGATAGATACCCTGAACGAAATGCAGCAAGCTGCCATTGAGGCAGCTAAAAAGAACGATATCATACTGCTTTCGCCAACGGGTTCGGGTAAAACGCTGGGCTTTTTGCTGCCTTTATTGGCTAATCTTGATGCCACCGTGTCGACCGTGCAGGCTTTAATACTGGTGCCCTCGCGCGAACTGGCGCTGCAAATTGAGCAGGTTTTTAAAACAATGGGTACAGGCTTTAAGGTAAATTGCTGCTATGGCGGCCACCCGGTAAAGGTGGAGATGAATAACCTGTCGCAACCACCCGCCGTGCTGATTGGCACGCCCGGCCGTATCGCCTATCATTTACGCCACGAAAGTTTTAGTACCAATACCATACAAACATTAGTGCTCGATGAGTTTGACAAAGCACTGGAATTTGGCTTTCAGGAAGATATGGCTTTTATTATAAAGCAATTGCCGGTCATTAAAAAGCGCATACTTACATCGGCAACCCAAATGGACGAGATCCCTTCATTTACCGGGATACGCAACGCTACCAAACTCAATTATCTCAACAACCGCTCATCAAGCCCGGATATCAAACATAAGGTAGTAATCGCGGAATCGACCGATAAATTGGAGGCACTGTTCGCGCTGTTATGTAAAATAGGCGGCGAAGCAACCCTTGTTTTTTGTAACCACCGTGAAGCGGTTGACCGCATCAGCGATATGTTATGGGATTGGGGCTTGCAGCATGATATTTTTCATGGCGGTATGGAACAGGAAGACCGCGAACGTGCCCTCCTCAAATTCCGGAACGGAAGCCACTACCTGCTTATCACCACCGATCTGGCTTCCCGTGGGCTGGATATCCCCGAAATAAAACACGTAGTACATTATCAGCTGCCGCATAACGAGGAAGCTTTTCTGCACCGTAATGGCCGCACCGCGCGTATGCATGCCACGGGCACATCGTACCTGCTGCTCAACCCGGATGAAAAACCTGTCTATTTAAAAGACCTACCCCCTGCCGAAGAGTTGCCTGCTAAACCCAAACTACCGCCGCCTGCTCCGTGGGCTACCCTGTACATTGCCGCCGGTAAAAAAGACAAGGTAAACAAGGTAGATATTGTTGGCCTACTGCTTAAAAAAGGCGGACTGGCCAAAGATGAATTGGGTCTGATCGAAGTGCTCGACTTTTCATCCTACGCGGCTGTAAAACGCGACCGCATTGAGGATGTTGTAAAAGAGATCAGGGGTGAAAAGATCAAGAACAAAAAGGTAAAAATAGATATAGCCCGATAACCCGTTTATGCTAAGTTATATTTTCGGGAGATGCCGGGTCTTGCCCGAACATGCGGCTTAGCTGTTTGTATAGTTCCGGGTGCTTGCTTTCCAGTTGTTCCGGTTTCTCGAAAAAGTATTCGGAAGCCACCGCTAAAAACTCGGCCTCGTTGGTAAGCGCGTAAGGATTGATGTCTGATTTCCCGGCTTCAATACGGCGCATTTCGCTGTGCATCATTTGCAGCCAAGGCATGGCGTATTCGTGTGCTATCAGGTTTTCGGGGACGCCGTCTGTGGCCCCGTCAGACTTATCGAGCAGGTGCACAAACTCATGGATTCCAGTATTTTCTTTCCCATTATTTTTAGAGAAACCTTTGGTAAGCGCGGCACGGCTTAGCAGCATTTGTCCGTTCATATAACCTGAGCCAACCATACCCATAATATTGCGGCTTCCGCCTTCAAACTGAAACTCATTATCAAAGGTGTCAGGGTAAACAATTACGTTGGTAAGGTTCTTATACCGCCACTCACCGAAACCAAAAACCGGTATTACCGCGCTTGAGGCAACCATCACCCTGTCAACATCATTTATCTCTGTGCCTACCCCTTCTATATGGGTTTCTGCTAAAAAGTTATTTACATATTGCTCAAAGCGGGATTTTGCCGCGTCGTCAAGCTTACGATAATAATCAATATGTGTTTCCAGTAGTTCTTTGTAATTGTGAGCCGGCTGCGCTTCAGCAGCAGCCGCTTCCGGCTTGGCTTTTTTACGTAAAAACAAGTAAGCGATTAAGGCAACTATTGCTATGATGAGGACGATGTTCATTTCACGGAAAAATTAATGGCCAATGCTACAAATTTATACTGACAGATAACGCTAAAAAGAATTATAATTTACTAATTATTTTAGTAAATTTGATTTTAATAATGGAACAATTAAGCTTTTTTGGCGAGGCCGGGCAAAGCGCGAACCTACCTTCGGAAGTACTGGATTATTATCCGGATATTTTTACGGCGGAGGAAAGCGCTTTCTTTTTGAAAACGTTTATAGCGACCATTCCGTGGGAACAACGCGTAATAAGCATGTATGGCAAACCCGTTATTACACCACGGCTTACTGCCTGGTACGGCGATACCAACAAAGATTACGCGTTTTCGGGGCATAAATTTAATCCGCTGTCGTGGACGGATGAGCTGCTTAAAATAAAAGAGCGGATTGAACCTTTAGTGCATGCTCGCTTCAACAGTGTACTGCTGAATTACTACCGCGATGGCAACGATTCTGTAGCCTGGCATGCCGATGATGAAACAGAACTGGGCAAACAACCGCTCATCGCCTCCGTTAGTTTTGGGCAAGTACGGCAGTTTGATATCAGGCACAAAGCCGATCATCAGCGCAAGTATGCCGTGAAGCTTGAAAATGGATCGTTGCTTATAATGAAAGGCGATTTGCAGCATAACTGGGAACACCGCATAGCCAAATCAACCAAACCGATGAAAGAGCGTGTTAACCTTACATTCAGGATAATTATTTAAGAATGATAGCGTATGAAAAAGTCGATAGATCTTGAATTGAGTACAGAGGAAAAGCAATTACTGCGCAAGCAGAAAATCAAATTAAGCGAACTGATCAACTATGCCCCTGATGAAATAGCTTCGATGATTGAGGCTTCAGAAACAAGGGCAAAAGAGATCAATGCGTTAGTAGAATTTCAAAGTATACCATCGTTAGGTATCGGCTTTGCCAAAGAACTGATGGCACAGGGATATTATTCGTTAGAACAGTTGAGAGATAAAGATGCCGTAGAATTATACAACGCCTACGAAAAACACTGCGGTGCCTGGGCCGACCCATGCGTGGAAGATTCGTACCGCTTACTGGAGCATTACATAAAGCACCACGACGACACCAAACGCTGGTGGCATTTCACCGCCGAACGCAAAGCTTACCGTGCGAAATACGGCTTTCCCGCCGACAGGCCCACGAAGCCCTGGTATGAGTTGCCGGAGTATAGTAAGTAGTTTTTTTTAGTGGGATGTCATGGTGAGCAATGCTGTAAAATTAAGATGTGTTATAATTTAACTCATCCGGTCTTAGCTTCGCTCGACCACCTTCTCTGCTACGCAAAGAAGGATTTCTTGTTTCTTACCCTCTTTACGCTTGCGTGAGAGGGTCGACCAGCGTAGTCGGGGTGAGTTGATTAAAGCGTAATTTTTGTATAGGTTTCCTAACTTAATGACATTTCATGGTGAGCTTGTCGAACCATATGGGCAAGGGGCCTTTACACGCGATTCTTCGACAGGCTCAGGATGACCCGTTTTTGTTGTCTAACAATTTACTAAAGACTTACGAAGTTTTAAAAACTTCGTAAGTCTGAAAAGCACAAGAGTTGTCATACAGGGACATATGCATTTCCTACTGCTCATCACTCTCCTGTTTAGCCAATTCCTTCAGCATCTTTAAATTAGTATCTATTGGGTTGGCCTTTAAAAGCTTAGCGAAATATACCAGGTTGGCTATCATGTACTGTAACGTGTAGTTGGTATAAAAGTACTTCTCGCCCCCGGCTTCCACATAATCTTTATCGCCGCCTGCAAGGCCTACCCAATAAGCGTTTACATTCGGTGGTATGGTAAAACCAGCCTCCTGCATAGCCCACAGAAATTGCGCCGCGCTGGAATGTGCGCCGTCTTCATTACCCGTTATCAAACACCCGGCAACCTTGTTATAAGTAAAGTATTGCCCGGTTGATTCATCAGCCAGTTCGTCTTCATGGAATACGGCATCCAAACGCTCAATTACATGTTGCGCGGTGGAGGCCAAATGCCCCATCCATATCGGGGAACCTACAATAAATATATCGCATTGCTTTACCTTGTTCAATATAGCAGGCCATTCATCACCATTACCCTCATCACTTGAAGTACCTGTTTTTACATCATAATCAACCAGGCGGAGCTCTTCGGTTTGTACGCCATAGTTGTTTAGCAACCGGATAGCTTTATTGATAAGCGCGCCCGTATTGGAAAACGCCGGTGAAGGTTTCAACGTGCAATTGATGAGTAATGCTTTCATAGTGTTTGTTTTCAAACTGGTTTGTATGATGTAAACACTGCGGCAGTGCTTTTGTTAGGGTTAAAAGCACCAGATAATAAACTCATGGTATCATGATAATAAAGACTACCTTGACCGCAAGCAGATACAGCCATTTACGATTGTGCTTTGCGCTCTTTGGAAAAAACTTTTAACACCCTCATTGATAGTTTTATTGATGATGAGGTTGGCATAGCCGATAACTTTTTGAGCGCCGCGTTGGCTGCTCACCTCACGGATAACATTACCGCTCTTTATCAGCATCAAAAATTATTAGCTGCGGGCACGGGCAACGACAAATTAGTGGTACATGACCTGCTGGTACGCAGCGATAAAATTTACTGGCTCGACCGCAAGCATAATAATGTGTACGAGAACGCCTTTTTCGATTTAATGGATGAGTTTGTAAGCTACCTTAACAGCACTTGCTACACCGGCATCACCGACTATGAATTTCATTATACGGTATACGAAAAGGGTAGCTTTTATAAAAAACACATAGACCAGTTTAAGCAAAACGGCAGCAGAAAATACTCGATGATATTTTACCTTAATGCAGATTGGGTAACGGCCGATGGCGGCGAATTATGCCTGCACCATAAAGACAGCAAACAGTTTATTGCGCCTATGCTGGGCAAAAGCGTACTGTTTAAAAGCAACGAACTGGAGCATGAAGTAATGCTTTGCACCAAACAGCGCATCAGCATTACCGGCTGGTTAAAAGGCAATTAGCCAAACCTATATAAACAAAGAAAGGCGCATCATAGCGCCTTTCTTTGTTTACTCTTATACTGAAATTATCCCTTTGGCGAAAGAACTATCTTGCGCACATTTACCGGGTTCCAGTTAGCCTGGTCGGCGGTAAGGCGAATGGTGTTCACACCGCTCTTATCTATCTTGATCTCGCCGATCACTAATTTTTTGTAGTTATTATAGCTGCCTGTTTTTTCAACCGCTTTTTGTACGGTTTGCGTACCGGCAACTATGTTGATCTTAGCGGTTGCCCCCGGGGTAGCTACCCATGTTTCTATTGAATAAGTCCCCGGTTTTTTAACCAATATTTGCCATGATGCTGATGCTTTCGGGTCTGTCCAGTAACCAAGGTTCTGCTCATCGCCACCTTCCGAGTTCATGGATGAACCACCTTGCTCTGTGTGCAGATCGGCCAGTCCCGGTTGCAATACAATAGAACCATCGGCTTCGGCTGTTTGTACAAAGGCATCAATTTGCGGTTTACCTTTTACCTGTAGTTTCACAACGGTAGCCACTTCATCCAAAGCCGTAGCGGGCACAGTTAGCACTACGCTGTTATCTTGCTTACCGGCCTTTAAAGTTTTGCCGTTAGCCAGTAATTTGGCAGAAAGCACCTCGTTAGTTAAACCGGGTATTAACAGCTGACCATTTGCTGGCCAGTTATATACATGAAGGTAAATAGTGGTATTACCATTAGCAGCCGCTTTAGTAGTAGCCCTACCCCACGGCAATACCTTAAACGGACTTGGCGTGGTAGCGTATATAGACTCATTGTTAACCTTCATCCATTTACCAATAGCTTCCAAACGTTCAACTATTGGCTGCGGGAACTTACCGCTTGGTTCAGGGCCGACATTCAGCAGGTAGTTACCACCTTTTGACGCGGTTTCTATCAGGTTACGAATCAATGTTTTGCTTGATTTCCAATTATGGTCGTTTACCTTAAAGCCCCAGGTATCGTTCATGGTCATACAGGTTTCCCACAAACCTTTTATCCCTGTAGCCGGAATATATTGCTCCGGGGTGAATAAATCGCCTTTTACATCGCCGCCTAACCTGTCGTTAGTAATAATTTGCGGTTGCATAGCCAGCAGCGGTAAAAATTTAGCCGCACGTTCTTTGGTCATATCGGTTGGTACATCCCACCACAGCTCGCAAACATCACCATAATTGGTTAAAATTTCTTTTACCTGTGGTACTGCAACCTTATCAATATACTCGTCCATACTGCCTTTTTGAGCATCATCCCAATGGCCGCGGGCAGCAGCGCCGCCTTTGTTACCCCAGTCGTTAGCCTGCGAGTAGTAGAAACCCAGTTTCATACCATATTTGCGGCAAGCTTCGGCAAGTGGTTTTATCAGGTCTTTACCGTACGGTGTGGCCTTTACTACGTTCCAGTCGCTGGCCTTTGAATCAAACAACGCGAAACCATCGTGGTGCTTGGTAGTGATCACAATATATTTCATACCGGCAGCTTTCGCCATTTGCACCCATTGTTCAGGGTTATATTCGGTAGGATTGAATTTTTTAGCGTAATCTTTATAGATAGCTACGGGGATGCTTGCATCGTGCATGATCCACTCGCCCAGGCCCGGGATATCCTTGCCATTATACTGGCCTGCCGGGATAGTATAAACACCCCAGTGAATGAACATGCCGAAACGGGCTTTCTCCCACCAGCCTGTTCTTGAAGTGTCAACATGGGCATGTACCGCCGGTTTCACGTGCAGTTTGATCTTATGATCTTTTGCCTGTAACGCGCTGGTGCAAACTAATGCAGAAACACCCAGCATAATTGTTTTAGCAGTGGTATTAATACTGATCATTGAATAATGGTAATTGGTTTATATCAAATCAAAGATAGCTTCGGCATTAATTTATCAATTTACTATTTTGTTAAATCATTAAACGATTTTGGCATCATAGCCTAAAAAAGACAATCGCAAAAGGGATGCAAATTTTTATTTGCACAGTATTAGACAATAACGCGACAATATCAATAATCATTTGCGCATAACGGCCTTAGTTGATAACTTGGGGCTATAGTTACACGCGCTACAGCAAACAGCTACAAATACTTATATTAAATGACCGGCAACTTCAACCAACATAAATCGCTATTAGTAAACTTAAAATGCCCCGAATGCGGTACCCTGCACGATGCCGGCAAATTAAATACCGTTTGTATCAACGATGATTGCCGGTCGACCCTGTTTGCGCAGTATCATTTAAGCGAAGGATTAAGTAAAGATATTTTACTGGGCCGCAAGGCCAGCATGTGGCGTTACCGCGAATTATTGCCCGTTATAGATGCCAAAAACATAGTAAGCATGGGCGAAGGTTTCACGCCCATTATCCCCATTGAAAACCTGAAACACGAAACCGGGGAGAACGACGTATTTTGGAAAGATGAATCGGGCAACCCTACCGGCTCGTTTAAGGCACGGGGCATTGGCATGGCGGTTTCAAAGGCCAAAGAGTTAGGCATTAAAGCTATCGCTACCCCTACCGCGGGTAACGCAGGCGGAGCGCTGGCAGCTTATGCCGCCCGTGCGGGTATAAAAGCCATTGTGTATATGCCAAGGTTAACCCCAAAAGTATTTAAGGATGAATGTCGTTTGTACGGTGCCGAATTGCTGGAGGTTGATGGCAACATCAGCGACTGTGGGAAACTCATCAACGAACATGCTTTGCTGAACCACTGGTTTCAGATCTCTACCCTGAAAGAACCTTACCGGTTAGAAGGCAAAAAGACCATGGGCTACGAAATAGCCGAGCAATTTAATTGGCAGGTACCCGATGTGATCTTATACCCTACCGGTGGCGGCACGGGCTTGATAGGTATATGGAAAGCTTTTGACGAACTGGAACAATTAGGCTGGATAAGCAGCAAACGCCCTCGCATGGTGGCGGTGCAATCTGAAAGTTGCAACGGTATTGTTAAGGCCTTTGAAACCGGCCAGCACACCGCCGCTTTTGTCGACGGTGGTTTTACCATTGCCAATGGTTTGCGTGTACCTAAATCGTATGCCGATAAGGTGATATTGCGTTTATTGTATGCCAGCCATGGTTGCGCTATAAGTGTAAGCGATGCTGAAATGAACGCCGCCGTTAAGCAAATAGCCAAACACGAAGGCATGTTGATAGCACCCGAAGGCGCGGCACTTTGGCAAGCCTACAAAAAACTAAAAGCCAGCCAATGGATAAAACCCGGCGAACAGGTGCTAATGATCAACACAGGCAGCGGTTATAAATACCTGGAAAACATCAGCATTTAATTAATCGCTGTAACGGTCGTTTCGCCAGGGGTAGGCCGTGTTGGAGTATCCCCTGTCTTCCCAAAAACCGGGTTTATCGGCAGTTAAAAACTCAATGCGTTTTATCCATTTGGAGCCCTTCCAGGCGTAAAGCTGCGGGGTTATCATGCGCACCGGGCCACCATGCTCTTTTTGCAGGGGCTGCCCTTCAAAGGTATGCACCAGTAAAACATCGGGCTTCAGGGCTTCTTCTAACGACAGGTTGGTGGTATAGGTATCGTACCCATAACAAAGTATGTGCGTAGCGTTCTCATTAGGATGAACCAAGACAGCCAAATCTATAAGGCTTACACCTTTCCAGTGCATGTTCAATTTTGACCACGTGGTAACGCAATGAAAATCTGATGTATCCTTCGTTTGCGGCAAAGTCATAAAATCTTTCCAGCTCAGGCGTACCGGGTTTTCAACCGCGCCGTCGATGGTGAGCCGCCAGCGTTCCTGCGGAACATCGGGCTGATAACCCAGATCGAGCACCGGCCATTTAACGGTAGCCGTTTGCCCTATCGGGATGCTGGGCATGCCATGCCGGTTAGGTTTACCCGATCCTTTCGGCGTATCATCGGCCACGGATGGCGTCAGTTTCATCTTCTCTTCAAAACGGGCCTTCAGCTTCATGCGGGCCTCAATTATCCGGTTCAGTTTTTCAGGTTCTTCCATAAGTTAAATTTACCTATTTTGTTATATTAAAACATATCAGCAACCCTAAACTGTTTACTTTTACATAACAACGAATTATGGATGGCACAACAAACTGATTTGATTATCATGATAATTAGAAAATATGGTCACGAAGGCTGAAGGTTTTATTGTAGACAGCCAAACGCTGGAAGATCTGAACATGTTCAGTTCATTAACAATCGAAAAATCAGTTCATAAGATTTTTGATAAGACGGCTACCACAGGCGGCGGAATAAAATTAAAAATGATATTCAACAGACCGTCCAACTCTAAATTGCTAATTTTAAAAAGACATGCGATTATCAAACGCCTGCAAACTGTTCAATGGTTTCCGTTGCTGACGAAAAATGAAGCTGACTTTGCCGAATCTTATCTGAATCAAACAGCCTTACCTGTTCTAAACTCCAGCTTTTCTGTCTACAGAAGAGCTTTTAACAACGCCATTGGCACCAACACCGATTTATATATAATTGAAAAAGGAATTTCTTGTATATTAAAAGGCTTCGCAAATGTATATGAACTGATAAAAGGAGCGCTCGACGCTGATGTTAAATCCAGGGATTGGCAAGATTTCGATAAAAAAGTCCAAACTTGTTTCAGTTCAAAAGTTTGGATCAGGATACTTGCGTTAAGTCGAAAACAGAAGATGCAGGCAGCTGATATAGCCTATTTTGACAAAGTTTTTCGTCGTGACTTTAAACGACAGACCAAAGATCTACTGGCGATATTATACGAGATGGATTGCTATTTAAGTATCGCTCAAGCCGGTCTTAGCGCAGGCTTCACATTTCCATGTTTGATTGAGGACACTGAACCACTTATCGATATCAAAGGACTTTTCCACCCTTTATTAGAAACCCCTACACCAAATGACTTTTCTATGCATGGCAGGGAAAACCTGCTGTTTCTAACTGGCGGCAATATGTCCGGAAAGTCTACTTTTTTAAAGGCGTTAGGTATATGCACCTATCTCGCCCATCTGGGCTTACCTGTGCCCGCACAAAAAATGAGGTTAACAATTTTAAACGGGCTATTTACAACAATTAACTTGAATGACGATGTCCAAAATGGTTACAGCCACTTTTATAGCGAGGTTATTCGCATAAAAAACATTGCTTTGAAAATGCAGGGTACAGATAAACTGCTGGTTCTTTTTGATGAACTATTTAGAGGCACCAATGCGACAGATGCTTCAGAAGCCACCTTTTCCATAGCAAACTTGCTGTCAAGATCAACAACAAACCTATTCATTATATCATCACACATTACTGAAATAGCGGAAAAACTTAAGGCCAATCATTATATAAGGTTCGGCCACTTCGCAACTCAAATAATTCACAGCAGGCCTCTTTACAGCTATAAATTATATGAGGGCGTCGCTTATGAACGGTTGGGTATGTTGATCCTACAGAACGAACAGGTATTAGATTTGCTGGATAATGGACGTCGTCAGTAAACATATAACGACCGTAAGCCGATGATAGTCAAAGTGCAGGCTGCAGCTGATAAAATTGTGCCGCAGTACGAATTTTTCGGCAATACCCGTTTTCTGGTCCAGCCGGTAACCGGACATACACTACATGCTAAAATATTAAAGGCTATTGAAATATTCGGCACGCAGGTAGCGTCTATCATACGTAAGGAAACCAGTACTGTAAAACCTATTTAAACCAAGCATACATTACACTGAAAATGAAACATAAAAAATATAAATACAGTCGCGCACTTGCCGTGTTAAGCATTTTTGCACTATCGCAAACAAGCACAGCCCAAAAAGCAGCAACAGCGATAAACCCGAAAGATAAAGTGGTATTTTTCGACGATTTTAACGGCAAAAAGCTTGACCGTACCAAATGGAACGCGGAAGTTACCGGCATGCACGTAAACAACGAGTTACAGGCTTATGCTGATTCATCGGCGACCATATACGTTGAGAACGGCAATTTGGTGTTGAGGCCGATAGCATCGCCTGATTTTAAAACCAATGACGGGCAAACATTCAACTTTATATCGGGCCGTATCAATACCAAAAACAAATTTGATTTTACCTACGGCACTGCCGAAGCACGAATAAAGGTAACCGATGGCGCGGGCTTATGGCCTGCCTGGTGGATGCTGGGCAACGGCGCATGGCCCGAATGCGGTGAAATTGATATAATGGAATATGTAGGCGAAAAAGACTGGGCAAGCGCGGCCGTACATGGCCCTGGTTATAGCGGCGAAACACCCTTTGTAAACCGCCAATACTTTCCGGCTAATAATGATGCTACCCAATGGCATACCTACTCGGTAGACTGGACACCTGACGAACTCTTATTTAAATACGATGGCGTACTGATGTTTCGTGTGAACCGCAAAATGGCCGAGCATTATGGCAAATGGGCCTTTGACAATAAGAAATACCTAATACTGAATTATGCCCTCGGCGGCGCTTATCCTATAAAACTGAATGGCAATAAAGCGCCATACTTTGGCCTGCCCGATACAAGCGTTGAAATGGTAAAGAACAAACAGGCAAAAATGTGGGTAGATTGGGTGAAGGTTACCCAACGGAAATAAACCGACAGTAAATACAATACATATTCAAGCCCGGCTTAACCAATAAGCCGGGCTTGTTTTTTGCACTTATGTGCGATGTATCTTACAAACGTTTTCTCGGGCGTTTCTTCTTTTCGCCGGAGGCATCGCTATTGCTATAGCTACCCGGTTTGGTATAGCCAGCCTTGGTGAATTTTGGCTTGTTGTATGTTTTGTTTACGCGCGGAGCAGGTTTAACAGGAGGCGGATTTTTATTATCGGCAATACGTACGCTTAGTGTACGTTCATCAATAGTAGCGCCGTCAAGGGCTGCGATAGCACGATCGGCACCTGCCTGATCGGTCATGGTGATGAAACCATACCCGGCACTTACATTAGTTTCCTGATCGCGAATAATGGTTACGGTACCAATTGTACCATAAGCAGCGAACAATTCCAAAAGCTCAAGCTCGTCCATATCCCGGGGGAAACCGACAGCAAATAATTTGACCATGCTACAAAGGTATCAAAATAGCAATCCCTTCGCAAGTTGTAATTAATTGATCAAAACGCATTTTCACAACTTAATGTCTTATTTCGCTGGGCAGTATGCCAAAATATTTTTTAAAAGCTTCTGAAAGGTGCGATTGATGCTTAAAACCTACCTCATAAGTTACCTCGCGGATAGTTTTTTTCTGATCGATGATCAAATGGCGGGCCTTTTCCATTTTTAAGCGGGTTACATAACCATAAATGGTGATACCATAATAGGCTTTGAAACCGCGCTTTAATTTAAACTCATTTAAACCCACCATTCGCGACAGCACCGGCAATACGGGCGGATTGGCGTAATCCTGATCGAGAATATCACGGGCCTGCTCAATCTTTTCCTGCTCCAGATCGGTAAACGTACGGATCTCCTGGTGCTGGTCATTTTGCATCTGCTCCATTTGCAGCATCAGCAGTTCAAGTACCTTGGCTTCGGTATGCAGGCGTTTGAGTTCACCTGTTTTTTTACATTCCAGTATGTCGTTAATGAGCTGCTTCATCTCGTGCGATACCAGCAGGTCTTTAGCCGAAATAGAGGTATACTTTCCATTCTTGATCTCCTCCACAAAATCGGCATGCAGTACCGAATCCTGGTTAATGAGGTGGAAATAATACTCTTTTGACAGCACCACCAAAAAGTAATTATACTCTACAACCGGCGAAAGCTCATACTTACCCGAAAGCGAGGGAATGTACCTGATATTATGCCTCGCCCCCGCGCGCGATCTTTTGCCTTTACCGGCATCATCGCTGGCGGGTGCGTTTTCATAAAAGATGAATTGCGAGGTAACGGTTTCACCCTCTATTTCAAAAAGTATTTTGGCAGGTTCATCAAACTGCATTTTGGCGTGCATCAAAAACAAACCTCCCGAACTGATCGTATAATTACTGAACTGGTGTACAGGCGGGCGCTTAATGGTCATACGCTTTTCGGCCAGCGGCGTTTGGGCGTTATAACCATCGGGCAGCTCTTCTATAAAAAGCCAGTCCTCAAAACTTTCAATTTTCGATTTGATGTGCATTTCCTGTATTCAACTATGCAAATATGTAAAATTGGTGCCTGCTGCACCCCATGGCCTAAAACAACTCACAGGGTGGCAGGGCTTTGGTCGTATTATTATATTAACGTGATCCCGGTTTAGGTAAGGTCACTTACTTTATTTCAAACTTGGTACTGCCTTTAGGCACTATCACGTACTCAAAAGTAAAGTACATGTGCGGGGTATCTCTAAACCACAGATCGGGCGTAAAGGCATCCTTATAACAGCTGATCATTTTTATTTTAGCGTAATTCCCTTTAGCGGTACGTACAACAACGGTACGCTCATCGGGCATAGCATACGCTACGTGCATTTTATTGAAGCTGCCATCACCTTTTATAGTTCCGCTAAAATCATACAGGTACCAGCCGGTCCCTTCACCAAAAGCACCCAGGTCATCAGTACCTATTAATTTCGAGGTAGAAAACTCAGCGTCGGCAGGCACATCGGTTACTTCATTAAATGGCTTTTTGAAAATTACTATACCACCTAAGCCATTGGCACCATAGCCGCTGTTTTTATCATCCTTACCGTTGTTTGAACCTAAAAAGCTGTTATATAAACCGGTAAAAGTAATATCCCAACGAATGGTTTTTACATACTCCACAGGCGTTTGCTCCTTATTTTCTAAACTGAAATAAACAGTAGGTGGCGGTGTTGTGGGCGCGCTGTCATCGGCGGGCGCTAAAAAGTTCTCTACCCTTTGCAGTTTATAAAAAGGCACTTTGCCTGCTGCAACAGGGGTATCTATTCCGGTTTCTTTATCGGGTTCAGGTGTGTTGTTTTCTTTACTGCAAGCTGTAAAAAGCAGTGTAGCAACAGCTATTGAACACAGCCATTTCAAGTTGTTTTTTATAGTTGATGTCATATCATTAATGAGTTAATATAAATTTTAAATAAGGTTTAGTCTTTTGTGCTTAGGTTTCGGCTGCCATCTAATTGTACATAGTACCTGAAGGTAAAATATGGGGCAGGCCAGTTCAAATCAGTCACCACAGCTGGCGCGCCTTTGTACATGCTCACCAGTTCCAGCTTAGCGTACCGGCCTTCGGCAGTGCGTAATACATAAGTGCGGTTTTTAACAGGAATGGCGAGGTGCGTATTTAAATCGTAGAAATACCAGCCGTTGCCATTGCCGCTGTCCCAACCTGCCGCTGTGATAGCATTCTTAGCAAAATCATCATCTGACGGCGCGGTGGTAACTTTATCGTAAGCCTGGTTTACCGCTACCATAGCGCCTTGCCCCGGTCCGCCATTGCCAAAACTGCCATCATCGGTGCCGTTATTGATAGATACATAAGAGTTATACTCTTTCGCGAAGGCGATATCCCATTCGGTGGTTTTCTTTTTGGTGGTATCCACTTTAGCGCCTGTGCTCAATTTAAAGTAAAAGGGTGCAAACGGGCGGCCGCTGCCTACCGTATTGCCTACATCACCGGGCAGATCCTTGATGATCACGCTTTTGCCGTCTTCCAGCTGCGGCTTTACTTCGTCTTTGGTACATGATGATACCGTTGCCATTGTAGCGATGGCAAACACTATCATTTTTAAAGTTTTATATAAATTACGCTTCATAGTCATTATCAATTTATTGGTTATGGAAAAACCTGTAATTAAGGCTTAGCAATACTACCCTGCCCGATTGCGCGGGCATCAGCATATCGCGATAGTTTAAAATATTATCTACCGTTACCTGCACGGCAAAGTGCTTGTTCATCAATGTTTTTTGGATGGCCGCGTTGAGCAGGTAGTAGCCCGAAACATAGGTATCAAAAGGATCGAGGAAACCGTTCGAACGCCCGGCCTCCATAAAGCCATACTTTCCGCGGTAGTTTACCCTGAAAGATGCCGTAATCCCTCTTGGTTCGTACTCATACCTTAACCTGATATTGGCCATGTGGCGCGAACGATTGGTAAGGCCGAAATAATCTGCCGTTGTGGAACGCCTGTCGCTGCTGATATTTACATCGTAAACGTTGGCATAGTTGCCTGTACCGGCTTTTATAGAATCAATTACACCCCTATCTTTAGCGTAAAGTAACTGGTAACCTGCCGATACAGTCAATCCCTTTGTCGCTTTCACTGTTAAGCCCACATCGGCGCCCGTAAGAAAAGCCTTGTCGATATTAAAATAAGAAAATACCTGCTGACCATTGGTTTTAGATGCTACCTGCTCGGTATTGATAAAATTGCGTACGTTGTTGTAAAACCCGTTTACGTCGAGCTTGAAGCGGGTGCCGGGTGTAAAGCTAAAACCCGCGCTGTACGAGGTAGAACGTTCCGGTTTTAAGCCGCCTACCTTTGCAGCATTGGGGAACACACGTGATATTTCGCCTGCATCTTGTAGCTTTTTAAGTTCGGTTGTAAATTCCTCGGTGCCTAACACGGTATATCCGCCACCGGCGAAATTGGTGAACACGAGATAAAGCTGCCTGAAATCGGGTGTTTTAAAACCTGTAGATACCGCCGCCCTAAGCGTGAGCGATCTTACAGGCTGATAGTTCACCCCCAAGCTTGGCGTAACGCTACCGCCGTAACGGCTGTGTCGCTCGAGGCGTGCACCGCCTATAAAACCGAGTTTGTTTGTTACTTTCCAATCGCCCTGGGTATATAAAAATGTATTCTGTTGATGCTTGCCGCCTGTGTACAGGTCATTATCCATGGTTTCGTACTGAGTACCCGCACCACCGGTAACCAACAGGTTATTAAACCATGTTTGTGATGCCTGCACTTCGGCACGGTGAAGGTATTGCATAAAATTATTGCCGGGAATAGTAAAGCCTTCGGTAAGGTTGGTTATGTTTTGCCCTGTAGCATAACGGGTTAAATAGTATTGCGATTTAATACGCACCCCGCTTTTAAAATTGCTGTTCAGCACTGCCGAGGCGTTGAGGTCATCCTCTTTCAATACATCGCGGGTTGGGTCGCCGCTGTATGATTTATTATTGTCAGACCGGCGCGAAGCAAACCTGCCTGTAACATTCAGCGAGTTAACATCGCTTAACAAATATTTGGCACGCCCCTGTATGGTATAGCTGCTATACGGAGGCACAGTTTTGCCTTCGCTTAGGTATGGGTTTGAATTGAAGCCATCAGTACGGTAATAATTTCCGGCCAGGTAGCCTGATCCCCTGCCATTTGCAAACGGACTTTCACCTTCCAAATTGGCATCAACCATATTGAAGCTGCCATAACGGATGCCCGCCAAACCCTGCGCCTGCGATATATGCTGACGGGTAACTATATTCACCACACCGGCCATGGCCTCGCTGCCGAACAGGCATGATGAAGCGCCTTTTATAATTTCGATCCTTTCTATATTGGCTACCGTAATACGCGACAGATCAAAATTGCCCGAATTGCGACCCGTCATTGGCTGACCGTCTATCAGTATCATGGTATAACCGCTATCAAAACCCTGCATTTGTAAACCCACAGCGCGGGCACCCGCACCAATGTCGCTTACTATGGCCAGCCCGGTTTGCTCTTTTAATACTTCATCTAACCGGCGGCTCCCCATTTCCTCAATCTGTTTACGGGTAATTACAGTTGATGGCATTGGGGTACGCTGCAAATCGATCAGGTTATCGGGGTTGTAATGTTTGCCCGTAATGCCAACCTCGGTTAAGGTGTTTACATCGGTTTCGATACTTACAGGTAGTATAGTCTGTTGATTATCGCGAATGGTAGTTTTGAGCATTGCCGGTTTATAACCTATAGCGCTTACACGAATATTGTACACGCCCGCTTTCAGCTTTTCGATGATGTACTGCCCTTTCGCGTTGGTTGATGTGCCCTGCCCTGTTTGTATCAGTATAATGGCTACGCCTTCCACAGCATTCCCCTTATCATCGGTAACCGTTCCGCTTAAGCGGCCGGTTATTTGGGCGTAGGTAAGAGATGAACACAATAGCATGATGATAAGCGGTAAAAAGCGTTTCATTAATAATCAGACTTCTTATTTTTAAACAGTCTAAATAAGAACAGAACAAAAGTGCTTAGTTTAATCGATAGTTTATTACCGAAATCGGGATTATTTTTTATGACTTTGGGAGCATTATTTGCGAAAAATTGAAGAGAAACAGCCTGAATAAAGCCTTAAATCAGCATCTAACAAAATCATAAATAACTAAATACAAGCTAATTAAAACACCACCATTTACCATCACACGCCATTACTGACATCGTGTTTGACATAGCCCGATTTCATAAATGTTACATATCTTATTTGGAATGCTTATAAATAAGGAGTTCATTTGTACCATGAAATCCACACACCCCTCTCTCCGTTACATAATTATTTTAACTATAGCGATTCTGTTCAGTAACAACAGCAACTTATTTGCCCAAAGCGGCAACGATAGCATCAAGATAGCGAATGACATTCCGGCGGCTACAAAAAAGGCTTATTACAGCATTGATAAACACGCCATTGTTGATGGCGCCGATACCGCAGGCAAAAACTGGGATTTAGCCTTTTTAAAAACTGCCGTATGGGTAAACAGCGGCGTAAGCGGCACTGGCAGCACAACCGCTCTTGTATTGAAGAATGTAAAATTCGACGATGTTAAGCAGGCACCGGCAACCGGTTATCAGTCCGACTCGGCAACGCAAAAGGCTATTCCGCAAGGTAGCGGCAACGGCTGGTATGCTTATGATATGAACACCCATACCATTACCCCGGTACCCGGCCGCGTAATTATTTTACATACTGCATCAGGTAAATATGTTAAGCTTGAAATACTTAACTACTACAAGAACGGCGATGGCGACCCAAGTCATTACACTTTCCGCTACGCCTTTATTGAACCCGCTAAATAAGCACAATACATCCCCCTGTTAATCCATGAAAAAAATAATCTGTCTGCTTACCGTTTGCCTTGCTTTTGCCATTGGTGCAAAGGCCGCATCGCCTAAGCGTATCATAACCCTTAGCGGTGCCTTGACCGAAACTGTTGACGCGCTTGGCTTTGGGAAAAACATTGTCGCGGTTGATGTAACCAGTACATACCCCGCTTATGCTAACCAGTTAGCGAAAGTGAGCAAAAGCCGTTCGGTATCCGCCGAAGGACTTATCTCTTTCAGTCCCGACCTGGTACTGGCGCCCGAGGGCTCGGTATCAAAAGAGATTGAATCGCAGTTAACCGCGGCAGGTATTAAATTGGTGAGCATCAAGCAAACCTATACCGTTGCCGGTTCTTACGATTTTATCCGGGATGTAGCCGCTGCCTTGCAGGCACAGGCTAAAGGTGCGGCACTCATCAAACAATCAAAAACGAAAATAGATAATGCTGTTACCGTCGCTAAAAAAGCGAAGAAGAATACCAAGGTATTGTTCATTTATGCCCGTGGCCCGGGTGTAATGATGGTGGCCGGTAAAAACACCAGCATTGATGGTATTATTACCCTTGCGGGAGGCAACAACGCTGTGACCGACTTTAACGATTTTAAGCCCTACACTACCGAAGCATTGGTACAGGCTAACCCGGATGTTATTTTGATGTTCGATTTTGGTTTCAGCAGCCTTGGCGGCATGGATAGCATCCTTAAAATACCCGGTATGGAGCAAACCAAAGCGGGTAAAAACAAACGTATTGTACAAATGGACGGCGGGCTGCTTACCAATTTTAGTGTAAGGCTCGATCAGGCTATTGTACAGTTGCATAACAAGCTATAGTATGCCCAAAGGGATCATTTATACTATTTTAGTTATCGCTTTAATTTTGGCCGGGGCTTTTTCTGTTGGGTTGGGTGCTGTAAGTATCCCGGTGCCCGAGGTATTCGCGTTGCTGCTGCACAAAGCAGGCATCTGCAACATAGCCAACATTAACGAGCAGCACCAGGTTATTATTTTTATAGTACGCATGCCACGCCTGTTGCTGGCCATTTTGGTTGGCGCGGCGCTGGGTATCTCAGGTGCTTCTATACAAGGCATATTCCGTAACCCGCTGGCTGAACCGGGACTGGTAGGCATTTCGGCCGGTGCTTCATTGATGGCGGTGGCAGTTATCGGTTTAGAAACTACCTTTCTCGCAGGGTTGAGCAATGTTTTAGGTTATTATTTATTGGCGTTCGCGGCCTTTGCAGGCGCGGGAATAACCGCATTTATCATTTACCAGCTTTCGCGGCACGATGGTAAACCCAATGTGGCAACCATGCTGCTGGCCGGTATAGCTATCAACGCGCTTGCGGGGGCTTTAACAGGGCTAATCACTTATTTATCCAGCGAACAACAGTTACGTAATATCACTTTCTGGATGCTGGGCAGTTTGGGTGGCGCCACATGGCAAACGGTTACCACACTGACGCCGTTTGTGATGATACCTGTTTTATTGCTTCCACGATCGGGCAAGGCATTGAACGCTTTTTCACTGGGTGAAATTCAGGCGGACTACCTGGGACTAAATGTTAACCGCATTAAACGCAATGTTATCCTGCTATCAACCATGGCTATTGGTTCGGCGGTATCGTTAACGGGTATTATCAACTTTGTGGGCTTGCTGGTGCCGCATATTGTACGCATGGTAATCGGGGTTGATAACAAGCATGTATTGCCGGCATCGGCATTAACTGGGGCCTTGATGATGGTGGTAGCCGATATTATATCACGTACCATCATTGCCCCTATTGAATTGCCCATCGGTGTGATCACCGCGCTGATAGGCGCGCCGGTATTTTTGTATATCCTGGTACGCGATAAACGTAAAATATCTATTTAACCCGATAACGATGCTAACAGTTAAAAACATAAGCTATCAGATTGGTCCGCATAAATTAGTGAAGGATATTTCGTTCAGCATTAAACCGGGTGAACTGATCGCCATACTGGGTTCAAACGGGGCGGGTAAATCATCCTTATTAAAACTGCTCGCGGGCACTTACAAACCCAACGAAGGCACTATCCATTTCAACGGGCAACCGCTATCAAAGTACAGCGCGTTGGAGTTGGCTAAGATGCGTGCCGTGTTAAGTCAGCAAAATGTGGTAAGCCTGCCATTTACCGTGCAGGAAATAGTGATGATGGGCCGGTACCCGCATTTTAACAACCATCCGTCTGCGCACGACCATAGCATTGTAAACACTGTAATGGAGGCGACAGGGGTATTATCGCTTGCCGGTAGATCGTACCTCACCCTATCGGGCGGAGAGCAGCAGCGAGCCCAATTATCGCGCGCACTGGCACAAATATGGGAGAACGAGCATGCTTTGTTACTGATGGACGAACCGGTATCGGGCATGGATATACTTTATCAGCAGCAAACATTGGCCATATTAAAGGCCATGACACAAAAAAAGTTTATGGTGATCAGCGTGCTGCACGACATGAACCTCGCCTCGCAGTATGCCGACAGGATAATTATGCTGAAAAATGGCCGCAAGTGGTACGATGGCACCGCAGCCGAGGTGTTAAACCCAAAATCGGTATATGAAATATTTGAGATAGAATCGGACACGTTCACTAACCCGACAACGCTTAAGCAGATTATTATGCCGCGTGAAATTATTTACGACAACAACAAAACCCCTTTAAATACATAAATATGGAAACTACTATCAACGCCCTAAAAGAACGTTATCAGGAATATAAACTGGCCAACCCCAAAAAGCGCATCCGTGAAATAGCTGCCGACCTGGCGGTGAGCGAAGCCGAATTATTGGCCACCGGTTTGGGCGAAACCGTTACGTTACTGAAAAAAGATTTTGAGAATCTGCTGAAACAGATCAACTCGTTAGGTTACGTAATGGCATTAACCCGTAACGAATATTGTGTAAGCGAGCGCAAAGGCGTTTACGAAAAGGTATCATTTTCCCCGCATGCCGGTTTGGTTTTAGGCGAGGATATTGACCTGCGTATGTTTATGCAGTACTGGCATTTTGGTTTCGCTGTAAATGAGAACGACCGTTACAGCCTGCAATTCTTCGATCAATCGGGCGTGGCTATACATAAGATATACCTGACCGATAAAAGCGACAAAGCCGCTTACGATGAGCTGGTAGCCGCCTACAAAGATGAAGAGAACAATGGCATAAGCACCACTGCCTCAAACAGAACGGCCCCTGCCGAATTGCCCGATGAAGCAATTGAAAAAGAAGCATTCGGCGAAGCATGGAAAGCGATGCAGGACAGCCACGAGTTTTTTGGATTGCTGCGCAAATACAAAGTTACCCGGACACAGGCATTACGCTTATCGCCTGAAGGCTATGCCAAAGAGATAGATGTAGAAAAGGCCAAAAGCATATTCGAGCAATGTTCGGCACAACAAATCCCGGTGATGATATTTGTGGGTAACCACGGCTGTATCCAGATCCATAGCGGTAACATCACCAAACTGGTTGCTATGGGGCCATGGTACAACGTACTCGACCCTGAATTTAACCTGCACCTGCGCGAAGACGCCATAGCAGCGGCATGGCACGTAGTAAAACCATCAACCGACGGCGATGTAAATTCGATAGAACTTTTCGACAAAGACGGAGAAATGATCCTCCAGATGTTCGGCAAACGCAAACCCGGCATCCCGGAACTCACCGAATGGAGAGCATTGGTTAACGAAACTGTTTAAGTAATAAACTGTGTCATTGCGAGGTACGAAGCAATCTCGTAGCTATTCATGTTCGCCCCGTATAGTTCGCGATTGCTTCGTACCTCGCAATGACACTTTTTAGCATAAGACTTACAAAGTTTTAAAAACTTCGTAAGTCTCCTTTACCGTCAGCAAATAGCTTCGGGCGAAAACGGGCAGAACTGTGGTGGCCATGAGCGTAAAGGCGGGCATAGCGAACTTGTTGCATGAGGGAAGGAAATGAGCGGCGGGGCAAAAGTTCCAGCCCTAAGTTATGACTGTTTTGCAGGGTATGGCCTCGTGCGGCATAGAAGCCTTTTGCTGGATAAGGGTTTATTCGTTGTTGGTTTGTTTTTAAATGTACTCATGAAATCGCTTCGCTTAGTCTGTTACTTTTTGCCCTCAACAGTAATGGGGCACTGCGCCCAAGAGCAGACTGATGTTAATCACAGCACAAACTAAGCCTAAGTAGAGATTGCTTCGTTCCTCGCAATGACGATAATGATAGAAAACGCACCAAAACACGACGTGATTACTTCACTATATTCGCAATTACACGTTCTTTATAATAAATTATATCTCCTTAATATCACTCCTCTTCAACCAACCTTCATTACCATTAGCCAGTTGAACTTTTGCCCAGCCGTTGTTGGTCTCTAATACGTTAACTTTGGTACCGTCGTGCAGTATGAATAAGTTGCCCGCTTTTTCGGCAGGCGCGCTTTTAACCGTTACCGATGCGGTGAATACAATGGCTTGTTTGTGGTCTTCAAAATAAGCGGCCTGCCTGTTGGCAATAAAAACAAACAGCAAACCAATAATAAATAAACTTACAGCGGTGTAAAACGCGCCCTTTTTAAGGGTTAAGGCCTCGCTAAAAAAGTAAACAATAAGGCTTGCCGATGCCAACAGCACTAATACAATGCTTAATACAGACAATACATTTAACGACATTGCTAAAATAAAACCCTTCCACCATTTAGTAAGGAAAAACTCGGGCACTTCTACTACCTTGTCGGTGGTGCGTTGGTTAGCATATTGTATATTAAAGCTGATATCTTCGTCGCCGGGCGATAGCTTGTGCGCCTTTTCGTAATACAGTATAGCCGATGGGATATCGCCTGTTTTGTAACTGGCATTGCCCATATTAAAATATAAGGCGGCCGATTGATAGCCTTCGCCAATCAATTTTTTGTATACTTCAAGCGCTTCTTTATAGTTCGATTTGGCGTAAAGCGTGTCACCTTTTTTAAAGGAAGCCGAGGTATTGTTATCAGCAAAAGATAACAGCGGCAGCGCCAACCATAATATGATATATAATATCCGTTTCATGCTGTTAAATTTTGCTTTCAATATCGTTAATAATGCCCTTAGCTTTGTCGAACACCTCTTGTTGCGATATGTGTGTTACCGGCGCATAGCGGGCCATTTCGCAAAGATCGAGCGTATCCAATAACTGATGTGTAAGCTGATCATCCAGGTTCCGTGTTTTCAGGTTAGATGCAATGGTATCCTTGTTCAGATCGGCATAACTGATGTTCAGCTTATCGCTCAGGTAACCATACAAACCTTTAAATACATCCTCATAAAAAGCTTTGGTATTGTTGGCCTGCAATTGCTTTTGTGCGCTGGCTAAATGTTTGGCAGCCATTTTACCCGCCCTGCGGCTTTTAACCTTCACCACATCGCTGTTTAGTTTGCGGTTTTTGTTACGGTATACAAAAGCGGCGGCGCATGCTATTGGCCCCACGGCCAGCAATAAGTAATATAAGCCGGAACCGAAAAGACCATCGCCTTCTTCGGCAAGTTCGGTATCACCTGTTTTGATATACCTGATATCTTTATCCAGTACTTTAATATCCTGTTTATCTGCTGTAAAGGCGGTTACATTGGCTTCGTTATCGCCTTTGTTTACCTTTACCGGGAATGCTTTTGTTGTAAGTGTTACATATTTGCTCGTGTTCGGATTAAAATACGTGAACTTAAGCGGCTCAATAGTAAAATTCCCTTGGTGGCGCGGAATAAGCAGGTAGTTATACACCCGGCTTCCTGATACGCCATTGATACTTTCGGTAATGGTATCGGTTATTTTAGGATCATACTTTTCAAAATCAGCCGGGAAGTTAGTGCTAAGGTCTTTAAACAGTTTGATATTACCAGAACCTGTAACCTTCACCCTGTAGTTGATGGCTTCATTAGCTTTCAATTCAGATTTGTCAATAGAGGCTTCAATACTAAACTTACCTACCGCGCCTGTAAAACTTTCGGGCTTACCGGCTTCGGGCAGTGGCTTTACATGGATAGTTACCGGGGCGCTCTTTACCTTTTGCTTTACCTCGGTAGAACCACCGCCAAAAAAAGCCTCGATCTCGTTACGCGGCGCAACGGGTACACGTGCTAAAAAGGTCATCCCCAAAGGATCAATCGTGAGGTTACCCGCATGCTCCGGGAATAGTATAGTTTGTTTAATATCGGCAACATTATAACGCTGGCCTTTATAAGTTTCTATATGCCATCGTACCTGCTGCTCTTTGCTGTTTTTTACATCCTGGCTCCAAAATCCATTCAGGTCGGGTATTTTATCAACCTGACTATCAAGCAAGTCGACCCGGGTGTACAAACGGTAACTTACCGTTATCTGGCTGCCCTGGTATACGTCGGTTTTATCGGCAACAGCACGCATAAACAGGTTCTTAGCCATATCAGCCTCTGCCGGCGCTGCCGCTTGCGCGTTACCGCCAGCCTGCATATTTTGCTGGCGTTGCTGCTGTACCGGCCTGCCTTTCACCACTTTTATAGTTAAGCCGTTTGATGTTAACCTGCGGCCGTTAACAAATATGGTAGCCGGTGCAATGGTATAACTCCCCTCCTTTTCGGCCATAATATAGTAGCTGTAGGAGTTGCTCATGGTAGTAACACCGTTAACAGAGCTCATACTGGTAGAGATATTAGGACCGGCCAATATCCGGAAGCCATTAAAATCAGGCGGGGCAAAATGGTCGCCGTTGGTATTGATGGAAAACATTACCTCAAACTGTTCGCCGGTAGCTACCTGTGTGCTGGCAACAGTAGCTGTAAGCCGGGCATCCTGGGCGTGCAGCAGCGTTGCCGTAAATAGTAATATCGTTAATATATAAAACCTGATCTTCATTTATAATTTGCAAACGCGTAAGAATATTACCAGTCTTTAGAGATGTTCATTTTCACCCCTTTTAACTTTTTATTCTTCAGTTTATCCTGTGTTTGTTTTTCGTCGTTGTTCAGGGCATCCAGCATCCGTTGGGCATCTTCTTTCGATAGCTTATCTGGCTGTGGTTTCTGTCCCTGCTCGTCTTTTTTGTCCTGGTCTTTCTTATCCTGATCCTTGTTATCTTTATTCTGATCTTTCTTGTCTTTATCCTTGTCCTTCTTATCCTTATCCTGCTGATCTTTATTGTCTTTATTCTTATCCTTGTTCTTTTGGTCTTTGTTATCCTTGTTGTCCTTATTTTTCTGGTTCTTTTTATCCTGCTGTTGCTGCTGTTTCAGTTTCTCCTGCGCGTAAGCGAGGTTGTAACGGGTTTCATCGTCCTTCGGGTTATTCATCAAGGCTTTTTTGTAGGCTTCAATACTTTCTTCCAGCTTTTTATTTTCCAGCAGGGAGTTGCCCAAATTGTGGTAAGCCTTAGCGGCCATAGCCTTATTGCCCGATTCACCTAATTTAGTAAACTGATCGCCTGCTTCGGCATATTTTTTTTGTTTGTAGAGCGCGTCGCCCAGGTTAAAGTTACCCTCAACATTTTTCTCTTTTTTAGCTACCGATTTACGGTAATTCTCTTCGGCCTCGGTATACTTTTTTTGCTGATACAGCTCATTGCCTTTTTTAACGTAGCTTTTTTCCTGCTGCGCAAAAAGCACTGTGCCGTTCACTAAAAATAATATGATAAAAACTAACTGTTTCATTACTTTTTCACCTCAAATAAATTCACACGGCTCAATCGCACACTTTTGCGGTTTGATATAAAGAACTCCACCATTAACAATATAAAGGCAAACCCCAGGAAAAACTGGAAACGGTCTTCAAAATCCTTAAAGCTTTTGCTGTCGTAAGTTTTACGCTGAATCTTACCTATCTGATCCATCACTATATTGAAGCCGCTGTTGGCGTTTGATGCCCGCACGTACGAACCACTGCCCGCCGCCGCTATCTCCTTACACATATTCTCATCCAGCTTACTCATTACCGTTTTACCGGCACTATCGGTATGAAAACCAACCTGCCTGCCATTTTGAACAATTGGAATAGGCGCGCCTTTTTCAGAACCCACTCCGATCACATGTACGGATACATCTTTATCGATAGCCTTTTTGGCTGCTATTACCGCGTCGTCCTCGTGGTTTTCGCCATCGGTAATTACTATCATGGCTTTGCCTGTTCCATTCTTAAAATCGAAAGAACGCATGCCCAGGTCAATTGCCGCGCCTATTGCCGTGCCCTGTGTAGGCACCATATTGGTATTGATGGTACTTAGAAATAGCTTGGCCGCCGAATAATCGGTCGTAATAGGCAACTGCACATAAGCCTGACCGGCAAATACGATAATGCCTATGCGGTCGTCGTGCAGGTTATCTATCAATTGTGCTATGGCGCGCTTGGCATTCTCCAAACGGTTGGGCGACAGGTCTTCGGACAACATACTGTTCGATACATCCAGCAAGATCATCAAATCGGCACCTTTGCGTTTTACTTCTTCCATTTTTGAGCCTATCTGCGGATCGGCAGCACCGATCACTAAAAAGGTAAAACCCAACAGGAACAGGATAAATTTAAGCCACGGCCTCGAAAAAGAAACCTGTGGTATCATTTTCTTCACCACATCTTTATCACCCAAGGCAATTATCGCGCGTTTTTTCCAGGTAGTTACGGCGATGAATAATATAATTAAAACAGGAACTGCTGCCAATCCCCACAAAAATTCGGTATGTGCAAATCGTAGCATGGTTTTAAGTTAAAGCTCCTTTTAAAAAGGTGTTCTTTGATAAAAATTCTAACAACAGGAAAACCAGCGCCGCTATGGCGAAGGGTAAAAAACACTCTGTTTTTTTATGATATTGCGTTACATCAATCTTGGCCTTCTCCATCTTATCAATCCGCTCATAAATATTTTTAAGCGACTGGTTATTAGTAGCCCTGAAATATTTACCTCCTGTAATATTGGCAATCTTGTTCAGCGTAGCCTCATCAATTTGTACCGGTACGTTTTGATACTTTATACCCATTGGCGTTTGAAACGGAAAAGGCGCGTATCCGTTAGTGCCCACACCAACCGTATATACACGTACCCCAAACTTTTTGGCAATTTCGGCAGCGGTAACCGGCGGTATCGAGCCCATATTATTTGATCCATCGGTAAGTAAAATAACCACCTTGCTTTTGGCGGTACTTTCTTTAAGCCTGTTTACAGCGGTGGCTAAACCCATGCCCACGGCAGTACCATCCTCTATCATACCGTTTTTGATATCCTGATACAGGTTGATCAACACATCATGATCGATAGTAAGCGGGCACTGCGTAAAGCTTTCACCGCTGAACACCACCAAACCTATGCGGTCATCGGGGCGGTTCTTGATAAAATCTATCGCGATCTCTTTTCCAGCCTCTAAACGGTTCGGTTTAAAATCTTCGGCCAGCATACTGCCCGAAATATCCGAAGCGATAACAATATCGATACCCTCGGTAATAGTATTTTGCCAGCTTAATGACGATTGCGGGCGAGCCAGCGCTATGATCAATGCCGATATACACAGCACACGTAACACAATACCCAAATGCCGCATGCGCGCTATCGCGCTCTTTTTCGGTAGCGCAAAACTCTTTACGGCTGATACGCTAAGGGTTCCCTGTAAATGTTTTTCGCGCCATATATAGTAGGCTATCATTATGGGAATAAGTACGAACAACCAAAAGAAACCCGGATGCGCAAACTCAAGGCTTTTAAACAGGTTGAGCATCAGCCCCTCCTTCCTCGTTGCGCAAAGGCGCGTTGGCCTGCTGTGTTTGTGTTACAAAGCTGATCGCGTTATCTATACTCTGCTCATTTTCGTGAGGCAGCGGGCGTTCTTTGGCAAACTTCACCAAATCGGCCAGTAACAATATTTGTCTCAGCTTATTGCGGTTCTCTTCGGTAATATCCATGTATTTAAGCGTCGCGAAGATCTCCTCTGATGTTTTTTCATGCGTTTTGATCACGTAACGCTTTTCGAGGTACTCACGCACTACATCGCTCAACTCAATATGATATTGTTTATAGGCATCCTGCTGCCACAGCTTTTTATCGCGCAGTTCATGCAACTTGCTTAACGCCAATGTATGCGGTGGAATAACCTCTTTTACTTCCTTCACTTCCACAACCGGTTTTGGTCGTTTTTTAAGGTACCATATAGTGCCGATGATAGCCAATACTACGGCCAAACCGATCAGTACCCAAACCCAGTTATCGCGCAGCCAATCGAAAAAAGTATACTTAACTTCTAAAGGCTGCTTAATATCAAAAATGGCTTTCGTGGTATCTACCTGTACCGATTGTACCTGCAAAGTAACCTCATTACTCTTCAACACTGCCGCGCCCGAACCAAACGAAAACGATGGTATGGTATACGTACCCGCATCAAACGAGGTAATAATGTAGCTATGTGTAACGGTTGCCAGGTTACGGTTGTCCTTATCAAAAACGGTATCAACCTTTGGGGTTTCCACTATTTGTACCTTGCCGGTTACGGTATCGGTAAGCGCAGGGAAATTGATGCGTTCTTTAACCGCTTGATGCACCACCAGGCGCAGGCGTGTTTGATCGCCAATGCGGATGGTTGGCTGATCTACCCGGGCTTCAACCTGTACGTTTTGGGCTGCTGCCTTAAAGCAAAAGCAGGTTGATATTAGGGTTAAAACAAGAAAATTATAGAAATACTGTCTCTTCATCACCTTCTTCTTTCCCGCTGTTTAAACAATGTCATTAAGGGTTTTACGTAAGATTCATGCGTGCCGATGTCGGCCGCGTCAACACCCGATCTTTTAAAGGTTTCGCTTAACAATGCTTTACGTTTTATAGCTTCGGTTTTAAAGAAGCTGCGCACTTTGGCATCTGCCGTATTTACCCATACCAGCTCGCCGGTTTCCTCATCTTTCATGGGAATCAAACCCAGGTTAGGAAACTCCTCTTCGTGCTTATCATACAAGCGCAGGGCTATAATGTCGTGCTTCTTATTGGCTATCTTCAGCTCGGCCTCAAAAGCCGGACTCATAAAATCGGAAATAACAAAAGCGGTACACTTCTTTTTGATAGCCCCGGTAAAGTACCGCAAGGCTTCGGCCAGATTAGTGCCTTTATTTTCGGGTTTAAAGTCGATCAGTTCGCGAATGATCATCAGGATATGGCTGCGCCCTTTCTTGGGCGGAATGAATTTTTCAATCTTATCGCTAAAAAAGATCACACCTACCTTATCGTTATTCTGGATGGCCGAAAAGGCAAGTACCGCGCATAATTCAATAGCCTGTTCCTGCTTCAACTGGTTAACCGTACCGAAGTTTTCCGATCCGCTTACATCCATGAGTAACATTACAGTAAGCTCACGTTCCTCATCAAATACTTTAACATACGGATGGTTGAAACGGGCGGTAACATTCCAGTCGATAGTGCGGATCTCATCGCCTACCTGGTACTCACGCACCTCGCTAAAGGCCATACCACGCCCCTTGAAGGCAGAGTGGTATTCGCCCGAAAACAGGTGATTGCTCAGTCCCCGGGTTTTGATCTCTATCTTACGAACCTTTTTTAATAACTCTTTGGTATCCTTCGCCATAGATAATAGCTATTAAGGTACTTCTACCGCGTTCAATATCCCGGTAATAATATCTTCGGATGTCATGTTTTCAGCTTCGGCTTCGTAACTTAAACCTATACGGTGCCTTAACACATCGTGGCAAACAGCTCGCACATCCTCCGGTATTACATAACCACGGCGTTTAATAAAGGCATAGGCTTTTGATGCCAGCGCCAAATTGATACTCGCCCTTGGCGACGCGCCGAAGCTGATAAGGTTTTTATAGTTAGCCAGTTTATACTGATCAGGGTAACGGGTAGCGAAAACAATATCGATAATGTATTGCTCTATCTTCTCGTCCATATATACTTCCCTAACCACCTTGCGGGCCCTTATAATTTCATCGGGCTTAATAATTGGGTTTGGTTTAAGCATACCGCCCGGCGAAATATTAGCGCGAACGATCTTCTTTTCATCCTCCTTATTAGGGTAACCGATCACTACTTTCAGCATAAAACGGTCAACCTGTGCTTCGGGCAGCGGGTAAGTACCCTCCTGCTCAATAGGGTTTTGGGTAGCCAGTACCAAAAATGGTGTAGGCAGCGGAAAGGTATTATCACCAATGGTTACCTGGCGCTCCTGCATGGCTTCCAGCAACGCGCTCTGCACTTTTGCAGGGGCACGGTTTATCTCATCGGCCAGTACGAAATTTGAAAATACAGGACCTTTACGAATGATAAATTCTTCTTTCTTTTGATTATAGATCATGGTACCCACCAAATCGGCAGGTAACAGATCGGGCGTGAATTGGATACGGCTGAAATCGGCCTGTATGGCTTTTGAAAGGGTATTGATGGCCAGAGTTTTTGCCAAACCTGGTACGCCTTCCAGCAAAATATGCCCATCAGCCAGTAAACCGATCAGCAAACGTTCTACCATGTATCGTTGTCCTACGATCACTTTATCCATCTCCATCTTCAACAAGTCGATAAAGGCGCTTTCACGCTCTATCATCTCGTTAATAGCCCTGATATCTGTTGAGTACGATGAATTACCAGCAACAGCACTCTGCGCTAAGTGCCCGGTATTACTATTTAATTCTTCCATTAAATGCTTTTTATTATTTGGTAGGCAAACTTAAACAGTGCAGCATCTTTTTGCTAAAGAAATGTAAGATTTAATTGTTAAAATATGTTAAATGGGCCTGCACACCCAAACATTATTGTACGTATTACAGCTAAGTAACGCTATAATATTGGATTGCGTGCCTGTAAAATGCAAAAAGAGCGGCACAACCGCTCTTTTTGATATGATGTTGATTTGATTGAAAACGCTGTCATTTCGAACGTAGAGAGAAATCTTCTGCTTTATCAAAGTCAACGCTTTGCGTGGTGAAGAAGATTTCTCCTCGTTCCTCGTTCGAAATGACATAAAATTATTAACCCCTAATTAGGAAATATCTCCTCCAGTTTTTTATTAAGCGATTCGCCGCGGAGGTCTTTGCCTATTATTTTGCCATCGGTGCCTACCAAGAAGCTGGCCGGTACCGCCCTTACACCGTATAGGCGACCAACGGCATTGTTCCAGCCTTTCAGGTCGGATACTTGTGTCCATGGCAGGGCGTCTTTCTGTACGGCCTCTAACCAGCGGCCTTTCTCACTGTCTAATGATACCGACAAGATGTTAAAACCCTTATCCTTATATAGTTGGTATTGTTTAGTTAAATTAGGGTTTTCGGCACGACAAGGACCACACCAGCTTGCCCAAAATTCGACCAGTACAACTTTGCCTTTATAGTCGGCCAGTGAAACAGGTTTGTTATCGGCCGTATTTTGGGTGAACATAGGCGCTACATCGCCAATTTTGGTGATACCTGCGGCGTTGATGCGTTGCTCCAATTCTTTACCTACATCAGTGGCCTTAAGGCTTTTGTTGAAGGCATTGAATATCGGCTGAATTTTAGGCACGTCAACCTTACCACCGGCTGCTTCTGATAAGGCTACCAGGCCAAAGAAAGAGTTTGGGTGTTCTTTAGCGAACTGTAGTTGTTTTTGGTTACGCTTTTCCATATTGGCACGGTAACGGGTATCTACAGCTTTTATGTAGGCTGTATCCTTTTGCTGCTCGGGCGTACCTTTCGAAAAATCGGCATTGGCTGCCTTGTTAAGTGCCATAATAGTACCGCCAATGTATTTGTTGTACGCTTCAGATTCATCGTAGATTTTTGAGCCTTTGAATATGGCATTGCCTAATGAATCTTTTGAAGTTACCGTAAAATGCTCTTTGCCAAAGTAAAAATAGATGACATCGCCGGTATAAACCGCGCGCATTTTGCCGCCGCCTGTATGGTCGAGCGCCATACGGGCGTAAGCATTGCCCGATACATGGCCTGCGAAACGAAACGCGCCATTCACCAAAACAGCCGAATCTTCGTGACTTGCGCCATTGTCCATATAATCGATGTAAGCCTTAGCCGGTTTGTTTAGCTGGCCAATTTTAGCGTTAAGGCTAAAATTGGGGAGCGGTTTCTTTTGCGCCTGCGCCATAAACGGCACTATAGATGCGAGTAGTAATAATTTAATTTTCATGCTTTTATGAGTTCAGTTTATTCTGTGATTTAGTTTTGTGTGTTGCTATTTTTAAGCGCGTTAATTACAAGTTGCCTGATAACCGCGGCAGGGATTGCCAGCGTACTGGTGCGGCTAAATCTTGCTATATTTATACCGTAAAAATTGCTGTCGGTATCAAATACAGGGCCGCCGCATTGGGTAGCTTTTATAACGGCATCATGGGTAAATACCTTTTCAAAGCCGTCCCTCCTTATGCTTTTACCCCCCGCGAACATTTCGGCAGGATGATTAGATGCCATTGACGGTCTGCTGATCAACGTGATCTCTTTGGTGAGTGTATTACCTGCATGCGATACTTTGAATGTTACCTTATCGCCGGGCCAGTACTTTTGCAGTTCAGCGCCATAGTCTTCAGGCTTTTGCATGGGTTTATCGTTGATGTTCAGCACCTGGTCGCCAATTTCGAGGCCGGCCTCACTTGCCGGTGAATTAGGTTGAATACGGGTTAATACCAGCGGCCCTTCCTTGTACGCTATTGCCGCGCCCAAAAAGCCTGTGCTAAATACTTTTGGCTGATTGATTTGCATACTCCCCAAAACACTGACCGCGCCAACAGTATCGGGCAGCGGCGATAACAGTAGTTTACCTAACCCGTTAAAGGCTAATGTATCATTTTTTACAGCGTTTAACTTTATACCGTTTTTAATAGCGGCAGGTGCTTGCAGCAGCACTATATCATTCGTTTTGTCACGAGCTAAGATATTTAATTTAAAAGACTTACCCCCACCAGTAGAAATAATCGGTTCATCACCAACCATAGAGCTTTTACTGATGATAATTGTTTTGTACGGAAGCCCCATACCATCCAGCCAAAGCGTTGTACCATTAATGCTTTGTTGATGCGCGGCTATCGTGCTGGTGATTTTTATGGTATTGCCGGCCAATTTTGAAAGGTCTGTTTTAAACTGTTCGCTAACGTTTGTTAGCGCAGGTATAGCGAGGATCTTATTTGCGAAAGGATCAGCATCTACAGAATCTTTTTGAACAGGCAGGGCTTTATAATCTTCAACCTTATTTAAGGCCGACCAGTAGGTACGGTAATAATCAACAGGAATTTCATAGTTGGTAGCTTCATCAACATTGATGGCGCTGTGCAGGGCTATCACCCGCCCCATATAATCAAAAAGCGGGCCGCCGGAATCACCGGGTTCCATAATGCAGGTTGATTGTACAAAGCCTAAATCATTCTTCATATTAGTAATCCGCCCGAACCTTACTGATGGTAAGCGCTGATTAAGCGTTTCAGGATAGGCTATGCTGATACAAGGTTCGTTCACTTTTAAGGCTGATGACCTGGCCATTTCGGCGTATGGCCAACTGCCCTGCGTAATTATCTTCATCATGGCTACATCGGGCGCTATAGGGTTAGCCTCGTAAGTGATACGGCCTAATGCCAACGCGATGGCTTCCTTACCATTGGGAAACACCACCTTGTAAGTTTTACCTACTACGGTTGTATGCGCGGCGGTAAGTATATAACCATCCTGAGTCACCACCACGCCGCTGAACTGCGCGCTCATCTGCATTTTTGATACGGTATCGAAACCCCACATCCGCACACTGGCCGGATAAGCTTTTTCTATTGCTTTGCGCAATGTAACCTCCAATGTTTTACGATCAAATTTTTGACCATAAATAATTGATGGTAATAATATTACGAATAATACAACTACAAATAGTTGAAGTTTTTTCATGTTATAAATATAAGACGATAGCAGGGTATATTACGGCCATCAACCCGGTGTAATTATTAATGGATGTGTAAAAAACCCGGCATCAAACCACACATGATGCCGGGAAACTAATTAACTATAAAGAACGAATCGGTTTAGGCTATTTATTGGCATTTACCTGCTGATTGATACCCGTTTCGGCGGCAGCCAAATCGGGATCGGTAAGCAGGATATTGTTATCGGCATCTAACAGGAACATGGCGGGTACACCGCTTAAATTATATTTTGTGCTGATGGCCGCGGCATTACCCGGATCGGCAAGGTTAACCCAGGGCATCTTTTCCTGGCTAACCGCTTTTTTCCAGGCCGATGCTTTTTCATCAACCGAAATACTTACTATGGATAAGCCTTTATCTTTATACTCGCTGTAAAGCTCCTTTAAAGCCGGAATTTCCTTTCGGCAAGGGAAACACCAGCTCGCCCAAAAAACCACCAGTGTAGCCTTTTTACCTTTGATAGAATTAAGCTTTTGTTTGTGCCCCGCTGTATCCGCGTATTCAAATGCCGAAAAAATTGTGGCCTTGGTACTATCACACAGTAATCTATTTGTATTGTATTTGTGCGCATGCACACTTTCGACTGCATGCACTCTAAAGGTCGCTATGTTAAAGACAAGTAAAACAACTGCTGCCAGCTTGAAAAATTTCATATATACAAATGATTTACAACACCTTAACATCAATCAGCTTCTTTGTTGGTTGCAGGCATTTGTTTTTATCACATACCTGGTAGTACAAACCGCACTTTATCACCGAACCAACTTTGGCATTACTCACCGTTATGGTAAATGAGGGATTATCTTCAAATACGAATATGCCCTCACCACCCTCAAAGGCAACCGGGGCCGAGGTTTGCCAGTCACCTTGCTGCTTCGCTCCTGCCGGAAGTTCAAGCAGGGTTTCAGTTTGAATGAAAGGACTTTCTTTAGGCAGATAAGCGTAGATATGCCAGCCTTTTAATATGTTGGCATTCACTGTTATCTGGCTGGTACCTTTTTCTTTACCGGGTGCAATGCGGGCAGTTACAATCACCGGATCTTTCAGGCTTGGTGCTACTGCGGTGGTTTCGGCGGCTAATTCAATTTTCGCAGGTTTGCGTATCATTGATAAAGCGCCGTAAGTATTCACCATAAACTTAAAGCCGCCTGCTTCCGTGAAGAAAAGGTTGTTTCTGTTCTTATCAAACCAGTTTCTCCATTCGATGGCAGTGGTGAATTTTTCGGTAGTGTAACGTTCTAAAATGCGTTGTGCCATGGCGGCATCTTCATTGCTTTCCAGCATTTTGATGCTTTTGTCTAATATAGCCGTGCTGCGGTTTGATATGCCTAACTTTTGGGCATCGGTATCCAGTTGCAGCGAGTACGCGTCAGAAGGGTAAAAGTATTCATAGTTATCACGATAATATTTGTGATACAAAGCCGTGTTAGTTCCAAATTGGGCGAATAATTCGGGTGATGCGTAACCTTTAAGGTAGTCCTCAAATGATTGCGTATCGTTAGTCACCGGCATTTTCAAAAACATTTCATTGGCACGGCCAATATCTTCACCCTTAGCTTGCTTATCGCGCAGGTCCTGCTGTAATTTAAGCATGCGCTTGTTACCCTCAATACGCGATGCGATGGCTGCTTTATACTGCTTTTCATCCAACCGGTATATCTTTTCGTCGATGCCGCCGCGGCTTTCTATCTGTACCTTTTTAACGATAGCGGGCTTGTGATCATATTTTTTAATGTAGCAAACCGTGTTTATGAAAACCAGTTTGGCTTCGGCAGTCATAAAATTGGGTGAACCCGCAAAGCCCCACATAAAGTAATTACCCTGCCGGCCCAAAGCCACAGCCTCGGCATTTTTCAAGCAAACACCACCCGAAATAGCCTCCGCATCGGGCGAATCGTCAAAGCCTTCGCCATGCGAAACCATACCGATGAGGTATTTGGTATTGGTAGAAAAACCTTCGGTAACCACCTTCCAGCGCGGCATTTGCTTAGGTGTTGTAAGTGCCTGGTAGCCGTTAAAAAACGACTCGGGCGTGGGTTTGGTAACCATGGTTAGGTTTACCTTGTTAGGCGTATTAAAAATTGGGTGCCGGGTACGTACGTTTAAGGCTTCGTCATCCAGGCACTGGCAATACCAATCAAACTTTAAACCGATAGGCAAGCCCACATTAGGTGCCATAGCCGCTATCAGTATAGTTGGTCTGTCGAAATTGGCAGGCAACTGAATTGGCCCGGCATCCACAATAGTTACATCGTACAGGTTTGACATTTCGGCTTTATAATCGGCCACATCAACCACACCAACATTAGTAAAGTTGTTTTGCAAAAAAGCCTTAAAATCGGGCATCCTGTTTTTGTATATCTCGGCATACCTGTCATCGGTGGTCATGTAGTACACCAATTTTTCAGGCATAGGTTTCCGTGGGTCATAGCCCACATACAGCACCCGCAGCGGGATCTTTTTCGCAGGTTTTTTACCCCCATCGGCCATGGCCTGCATCAGGGTAAAAACCGACAATAATACTAACAGTAACTTTTTCATAAACAATTATTTACAGCTTATTATTTGGTGTGGTACAACAGGTTAAATCTAACCTGTTTAATAATCATATTTTACGTTCGGAAAGTCTTTTTGAGCCTGCCTGAACTGCGCCTCCCATTCATCCGGCCAGCCGAAAGCGATGGTTGCCTGCTCTTTAAGATTGGCACCTGCCGCGCCACTCCAAAAGTGGATGAACTCGCCCCAGTTCAAATCCCTGTTCTCCACATTTTTCGATAACGTTTCAAAATAGCGGCTTAGTAATTTACCGCCACCATATTTTTTGTAGATGGGGTAAAACCAGTTTTTGAACCATTGTGTATTTGGCCGCGGAAAGGTATCGTAAGTATTTTGCATCTGGTAATACTCCCGTGAGGCTTCATCTTCCCTGCCAATGTGCAGCAATACGTCGTAAACAAATATTTCGGCGAATTTGCTATCCCCCCAAATGTTCTGGTCCTCATGCTGCCTGCCGAATGACGCGTTTGCCACGATATGGCCGATCTCGTGGATAGGTAAACCGATCTGCTCACCGGTTGGGTATGTCCAGCTGCCCAAGCCGTTATCAATTACGTTACGGTTGTCGTGCGATGCATCCATGTACGATGCCGGGTGACCGCCGCCTAAATTATTGGTAGTATCTACCGTTTTATGGCATATTACAAACAAGCGTTTATCTGTACCGAAAGTGCCGTAGTTTTCAATCACATAAGCCCATGAATCAGACATGGCCTTGTTTAACCAGGTAATTGATCTGTCCATGTTATTATCGTAATACAAAGCAAGATGTTCATCATAATACACCCTGTCCAGTACCTGGTGATGGTATCCCCAGTGTTCTTTCCATACTTTGGGCGGAGCGCCTTCCGGGTCAATTTCTACTTCATCAGTTTTGCTTTTCGATTTACTGCACGATGCTATTACCAATACAGCCATCAGCAGGCTCATCAGCAATATTAAACTCTTTATAAATTTCATGATCTGTTTAAAATGATAAGGTTTAGTTTTTTGATACAACATCAACAGGTGTGCCCGGTATGCCATTAATGGTTTTCTTGATACGGCCGTTAACGCCCACGCTTACATCCAAAATCATGATAGCGCCCTCTACTCCCGCGGTTAGCACGGTGGCATCGGCGTTCAGTTTTAAGGTGGTTACCTTTTTACCGCCAAAATTAGCATCCAAAGCACGCAGATCCTGATTTATGGGATTGTATCGGTATATTTTATCGTTTGATGTAAAGTAGAATACATCAACATAAGAGCGCTGCCACTTGGTATCGGCATTAACCAGCGAAGCGCCTTTGAACACTCTTTTATAATTTGGCGCTATTACCCGCTCTACCGCGTAATTATCCATTTTAATGTTGAATGATAATTCTATAACCTGTCCATCGCTATCCTTAAAAAAAGCATAGGTATTACCCGATACCGGCTGCATATATAACAAATCGCTCATGCCAATATTGGTTGGGTCGAAGGCTTTACCGTCAACATCGTACTGGGTGCCTAAATAGGCGCCTTCACTACTGAACGACACAAATGCCTTGCTCTTTTTATCGAACCCAAAATAAAAACTATTGGTATTGCCATAAAATTTCGACAATTCATAATCGCCGGCCTGTGGATTAGAGAACTTACCCCAATCTTCGGCAAATGGCGCGGTTTGGGTGATGCTCAGGTATAGTTTATTATTTATGATGCCGGTAGCATAGCCTTTTGCTGCTTCAAAATACTCGGGGTTAACCTCAGTGGGCGCGGCAAAAAATTGATCGCGGAAGTCACGCTTTTTAAGCATTGTACTGCCATTGATCACTACACTGCTTTTTGTTTTATCGCCGCATATAACCCAATAATCTTCTACAGTGCCGGGTTGGTATGGCAGCGGCCTCGCGAACAATTGCAAAGGTTCGGCAGGCAAATTTTCGCCATGCAGGGCAAAATACAAGTTGCTCAAAACCGTAACACTATCCGGTTTAATGAACGAGAGCTTGGTAATGCCGTTATCTACACTTAAAACAGTTATACCTTTAGAGAATTGCGTTTGGCCTGATATTTTGAACGGATAAAAGTATTTGATATCGTTACGTTTATCAGTAATGGTCAGTTTAGCGGTACGTACCTTGGGGCCAAGGTTATACACAATTTTAAGCGGATAGCCTGTGTAATGATCTGCACGGGCCTCTTCATCAACCAGTATTTCCCAATCGTAAGTAAGATCTTTCGTGGCATCGGCACCCTTTAACTCAACATACGGTTGCAGTACCAGTGTATCGCCTACAATGGCATCAAACGTTTGATCCTTAAAATTAACTACCTCCGGCTCTGTTGGCGGCGAGTAGCTGTAATTACCCAGGTCTTTTTTACAGGAGTAAACAGCCAAAATAATAATTATATATGCAAAAAATGATTTAAACTTCATGATGTTGTTTGTTTAGGCATTAAGGCATTTCAATAATGTCGCCGGTTTCACTATCAATAAAAAAGTATAGCTTGTTTGATGGAAAATACTTGTACAGGTATTTTTTAGTCGGCGCGTTTATATTATAAAATTCATAATCGGCGGTACCATCTTTTTTGGTGATGACGTACCCTTTCTCCGGGTATTTATTAACCCATGCAAAAGCATCGCGCAGAAAAATGCGCGTGTTTTCTATATAATACAGGTTACGCGGAATCTGGAAATTGGGGTCGCCATCAAAAAGATTGATCAGATCGCGCGTGCCCGATGAGATAAGGAATAATTGATGCTTGGTACGGCTATACTGCCCAATTTCACCCTCCCATTTAATATTCCACCAGTTAGGTTTCTCTAACCTGTTTGAAAATAATATGGTTTTTGTACGCAGGCTATCCGGAATACCATTTTTAAAATCGCCATCGCCGGATACTCGAACCGTGAGTATCACAGATTTGTTATTTAGCGAAGTATCAATGTTCTTAACTATTACGGGTACATGCACCACGCCCGAATCTTTAGGCATTACATAGCTGCTTTTTAACGGCTCGTAATGCAGCGGGCTGGTGGCCGTGGTTCCCTTATCAATAACGGTAAACTTGAAGGTACGATCATGATCGACCCTGTTGCCTGATATAATAACGGGTACCCAAACGGTGTCTTTTTCTATACCGGGTGTATAGGCAAATGAATAGGTTAGCGTATCGGTAGTGCGGTAGTTTAAATAAATGTTATCATCACTGCTGTAAAATAATTTGCCATCCTTTTTACATGCAAACAGCATTGTGCAGGCAATTACAGCAAAAACTATATATTTTTTCATCTTAGTAATAATTAATTGTTACTGTAAGCGCCTTCATCAACCGGTATCGGGAACACGAATATTTTATCAGACGGGGCTATGTTTAAAGCCGTTGAAGAAATAACAGCGTGATTTAAGCGCTTATACATATAAAACAACTGGCTTTCGCCGTAAAACTCCTTACGTGCCTCACGGATCAGCAGATCAATAAATTCGTTCTTGTTGGCTACGCCGGTAATATCATCGCCAATACCCCTGTTTTTCCTTACGGTATTGTAATAATCAAGCGCCTGCGCAATATTGCTGTCAAAGCTTGCTTCGGCCGCTATGTAATACATTTCGCTCAGGCGCATAGCCGGTGCAACCAACGGATGGCGGTTTTTGATGGGTGCGGTGTTGTTAATATACTTTTGCAGTAAGGCACGGGTAGTAGTGCTTGAGGTAATCTTTGTTTTAAAGAACCACATACGTGCCCGCCAGTCGCTACCGCCTGATTGCCCGGCCTCATATATATCATCAATTTGTGTTTCGGTAGATGTAAATGAGGGGTTACTGTTTGAATACAGCCTGGTCAGATCATCTTTAATTTGACCATTATCATTAATGTACCATGCGCTTACCAGCTCTTTGTAAAATATACGGTCGCGTTTGGTAATATCGCTTTCATTAAAATCAGTACCATTTGTCCACGGGAAGCGATTTGATTTGATCACTTCTTCTGCCGAAGCCAGGCTGTTCACCATATCGTTTTTGTACAGGTATATACGTGCCAGTTCGCCGCACACAGTGTAATAGTTCATACGGTGGCGTCTGTTCTGTAAAAACAATTCGGGATTGTTCACCTCGGGGTTGCCCACATCATCAGGGTAGCCAACAGAATAGCCGGACAATATTGGATCGCTGGTTTTAAGCAAGACTTTCGCGGCTTTAAGATCTTCAATCATCTTATCCAAAGCCTCGGTAACGGTAGAGAACTTGGTACTTTTGGTGCTTACGGTTGTAACGTAAGGTATGGCCTTAGCTGCCGGGTTGCTTTTGTACGATGGCGCGAACATGCGCAGCAAATCAAAATGCAGGTAGGCACGTAAGGTTAAGGTTTCGCCCTTTATCAACTCGTAATTATTACCCTTGAACAGCGCTTTTTTAGCATCTATATTTTCGAGGATGTTGTTACAATTGGCAATGGCACGGTACATGGTAACCCAGATAGTATAGTTGCGGTTGATCATGTCGGGATAGGTATAATCAAACTTTTCTATCCGGCGATAACCTGCATCGTTAAAATCATAGTTTTGGGCCATAATATCCAGGTAGCCAAAAGTTAGGTTTTCGCCGTATAATGAGGTAGAAGCGCACAAAACATATACTCCGTTTAGCGCCTCTTTAAAACCTTCCTCTGTTTTAAAAAGCTCTGTTTTATCTATTTGCGATTCCGGTTTTACATCCAGAAACTTATTGCATGATGTAAAGGCCATCAGCATTGTTATCATATATATAAACTTCTTCATTTGCTGATTTTAAAATGTGGCTAATAATGAAAATGTTACTCTGCGGGCGAACGGATAATTGATACCCCGTTCAATTTCGATACTTGATGCACGGAATACATCGTTCATGGCTATGGATGGCCGTAAGCTTTGGAACCCGATGCGTTTGGCTACTTCCTTTTTAAGATCGTAAGAAAGGTTTACCGATTGCAGCTCCAACAGGTTCTCTTTTTGTACAAAGCGCGATGTGGCGAATGTTGTACCCAGATCGGCTATATTTTTATAGAAGGTAACATCACCCGGTTTTATCCAGCGCTGCTCCAAGGCGCGGCGATCAACATTAAAACGGGGATCGGCATTTTCAACACGGTCAACCAGGGTTTGGTTATACATTTGTCCGCCGAGCCTGTAATACATGCTAAAGCTTAACTGAAACTGCTTGTAAGTAATATTACCGCCAAAGTTACCGGCCACAGTAGGCGTTTCGTCGCCAACCGGCTGGGTGTCTTTCACATCATAATCATAAGTGATAGAACCATCTTTTTTCACGTATATCTCCCTGCCTGTTTCCGGGTCGATGCCGAGCGAGCGTACAGCGTAAATGGTATTGAGCGATTGCCCCTCATTATAACGCAACAGCGGCGTACCCTTAAAGTCAGGATTACTGGTTTGCAAGTCGTCAATCCTGTCGTTATAGGCCTTTAATGAACTGGCAATCTTTACTATTTTATTGGTGTTATGGGCAAGGTTACCAATAAGGTTAATGTTCCAGTCTTTTGAACGGTAGGCATTCACGGTTACATAAAGCTCATAACCCTCGTTCAGCATATCGCCAAGGTTTTCTTTATAAGTAGTAAAACCGGTAGATGGCGACAGGTTAATATCAGTTAACAAACCTTTGGTTAGCTTATGGTAATAGCGTGGATTGATAAGCAATCGGTCTTTAAACAACCCAAAATCGATACCTAAATCATAATTGATTGTTTTTTGCCACTCCAGATTCTCATTGCCATAGCCATTAACCAAAGCACCTATACCTGTTGAATACCAGTTGGATGTTTGATAACTATATATTGATTTAGACAAGTAAGCCGGGAAAGATACCGAGCCGGTTAAACCTGCCGTCGCTGTCAGTTTCAACCTTGATATGCCGGTATTGGCCATAAATGCTTCCTTGTGCATGTTCCAGCCTATACCACCGCTGTAAAACGGCGCAAAACGACGTTCGCTGCCAAAAGCCGATGAACCATCCAAACGGTAATTTACATCGAGCAGGTATTTGTTTTTGAAGGAATAGTTACCCGAAAAGAAAGTACCGATCAGCCTGTTTAATGATACGTTACCATACGGCGCCGAATTAGGCGTATAGGTACGGGCGAAACCGATATTGGTAAACCTGTCGTTTGTAAAGCCACGGGCTTCAATGTTCTTGTCGTCAAACTTGTCCGACGTTACGTTAACCCCCAGGTTAAAGTTGAGCGAGTGATCGTTAATTTGTTTATTATATAACAGGCGCACGTTACCATCCAGAGAAAGCTGATCACCGCTGGCGTAACGGTAACGGCCTCGATTTTGGATCTCGCTTGCGGGGCCTTCATAGAACTCGTTATTTAAAGGCGACTGGAATTGGTCGGCAGTGCTTTTAACCTTGGTTAAGCTCATTACACCCTTCAGCCTGAATACCGGGCTGATGTACCAATCGGCCGAGAAGGCGTTGATAATTTCGAGGTAAGACGATTTATCAAAGTTACCCAATGTTGATTCAAACAACGGGTTATAAACCGGGCGGTTTTGGTATTGATCGGCACCCTGCCCGCCGGTGTTTACGTTCCAGTTGGCCAGTTCACGTATAATATTACCGTTGGCATCAGTGATAGGGTAATACGGGTTCATGTACACGTAGGTAGCAAAATCGCCGTATTTTGAGTTATTGCTGCTCACTTGGCTAATGCTCAGATCATTACGCAGTATAAGTTTCTTGCTTGGGTTATAGGTAAAGCTCATACCACCGGTATAGCGGTTACGGTCAGATCCTTTCATTACACCCGGATCGGTTTGATAGCGAAGATCTATACCATACCTGAATGTTGAATCGCCACCCTGCGCATAAACAGAATGTTTTTGCCCATACGAATTGCGCAACGGTTGTGATAACCAGTAGGTATTAACACCGCTCACCACATTTTTAAGTTTATTGTAATAGTTCTGCTGTATCTCATCTGCCGAACCACCGGTGATACCTCCATAGTTATATAACCCTGCAAGCCTTTCGTATTCCAGTTTTTCGGTGGCGTTTAGCACATGGTAAGCGCTCAGGTCGGGTGCGTTTACGTATAGCTCGTAATTGTAATTGAGTTGCAGCTTACCCGGTATCGGCGCTTTGGTAACAATAACCATTACACCGTTTGCAGCCCTCGAACCATACACAGCCGTAGCTGCTGCATCTTTTAATATGGTAACGCTTTCCACCCGGTTAATATCCAGATCGGTTATTTTTTGCAGCGATACTTCAAAACCATCCAAAATGAACGTAGGCAGGTTATAGTTGCTGGCCAGGTTATTACGATCGAGCACATTATCGGTTATAGAAGGCAGCGCGGTTGCTCCCCTTACATTAATATTGGGCAAAGCATTGGGGTTTGATCCTGCCAGGTTATTATCCAATATTCTGAACGAAGGATCATAAGCCTGCACACCTTTCAGTAAACTGGTTGAGTTAAAGCGGCGCAGGTCATCGCCTTTTATGGTGACCGCGTTACCTGTATACGTTTCTTTCTTAAGGGTTTGGTAACCGGTAATTACCACATCATTCATGGCAGTTACCTGCACATCAAGGCTTATCGTTAAAAACTCGTTATCGGTAATTTTTACTTCTTTAGGTTTAAAACCTAAAAAGCTAACCATCAGCACATCGCCAACTTCGGCATTTATTTTAAATTCGCCTTTATCGTTAGTTTGCGCCCATACAGCCTTGTTACCTTTAATGGCAATGGTAGCGCCCGCGATGGGGTTTTTATTTTCGGTTTCAATTACCTTACCGCTTACCTGTATCTTTTTATCAGTGGTAGCTATTTGCAGGTCACCTTCTCCACGGTTACGTATCACTATCGTTTTATCAACTATGGTATATACAAGCTTAAGATTAGCCAGGCAGGTATTAAGCGCTTCGGTAAGTGGTACATTCTTCAGATCAACATCCTGTTTTGGTGTGCTTACATTTACACTGCTGGTATAAAAGAAGAGGTATCCGGTTTGCTTCTTTATATCTTTAAAAATAGTTTCCAAAGAGGCATCATGCCGCGAAATGGTTACATTTTGCGAGTAAACGGCTGCCGAAAGATGCAGTGAACCTATAATTAAAAGAAGAACAGTCAATTTCATGACCATAAATAATTTGCACTTTACCCTCCGTATTGAGCATACGGAATTGTAAAGAAGAGTTAATTTCATACTTTTGAATAAGATTGGGGTTAATAAATGCAGCTTGGCATCAACATCTTGCTGCTCGACCTTTTTTGGGCCGAAAGCGGTGAGAGGCTTTCGGCTTTTTTTGTCATTATGGGGTTTTAAACTATTGTATGTAGCGTTCCTATCATCGGCAATTTTTAAGCGTTAAAGAATCAGTTAATTAGTTGTTTAGTATTTTTTACTTGCAGATGCCTTGTAGGATACTTTCATATTCTTCCCATCAAGAGCTATATCTACGTTATTGTATTCCAGTATTTTTATTACTTCAGATAACTTGCTGTCGCGGGATATTTCGCCGTTAAAGCCATCCGCGGGAAACGCGCCTTCGTACGCCACATTTACATCGTACCAGCGGGCTACCTGCCGCATTACAGAGCGGATATCATCATTCTCAAAAGAGAATACCCCATTTTTCCAGGCCAGTTCTTTATCCAGATCGATAGTGTGTTTGGCGATAGTTGCAACCGCCGTTTTACCGGCAACCGCCTGCTGCCCCGGAATAATAATTACCGACTGATAAGGAACCGATACCTTAACCGAGCCTTCGGCCAGTGTGGTTTTTATTACGCTTTCATCCGGATAGGCATTGATATTAAAGTGGGTGCCTAATACCTCCACGGTTTGCAAGCCTGTTTTCACCCTGAAAGGCATAGCCTTGTTTTTGGTAACCTCAAAATAAGCTTCGCCGGTAAGGGTAACCAAACGTTCGTTACCGGTAAAGGCAGATGGGTAGGTTAATGAAGATGCCGCGTTTAAAAGCACGGTAGTACCATCGGGCAGTACAACCTGGTACTGCCCGCCTTTAGGCGTTGAAAATACGTTTTGACTGATCTCGTCCGAAGCATCGCCAGTAGCGGCTGTATAAACGATACGACCATCGGCAGTTTTAGAGATGCTCACACCGCCTTGTTTAGCTATCTCGCCCTTGGCAATATCATCCAGTACTATCTTTTTACCATTAGCTAAAGTCAACACGGCCTTGTTTCCGCCGGGATTAATATCGGCTACAGTTTGCACTGTTTGCTCACGATGCTTTTTATTCAGCATGAAATAACCTGCAACACTGCAAAACACCAATACAGATGCTGCCACAGCGTATTTAACCCATGCCGAACGTACACCTCTAACACGCGATTGTTTATTGAACTGGTCTACCCGCTCATCAACATTTTGTTTGATGGCCAATTTGATATGATCGTACTCCTGTTCGTTTTCAGCAGTGATCTGATCTTCGTTTACTTCGAACAGGTCGTAGTACTTTTCCAGAAATTTCACTTCCTCGGCGGTGGCGGTACCAAGTCTGTATTTCTTTAATATTTCCAGAAAATATCGTCTGTTAAGCTCTTCCATTTATCATTTTATAACTACATGAGTCGTAAAAATGAAAATAGCCCATTCAAAATGAAAATATTTTTAATTTTTTAAAACAGAATTAACAATAGAGTGTATACAAAGACCTTGACAAGGACCATGATTAATAAGATTATTGGATTTACTTGATTTCAAGATCACCCTTTGAGACAAATTGATGGGCATTTTACCTATCGACACAAAAGAATAATAGGACATTGAGCAATAAAAGCGATGATTTTATTGTAGCCAACGATTTCCCGATTTGATTACGGACGGTTTTTGGGGACAAATTCAAAATTTCGGCAATCTGCTGGCTCGAAAGATCTTCTTCGTATCGCATTTTGAATATTATTCGCTGCTGTTCGGGCAGCGCGTTTACCAGATCATTAAAAGCCTGCACAAATTCTTCGTGCAACATGCCCGAATCGGCCTCGCCATGCGCACTCTTCAGTTGGTCGACAGTATCGGGCAGGGCCGCGTATCTGCTTTCTTTTTCCAGGTGCTTAAAAACACTGTTACGTGCCGCTACCAGTAAATAGGCCGGTAAATTATCAATGGGCGCTGTTGAAGCCCTCGTCCATAATTGTACAAAAACATCCTGTGCAACATCCTGCGCCTGGTCGGCATTGTTGAGGCGTTTATAAGCTGCATTGTAAACATGTTTCCAATATTTATAATACAAATTATTGAACGCGCGCCTGCTTCCCTCACTTAACTGCCGTAATAATTCGGCATCATCTACACTATATAAATTATACACTGACATTCAACCCTACCAATGTAATAAATTATATGTTGTTGCTTATATTTCTGTGTTAATTTTCTATAAAATATCCGGCTGCCTGCAAGCAATTTATCAATACCCTAATATATATTAACCTAAGCGATATTAGCGCTAATTATGCCTTATTACCTCAATACGCTAATAAAACGATTTCGCAGGATACCTGTATTAAGGTTAATTTCATAAATTTGCTATTAACCTATCGGCATATAAGGCAAAAACCGGTGGGTTACCTATTAAGTATCCCTACATTTAATTTAGCTAATTAGTTATGTTCCTGATTATTATAAACATTATTTTCTGCCTTTCGTTTGTGGTTTTCGCCTACCTCAACCTAAACGATGTTGACCCATGGCTTTGGGTACCTATTTACTTGAGTGCCGCTATTTGCTGCGGTTTAGTGGCTTTCGGCCAGTTCTATCCTGTAATATATTTATTACTTATCGCTTTTTACCTGGTATATGCCGCCCTGCTTTTCTTTGCTAAAGATGGCGTGCGCGACTGGATAACGAAATATAACAAACCAAGCCTGGTTGAAACCATGCAAGCCGAGAAACCTTACATTGAAAAAACACGGGAGTTTTTTGGATTGCTTATTATTGCGGGCGCACTGCTTATAAATTATATAGCAGCTTAACCGTATTTACCAACCCGTAATTATTAAACACTTGCTATTTGTTTTGTATGTTTAATTATGATGTAGAAAGATTAAAGGCCGCCCTAACGGAAATTATTATACAAAATATTAGCCCGGATGCCCGGGGCTGGCTGCAAACCCAAACAGGTACACCTGTATCGGCAGCAGCATTTAATGGCGCGTTTGCCGCGATGCCCCGTAAAACTGGTAAGGCTCTCGTCAATATCAGTACTGAAACTGCCGCTGAACTATCCGCTATCCGGAAGAATTTTTCCATTGAAGGTTGGTCGGTTGACAGGCTGGCAAGGGTGTGGCTGTTGCTACAACTTGACGCCACTGACAAGAGTGCCTATCAGCGCAGCATAGAAACACTTTTTTTGGCAGCCGAAATGAACGAGCTGGTCGCTTTGTATTCGGCTTTACCGCTGCTGGCCTACCCCGAAATATGGGTACACCGCTGTACCGAAGGTAACCGCAGTAATATAGGTATTGTGCTGGAAGCGCAAATGTACCATAACCCCTACCCGGCCGAAAACCTGCCGCAACCGGCATGGAACCAACTGGTGCTGAAAGCCTTCTTCACCGAAAAACGGCTCGACCTGATCACAGGCTTGGATGAACGGGCGAATATTGAGCTTGCCCATACCCTAAGCGATTATGCCCGCGAACGATGGGCGGCCGGTCGTAAAACCGACCCGATGCTATGGCGATTGGTTGGCCGTTTTATTGACGATAAAATATTTGATGATATTAATATAGGTATAGTTAATAACGATAGCCTCGAAAAAGAAGCCATTGCCTTGGCCATTACCGAAAGCGACTACCAACCTGCAAAAGACCTGCTGAACCAAAACGCTGTTTTACAAGCGGCGACAGGGAAAAAAACAAGCTGGGAAAGCTTCATCAACCAATAAAAGAATACGATTAAACAGATAAAGATATGTGTTGCAGCAATTTTGAAGACAGGGAGCAAACACCGGGCGCAAAACCCGAGTTTTTTGATATAAGCGCCGTACAGGGGATGCGTTTCTTTGATCCGCATGTACACATGACGTCGCGCACTACTGATGATTACCAGGCCATGGCCGATGCCGGTGTGGTAGCATTAATTGAACCCGCCTTTTGGCTGGGACAGCCACGTACCGGTGTTGATAGTTTTAGAGATTATTACAACAGCCTGGTTGGCTGGGAAAGGTTCCGTTCGTCGCAGTTCGGTATCAAGCATTATTGTACCATCGGCCTTAACTCGCGCGAAGCGAATAATGAAGCCCTTGCCGAGCAGGTAATGGAAATTTTGCCGCTGTTTGTTTATAAAGAAGGTGTGGTAGGTATAGGTGAGATCGGCTTTGACGACCAAACCGCTGCCGAAGAAAAATACTATCGCCTGCAACTCGAACTGGCTAAAGAGGCCAGCTTACCAGTGCAGATACACACTCCGCACCGCGATAAAAAGAAAGGCACCCAACGCAGTATGGATATCGCTATTGAGCACGGCATCGATCCGTATAGTGTGATCATCGACCATAACAATGAGGAAACGGTTAAAGAAGTGTTAGATCGTGGTTTTTGGGCGGCATTCACTATTTACCCGTTCACCAAAATGGGTAACGAGCGGATGGTTGAGGTAGCAAAACAATACGGATCAGAACGTATAATGATTAATTCGGCTGCCGATTGGGGTATTAGCGATCCGTTGGCGGTGCCAAAAACCGCGGCCTTGATGAAAGCCCGTGGCTTAAGCGATCAGGATATCGAACTGATCACTTACCGTAACGCCATCACCGCGTTCGCGCAAAGCGGACAAATTGACGAGGCAGATTTTGCCGCGGTAAAAAACATCGATCAAAGCGTAAAATTTGAGGGCAACAGCATTCTGCGAGGCGGGCAACAACCACGTATCGATAAATCATCCATCATCATAAGCTAACAGGAGTTTTGAAGAAAGCATTCATTTACTTACAACTCATGAGGCCGGCCAACATAGTTACCTCGGTAGCCGATGTTTTGGCGGGTATTGCCATTGCCTGTGTGCTTAGCAGCACATTTTTTGAGGTGTGGCCCTCTGTCCTGTTGCTTTGTATTTCAACAGCCTGCTTGTACGGCGGCGGCATTGTGTTTAACGACGTATTTGATGCCGACCTTGATAAAATAGAACGCCCCGAACGTGCCATACCATCGGGCAGGGTAAGCTTGCAGGAAGCTACCATTTTAGGAATGGTATTATTAGGCGCGGGAATTATACTGGCTTTAATCAGCTCGCAAACATCGGGTATTTTCGCGGCAGCTATTTCTGTTTGCGCTTTGGTATACAATAAATGGGGTAAACATCATCCTTTCTTTGGCCCGCTTAATATGGGTATGTGCCGTGGGTTGAACCTGTTACTGGGCATCAGCATTATTGCCGGAGCCGTTGCGCACTGGTATGTATTGGCCATTGCCCCAGTAGCCTATATATTTTCTATCACCATGACGAGCCGCGGAGAAGTACATGGCGGTAATAAAACCAACTTATACATCGCTGCGTTTTTATATGCCGCGGTTATCGGTTTTATCACCTATTTCTCATACACCAATAACCGTTTATTATGGTCGCTGGTGTTTTTACTGCCATTTGCCTGGATGATATTTAAACCTTTGCTAAAAGCCATACAAGAACCTATTGGTAAAAACATTGGTAAGGCGGTAAAAGCCGGGGTAATATCCTTAATATTAATGGATGCTTCGTGGGCGGTTACTTTTAGCTCAATAATACCGGCTATTATTATAGCATGCTTATTACCGGTATCTATGTGGCTGTCGAAAACATTCGCGGTCACCTAATCAATTTTTAAATTACAACTGATCATTCCTCCATCATGGAACATCTGCAACAGCATTTCACTATAAAATATACCTATAACGTTTTCTTCACTACGTCGTTATTCGCGCACAACAATCAATTACTAAACGATTTTTTGGAAGGTTCTGCCACATCTGGCGCATTACGAAAGATCCTCTTTGTTGTTGACCAGGGCGTAGTTGATACGCATGAAGATTTAACAGATCAGATAAAAGCCTATTTTGAACGCCATACCGCTGTGCAACTGGTGCAGGATATATTGGTGATTCCCGGTGGTGAGCATGTAAAGAATGATACCCGGTATTTCGATCAGATACTGGAAGCTGTAAATACTTACGGTATCGATCGCCACTCTTACATTGCAGCTATTGGTGGCGGCGCTGTTTTAGATATGGTTGGTTATGCCGCTACAGTGGCTCACCGCGGTGTAAAGCACATCCGTATCCCTACTACGGTGCTATCGCAAAATGATTCGGGTATCGGGGTAAAAAACAGCATCAACTACTTTGGTAAAAAGAATTTTTTAGGAACGTTTGCCACACCGGCTGCCGTTTTTAATGATGATCAGTTTTTAACTACGCTATCAGATCGCGACTGGCGTTCGGGTATATCCGAGGCTATTAAGGTCGCGCTGATAAAAGACGCCGCATTTTTTAACTGGATTGAGCTAAACGCTGCCGCATTAGTAAGCCGCGATATGACCACCATGAACTATTTGGTGTGGCGTTGTGCACAACTGCATTTACAGCATATTGCCGGTGCCGATCCGTTTGAGAGCGGTTCATCACGTCCGTTAGATTTTGGACACTGGAGTGCCCACAAACTGGAATATCTTACCAATTTTGAAGTTAAACACGGCGAAGCGGTAGCTATGGGTATAGCGCTGGATACGGTTTATTCGCAGCAATCGGGCCGTTTAACATTGGAGCAAAGCGAACGCGTAGTAAACCTGATACAAACATTAGGTTTTGAAATAACCCACGAACTTTTACAGGTAACCGGCGACGATAGCCCAATACTACTTGGCTTACAGGAATTTCGTGAGCATTTAGGCGGCGAGCTTACCATTATGCTGCTGAATACCATAGGTGAAGGTACCGAAGTACATGAAATTGATACCACAATTTTAAAACAATCGGCCCAGATATTGCACAACAGGCAATACGATCTTCACCAAAACAATATTTAAGCATTTATACTATCTACTTATGAAAATCGGTTCTGCACATTTAACTTACTGTACCAATATACACGCCGCCGAAACATGGCCCGAAACCCTCGAAGCCCTGAAAAACAATTTCCCGGTGATCAAGGCCGACTTATCGGCTAACGAGGCCATGGGTATCGGTTTGCGCCTGTCTAACATCGCCAGCGTTGATTTGCTTGAGCAGGAAGCCAATTTGCAGGAGTTTAAACAATGGCTTAGTGATAACGGCGCGTACGTTTTCACCATGAACGGTTTCCCTTATGGCGGCTTTCATCATACCGTAGTTAAAGACCAGGTGCATGCTCCCGATTGGACAACAGATGAGCGTTTAGATTATACTTTGCGCCTCTTTAACATTCTGGCTAAACTGCTGCCTGCCGGTTTAGAAGGAGGCATATCCACCTCCCCGTTAAGCTACAAGCCATGGCATGCCGAGGGCGAAGCAAGGAACAGCGCGAAAGAGATCGCCACAAAAAATATCATCACCGTTGCCGCCGAGCTTTACAAAATATACCAGGCAACCGGCGTATTGCTGCATTTAGATATTGAACCCGAACCGGATGGCTTTTTAGAATCGGGCCCGGAATTTATTGATTGGTTTGAGAATGACCTGTTGCCGCAAGGCACGGTAACACTGTCCGAAAAACTCAATCTGCCATCTATTGATGCCACAGCGGCCATAAAACAGCATATCAACTTATGTTATGATGTTTGCCACTTTGCTATAGGCTACGAGCCGCATAAAGAGATAATTGACGAACTAAATAAGAAAGACATAAAAGTTGGCAAGATACAGATCAGCGCCGCTTTAAAAGCTTTGCTGCCCGTTAATGTAACTGAAAGGGACTTAGTAACCAATGCGCTTGCTAAATTCAACGAGCCAACTTACCTGCACCAGGTAATAGCCAAGACAAATAATGGCGAACTGATACGCTACCCTGACCTGCCGGAGGCATTGGCCGATAGCCATAACCCTGAAGTGAACGAGTGGCGCGCGCATTTCCATGTGCCCATCTTTGTAGAAGATATGGGTAAAGTGCAATCGACCCAAACCGATATAATTACAGTACTGAACAGGTTTAAATATACGCCTTTCACCCAACACTTAGAGGTGGAAACGTATACCTGGGAGGTATTGCCCGACGAACTGAAGGCTCCGCTTACGCAATCTATCATCCGCGAATTAAACTGGGTTAAAAATCAACTTGTATAAAATACGGCAACATGAACAAAACGGTAGTAATTGATGTAGTTGGCTTATCGTCATCGGTAATTGGCGAGCATACGCCATTTCTTCAAAAATATATCAGCGAAAAGCATTTGACTCATATACAGCCTGCTTTGCCTGCTGTTACCACGTCTATGCAGTCGGCTTACCTAACCGGGAAGTTCCCTGCCGCGAATGGCATTGTGGGCAATGGCTGGTATGACCGTACAGATTGCGAGGTGAAATTCTGGAAACAATCAAACAAACTGGTTGAGGGTGAAAAGATTTGGGATAAGGCCAAGAAGGAAGACCCATCATTTACCAGTGCCATGATGTTTTGGTGGTACAATATGTATTCATCTGCCGATTATTCGGTAACGCCACGCCCTAACTACCTTGCCGACGGTCGTAAAATGCCCGATTGCTACTCGCACCCGGCCGAACTGCGTGATCATTTACAAACCAAATTAGGCCAGTTCCCGCTGTTCCAGTTTTGGGGACCGGGAGCAAACATTAAATCCACCCAGTGGATAGCTGATTCGGCTATGGAGACGGATGACCTTCATAACCCTACCCTAACGCTCATCTACCTGCCGCACCTGGATTATTGCCTGCAAAAATTCGGACCCGATCTGCCGGTTATCGCAAAAGAACTGGGTGAGGTAGATGAGGTAGTTGAGCAATTGGTTAACTTTTATCAAAAGAAGGGCGCAAAGGTGATTATACTCTCCGAATATGGTATATCACCGGTAAACAACCCTATCCATTTAAACCGTGTATTAAGGCAGAACGACCTGTTAGGCATCAGGATTGAGCGAGGCTTGGAATTACTTGATCCGGGAGCTTCAAAAGCCTTTGCTGTGGCCGATCATCAAATAGCACACATATACATTAACGATAAGAGCGTAACCGAAAAGGTTAAAGCCTTACTAAAAGCCGTACCGGGAGTTGAGCTGGTGCTTGACCGTGAGGAACAGGCTAAATACAACATCAACCACGAACGTGCGGGCGACCTCGTTTTAATGGCTGATGAAAAGAGTTGGTTCACCTATTATTTTTGGCTGGATGATGCCGTTGCCCCCGATTATGCACGGGTGGTTGACATCCACAAAAAACCAGGCTATGATCCTGTTGAAATGTTCATGACCTCGAAAGCCCGTGCAGGTTATAAACTGTTGCGCAAAAAAACGGGTTTGAGGTATGTAATGGATGTAATTCCGTTGGATGCTACCCTGATAAAAGGATCGCACGGGCGTGTTGGCGTGCCGCAAAAGTATCAACCGGTATTAATTACCGATACCGCACCTGCAAAAGAGGCTTTGGTAGCTACCGATGTATTTGATATTATATGGCAGCATTTAAAAGGATAAGGATTAAATTTTTTTATAAAAACGCCCTTGCTTCAAAAGTAAGGGCGTTTTGCTTTGTCTGTACTTACTGTACTTTTATAGTGGTGGTATTGCTGCCGATATTGCCCTCCATATCGCTGCCATTAATTGACAGGTGATAGGTACCGCTGATATCTGCCGTGTAAAACGAAACGGTTGCCTTACCATCTTTACCGGTAATAATGTTCGGTGCCCAATATATGGTTGAACGTGTATCGATGAACGATTTATCATCCTTCGACTTATATTTTGGTGAATAAAATTCTTTAGCCGGGTAAAAAGCCATTGGCTTATAAATGTACACACCGGGTGTTTTACTCAAGTAAGGACCCGAGCCACTATAGGTGGTCACCTCAATAAAAGCATGATCCCACGGCAACGCCATCGGGTTGCTAACATACCTGCTCATATAGCGCATGTTATATTTGGTAGATTGCATTAACTCAATACCTTTAATATCTTCTGCCGAATAGTAATCTAAAAATTGCTTAACATATAAGCCGTATTGCAGAGTCCCTACCGGATCAGGGGCCCCGAAATCGATATCTATACCATCAATAATAAAATGTGCAAGCTGTGTGAAAATAGCATAGACATAAGGATTTTTCGGGGTGCCAAATTTAAAGCCTTTTATATTCTTTTCTAATAGATCGCCAAGGGTAAGTTTACCTACTGCTTGCAGGTATTCTTCATCGAGCACAAGATCGGCCCCGCCATCTTCATTCAGGTTTTTTGATCCTTTTATTATCCTTTTATCCTTAATATTTACCTGTTTCAGCATGTTGGGGCTGCTTAACTCCTGCTGCTTTTTGTCGTAAGTAAGCTTGTTTTTTACCAATAGCATGCTTGTGGTATCAGTATTTACATACCAGGGCATGGTGCGGTTTGGCGCACTGGTAAATACGGGGGCAACAAATTCATCAACCTCTACCCCCACGTTGAAGCTTTTACCTTTTCTATTGCGGGCTTGTATGAGGTATGAAGCCGTATCCGACGGAACAAGGTTATCAAACGTAAATACGCCATTGTTATTGGTTACCGTATCCAGTATAAATCCCGGCTTTTTTGATAACAATAATACCCCCGAGCTTTTCACCGGTTTATTAAACATATTGGTCACCTTACCCTTGATGGTAAAATTTGTTTCGGCGGTAAACAAAGGCTGCTTGAAAGGTTGAAATACAGACGTCCAATCGTAATTAACCCAACCCTGGGCCAGCAATAAATTATCCAGTTGCTGCCATTTTTCGGGATTATAGGCAGGTGGGAAATAATAGCCCGGATCTTCCACCTGTCCCTTTAATTCGGAGGTTAGCAGCGCGTACGATTTCAGGTTATTTGTTTTCAGGCTGTCTGTTTTTACTTGTGTATCATCGGTAACCGCTATCGAAAAACTGCCTTGTACCGGTTCGCCTGCTTTATTGGTCACTATCATATTCATAGCTACGCTATCCCTTTTATCATAACGTTTCTTATCGGGCACCATAGTTATGCGCAGGTCATCGGCCTGATCAATATATACAATGCGTTCGTTCATCACCTGTTTTGCCGTATTGAGTAAAGAAAAACGGGCTATACCTGTAGGAAATAGCGCGCGGTCTACCTTTACTTTGCCACCGCCTTGCACTATCTTCATGATCACGGCATAACAGCCAATCCCTCTCGCCTGGCCAATCACATAATAATTAGCGGCGGCTACATCGGCCGTAGTACTCACATTGATTTCCAGCGAATCTGCGCCAAGTTTATTGATCACATTAAGTACCGTTCCCGATGGTTTTACAGCAGGCAGCGGGTATGGCTTTGAATACGCACCATTGGGCAGCTTTATTTTAGCGGCATAAACCTCGCCCGCCTGCGGAACAAAGCCAAATGAGCCTATGCCCGCGTGCACAGATTGAAAATTACCGGCTTCCTGTTGTTTGCTGTCGTAAATAATACCGCTGACATTTGTGCCCATGCCATCTTCGGACAATGCTTTAAAAGCCACACGGGTATTGATGCCGGCCACCAGCGCACCACCCTCGGGCATAAATTGCAGGTCGATATTTTCGGGGCGATTAAGCAGCAGGGGCATACTATAAAGCGTATTGCTTTGAGCTTTATTGGCGGGCTGCAGGCTCACAAATAGTTTATTGACCGTGGCTTTTTCGGGAATATTAAAGCCATAATCAATAGCGCCGTCCATCATCGTACGTACTTTATCTTTATACCATACTTTTTTGCCATCGGTAACCCGCAGTACAAAATCTTCCAGGATAAGCGGGCGTTCATCTAACTTATTTACTTTCAACCCTATCGAAGCTTTTTGTTTACCATCTTCCAGTTTGGCGCTAAAGCGCGATTTTATAAGCACATCGCCCTCGCCCGGCGAACTGATGTAAAACTGCTTTTCGAACATTCCGTTGGTGCCGTGATTACGCATCCAATTGCTGTAGGCCCGCAGGGTATAGTTCCCGTTTTGAAATATCTTGTCGGTTAGCACTATATTGCCCCAGCCAAGGCCCACATACAGTGCCACCATAGCCCTTTTTATTATGCGGTTTTGCTCATTAGCTATTTCAACATACAGTATACCACTCTTTGCCGATGCCGTGAGGTAGGTGGCATTAAACAGGTACGATTTAAAATACAAGGTATCGTTAAGGGTATAATAAGGTTTATCGGTATGCAGGTAAACCTTTTCCTGCGCGCTCGAATCAACATAGCAGGTCATCTTAGTTATTATATCCTGCACTATGGCCCTGTCGCCGGTTTGCGCAAAGGTATTACTCCCCAAAAAAAGCAACATCCCGATAAGTATTGATAAGAAGCAGGTTTTCATAAGCAAAAGGTTGATACTCAAAAATAAAAAGAAATGTTATTGAGTGCACTACCTTACGGCTTATACAATAGCTTTTTATGTAAAAAATCTGTTTTAATTACAACAAATGGCAGGTTTTAAAGTAATATGATTGAATAGTAAAGCATTTACCAATTTTACCGTCACCAATACCAAACACTGTTAAATTTGCATACATGAAAATAGCTACCTATAATGTGAATGGCGTAAACGGCCGATTGCCGGTGTTGCTGCGCTGGTTGCAAGAAACCCAACCCGATGTAGTTTGCCTGCAAGAACTGAAAGCCCCGCAGGAGAAATTTCCGGAAGAGGCTATACGCGATGCCGGTTACCATGCTATATGGCACGGACAAAAAAGCTGGAACGGTGTTGCCATATTATCCCGCTTTGGCGAAATACAGGAATTACGGAAAGGCCTGCCCGGCGATGATGCGGATACGCAAAGCCGATACATTGAAGCTTTTATTAACGGTGTGGTGATAGGCGGTCTTTACCTGCCTAATGGTAACCCTGCTCCCGGGCCGAAGTTTGATTATAAGCTGCAATGGTTTGACCGACTGAAACTGCACGCGGCGGGCCTGCTTGCACGCGATATACCCGTAGTACTTACCGGCGATTATAACGTTATGCCAACCGAACAGGATGTTTACAAGCCCGAACGTTGGGTTGACGATGCCCTGTTTCGCCCTGAAACACGCGAGGCTTTTAAAACATTGGTAGCTCAAGGCTGGACGGATGCCATACGCAAACTATACCCTACCGAAACTATTTATACCTTTTGGGATTACTTCCGCAATGCTTATGGCCGTAATGCGGGTTTGAGGATAGATCACTTTTTACTAAGCCCGCAGCTGGATAAGCGTTTGGTGGCCGCAGGTGTAGATAAACAAGTACGCGGCTGGGAAAAAACCAGCGACCACGCGCCGGTTTGGATAGAGCTGGCAGATGAGTAGGCTTATATTTAAAAGACGTCATTGCGAACGTAGTGAAGCAATCTCTAAACTATACAGAGCGGCTCTGTAAATAGGGGATTGCTTCACTACGTTCGCAATGACGCGCTTTTATTCTACTTTACAACCTATTATTTTACAACCTTATACACACTCCCTTTTGTATTTTCAGGGCCGGTATCGGGATTGGTGAGTATGTACAGCTCTCCGGATGGGTCTTCGCCGAAGGCGGTGATCTTTAAATTAGGTGGGAGGTTTTGCAAGGTCACCTTGCCCCTTTGCCAGGTAGCACCTGTTTTTTTGAGGTAGAAAACAGGGCCTGTCCAGTCGGCAAACAGGTATTTATTTTTTAGTATTGGCACTTGCTGGCCGTTGTATACATATCCGGCAATTACGCTTACACCTTCACGGTGACTGTATTCGGTAATTGGCATGGTGATCCCTGAAATATCGCAGCCCGTAGCCGGGTTATAGCAATGTGTACCTTCCACCAGTCGCCAGCCGTAGTTGGCACCTTTTTTAACGATATCAATTTCTTCCCACAAATCCTGACCTACATCACCCGCAAATAAATCTCCTGTTTTTCTATCGAACGAAAAACGGTACGGGTTACGGAAACCATAGGCCCATATCTCAGGCTTTACGCCTGCCTTGCCCACAAATGGGTTATCTTTAGGTACGGTATAACCATCGGCTGTGTTGATATCGATACGCAGTATTTTCCCATGCCAGGTATCCATCGCCTGCCCGTTGCCTATGGGGCCGTGCTTATCGCCTTGTCCGCCGCCATCGCCTAACGAAACATATAAAAAATTATCAGGCCCAAACTGAATGCAACCGCCATTGTGGTTACCATCGGGCTCCTCTTCGGTGAAGATGACACGGCCGCTGTTAGGGTCGAGTTTTTCGGCACCCGCAGGTATAGTGTATTCGGCCAATACACCGGTATGGTTTGAGCCCTGGGTAGATGGCACGCTGTAATACACGTAAAACTTTTTATTGGTTTTAAACTGCGGATGCAGCGCTATACCCAGCAGGCCACGTTCCTCATAACCGTTGTTTAGCTTCACCAATTTATCGTGCAGGTCAAGCAAAGCGCCATCAAGCATTTTACCATCGCGGATCACGCGGATCTTGCCGTTTTGTTCGGTCACCCAAACATCGCTGCCACCCGGGAAAGCCATAGCGGTTGGCCCTTGTACATTGGTCACTATTTGCTGTACACCCACAGTTATAGGTGCAGGCAGAGCAGTTTTAGCCTGACCAAAAGAGGTATAGGACAGGCAAGCCAGACTAATACCTAATCCCAAACGAATCAATCCGGCATTATAAACAGGTGATAATATTGAGCGGGATGTATTCCGCAGTATGTTTTTCATTATTTTAATATTTGTGTTATTAAGCTTATCATTTCTATTTAAAATCGAACCATAACGTACCGTTAACCGCTTCGCCGTTGTAATGGTTCTTTTGGCTTTGCGGCCCCATTACATTTGGCCCCTGAAACTTGGTACCAATCGGGGCTATGCTGTTCAAAAACCCTATACTTCCCGCCGGGAATGCAGGCTCAACATTGTTATTGCTCAACGCGGCTTTTTCCCTGCCGGGATGCAGCATTTGAAAGTACAGGTTCTTATCTGATGTGTAAACTGTAAACGGCGCTTCTTTATTTTCTATCGTTACCCAATTAACTTCGGCATGATAGCCTTTAAATTCAGGATATTGCCAGCTGTCGCCGGTAATGGTATTGTTGTATGCCTTGTGCCATACGCCAAATTGCTGGCCTTTCAGCCTGTTTTTCCATACACGGTAAGGGCCGCGGCCAAGCCATTTCATGCCCGTAATTTTTTCTTCGGGATAGTTAAAGGATAGGCCTGCAAAATCAACATCGCCCGTTTGTTTGTAACTGTATTCCAGTTTGGCAGGATAACCAGGTCTGAACGTCCATTTTACCTGTAAGGAGGCGTCGCCATCGTAGCTGGCGGTAATGGTGTACAGTTTATCTGCAACTTCAGTTTTAAAATCTTTTAATTGTGTTTTTACACCGGCCAAAACCGGTCCGCCCGATAACGAAATAGTGCCCGACGGCTTAATTACTTTTTGTATGTTGCCGGTAGTTTTGCTAAACACATAATTTATGTTATCACAATTAACCGTAAGCAGGCTATCGGTATCAGTACTTTTAATCTTCGATTTGATTGCTAATTTATAGGCTTTAATTGCATAGGACGCGGGAGATGCAATTGACCAGCTCCAGGTAAATATTTCCTTTTTATCCGGTCCGTACGCTGTAAGGTATAAAGCATTGTTTTTTGCCCATGATGCAGGCAGTTTCAAATTTAGCGTACCCTTTTCACCCGGTTTAAGGTTGAGTTGTGCAGGGCTCCCGGTCGCTTTCACAATGGCAGCTGTAGTTTTGCCATCTACCGATGGCAAGCTAACCAGTTTCCATTTAAAAGTACATTGATTAAGATTGGTAAAGGAATAACGGTTCTCTACTGTAAGCTGTCCGTTAAATGTTCTGTTAATAGGCTGCGGATCAATATACACCGGCGACCAAATCTCTTTTATAGTATAATAGCTTCCCTCCTTTTCGCGGTGCGGACCAACTATTCCGTCCGGTGCATGGTTACCATCGGCATCCAGTATATTATTTTTATCGGTACGCATAATCGCTTCATCGGCAAAAGCCCAAATAAAACCACCTGCGCCATGCGGATGTTTCATCATTTGCGCCCAAAAATCGTCAAGCGCCGCGCCTGCGCCGCCATCGTAAAGACCGTGCATAAATTCGGTAGGGAAAAATACCTCCTTGCCTGATTCTGCGGCTTTAACCATATAATTATAGTCGGGATAGTGACGGGTATCAGTTCCGTTGAATTTCTCCCATGGATGGATCACCGTACGCTTTTGCGGATCGTAGAGCGCGTAATCATTATCCAGCCCGCGGTTCCAGCCACCTTCGTTGCCGTTATCCCAAAACAATATGGCAGGGTGGTTCACATCGCGCAGCACCAGCTCCTTTACCAGCTTACGCCCAACAACGGTATCGTATTTTGCCTGCCAGCCGGTAAGTTCATCAAGCACATATAAACCCAATGAATCACATATCGCTAAAAAATCCTGATCGGGTGGATAATGCGACATGCGTACCGCGTTCATATTCATTTCTTTCATCAATCGTACATCCATCAAATGCACGTCGTGACTTAAGGTACGCCCTGTTTCGGGCCAAAAGCTATGACGGTTGCTACCTTTTAGTACTACTTTGGCGTTGTTTACATACAAGCCATCATTATTACGCACCTCCACCGTACGGAAACCAAATTTTTGTTTTATCTGGTGGATGATGCCCTGTTTATCTTTTATCGCTACAACTACCCGGTAAAGGTTCGGAAACTCTGCGCTCCACAGCAATGGGCTTTTGAATGTACTTTTTAGCTGTACACTATCCTGCCCCGCTACTGCTTTTACGGCGAACGATTCACCTACATTTTTACCATTAAGGTTTTGTATGCGGGCTTCTACGGTTTCGCCATCTTTAGTATTAGCAGTGTACACATCCATGTCAAAAGAACCATCGGCTTTGGCATTAATGGCTACCCTGTCAATAAAAGTTTCAGGGACAATCTCCAGGTAAACCGGGCGAAAAATCCCGCCGAATACCCAAAAATCACTGTTACGGCGTTCGGCGTCATTTACAGAAGAGTTGGCTGATGTTTTATCAACGGTAACTTCGAGCAGGTTTTTACCTGTAGCGTTGAGCAAGCCGGTAATATCGTATTTAAAGCGGTAAAAACTTCCCTGATGCACAGGGCCTGCCTGCTTACCGTTGATAGTTACCTTGGTATCGGTCATTGATCCTTCAAAAACAATGAAAACCTTTTTGCCTTTGGTATCTCCGGTTAAAAATTCGTGCTTGTATTGCCCCTGCTCGTTGGCTTTATCCTTATCGTGCCCGTAATTGTAGGTGCCAAAACCTTGCTGTTCCCAGTTGGAGGGCACCGCTATTTTAGTCCACTTGCTGCTGTTGCGCCCGCCGGTGCAATAAAAATCCCATTGTACGGTGTGGTCTTTGTCTGTTCCCGACAGGTATTTAACCACTGTTCCCTGCGAGAAAGCACTGAAACAAAACAGGGTGAACAACAATAAAAGCGTTACTCTTTTCATAATTAATTGTTAGACATATAAAACGGCCGGTAAAAACTAAATCGGTTTAAACTTATTGCAGGAAAACGTATGTATTGCCAACAAGATTAATTACTACCTGCCGACAAAAAAAGAATATGCGGAACTAAAACTACGCAATCGTTGCCGGAAACAATCTATTCCCTTTGCGCTTATTAGGTTAAAATAACTGTTGACTTATTAAAAATATAAAAAAACACTTGCAACTAATTGATTGCACATCTATATTTGCAATCAATTAGTTGCAGATAAATATGAGACGAGACGTATTCCAGGCCATAGCCGACCCTACACGCAGAGCGATATTAACCTTGCTTACCTTGCAAGCCATGACGCCGAATGCCCTCGCCGAAAATTTCGACAGCAGCAGGCAGGCCGTATCCAAACACATACAAATACTTACCGAATGCGGCCTGGTTAAACAAACCCAAACCGGAAGAGAGATCTATTATAAACTTGATACCCCAAAAATGAAAGAGATAGATGCATGGCTTGAACCTTTCCGCAAGTTGTGGGAAGACCGCTTTAACCAGTTAGACGATTTATTCATTAACCTAAAAAATAAAAAAAATGAGCAGCACTAATGAAACAAAGATCACCAAAGACCCGGCAGGTAATAAACTGCATGTAACCCGGGATTTTAACGCGCCCCTGCCCGATGTATGGGAAGCATGGACCGACAGCAGTTTACTCGACCAATGGTGGGCACCCAAACCCTGGAGGGCCGAAACTAAAAGTATGGATTTTAAGGTAGGTGGTTTATGGCTGTACAGTATGGTTGGCCCACAGGGTGAACGTTCTTATTGCCGTATAGATTTTCAGGCTATTGAAACTGAAAAAAGTATTTCTTCTGTAGCTGCTTTCTGCGATGAGGATGGCAACCTTACGGATGATTTCCCGAAAATGTACTGGAAAAGCACATTTTCAGCCACCGCTACAGGCACAAGCGTATTGGTTGAAATAGCGTTTGACAGCGAGGCCGATCTGGAGAAAATAGTTCAAATGGGTTTCAAAGAAGGCTTTACAATGGCCCTTGGCAACCTGGACGAATTACTGGCTCAATAGTAGTTCAGCCCATATTTATAGTATTACAAAGGCCGGTGAGAATATACCCTCACCGGCCTTTTTGTTTGCGGTATATAACAAGATTATCACACAATAAACGATTTAGCATTGGGTTTATTCAAAACTTTACACCTATATTCGGTACCCAATAAAACTAAACTGTTATATGAAATCACTTTACTTACGTATCAGCACGGTGCTGTTCTTGTGTGCAAACACCGGTTTTGCAGTGGCGCAAACGTCGGGTATTACTTCCGGCGCTATTTATACCTTAAAATCAAAATCGAGCAATAAGCTGCTGGATGTAAGCAATGCTTCATCAGATAACGGAGCGACTGTTGATTGCTGGACGGATACCAAATCTGACGCGCAACGCTGGACTGTTACTCATATAGGCAAAGGTGTTTACACATTAACCAATGTGGGCAGCGGTAAACTATTGCACGTAGCCGCGAGTCCGGCTGATTCGGTAAAGGTAGATCAGTATGAGAATACCAATAGTGATGATGTAAAATGGACAATCAAAAAAGCCGGAAGCGGGGCTTTCTACTTATTGCCGGCCTCTAACGCCAAATTCGGCCTTAACTTACATGCAGGCAATACCGCCGATGGCGCTAAAGTGAACTTAAGCGGAACCCTTACTGCCGACGCGCAGAAATGGGTATTTCAAAAAGCAACAGCACAGGAAGTAGCCCCTACTGCCGCCATAGCCACCAAGGTATTTGATGCATGGTACACCCAATACAATGTAGAAACAGGCAAAGGTTTTTGGGACAGGGCCGAAATGATGGAGGTAGTATTGGATGCCTATGAGGTAACCAAAGATGCCAAATACCTTACCAAGTTTGAGGCCATGTACAAAAACTTCATCGCCAAAAACAAAGAGGATTGGATGTATAATAATTACAACGATGATATTACCTGGGCCGCCTTGTTTTGCGTGCGCGGGTACTTGTTCACCGGTAATAAAATGTATTTGGATAAAGGAAAAGAGCAGTTTGATAAAATGTACAAGCGTGCTTTTACCAATACTTATGGCGGTGGTTTAATTTGGTTCGAAACCAAAACCTCTAAAAATGCGTGTATAAACGGGCCTGCTATTGTGGCCTGCTGCTACCTTGCAAAAGCTACCGGAGATAATACTTATTACGACAAGGCTATCGCGCTGTACTCATGGTCGAAGGTATATTTGTTTAACCAGGCTACGGGTAAGGTGAATGATAATATTGATTTAGATAAAAACACAGGCCTGATAAAAACCGGAACATGGAGTTCCACCTATAACCAGGGCACTTACCTTGGCGCGGCAGTGATGCTTTACAACTATACCAAAGAAGCCAACTATTTAGAGGACGCGCAAAAAATTGCCACCTATACCCGCGATAACATGTTTAACAACAAGGTAATCGACAATGAAGACGGCGGCGATGACCTGCCAGGCTTTAAAGGCATCTTCTCGCGTTATGCACGTAAGTATACTCTTGAAACCAATAAAACAGACTTAGTTGAATGGTTAGACCTTAATGCCCGCACGGCTTACAATAACCGTAACACCCAAAATCTAATCCACACCAAATGGGCTACGCGTACCAAAGAAGGCAAGCCAAAATCAGAATTTGGCGCTTCAACAGCGGTAGCATTATTGTTTAATACACTTCCGGTTAAGTAGCCATTTAGTCATTGGGGCATTATTAGGTCATTTGGTCAGTGGTGAAAGGTGAATAGCCAGTTGGAAATAGTGTAAGTAAAAAAACTCATTAACTACTGACCATTCACCACTAACCATTCACCACTGACCAAATGACTCAATGACCAATTAATAAACAATCGGTGCGGGTTGATCATTTTTTAGGCGGATAATGGTACGGCTGATGGATGGGAACAGGGCGATGACCAGTATCACGGCCAAAAGCATCCAGCTTATCATCTGGTAATAATCAACCGCCGAACGCAATTGCGCTTGTTGGGTAATTCCTTTATTGAGCAATGCGGTTGATGCTTTAATGGCTTGGTCTGTTGCCATGCCTTTACCGGTTAATACCTGTTTGTATAAGTTCAAACGCTGACTAAGTAAAGCGCTTGTTCCGCCCAGTTGATCCTGAAAGCGGTTTATATGATCTTTTTGCTGATACAGCTGAAAGTAATTAACCAAAGCTATGCTGCTGCAAAAGCCTGTAAAGCGTACAAATATACCTACCGCCGAACCCGTTGTGCCGTATTGTACCGGCGATGATGATACAACAAATAATATAATAGGCACCATCAGCATACCGGCACCAAGGCCTTGCAGTATCAGCGGAAAAATAAGATCGATGCTATTAGCCTGGCTGCCAAACATAAAGCACATATACATGTGAAATACCAGCAATAACGAAAAGCCGTATATTAGGATCAGCCTCGTAGGCGTTTTCTGTAATATTAAGCGAGAAGCGATGGTTACGCTCACCACAATGGCCGCGATGTTGTAGATCAGTAAATAACCCATATTAATAGGATCGATACCTAAAACACTGCCCATATAGCTGGTGGTAATACCAAACGAGCCCCTGCTAATGTAAAACACAAAAAGCAGCATCACTCCCAGCAAAAAGTTGCGGTGCCCAAAGGCCTGTATATAAAAGTATGGGCGCTTCGCGTATAGCTGCCTTACCACAAAGGTGATAAGCAAAAGGCCGATAGCTATTAAACTCATCTCAATACGCGTATCATCAAGCCATTCGTATTGCTGCCCGTATACCATTACATAACCAATAAGGCACAACGCTGCCGAATATAGCAGAAAGCTTGGCCAATCCAGCTGATAAAGCGGTAGTTTGCGGTCGAGCCGTACGTTGTTCATCATCACTGTCATCAAAACGCCTCCCGGTATAAATGAAAACATGGCGCATTTGTAAATAACGTTGAAATTATAATCGTCGATAATTTGCGCCGTGAACAGCGTTGATAACGGCGCCACGCACAACAGCACGCAATACACTACAGAGTAACCTATCTCTTTCGACCGCTCGTTATGCAGCCTGCTAAACATCAGCGTAAGCGTAATACTAAGCGTACAACTTGTAAGCATACCCTGCAAAAAACGGAAGATCAGTAATACATAAAAGCTTTTTACAATGTAGCAGATGTAGCAGGTGGCTACCAATATCAATACTACTATCAGCAGGTATTCCTTGCAAGCCATGCTCCTGAAAAATCGTTTCTCCAATACCACGAAACTGGCGGTTGAAGCGTACAGGATGATCATGGAATACTGCGCGTCGTTAGGGCTGATGCCATAGTAACCCGCGGCAGCATTTATATTACTGATAGATAATGAGAACAGTACAATACCCGGCAATACAAGCAGCAGTAAGCCGAGCCGTATCAGCCATTCGGGCACCCATGTTCTGAAAACTGGTATTTCGGCACTCATTATTGCTCGTCTTTAGGTACGGTAACGCTGGCGTTCATACCCGCACTCAGGTAAGCAACGTTGGCATCCCTGTTATCAATTTTTATTTTTACGGGGATGCGCTGCGCTATCTTCACAAAGTTACCCGTAGCATTATCGGGCGGTAATAACGAAAAGCGCGAGCCTGTGGCCGGTGATAATGAGATGATCTTCCCTTTTATCATTTTATCCGGATACGCGTCGGTAGTCACCTCTACGGTTTCGCCAATGTGCATGTGCCTTAACTGTGTTTCTTTAAAGTTGGCTACTACCCAAAGGCCGGTTTCTTCATCAACAATGTAAGCCAGCGTTTGACCCAACTGAATTTGCTGACCGGGCTGAATAGTGCGCTTACCCATTTTACCGTCATAAGGCGCTGTAACCACGGTATACGAAACATCCAGATCGTTGCGCTGCAATACCAGTTCGCGGCGCTTAATTTCGGCCATTACCGGCGAGATCTGCGAACGGCTGTCATTCACTCTTGACAATGATGCCTGGTAATTATTAATAGCCGCCTGATAATCAGACCGTGCTACTTCAAGCGCGCTCTGTACATTTTCCATCTGCTGCTTAGTGGCCGATTCTGCCTCGTACAGTTTCACAAAGCGTTCATACTCTTGCTCCTGCTTAACCAGTTTGGCTTTAGCCGCGGCTATTTGCGCGTTATTTACAGCGGCTACCTTTTCGGCGGTATGCACATTGCTTTCCAATACTTCCACCTGCTGACGGGCATTTTCCAGTCCGGCTCCGGCTTCCTGTTTTTGTAACTGATATTCGCGGCTATCGATGATGAGCAAGGTATCCCCTTTTTTTACATCCTGATTTTCATCATAACGGATCTCTTTCACAAAACCGCTTACCCGTGCGGTAATGGGGTTTATGTAGGCTTCTACCTGCGCATCGTCGGTTTCTTCGTACTTAAACAGGTGTAGCAAAGTGTATGCGCCCCATACCAGTAGTACGGCGCCTGCAATACCGGCTATCCAGGTGGTTATCCGGGTAATTAATTTATCGGTTTGGGTATATGAGTGGTGCTTGTTCATTTTAAAGTTTCCCGGTTACGTTTTGTAATTGAAAGTATTGGAGTTGTGCCGCGATTTGCGCCGCTGCAAGGTCGAATTTGGTTTGCAGCAACTGGTTATCGGCATCCAGCAGATCGGTGATCAATGACAGCTGATTGAAATAGGTATTGTTTACAATGCGCCTGTTTTCGGTAGCCTGTTTTACATTGGTTTTTGAAACCTCTACCCTGTTTAGCGCCTCCTTGTACCGTAAAAATGCTTCGTTAACCTGCTGCCTGATAACATCGGCGGTTTGGGCATGCTCAATTTCCTGGCTTTCTACTTCAAGCTTTGCCTCTTTGGCCTTGTGCTTATTATGATAAAAGGAAGATATATCAAAAGATGCCCTTACCCCGGCAAACCCTAACCCAAACAAATTAGCCGAGTACGGGTAAAAAAGTATCTGCGGATAGCTGTACTTATAATCGGCAAATAAACCAATTTTGGGTGATACGTTAGCACGGATGTTGCGCAGTTGTAGCTTCTTGAGTTCTGTTTCCTGTTCAGATATTTTGATCTGATAGGCATTGCTGCCAGCATCGGCAAGGTAATCCTGGTAGGTAGCTGTTTTGCCCGAATCAGTTTTCAATACTTCAACAGGATCTATCCTTTGCTCATCGGGCAGGCCTATCAGTATATTCAGTTTTTGGTTGGCTATCGCCAGATCATTATCCAGTTGTACCAGCGAAAGTTTTTGGCGCGATAATTTAAGTTCGGCACGCAGCACATCGCTTTTAAGTATCACACCGTTTTTTTGCAGCGTACGAATCTGCGCCAGCTGCTTTTCCTGCGCGGCAATGTCCTGCAACAACAGTTGTTTAAATATCAGGCTGCGTTCCATATCAAGGTAGTAGGCGGCGGCATGTAATTTAGTTTCGGATACGGTTTGCTTTTTTTGCTCTCCGGCAATGCGGTTCTCGGTTTTGCTGGCATCAATGCCTAAGTTGACCTTATTGCCATTATAAATATTAAAGTAGGCACCAGCTGCCACTGTATAAGTATTATGCAGTACCGGAAACTGGCTTGGTGTATGGAACAGCCCATTCTCAAATACCGGCATATTGCTCACACGGGCATATTCGCCGCTAATATCCAGGTCGGGCAGGCGTTCCGCTTTTGCATCTTTAATGGCCTCGGCACTGCTTTCAATCTTAAGCTGCTTAATTTGTACCGCCCGGCTATTGGTTTCAACTTTTTGCCATACCTGGGCAAGGGTCAGGGGCATTTCTCTTGGGGTATCTATTGGCATTCGCGTTGCCCCGGCGGGCGAAAAGGCCAATACTGCCGGCATCAGCGCGGCAAAGTATTTCGTTTTAAAGTTCATGATTTTTCAATGGTGCAAATTTCCGCACTTCACCAAAAGAACTTTTATTTATTTTTGCCAAATGTTTATTCATTCCGGCCAAAATATTGACGATGCCACCTCGCGAAAGTTTTTCAGGGATATTGATCGTGTGCCCGAATCAGTTTACGTAATACATTGGAAAACAGAGGTTCGTTACCCCGAGCACTGCCACAATAAAGGTCAGCTTATTTATATTGAAGGCGGCATAGCCTATATTCACCTTCCGCACAGAACGTTGGTGATACCGGCCCGCCATTATGTATGGATCCCGGCCGGGCAAAAGCATTTTGTGGAGATGCATAAATCGGTTATTACCCGAACCATTTACTTTTACTCGCACGATGATGCAGGCAACCCGTTTTATGGCAAGGGCGGCATCTATCCTATCAATACCCTGCTATTGCAAATGCTAAGTTACTCCGAACGCTGGAGCGGCGATGTAATGCCCGACGATCATGATTTCCATTTTTTGGCGGCGATAAAGAACATTCTGCCGGAGATCAGTAAGAATGCCTTCCCAATTGTTTTACCCACAACTGAAAACACCCGCATGAACCCGGTATTGAAATACATGAACAAGCACCTGTTTGAACAATTAACCCTTACCGCGGTTAGCGAAGCGAATGGCTTTAGCGAGCGTACTTTATCCCGTTTGTTTCAATCAACTTTAAGCACTTCTTTTTTGCAATACTTCAAGCTGCTCCGCATGGTAAAGGCCATCGAACTGATGCAGCAAAACGATCTTTCGGCCAGCGAAATAGCCTATGAGCTGGGATATAACAGCGTGTCGGCATTCAGTGCTATCTTCTATCAGCTCACCAAAACCCGCCCTTCAGAATTTGCTCGGCAGTTGCATCAATAGCTGATTGAAGCTTTGATAAAATCATTCTTTAGATTGCCATGTTCATGTAAATCATTTTGAGCAGCTATACTCATAATACAAATCTTAACCTAACATCATTACTTTTACCGCCACTAAACATCACTATAATGAATAACTCAACAGGAATAGCACAATTAATTGCCCGCCTTGCATTGGGCATAGGCTTTATTTTACCGGTTATGGACAGGATAAGCTGGATGGGCGCCCCCGGAACACCAGGTGTAGCTTGGGGCGATTGGCAGCATTTTGTAGCTTACACCAATACATTGATGCCTTTCTTAAATGCCTCCCTTGCCAATATTATGGGATTCACTGCCACTGCTGCCGAAGCTGTATTTGGCGTATGCCTGATAATCGGCTTTAAAACTAAATGGATGGCATTCGGAGCAGCTTTTATCACTTTCGCCTTCGGGATTTGCATGGCCACATTTCTTAGCATCGGCGCGCCGTTTGCCTATCCTGTGTTTGTGTTTACCGGGGCGGGGTTGTTATTGGCAAGCATTGGCCATTATAAATGGAGTGTTGATAGCTTAATTAGTAAGCCATAATTGTGAGGCTCCGAATTTAAATTTATGTTAGATAGAACAGTTAGCCTTTCCTGCATTAAGCAGGACGGGCTTTTTTAATTAACGGTTGAAATTAGTATTAATTTTCTGTAACAAAACCATATCCTATTCCGTAAAAAACGATAGCTGTTAAAATGTCAATTCATCCGACCGGTATCGTTATTTAAATGGGAGTAGAACTATCTTTAATATGTGGTGATCAGTATTCACCCCGCACCAATAATAATTTTCTTTGGAAGAGCTTTAAATGCGTCGGCGAACAATTAACCGATATTACCAGCGACGTAAAGCTGATAGCGGCCATGGGCGACCTCTACTACCTGTTGCACCAACAAGGAAAAATACACGCCAATAACGAAATAGCATCACGCAGGGTTTACCATATATTAAATACCGAAGCAGTAAATACCGTATCCGCGCTGATAGAAAAGCTGAAACTTACCAAAACCGTACCCGCCAATCCCCTAATAAAAAGAAACACCTTAGTTTATTATCCCGAGTTTTTAAGGTCTGTTAAAGATCATCCTGAAAAGTGGAAAGCAGCCCTTGCCCGCCGTAAGGATAATACCGAGATAAAAGCCCTCACCCGCCAGATCACCCTGCATCGTGCAGAAATAATGCGGATCATTGATTTCGCGAGGATCTAAAAACACCTATTAAAATATAAAGTCTATAGTATTTGTATAGATTTATATTTTCCCTATATTTGCTGGCACTGCAACATACAGTATATATTAATGCTTAGCAAAACACAAATAACCATCATGCGCTCCATGCGAATGCCCCTGCTACCAGAGGTGATGTGTTGTTGTATGTAAGTATTTCTCCTCTCCTCCTGCCCGGCCTGCAAAATGGCCATTGCCCAATCTCCGTACTGTTAAAAGAATAAAACGTAAATACACGTGAATAAGAACTTCCTGGTGGTTATCGCCTTAAACGTAATCACATTATTATATAGCTCATGGAACAAGTTAAGCCATCAAATAGCCTTGCTGGTTAACAAGCCCGCTGTAACGGCTAATTTGAGCGCGGCTTCCAGTTTATCGGTAACTAAGCATAGCCTTATTGTAAATGGCAGCAGCTTAAGCTATGAGTCGAAAGCAGGATACATGCCGGTAAATGATAAGGATGGAAAACCCTCGGCCAATATATTTTACGTGGCTTATTCGGCCAACAATAGTGCCGCTAATAAAGCGCCGCGACCGGTTACTTTTGTATTTAACGGCGGACCAGGTTCATCGGCTATATGGCTGCATTTGGGTGCTATGGGACCTGTAAGGGTTGCCTTTAAAAATGATAAAGGCGATGCCCCTGCCCCTCCCTACCGTTATGAAGATAACGATGGCAGCTGGCTACAGTTTACCGATCTTGTTTTTATCGACCCGGTTTCTACAGGTTACAGCCGCCCGGCTAAGGGTGTTGATGCCAAACAGTTTTATGGTTATAATGAGGATATTAAATCGGTAGGTGAATTTATACGCCTGTACATTGAGCAAAACTACCGTTGGGGTAGCCCTAAATTTATAGCGGGTGAAAGTTATGGCGCGGCACGGGCTGTGGGTTTGGCTGGCTATCTGCAAAACCATTACAATATGTATCTTAATGGCATTACGCTTATTTCACCGGCATTGAATTATCAGCTCATCAATTTTCAACCGGGTAATGAGAGCCCTTATATACATTACCTGCCATCGTACGCGGTGGCGGCGCAGTACTATAACCGTTTGTCGCCCGAGTTACAAAAACTTACGCCCGATCAACTGATCAAAAGGACTTCGGCGTTCTCTAAACGGTTATACGCTTACTTTTTAAATGAGGGCGATGCGGCATCGGCGCAATTAACGCAACAGGTGACCGATTCTTTGCATTACTACACCGGTTTAAGTAAAGAATACATCCGCAAAGTAAACGGACGAATTACCGACAGCCGTTTTACCAATCAACTCCTTAACAGCAATGATAAAACCATCGGTTCGTTTGACAGCCGTTTTAGCGGTGATAACTTGAGCGACAACCAGGCCATATCGTACGACCCCAGCGAAACCAATTTAAAGGGTTTATTTGTTTCGGCATTTAATACTTATGCGGATAACAGCCTGCATTACAAGAACGATTTAAGCTATGAAGCCACCAGTCGTCCCGATAGCTGGAACTACGCGCCTGTTGCCGTGAACCGTTACCTGGATGTATCTGAAGCATTAAAAACCGCTATGACCAAAAATCCGAACCTTAAAGTAAGCATAGCCTGTGGATATTACGACCTGTCGACCCCGGTGAGCACCACCGAATACGTGGTGAGCCATTTAGGTTTAAACGCTGCTTTACGTAAAAACATCAGCATTAATTATTATAAGGCTGGCCACATGGTTTATATCAGCAAATCGGCCAATGCCAAATTTAAGGCTGATGGCGAAAAGTTTTATCAAAGTGCATTACCTCAAATCAATTGATCATGAAAAAGAAAATCCTGTTACCTGTATTGTTCATTTTACTGGCGTGGAACTTTAAGGGCTTCGCACAAACTGCACCGGTACAATCGGCTCCAATAACTATCGAGAACTATTACAAAATTAAATGGGGACATGCCGAAGAGTTTATCACCCTTTGGAAGAAGAATCATTATCCGCTACTTAAAAAACTACAGGAAAAAGGCGACGTGATCAGCATAAAAGCTGAAGCGCCTATTTTACACAGCAGCGAAGATAGCCGCTGGGATTTTAAAGTGACGCTTACCTTTAAAACCGAGCATCTTGCGTTTGATTAAAGCATTGTTGACCCGTTTAAAAAGCTACTCTATCCCGATCAGGATGCTTATAAAAAAGAAGAGCAGCAACGGTTTGAATTAGTGCTTGCGCATTGGGATGTTCCGGTTGAAAGTATTCCCTTAAAATAATTCTTTAGTTGCTGCTCTTTAAGGCTTAATTATGAATTGCCTTATCAATCGGGCAATGCCTCTACTTTTACATTATCCATTTTAGCAATGGTGTTATAGGCCCTGAAACCAATAGCGCCATTGTTAAATTCGGCATCCCGGAAGGTAACTACAGGCGTGCTGTCTTCACCTGCAAAAACTTTAAATTCGCCGCCCCTTGCCTCTACCCGGATGTGGCACCATTTATCGGCAGCTATATTTTTCCCGGCAGATGCAATTGGCGTATAGCGTTGATTGGCTACCTTACCTGCCTCTACCCTGTTCGCACCCGCGTTAATACCTATATAATACCCCTGAAAGTTATTAGCTCCCGGCGCGGGGTTTGATACCCTGAAGATCAAACCTGCATTACCCTTTGAAGTAACAGCGACATCAGCCTCGTAAATAAAATTTTTGAAACTGGCGCCCGGCACTACAATTTTAGGACCTTGCGCGCCATCGCCCGAACCCGAGTTTGAGCCGGATACCAAAGCACCATCGCGCACGTACCAACCGCCGCCGTAATATACCCAGCCTAACATTTCGCCTTTATCAAAATTGGCTGAATAGCTTTGCTTAGCCGGTGCCGGTTTGCCTATTTGCGGGAAACAAGAGATGCGGATATTTTCGGTGCCGTAAGGCACCAGGCTAACTTCTTCGGTTTTTTGATCGCTTAGCAGCGGCCCGTAAGGTACATCAAACGAGTACATGCCATTGTAGGCTACGGTCCAGTTGGGTAATTTTTGAGCTTTTACTTTTAGCGTGATTGGCTGTTTCTGCGCGTCGAAAGGATTTTCGGGCATGGCAGCCGTTTCTACTTTTACTGAATTTTTGATATTGGCAGTATCTAACAGAAGGCCATAGTTCCAGGCGCTCTTAGGAAATACCTCATAATCATGAAAGCCTTTTACAGTATGCTCTTGTCTCGAAAAATATTCGGCATCCAGTTTAAGCGCGTATACTAACGGGCCGCGTTCTATACTCACCGAGTTATTTACCTGCGCGCTGCTGCTCAACTCCATCGGGAAGTGCAGTACCACTTCGTCTTTATCTTTCCACTGCCTGTTCAACGAAAATATTTCGCCTGTTTTAATGCCGCTAACTTTAGCGCCGTTAACCGTAACCGAGGCATTTTTACACCAGCCCGGTATCCGTAACTTTAACGGGAACGCGGCTCCTTTGGCAAGTTTAATACGCAGGGTTATTTTATCGTTAAACGGATAATCGGTTTCTTCGGTGATATTAACTTTTGTGTTGCCGGCAACGGTAGCGTTCACCTCTACCGGGGCATAAGCTATAATAGCCAAACCGCCATCGGGTGTTGCTGCCCAGCTGTTTTTTACAAAATACGGCCAACCCATGTGCATATTATAACGGCAGCATCCCATCCCCGAATACGGGCTCAATAGTATACCGCCGATATAATCCTGGTTGAATGACAGATCGCCGTACTTACAAAAAACCTGGTTAGGCATGGTATAGTAAAGGTGCTCCTTAATATCGCGGCTAAACTGCGCCGGTAAATTATTGAAAGCTATCTTCTCTAAGCGGTCGCCTATAGCGGCATCGTGCAGTACACGGGCGGCTGTTTCCAGGCTTTGCATCCACTCAACTACAGTACATGTTTCGGTACCCTGCGCCGAGCTTTTACCCGCCAAAAATTCCGTACCCGAACCTATACCCGCAGGCTGCCCATGATCACGCATCAGGTGCTCAATGCCTTTCCGCATGGCCTCTTTATCATAAGCACTGCCTGTTAATTCATATTTTAAAGCCGGGAATTTAAGTGCCTGCCCCACGCTTACCATGTGTTTGGTATGAAAATCATCACCTAAATAAAAGAACTGGTTATTAGTATAAATATCTGCCCATGGGTAGGCTTGTTTAACCAAAACATCGGCCAGTTGAAGTAATGATTTGTCGCCGGTTTTGTTGTATAACCAGGTAACTATCTCAATGTTGTCACCCGTGCGTGATCTGCTCCATTCGCTCAGTGGCTTGGTGGGCAGGTTTTGCAGTTCGTATTTAAAGTAACGTGTAAAAAAGCCAATCACGCGTTTGTCGCCGGTGGCTTCATAATAATCGCGTATGGCATACATCATCGGCATACGCGGCCACCAGTCCGTCATTCCTTCCGGACCAAAACAGCCGTTGGCTTGTTGATGGTCTAATGTCCAGTTGATCCATTTTTCTGCCTTTGTTTTTAACGTGGCATCATCCAATGTATAGGCCAACGCCACCAAACCTTTAACATAATAAGGCACCCGCTCCCAGCCGCTGCCTTTACCGCCCAACCAGTCGGACCCGGCACCCAGGTTTTCATTTTCGGCATAAAGCTCCTCGGCATGGCCGGTAGCGCCATCGCGCTGTAACTCCAGTTGTTTCAATAACCAGCCTTTTGCCTTTATACTGCCCAATGGAAGCTCAACATCGCTACCGGGAGTTAAAGGGGCTTTATTGAAGCTGTATACAGATTTGCTTTTTTGCGCGAACGCGGTACACGAAACAAATAATGAAAACGTAAGGAAAAATTTGATGCTGTTAGATGCAGGCATTATTGGTTATGGTATTTATTGGTGATGATAAAAACACGGCACATTGTTGTAAACTATGTAGCCGGTCAGCTTTTTACGCACCTAATGTAAGTATAATTATACAGTTATTATTGCCGATATATGGTTTTTCGGCAAGCTAAATCGGTAATTTACCGTGACGGTAATATCTTTAACTATGGGGTAATTAGTCGCCTGTATCTGTAGTAAATGATAGCAATGTACTATATTCGTTGCATGGCTGTTACTTTAAAACGAACCAATAGCGCTGATGCCGAATTTCAAATGCTGATAAAAGAACTCGACATCGACCTGCGCGAACGCAACGGCGAAATGATGGATATTTATGATCAGCACAATAAAATAGCCCCGATAGACACTGTTATTATAGCTTACCTGGATGATGAACCGGCCGGTTGCGGCTGCTTTAAAATATTTGACGATAGCACCATTGAGGTTAAACGCATGTTTGTACGCAAAAATGCCCGCGGCAAACGCATCAGTTCATTAGTACTGGCCGAACTTGAAAACTGGGCCATAGAATTAGGTTATTCAGTCGCCGTGCTCGAAACCGGTTCAATACAATTTGAGGCGCAAGCGCTTTATCAAAAAGCGGGCTATGATCGTATAGCGGCATACGGGCCATACATAGGCTTACCGGATAGTTTGTGTTATAAGAAAGTTTTGGGTGACTAATATTGCCTGGTATATATCAAGCAAATTCAGGTACATCGCCCTTAAGATACAGCGTATTATTTACCTCATAAAAACTAATATTACCTATCGTAAATAATAGTTACTATCTTTCTCCACAAATAATAACGAATGCTGACAATCAATAATTACGAAGAATACGCCTCGCATTTAGGGAAAGATATGGGTTTTTCTCAATGGCACACGATAGACCAGGAGCAAATTAACAAGTTTGCCGATGCTACCTTAGACCATCAATGGATACATGTAGATGAAGAAAAGGCAAAAACAGAAGGCCCGTTCAAATCAACTATCGCGCACGGCTATTTAACGTTAGCATTGATCCCATACCTATGGAAACAGATAGCTGATGTACGCAACATTAAAATGGAGATCAATTACGGCATCGAGTCTTTCAAGTTTGGCCAGGCTGTATTGGTAAATAACGAGGTTCAGCTAAAAGCCAAACTAAAATCTATAGCTAATTTAAGAGGTACTACCAAAGTGGTAATTGAAGCCACCCTTAATATTAAAGATCAAGCTAAACCCGCCTACACAGGCGACGTGGTATTTTTATATCACTTCATTTAATAATTGTTTCTTCAAAATTTTCTGAAATAATTTACACCTTTTTTATAATGAATAAGGCAGCTACTCAATGCTGCCTTATTCATTTATACTTTTATCGTATTGGGCGATAATCCTTATCATACAATATAAGTAATAGGATTTTGGCTAAGTGAAAAGCAGATATGGCTAAATCCGTTTCCTCTGCATCCTGCAACTTTGTAGTATCAAATGATTTAAAAACATGAAAGTATTTGTTACAGGAGCTACAGGCTTCGTAGGTACTGCCGTAGTGCAGGAACTAATAAAAGCCGGCCACCAGGTTTTGGGGCTGGCGCGTTCAGATTCTTCAGCCGATAAACTGATCGCTGCAGGTGCAGAAGTTCATCGGGGTGATCTGGAAGATCTCGAAAGTTTACGTAGCGGAACCGCCGCTTCGGATGGGGTGATCCATGCGGGTTTCATTCACGATTTCAGCCGGTTTAAAGAGGTTTGCGAAGTAGACAAACTGGCCATCGAAACTATCGCCGCTGCATTAGTGGGGTCCGACAAGCCCCTGCTTGTTACCTCGGGCTCGGCGCTTGTTAGCCCGGGCAAACTTGCTACCGAAGACATCATCCCGCCGCATCACCCTTCATTCCCAAGGGCTTCAGAACAGGCTGCTGATGCCGCTGCCGCGCTGGGCGTACGCGCTTCGGTTGTGCGCCTGTCGCCATCGGTACATGGCGATGATGACAAACATGGCTTTGTGCCAATGCTGATCAATATCGCACGCCAGAAAGGAACCTCGGCATATATTGGCGAAGGCAAAAACAGATGGAACGCGGTACACAGGTTGGATGCTGCCCGTTTGTACAGGCTTGCGCTTGAAAACGCCGAACCCGGTAAACGGTTTCACGCGGTTGATGAAGAAGCTATCGATTTTAAGGAAATAGCCGAGGCAATAGGTAAACAACTGGATATCCCGGTTATATCAGTACCTGCCGAAGAAGCTGCTGAACAATTTGGCTGGTTTTCAGGCTTCGCCGCTATCGACTGCCCTGCATCAAGCAAACTAACACAGCAATGGCTAAACTGGCACCCGAAACAACAGGGCCTGCTTACCGATTTGGAACAAGGCATTTATTCGGCAGTGTAAAGACACTCCCGTAAAATCGTCACATAGTTTTCGGCGAACAACATTGCCTTTATACTCAAACAAAAAAGGTCACGGAAATATGCTTTCCGTGACCTTTTTTGATATACTTACCACTCTACTTTTAGGGTGATGCCTTTACTACAATCCCATTACAAATCAGCTGTAAAGGCCGAAATTGTTAGAGATATATTAATCCTCATATTTCAAAATATCTGCAAAAATGCGATAAGAGCGCATTCTTGCCTCATGATCGTAAATATGTGAGGTGATCATCAGTTCATCAACCTGTGTATAGTCTATGAAGTTTTTAAGATCATTTTTAATTGTTTGCGGGCTGCCGATGAACGAGTAGTGCAGCATTTGCTCTACTGCTTCCTGTTCATAAAAATTCCAAACATCATCCATGCTATCAACAGGCGGCGGCAACAAAGTGCGTTTGCCCGTTACCACACCTATAAAAAGCTGTTTAACTGAAGTAGCAAGGCGTTCAGCCTCCTCATCGGTATCAGCGGCTACTCCGTTTACACATGCCAGCACATATGGCGATTGCAATTGCGCCGATGGTTTAAAGTTTTCACGATATAACTTAATCGCCTCTAAAAAATACGCCGGGGCGAAATGACTGGCGAAGGCATAAGGCAATCCTTTCTCTGCCGCCAAACGCGCGCTATCCAAACTTGAGCCTAATATCCATATCGGAATATCCAGCCCCTCGCCGGGATTTGCGCGTACTTTACCATCCCAGTTATCGGCCGAAAAAAGTGTTTGCAAACGTGCTACATCCTTCGGAAAATTATTCGCAGCATGCATATTCTCTCCGCGGATGGCGTACGCCGTAACCTGGTCGGTACCCGGAGCACGGCCTAAACCAAGGTCGATACGATCAGGGTATAAAGTGGCCAATGTACCAAACTGTTCGGCAACCACCAGGGGCGCGTGATTGGGCAGCATAACACCGCCCGAACCTACCCGGATAGTTTTTGTACCGCCCGCTATATAACCTATCAACACCGGCGGGGCCGAACTGGCCACGCTTGGCATGTTGTGGTGCTCGGCAAACCAATAACGGGTATAGCCCAATTGTTCTGCCTGCTGCGCTACCGCCATACTGTTTCTGAAAGTATCAGCCGGTGTTTTATCCTGCACCACAGTGGCGAGGTCGAGCACGGAATACACTATATCTTTTAATTGCTTTGAAGCCATTTTGTATACTATTAATTATTCCATCACTAATTCACCCAAAGCAGCTTTGGTAAAGCCTTTCAATTCAGATGTACGACCATCACGGATCTTTTGTACCCAATGCGGATCGGACAGCAAAGGGCGGCCTACGCCTACCAAATCAAAATCACCACGATCCTTACGGCGCATCAGTTCATCTAACGAACTCGGTTGTGAGCTTTCACCGCCGAATGCCGCCAAAAACTCGCCTGTTAAACCAACTGAACCTACGGTGATAGTAGCTTTACCTGTCAGTTTTTTAGCCCAGCCTGCAAAGTTAAGATCAGAGCCTTCAAACTCAGGCTCCCAGAAACGGCGTTGTGAACAGTGGAAAATATCCACCCCGGCATCTGCCAGCGGGTTCAGCCAGGCTTCCATTTCCTGCGGCATTTTCGCCAGTTGGTTGGTATAGTCGGCAGGTTTCCATTGTGATAAGCGGATGATAACCGCAAAGTCTTCCCCTACCTGTTTACGTACTTCTTTTATCACTTCTATACCAAAGCGGCTGCGCTCGGCCAGTGTTTTACCACCGTAAACATCGGTGCGTTCGTTAGTCCCTTCCCAAAAAAACTGGTCTATAAGGTAGCCATGCGCGCCATGTAGTTCAACGCAATCAAAACCCAGGCGTTTGGCATCAGCGGCTGCGCGGCCATAAGCGGCTATCGCGTCTGCTATATCAGCATCGGTCATGGTATTTCCATTGTTATTTCCCGGCCTGTTTAAACCCGACGGGCCTTCAAAAGGTTGCCCGGGCAGCCAGCCTGAATGGTGGTTATCCATTATACCCATGTGCCATATTTGCGGCCCCATGCTGCCACCGGCACTGTGCACACCATTAATTACCTTTTGCCAGCCGGCCAATGCCTCCTTACCGTAAAAGTGCGGAATGTTAGCATCGTTTGATGAAGAAACACGTTCAATCACCGTACCTTCAGAAAGGATCAAACCAACTTCTCCCTCGGCACGTTTTTGATAATAAGCCGCTACCTGATCGGTAGGTATTCCGTTTGGTGAGAACGAGCGCGTCATGGGCGCCATTACAATACGGTTTTTAATATTTAACGATTTTAAGCGGAATGGCTCAAATAAACTGTTTGTACTCATAAAAATATCTTTAATTAAATATCAGATTGGATCAGCTGACTTAAAGCGGCAAATGCTTCCTCGTTTCTTTGATAATATGTCCACTGGCCTTTACGGGTAGACTTTACAAGCCCCGCGCGTTGCAGTATGGTTAAATACTCGGATACGGTGGATTGGGTTAAGCCCACCTTTTGCTGGATTGCCCCCACACATACGCCATCATCAAAACCATAGGCCAATTGCCCCGGAAAATTCAGTTCCGGTTCTTTGAGCCAGTTCAGTATTTGCAAACGTGTTTTGTTGGAAAGCGCTTTAAATATCTCTACCTGATCCATACCACAAACATATATCGACTTTTCCCGATATACCAATAAAAGAATTTTATATGACTCAATGATGATCTTGCCCTTATAACCATTCAACATTTTTAGGGGCTAAATAATAAGAGGGAGCGACGTGTGTCGCTCCCTCTTATTATACTATTCTTCCGCGTTGTTCTTCAATTTCATTAACAAGGCGTAAGCGTTTTTGGTAACCAGTTTACTATCTGCCGAAATACCACTGCCGGTAATTTGCTGCAAGCCATTATGTGTGTTGCCGGTAATTACCGGTTGCATTTTAAAAGCGTTATTCCCATTATCGGCGAATACGTAAAACTTATCCTGCCACCTTACTACCGCGTCTTCATTTACGGCCAACGCCGTGGCGTTATTTACCTCTACCTCGGCATTCATAAACATACCGGGTAATAGCAACGGTTCAAATTTTTCGAAGTGGCAATGCACATCGGCCATCCGGTCTTCATCAAGGTTTTTACTTATCAGGATGATCTCGGCTTCAAACTTTTGGTCGGGTTTGTCATTGGTATAAGCAATTACCTTTTGCCCGATAGAAAGCGAGCGCACGTCTTTTTCAAAAACCTTTAATCCCAAGTGTATATCTTTAGGATTAACCAGTTCAAACAATACATCGGTAGGTGAAGTGTATTTACCGATATTTACATTTACCTTACTTACAAAACCATCAATAGGCGATAATATATTTACGCTTTTTGAAATGTTCGACGCGTTTAATCGCCTCGGGTTGATACCTATAAGTTCGAGCTTTTGAGCCAAAGAAAGCATATTGATCCGTTGGGTTTCCATTTCGGTGCGGGCTTGTTGCAATACCTTATCACTACTGGCCTTGCTGGCGTTCAGTTCCTGCTGGCGTTTATATTCCGTTTCCAGGAAGTTGAATTTCTCTTTAGCCGATAGATAATCCTGCTGCAGTTGGATAAACTGAATATCTTCCAGCACACCCAATATCATACCTCTTTTAACGTGCATGCCGGGCAACAGGTCGGTCCTTTTTAAATACCCCCCCAAAGGGAAACTCACGCTAACCGTACTTTGCGGTGGTACATCAATAGTACCCTGCAATTTTAAAGAGCCGTTAACCTTGCTCATCACCGGGCTGCCTGTTACAATACCCGCGTTTTTTATTTGCACCGCGGTAAGCGTTACCAAGGTGGTATCCGGTTCTTTTTCCGTAGTATCTTCCTTTTGTTTTTCGCCTGTGCATGAGGCCAGCGCTATGGTGGCTATGCAAAGTGTTATATATTTTTTCATATAATGATGATGCTTTGTTTATTGATTGTTCAGTTTTTGCAGTTGTATTACCGCCTGGTTGTAATTACTAAGGTTGTCCAGATACTCGTTGCGAATACCAATGGCCTGGTCAACCAGTATTACCCATTGCAGGTAGTTGATATCGCCGCCCACAAATTGTTTATCGGCAGTGGTAATGATGAGTGCAGCATTGGCAAGCCCCTGCTTTTGATAATAATTTAAGGCCGACAGATATTTGCGCACCTGTTGTGTACGGTTCTCCAGATCAGTACGGGCTTGCAGTTCAAGGTATTCGGTACGTTTTTGAGCCATTTGCCACTGCACCTTGGCTGCCGATGCCTTTGCTGACTGCGCACCAAAGAACAGAGGAATGCCGATACCTACGTTTACATAGTTAAAGCGCTTGCCGGTGCCATAATAAGTATCCTGACCCTGCACTACCTGGTTACCGGCTATGCTTTGGTTATTATAACCTACCAAAAGATCGGGCAGCAGCCGGGCCTTTTCGGTTCGCCAGTTCCAGCGGGCGGCTTCGGCCTGGTGCTGTGAAACTTTAATTTGCGGCAGTTCGTCAACCGAGGAAGCCGCGGTTAAAAACGGGGCCGATGGTAGTTGTATACTATCGGTAACCGGTATGCGGTACACGGTATCCTGCAATAAAAAGTTAAATTGTTTAATGGTAACATCAATATCGCTATTCAACATGTTAAGCTGGTTGCTTATTTGCTGGCGGTGCGATTGCGCCGTTGTTTTCTCCAGAATATTGCTCTCACCTACCTTAAAGCGTAGTTCTGATCGTTCGCCAAACAGGGTATAAATACTGTCGGCATATTGCAGCAGCTTTTTCTTTTCTTTCAGCAAAACAACCTCGTAAAACAAGCGGCGCACCTTTGTTTTAATATCGAGCTGTATTACCTGTGTTTGCGCTTGCGCCCCCAGGTAATTTTCACGTAATGATTTCTTTTGATTACTGTAAACCGTAGGAAAGTTAATCGACTGGCTAATACCGATCCGGGTATCATTTAACACGCTATTGATCTGGCCGTAATCGCCGGTAATTTGCGCTTTGGCTACATCGAAGGACGTTTTTTGCAGCAGTTTACCGTTCTGTTCGTTTAACACTGCTCCCTGCACTTGCAAATTACGGCTCAAGGCTATGTTAACGGCATCATTCAAACCAACAGGCTTGGGTGCTTGCTGGGCATTTGCCACCGGGATGGTGAACAGGAACAGACCAATTATAATAACTGCCTGGCTTGGCTTTATCTTTCTTTTACCTTCAAAAAGCAGGTACAAGGCAGGCAGTACAAATAAAGTCAATAAGGTAGCGGTCATTAGTCCGCCTATTACTACGGTTGCCAGTGGACGCTGCACTTCGGCACCCGCGCCATTGCTTAAGGCCATGGGTAAAAACCCTAATGAGGCTACGGCCGCCGTCATTAATACCGGGCGCAGTCGATTGCGTGTGCCCTCCATAACCAGTTGCAGGCTATCTAAAACCTTGCCTTCTTTTTTTATCCGGTTAAATTCGGATATCAATACGATACCATTTAAAACCGCGACACCGAACAAAGCGATAAACCCTACCCCTGCCGATATACTGAAAGGCATACCACGTAAGGCCAGCGCGAACACGCCGCCAATGGCCGAAAGCGGGATAGCCGTATAAATAAGCGCCCCCTCTTTTACAGATGAAAACGCGAAATACAACATCACAAAAATGAGCAGCAAAGCCACCGGTACAGCAATTGTTAAACGTTTTTTGGCTTGTTGCAGGTTTTCAAACGCGCCGCCATAGGTAACATAGTAACCGGGGGCAAACTTCACCTTCGCGTTTATTTTTTGCTGCAATTCTTCTACAATCGACTGCACATCTCTTCCCCGTACGTTAAAGCCAACTACGATGCGGCGTTTGGCATCTTCACGCTGGATTTGATTAGGACCTTCAATTTCATCAACTGATGCCAGTTGCGATAGCGGGATCTGGTTGCCGGTTGGGGTTGATATCAGCAGGTTTTGTACATCGCTCAGGTTTTTGCGCGCCTCGCTGCCAACGCGTACTACCAGGTCAAACCGTTTTTCACCTTCGTAGATCTGCCCTGCGGCCGCGCCTGCAAAGGCGGCATTCACCGTACGGTTCACCTCATCAATATTCAGCCCGAATTTGGCTATTTCGCCACGGTTATACCTGATAACTATTTGCGGCATACCCGTCACCTTTTCTACATACCAATCGGCGGTGCCATCAACCGTCCGGCTAATGTTTCCTATCTGGTTGGCATAACGCGACAGGCTGTTGAGATCTTCGCCATATATTTTACATACCACATCCTGCTTGGCACCGGTCATTAGTTCGTTAAAGCGCATCTGTACCGGAAACTGGAAGCCCATGGTAACACCCGGTATAGCCTCCTGTACGGTAACCGCCATTTTTGAAGCCATTTCCGGAAATGTTTCCGCGCTCGTCCATTCACCTTTATCCTTTAATACGATGATCATGTCACCGCCTTCAATAGGCATCGGGTCGGTTGGTATTTCGGCACTGCCAATACGCGATACTATTTTTTGTACTTCGGGATACTTATCTTTTAACAGCTTTGAAATTTGCTGTATGGTTTTAGTCGTAGTGCTGAGGTTTGTACCCACCAGCAAACGGGTTTCCACGGCAAAATCCCCCTCCTCTAACTGCGGAATAAACTCGCCCCCCATCTGCATAAACATAAATACCGCGATGGCAAACAAGGCAACCGCTGTGCTTACCACCATTTTGCGGTACAGCAGGGCTTTGGTTAACCAACGCTGATAAAAGCCTTCTATCCGGCTCATTACCCTATCGGATATGTTAGGCTGATGACTGATCTTTTTACTGATGAATAACGAGCTTATCATCGGTACATAGGTGAGCGATAAAATAAAGGCCCCCATAATGGCGAAAGCCACAGTTTGCGCCATCGGTTTAAACATTTTGCCCTCAATGCCCTGCAAGGATAGTATTGGCAGGTAAACGATAAGGATAATGATTTGCCCGAAAACAGCCGCGTTCATCATACGCGATGCCGAGCCCGAAACTTCCTTGTTCATCTCGTCCTGCGATATATTGTTTATCCCCGCGTATTTTTTGGAAAAATGGATATGATGTAAAATAGCCTCAACAATAATTACCGCGCCATCTACAATCAAGCCAAAATCAAGCGCGCCCAAACTCATCAGGTTGCCGCTCACCCCAAATGTGTTCATCATGATAATGGCAAACAGCATAGATAAGGGTATCACCGAAGCCACGATGAGCCCGGCCCGCAGGTTGCCTAAAAATATTACCAGCACCAGCACTACTATAAGCGCGCCTTCAAGCAGGTTATGCTCTACGGTACCAATGGCATTGTTCACCATTTTAGTACGATCTAAAAATGGTTCTATCACAATGCCTTTAGGCAGTATCTTTTGAATCTGCTCTATCTTTTCCTTTACGTTTTTTATTACCTGCGATGAATTTTCGCCTTTCAACATCATTACGATAGCGCCCGCCACTTCGCCGGTATGGTTGTAAGTAAGTGCGCCGTAACGAGTGGCCGCGCCAATTTTTACGGAAGCGATATTCCTGATAAGTACAGGTGTGCCGCCGGTTGTGGTTTTAACCACTATGTTTTCAATATCAGGAATACTGCCGGCCAATCCTTCGCTGCGGATGTATAATACCGTTGGCCCTTTTTCAATATAAGCACCGCCTGTGTTTTGGTTGTTGCTGTGCAGGGCGTTAAAAACATCGCTGATGGTGATGTTCATCGCCTTGAGCTGCGTGGGGTTAACGGCAACTTCGTACTGCTTCAACTCACCGCCGAAAGTGGATACATCGGCCACGCCTTTGGTACCCAGCAACTGCCTGCGGATGATCCAATCTTGTATGGTGCGCAAATCGGCCAGTGTATATTTATCTTCATAGCCCTTTTGAGGCCTTACCACGTATTGGTAAATTTCGCCTAAGCCTGTGGTTACCGGGGCCAGTTCGGGTTTGCTGGCATTGTCGGGAATGTCAACCTGTTGCAAACGCTCTGTTACCTGCTGGCGTGCCCAGTATACATCGGCATCGTCATCAAATACTACGCTTATGAGCGATAAACCAAACCGCGATAAGCTTCGACTGGCTTTAAGGCCGGGTATGTTGCTCATGGCCTGCTCAATCGGGAAGGTAATTAAACGTTCTACATCCTGCGCGCCAAGGGCAGGCGCGGTTGTTATTATCTGTACCTGATTATTGGTGATATCGGGTACGGCATCAATAGGTAAACGGCTTACTTCAAAAATACCGTATATAACCCACAACGCCATGAATATGCCAATTACCAGTTTGTTATTAACTGAAAATTGAATGATCTTATTCAACATGATTTGCTGTTAAAATGAATTGCAAGGAATTATCAGCATAAACCACAAGCATATAGAAACGGTGAAGCCATTTAAATGCAGTAGCTGATAAAAATTAATAAACTAATAGTATTGCAATTCAAGCACAGGGCGGCCTGAACAAGGCAGAAAGCGCGGGATTAAGGTGATGATTATGCTGATAGCGCGGAGCACTTATTGTAAGCGGGTTAAAAGGAGGCTTGCAAGTAACCACCCTCATTATCGGGAAGAACAATAAATGCGACGGATGGGCATCAAACTTTTTAAAGGGAAGCTGCATATCCCTGTCGTTATCATTGTCGTTAAGGTCATCGCCCCAGTAATGCATTGATAAAAATTCTATCAGGCTAACTTTACTATCGCGTTGTTTATGCTCCACATAGTGCTGAAATAACACAGGGAGTTTCAGCAACTGGTCCAAAGCGGTGTTGTCGGCAACAATTAAAAGAAACAGGATGTAAATGCATACCTTTTTCACAAGGGCAAAAATAGCACATATAACGAGCTTTGCAAGCTGCGGCGCTTGGTGAAATAAACTCGTTACAATCAATTGTTACTGATAACCTTAAAATAAATCATATAGCGGCCCAATTCCGCTGAATGATCATTCATATATTTCAGCTGATATCCGCTTACACAACAACAGGCTCCCAGGTACCTCTTGTTGCGGGGTCTTCCATTTGCACGCCCCAATCATACATGGCCTTTAAAACCGGGATAAGCGTTTTGCCACGCTCACTCAGTTCGTATTCAACACGCGGCGGCTTTTCCATATAGCTGTGACGAATGATCAGGCCATCCTCTTCCAGCTCTTTCAATTGCTGGCTAAGTATTTTTCGGGAGATATCCGGCATTTGCACAGCCAGTTTGCCAAAACGCACCTGCCCGCCTGTTAGCAGCCTGATCAGGATGATCGGTTTCCACTTACCACCGATGTAGCCAACCGTGCGTACCACCGCGCAGTTCTCCGGGTTTTGCAGCATTTTTCTCATTAGTTACCTATATGTTACCAGTTTTTCACCTTTAGTTACTACCATGTAACCAACAATATGGCGCAGAATTTAAAATGCCCGCATTTGCTTTAGTTACTTTGCGAAACAAAAGTAATTAATATAACGAAATGAACAATCAACAAAGTGAATACACAGACCTTGAAGGGAAAATAGCATTAGTAACCGGCGGCACTAAAGGCATTGGAAAAGCCATAGCAAACAGACTGGAAAAAGCCGGGGCCAAGGTTATCATAACAGCCCGCAATCAGCCGGAAGAAACCGATTCGAAATATCATTTTATAGCGGCAGATCTTTCGTTACCGGCAGATGTTGCTAAGGTTGCCGATGAGATCAACACCTTATTTGACGGGGTTGATATACTGGTTAACAACATGGGCGCGAATACTTTTCCCGGCGGAGGATTTGGCACATTGACAGACGAACATTGGGATCAGGCCTTGCAAGTAAACCTGCTATCGTCCGTACGTTTAGACCGCGCCTTGTTGCCCAAAATGCTTGAACAAAAAAGTGGTGTTATTATCCATATCTCTTCTACAAGCGGCCAGTTCCCTATATGGGAATCAACCATGGCTTACAGTGCTGCCAAAGCCGCGTTAAATGCTTACAGTAAAGCGCTGGCTGATGAAACCGGCCCACAAGGTGTAAGAGTAGTGACCGTATCACCGGGTTTAAACAAAACGGAAGCGATGGCCACCTTTTTAACAGAATTAGCTAAAAGTGCAGGAATTACTGTTGAAGCGATGACCCAAAACCTTTTTAACAGAGTTGGCGGGGTACCTTTGGGAAGAATGGCAGAACCGGAAGAAACAGCTGAGTTAGTTCATTTTTTGGTTTCGCCTAAGGCCTCTTATATTACCGGCGCTAATTACTTTATTGACGGCGGTAATTTTCCGGTTGTTAAATAGGTAACAAATAAAAGCGGCAATACTATTTTAAAAAGCACCCGGTTTTGTTACAAGGCCGGGGCTTGTTTCTTAACTGATCAATTAAAAGCTGATCTGAATTGTACGGGAGAGGTTTTTGTTTTCATTTTGAACAGTCTGCTAAAAGATTGCGGATGCTCAAAACCTAATTGATAAGCCACTTCGCTAATGGTGAGGCTTGTGGTAGAAAGCAGTTCTTTCGATCTTTCTATCAGTATTTGATGGATGTGCTGCTGGGCGTTTAAACCGGTAAGTGAACGCAGCATATCACTTAAATAATTAGGGGTATAATTCAATCGTTCTGCCAGGTATTGAACGGTAGGTATACCATGGCCAACCGGCTTCTCTTCATTAAAATAAGTATTCAGCAACTCTTCCACTTGCTGAAGCAGCTCATTATTAACCACCTGTCTTGTAAGAAACTGGCGCTTGTAAAAACGTTTGGCATAACTGAGCAGCAATTCTATTTGGGCGATGATCACTTCGTGGCTAAAATCATCTATACGGCTGTTAAGTTCTTCGCGGATGATGTTGTAAATAGCCAGCATGGTTGCCCTTTCCTGCTCGGAAAGGTGCAGCGCCTCATTCGCGGCATACGAGAAAAAACCGAATTGTTTAATCTTCGCGGCCAATGGATGCCCCTGCAAAAAATCCGGGTGGATGAACAGCGACATGCCTTCGTTATCCTGGTAAGAGCCTATATGGCCTACCACCTGGTTAGGTGCCGTAAACAATAGGCTGCCTTCATCAAAATCGTAATAACCCTGCCCATAGCGGAATTTTCCGCCTAATTTGGTAACGAAGGTAATTTTGTAGAAACCAATAATATAACTGGTTGGCAGCCTGCACAGGTTGATCAGTTGCGATGCATCCAGCAAACTGATCAGCGGGTGACCGGGGCCGGGAACACCCAACATGCGGTGGATCTCCGTTATGGTTTCTACCTTACTTATTTTTGAAGACTCGTTTTTCATTTTTTAAAGATAATAAGTATAACCGGCGACCATTATGCCGCCGGTTATAAATTACATTACAACTATTTTTCGGTAAAGACAGTCTGCTTACCAAGGCAGCGGACCATCAGGGCCGGTGAAGCCGCCTGTAGAGCCGTCGGTCTCCAGCGCTATGCGAACAGGCTCACGCGATCCAACTTCGAGGCTATCTGTCCCCTGGAAATTGTTCAGTGCCGTAGCCGTATAACCCGGGCTGGTTGCATTAACCTTGATATTTTCCTTTTCCAGCTCCAAAGCAAAGGCCAGGGTAACCGCATTGAGGGCAGTTTTAGAGGCAGCGTAAACAATGCCAAAGTGTTCTCTTGCCCAGCATTCAGGGTCAGAGATCCAGGTAAGCGAGCCCAGTCCGCTGGATACATTGACAATGCGCGCTGCCGATGATTTTCGCAGCAAAGGCAAAGCTGCCTGCGTAACGGCAATAACGCCGAACACGTTGGTTTCCCATACGGTACGCACCTCGTCTAATGATACATTGATAGCTCTGCCCGATTCCATTACTTCCTCCACCGTACGGCCTGGTTTACCGGCATGTGAAATACCAGCATTATTTACCAGCAGATCCAGGCGGCCGGCTTCTTTCTCAATACGTTCTACCGCAGAGCTAATGGTTGCCTGCTGGGTAACATCCAATTGGATGGCATGCGCATTAATACCAATTTCAGCAGCGGCCTTTTCGCCATTGCTTAAATTGCGCGATCCTACATATACAATGTACCCGTTAGCTGCAAGCTCTTTTGCTATTTGAAAGCCAACACCCTGGTTGGCACCGGTTACCAGCGCAATAAGCTGGTTATTTGTTGATGACTCAATTTGATTTTCCATTAGAATGATAATTAATAAATGAACAAAGCAAATTTGAGCAATCAATAATTGCCCGTCATAACCAAATCAAGGACATTTGTAACCAAAATGAAAAGATGGTGATTAGTTGGCTTCGGTTAATTGAAAGACTGCCTGAACTCTGCCGGGGAAAGCTTAGTTTTGCTCTTGAATAATTTACTGAATGATTGAGGATAATCAAAGCCCAACGCATAAGCCACTTCACTTACAGACATACCGGTGGTTGACAACATTTCCTTAGCCAGGCCAATCAGTTTATCGTGTATATGCTGCTGCGTGCTTTTACCGGTAAGGGTTTTCAATAAGCTGCTCAGATAATTGGGGGAAACATGAAGCCCCTCGGCAACAGACAACACAGTTGGCAGCCCTTGATCACTTAAATTAAGAAAGGATTTGCTCAGAACATCTTCCAAACGAGTAAGCACATCATGGCTGCTTATTTTTCGTGTAATAAACTGCCGTTGATAAAAACGCTGCGCGTAAGCCAGCAAAACTTCTAACTGGCCTATAATAATATTTTGCGTGAACTGGTCAATCCCCCGAACATATTCCATTTGTATGTTCAGCATAATTCCATTGAGTATTGTTTCTTCCTGTTCAGAAAGGAAAAGCGCTTCGTTAACGGAATAGTCAAAGTATTCATATTGCCTGATGGTTTTGGCCATGGGCGTGTTCCACAAAAAATCCGGATGGAAGATCAGCAACCAACCTGAATGTTCCGCAAGTTCGTCCGCGTCAGATTCTATACCGATCTTCTGTCCCGGTGCCATAAAGGTCATGATACCTTCATCGAAATCATATACCTGCTGGCCGTATTTAAGCTTCGCGTGAAAATTCTTTTTCAGCGCGATGGCATAAAAATCAAGCACCCAGCTTTGCGGATTATTTGTTGCCTGCCGCATATCTTCAAAGCGTACCACACTAACTAAAGGATGCACCGGGCCGGGCAAACCCCTAAACCGGTGAAACTCCGCAATGGTTTTAATATGTTCAGGCCGGTGATCTGTCATATACTAAGATACCTGTTTTTGAAACGCCTTTGCAAAATCGGCAGCAAAATCCGTTAATTTTACTTTACCTAATGCAGGCCGGTGCTTATAATAATCTTCCGCAATCAGGCCTTTATGATGCCCCGCCTGTAGTTCAACTAATAAGGCTGCTGAACTTGCAGGTAAACCCGCTGCCTCCAGGTTTTGCTGTGCCTGTTCATCAGAAATTAAATCCCACTGAAGATCCGGTTTGCCGATAGCTTCACCTAAAATACGGGCTATTTCATTACAGGTCAGTTCATCACTTGCTACATAACGTATACGTCGGCCTGCTGTAGTATTTTCGAGTTCTTCGGCTACTGCCGTAGCAATGTCCACAGGTGCCACAAGTACGGTGCGGTCATCCCCACCATAATTGGCGGCTATTTTGCCGGTATATTTGATAGCCGGTATAAAGTTGAAAAGATTGTAGTAGAAAGAAGCCGGACGAATGTGGGTAATACTTATCCCGGCCGGCAGCCCATTCATTACCTGCTCCAGGTAATATGTGCCGACAATTCCGCCGGTGCCATTATCCCTATGTGCTCCCCAGCTACTCAGGTTAACTACCTTGCCAACGCCTGCCTGCGTTATAGCCGATGCATAATTATTGCCAATACGGCTGAAATGTTCCACCGGATCGAGGCCGGGATCCAGATAACTTACCGGCGGCACCATGGTATACACAGCGTCTGCACCGGAAAAGGCTTGTGCTAAAAAATCCGCGTTCTCTACAAAACCAATAGCTGCTGTGGCTCCTAATTCTTCAATAGCGTGTTGTTTTTCAGCATTGCTGCTGATAACGGTTACCGCATGGCCTTTTTGAAGCAACTCTTGTATGAGTGGTTTGCTGATGTGTCCTAATGAACCTGTTACTATGATTTTCATAAATTAAATTTTATGAATCAAAAGTCTGCAACAAAGCAAAAGCATTGATAACCAAATCTACGCTTGTTGTGTTGTAATCTACGGCCGCGAAATCGGCAAGACGGGAAACTTACAGGTTTTTATCTTTTCGCATCATGCTTAAAAAAGCAGGTGTAATACCCAGGTAACCGGCTATATGCTTTTGGGCTATCCGCTGCTCAAGGCCGGGGTAGTGTTTACGAAACAATAGGTAGCGTTCTTCGGCGGTTTTTGATAAATTGGAGATGATACGGCGCTGGTACATCTCAAAGCCGTTTTGAGTAAGGATGCGAAAAAAGCGTTCAAATTTAGGCACCTTTAAAAAAAGCTCTTCCAGTCGCGGCAAGGTAAAGTAGTATACCTCCGTACCTTCCAACGCCTGGATGCTGTTCATGGCCGGTTTTACCTTGAAAAAGCTTACAATATCACAAGCCCACCAATTTTCGGGGTAAAAGCAAATAGTGTTCTCCTGTCCTTTCTTATCCGTGTGGAACATCCGCAGGCAACCTTTTACTACGAAATAGATATTCTTATCAATATCGCCCGGTTGCAGCAAAAAGGTACGTTTGGCAATTGTTTTGTGCTGTAGTAAAGCAAGCGCCTGCTCCTGTTCTTCAGGAGCAAGCGCGATATGCATTGCGAAATTTGACAAGATCAGTTCAGACATGCACCAAGATAATAATTAAAAACCGGTCTTGCGGGTCATGAACAACTTCAGATCTTCTAACGCGGCTACACGTAACGGTTCTGCTATGTCATGGTAAACGTTACTCATGGCTATTGTTTTAAATGTTTCGGCACCGGGGTATTCTACTAAAACAATGGCATCCCAAACTTCGCCTTCGGCGGCTATGATATTGCCCAGCACTTCTGTTACTAAAGCAACCTTAACGCCTTCAATCCCTAATTGGCTTACAACCCGGTTAAAGGCAGGGATATACTCTTCAAAATACAGCTGCCTGTCTCTAAACTTTAACATGTTCAGCATCAGCACGGGGCCTTTGCCCTCTTCAATATCCGGAAATGTGATCATTACTATAAAATTATGAGTTAAAAAAAGCCGACTATACGGGTGATGGGGTTTTGGTCGTCAAATTCAAAATAATCCATACCTTGAACAGGATAACCCTCCGGGCGGATGGCCAGCCAGCTAAAGCGGCCGCTACGATGATGCGTTTCGGGCTGACTTAATACCTTGAATGTTCTTGGCCCCATCTGTCCGTAGGAGCTGATGATCAAATCAACAATCGCATCCTGACCAGTGATGGTATCCGTCAGTTTATCGGTATAAGTACCCTCCGGAGCCCAGCATGCTTTAATTTTTGCCAGTATGGCTTCGCGTTCTGTTTCGTTCCATGCACTTGTGTAGGTGAGCATGGTTTCTTCCATGTTTTTGATGTTTTCCATAGCACAAAGGTCGCCGCCTGTCACCGGAAAAAAGTTCAACTGGTTGAAGGTTTTGAGATTTCCTTCTATCGGATCATGTACAATCTATAACAGATATGGCAACATCTTAATTGATGCTATGCACTTAATCAATTCATTGATTAAATACCGGCAAGTATTTTATTGATCTTCCTTTATTTCGATAACAACTCCTGAAAACAACTGTTCTCCATCAGTTCCGCCTGATAAAACCCGGCCTTTTGCCTTCAGGCGAATGATGCGACCATCGTTAAATCTTTTTTGGGTGTAAGTAAATTCGTAGTCGCTGCCATCAGCTATGGCTTGTTCAATAACTTTTATAATGGTATCGCGGTATTCATCTGTTACCTGGCCAATGGCCTCTTCGTAGGTCATGCTTTGTTCATGCTCCCACCCTACTATGCGTGCGAGGATAGGGTTATATTTGAGGATCTTTTCTTCGGTGGAGACTGACCATGTACCAATATTGGCGGCCTCAATGGCCAGCCGAAGCATAGATTCGGATTGTTCTAACTTCTTCCTGGCATTAACATGGTCGGTAATATCAACAGCCACTATAAAAATACTGTCTGTTAAGCCCGGCGTGTATTGTACAGGCTGATAGATCATATCATAATAGCGTGGCTGGTACACGCCGTTAAAATTCAGGAAAGCGCAGAGTTCTGGGTTGATGTATGGCACACCCGATTCACGTACCGAATCAAGGATATTGATAAAGGGCTGGCCCTCAAGTTCGGGCAAGGCAACTGATAAGGGTTTATTTACTACTCCGTTCGTTTTCCCCCAATACTCCACAATCTTCTTGTTCGCCATTTCTACTGTATGATCGGGCCCTCTTAGTACGGCTATCGCTACAGGGGCATTATCAATCAGCTGCCTTTGCTTGGCTTCGCTTTCAAATAATTTTTTGGAACGCTCAAATACGCGGTTCTCCAGGTGTTGGTTCAGTTCCTCCAACTGACTTTTTGTAAGGCTCAACTCATAATTAACAATAGCCAGTTTTTCAACCGCAGTATGCAGTTTAACATTTGAGCTGGCCAGGTCTTCTGCCAAAGTAAGTTCTTTAATTATGGCTTTTTCAATAGCATCCTGGTGCACTACCTTATCGGTAATGTTATATACATTCAGCAGCAGATAGGTTACTTCGCCATTGTAAACAATAGGTACTATTTTGATATCCCACCAGCACAACTCGCCGACACTGACAATGGCCGACGGAATATTGTAATGCAGCGGTTTCATCTGCACGGTGTTCCCAGCATAAATGGCTTCATGAAAGGCTTCAATAAGCAAAGTAGGTCCGTAGCTCCCCGCTTTTTCAGGATCAAAGGCAGCCCAATAACTCATTCCCCTGATGCTCCTGTTTTTTATATAGGTAGCTTCTTCGTATGCTTTGTTGTAGGTAATCACTGTAAAATCCGGCGCATCATTAGCAAGGATAAGCGTGGGCACCGGTGTCGCCAAAAGCGCTGTAACCAAGGGATCTGTAAATAGGTTCATGGTTGGTGATTGTAAGTACTTTCCTTATTGAATGGACTACTTGTAGTACAATGAAATTTTACCGAATAAGTTTTCGTGTAATGAAAACAAATATCGTTTCTTCTCGCTTTGCAAACTTACTCACCAAACCGCCAACTGCCAATATCATTTTACAGTATTCTATAGCCAATTTATTAATTTGATTGCACTCGAAAACTTTTAAATAAGAAACTAATGGCATCTTCTATTTAGACTACCAAGGCAATGAAGTTTGCAGGATATATGCCAAAATGCTACCTTGGTTGAATCACTCATAACGTATGAAGAAATTATCATTACTGGTTTTTGCCTGCCTGCTGGCACCTGTCGCTTTTGCGCAAACAAATAGCGCCATAGCCATTATTCCCGAACCTGTAAAAATCACCCCGCATACCGGGGCTTTTGTTTTACCCCGGGAACTAACGGTACAAGCACCACTGAGCACTAAAATGACACCGGTACTTGATCTCATCAAAAATAAATTCTCTACCGCTACCGGCAAATTGGTGCATATTAAGGTAAGCGCGCCGGCAGCACCCATTAAACTGATCCTGAACAAGGTTACCGATAAGGTTATTGGCGACGAAGGATATTACCTGTCATCTACCTTAAAGGGCGTAACCATAAAGGCGAACACCGAAGCCGGTTTATTTTACGGTTTACAAACCTTATTTCAGCTTTTACCAAAAGAGATTGAAGGTAAAGAAGTTGCCAAAAACGTACAATGGCTTATCCCTGCGGTGGAAATCACAGATTATCCGCGCTTTGCATGGAGGGGCCTGATGTTCGATGTTTCGAGACATTTCTTTACTAAAAAAGAAGTGATGAGCTATATTGATAATATGGCCAGGTACAAGCTGAACCTTTTTCACTGGCACTTAACAGATGATGAGGGCTGGCGTATCGAAATAAAAAGCTTCCCCAAACTAACAACCGTAGGCGCTTTCAACGCGAAAAGGGAAGGAACTTTTGGAGATTTTATTCCGCCGAAGCCTGATGAACCGCGTAATTATGGCGGCTTTTATACGCAGGATGATATTCGTGAAGTGATCAAATACGCCCAGGAAAGATTTGTGAACATTCTGCCGGAAGTGGATGTACCCGGCCATAGCCTGGCAGCAGTGGCGGCTTATCCCGAACTATCGGCCACGCCCGGTGCAAACAAATACGCGGTACGTTCGGGTGAAAAAATAATGGACTGGTCGAAACCCGGTCACCCGGCATTGGTAGATAACACGTTGAATCCTGCCGGCGAATTCACCTACCAGTTTTTAGATAAGGTGGTTGGAGAGATTGCCGAATTGTTCCCTTTCGGGTATATCCATTTAGGAGGCGATGAATGTGCCAAAAACTTTTGGGAACAAAGTGACGCGGTAAAGGAGCTGATGAAGAAAGAAAACCTGAAATCGCAGGAAGAGGTGCAAAGCTATTTTGAGAAACGTTTGGAGAAGATAGTAGAATCAAAGGGCAAAAAGTTTATGGGCTGGGATGAGATACTTGAAGGCGGCATAGGCCCTAATGCAGCAGTGATGAGCTGGCGCGGTATAGCAGGTGGTATTGAAGCGGCAAAATTGGGCCATGAAGTGGTGATGAGCCCTACTACTTTTGTATATATAGATTATATGCAGGGCGACCGTGTGATGGAGCCGCATGTGTACGCCAGCCTTCGCCTGAGCAAAACCTACGAATTTGAACCCGTACCGGCCGGCGTTGATGCCAAACTGATAAAAGGCGGACAGGCCAATTTATGGACAGAACAGGTATACAACATACGCCAGGCCGAATATATGACATGGCCGCGCGGATTTGCACTGGCAGAGAGCGTATGGTCGCCGCCTGCCAAGAAAAACTTTACCACGTTTTTCGCCAAGGTAGAAAAGCACTTCGCACGTTTTGACGAAGCAGAAATCAAGTACGCGCCCAGTGCTTATGAACCTGATTTTAAGGCAGGCAGAAATGCCGATAGTACGATAACTGTAACGCTCAGTTCGGAAGTATCGGGCCTCGATCTGTATTACAGTTTTGATAACTCTTATCCCGACAGATTTTATCCTAAATACACGGGCGTACTAACCGTGCCTATTGATGCTACGCAACTGCGTGTGATCGCATATCGTGGTAAAACACCGGTTGGTCGTTTTGTGACAATGCCGATATCTGAATTAAAAAGCAGGTTAAAGTAAGGAAACGGAACGCATGCCTGAAAATGTATCTATGCTGCTTGCCCTTAAATTCCTCGATAAATTGGGCAGCAACAACAACCGGGAATGGTTTGCCGCTAATAAAGAAGAATATCAGCAAGCGCTGGCGGGTATTGAGGAGGCAGCTCAGGCAATGCTAAACGCGGTAAACAAGCACGACGTGCTGGAAACACCCAGCGGCAAGAGAAGCCTGTACCGTATTTACAGGGATGTGCGTTTTTCTAAAGACAAAACTCCTTTTAGTACCTACTGGGGAGGCCGTTTCAAACGTGCCGGTAAACAACGCCGCGGCGGTTATTATTATCATTTGGAATCGGGCGGTAAAAGTTTTGTGCTTTGTGGCTTCTGGGACCCAAACCCTGAAGACCTCAGGCGCATCCGGGAAGATATCGCGTTTGATGCCGGTCCGCTCAGAAAAATAATTGGTGATCCCTATTTCGTGGCCAATTTTGGTCCGCTTCAGGGTGAACAAGTAAAAACCAGTCCGAAGGGTTTCCCCAAAGACCACGAGGCTATCGACCTGCTGCGCTACAAACAATTCCTGGTGATGAAAAGGTTTACCGATGAAGAATTACTAAGCGCGGATTTTGTGCAGCTGGCAGATGAAGCATTCAGGCAAATGCGACCATTTCTTGATTATATGAGCGAAGTTTTGAGCGTAGGTAACAATGGTGAAGTGTTGTAAAACGCAATCTTACATTTTAGGCGCTCTGTTCTGTTTTCCTACTGGCTATTATTCTTCGGCGGTGCCGGATGCCCCAATCTTTCAACGCCATAAGCACACTCTCTAAAGAACGGCTGTAGGATGTCAGTTCGTAGCTTACACTCACGGGTACGGTAGGCAGCACGGTTCGCACCACAAACTCGTTCAATTCCAGGTCCTTTAATTCTTTAGATAGTACCTTGGCCGTAATATCACCTACCGATCGCTGGATATCCTTGAAGCGCATAGGGCCTTCGGTGAGCGCGAAAACCAACGGCAGTTTCCATTTGCCATTCAATACATACAGGGCATCCCTGATGCCGGTAACACCTTCGGCACAAGCATTATGGGCGCAGGGATGTTTACTCCCCAAGCCATTTGTCAGATCCGTTTTCATGCGCTAAAGATAAGCAGTATCCCAAACGATACCGGTATCCTTTGGGAAACCCATATCTTTTTGATACTTGGTACAGATAGTTTTGCTACTGTTAAAAACACAAACAAAATGAAAAAGATACTGCATATTATTTCCAGCCCTAACGGCGAAAAATCGTTCAGCACTAAACTGGGTAACGCTATAGTAGAGAAGATTACAGCGGCCAACCCGGGCAGCACCGTTAAGGTACACGACCTTACCAAAAATCCCTTCCCTCATTTGGAAGAAGCTACACTGGCAGCATTTTATACACCTGCCGAAAACCATACTGCGGAAAGCAAAGAAGCGCTTAAACATTCCGACGAGGCTATCGCGGAGATCCGGGCGGCAGACATTGTGGTCATCGGCGCGCCGCTGTGGAACTTTGGTATACCTTCGGTTTTGAAGGCATGGATAGATCATATAGCACGGGCTGGTGTCACTTTCAAATATGACGAAACGGGCGCGGAAGGATTGATCAAAGGCAAAAAGGTTTACGTGGCAATGGCCTCAGGCGCCGTGTATTCAAGCGGACCTTACCAGGCCATGGATTTCGTTTCCAGCTACCTGACAGGTTTACTCGGCTTTTTAGGCATGACCGATCTTAGTGTTTTCCGCGCGGAAGGCGTCGCTTACCCCGGGCAAGCGGATGCGGCTTTACAAAAAGGCATCGATAGTATTGCCTTGTAATTAAAGCTGTGATTGGTGAAGTTACCATCAAATCGTTTTGGGTAACATCTGCAAGAGAAGTTAAGCATGTTTAACAGATGCACCGTTTAATCACTTCGTCAACATGTAAAACAAAAGCCCGACATTACGCCGGGCTTTTGTTGCTTTACTTTATAACGCTACATCACCAATTGGTTGGTGTTGTTATTCTCGTCTGTTAATTTATTCCGTTTCTACGGGTTCTATCGCGGGAGGGATTAATTCATAAACAATCGGCGTTACAATACGCGATAGCAGTGTCGAGCTGATCAATCCTCCGATAAGCACGATGGCTAAAGGCGAGATAAGCGGATTGGTAGAGATAGCAATAGGGATTAAACCACCAATAGCCGTTAAGGAGGTAAGCACAATAGGTAAAAAACGCACCTCTCCTGCCTCACGAATCGCTTCCTGAAGGCCTTTCCCCTGCCGTCTTAACTGGTTGGTAAAATCAACCAGCAAAATGGTATTCTTTACCTCGATACCCGCCAATGCGATCAACCCGATAATTGCCACAAATGACAGCGAATTACCGGTTACCCAAAGCGCTACCGCCGCGCCCACTACCCCCAACGGAATTACCGAAAGTATTATGAGCATACTCTTGAATGTTTTAAACAGCAGTACCAATACCGCTACAAACATAAATATGGTAACCACAATAATGCTCAGGAAACCACCGAATGAGTTATTGCGCGATTCAACCTCGCCACCCATTTCATAGCTGTAACCAACCGGCAGCTTCATATTATCCATTTTTTGCTGTACATCTTCAAGCACCCGGCTCACCAGGTAATTCTTCTGCACGTTAGCCTGTATAGATACCACCCGTTTCTTTTCCTGGTGATTGATCACCGCCGGCGATGCTTCAAGTTTAAGGTTAGCAATTTGGTTCAACGGTAAAGCGTTCCCCTCCGCATTGTTCACATACAGGTTGCTGAAGGCATCCAGGTTGGGGCGGCCTTCTTTCATCCTGGTCAGCAATACGGCGTAGCCATACTTATTGTCGTTATTGTAATAGGTACCCATATCCAACCCGGTTACAGCAAGGCGGGCAATTTGGTCTATTGCAAGCGATGATACACCCAGTTGCTGTGCCTTTTCTTTATTAACTGCCACCCTGATATCGCTTTTAAGCAAGCTCACCGGGTTATTGATGTACATGGTTCCGGGCGTTGCGTGCAGCATTTTTTCTATTTTGAATGATAGCGCGCGTAAGGTATCGAGGTTTTCACCAAACAGGCGCACCTCTACCGGGGCAACAACGGGCGGCCCTTGTTCAAAGTTCTTCACTTCAACCTTAGCGCCGGGATAATGTGCCCAACGGTTCTGTAATTTTTGAATAAGCGCCAACTTAACGTCCGGACGGGTATCTTCATTCAGCTGGATAAACAATTGGGCGAAATCGCTACGGTTATTTTCGGCGATCACGTTGTAGTAGATCCGTGGGTTACCGTGCCCTACGTTGGTGGCATAATATTTAATCAGCGGTTCTTCTTTTAGCTGACTTTCAATAGCCTGCGTTACCGAATCGGTATAAGGCAGGTTAGATTGATTAGGAGTAGTAATATTGATCAAAAACTGTGGTTTCTCTGACGACGGAAACAAGCTGAAACCAATCATCCCGAATAATTTCAGCGAGGCCACAAATATAACTAAGGCAATACCAATGGTAATGAAAGGCCTTTGCAGCGCTTTATCCAATAAACGCGCATAGCTGCCATGTATCATCCTTTTAAGTCCGCGCATCAGCAGGTTACCTTCCGGGTTGCCGGTATGGTTCTTTAGTAAACGGCTTGATAAGAAAGGAATAATGGTTAACGAAACCGCCATAGAGGCCAGTACGCAAAATATTACGGCAAGCGGCAGACAGCGAATAAAATCGCCCGAGCCCTCGGGTAAAAATACCAAAGGCATAAAAGCGATGATCAGGATCACCGTACAGCCAACAACCGCCATACCAATTTGCTTAGTAGCCTTCAGGGTAGCCTCCATTCGGGAATGGCCTTCCAGCATCCAGCGTTCAATATTTTCAACCACCACAATACTGTCATCTACCAATAAACCCAGCGCTACCACCAAACCCACAATACTCAACTGGTTAAGGTTAAAGCCGAATAATTGCAGCAATACAATGCCTATAGCCAGCGAAAGCGGAATAGATATCATCACGATAACTGCCGGGCGGATACCCAATGGCAACAAAGTAACCGCTACCAGTAAAATGGCGATAATAAAATCATGGCTCAAGCCGGTAAGCCTGCGGTTCACGTTATCTGCCTGATCAAAGTTTTGTACCAGGTCGATATTTGTAGGCAGTATCTTTTTAAAATCAGTAAGCACCTCTATGTACCGGCCCTGGGTATTATTAATATTTTCTCCCTCCTTTTGCGCTGCCACTACAAATACGCAACGGTGGCCGTTAAGCCTTGCAATGTGCTTTTCTTCGCCATAGCCATAGTATACACGGGCAATATCTTTAAGCGCTATGTTTTTGCCGCCTGCCGTATACACAATGGTATTGTTTACGGCATCAAGCGTACGGTAATCATTGGTTTTTATGTTGAACGTTAATTTAGATGCATCAACACTGCCACCGGGAATGCTGGCCATTTCGCTGTGCAGGCTATTCACCACCGCGCTTACGGGCAGGTGCATCTGCGACATTTTTTCGAGGTTCAGCTCAACACGTACCTGCTGGCCGGGTAAGCCATAGATATTAACCTGTTTCAATGCCGATACCTTTTCCAGTTCATCCTGTAGTTTTTCGGCATAATATTGCAGCTTGCTGCGCGGCGCATTTTCTGATACCAGCGCGGCCTGTAACACATTCACATCTGAAGGTTGTTGCTTCTGGATATCGATATTGGTTATTTCGGCAGGCAGTTCGGCACGCTTGTTATTCACCTCACGTACTATCTCCTGGTACTTTGAATCGATGTTCGAGCTGTATTTATACTCCACCCTGATTACGGCTACACCGTTTGAAATACTGGTACGTACCCGCTTAATATCATCCAATCCGGAAATTACCTTTTCCAGCGGGGTTACCACCCTATCCTCAATATCCCGCGGACTCGTACCCGGGTAGTTCACTATAACAAGATAAGAGGGGGCATGCATCTCCGGATCTTCCGAGCGGGGCATGTTCAGCATGGTAGTAATCCCTAATACAATGATCATCAAAAAGATGACCAGCGTAAACTGGCTGTTCTTTACAGCATACTCAGATATTTTCATTTGGCAGCTGTTTTAGATGGTTGAACAATAATGGGGCTGTTATCAGTTAAATAAGCCGAGCCCGAAATAATGAGCGAACGTGCGCCCGCCAGGCCAGCACTAATGGTAACCGTATTTTTCTCGATACCGGCCACGTTAACCTTTAATTTATGAGCAGTTTTGTTATCATCAGTCACAAAAACATAGCCGTTGGCGCCGTCGCCATCTAAGAGGGCTTCGTAAGGTATTTGCCAGGTTTGGCTGCCTTTAACTTTATCATGTTTTACGCTGATGATCGCCTTGCCGAACATACCTGCCGCAATGGCTTGTGGTTTATTGACAGCAAGCGTAATATCAGCGCTGAAGGTACCGGTAGCGGCATCAACCCCTTCGGAACGCCGGGTTACCTTGCCCTGTAAGGTTTGGCCGGGCAAAGCGGTGGTTTCAATTTTTGCCTCATCGTTCAATTGCAGCATGGCCCACTCATGATCGCTGATGCTTACACGCAGCATCCATTTACCAGCACCGGCGCCATTGGTTTGCAGCACAGCCGTACCCGCTGTAACCTGCTGCCCCACATTGGCCAGTTTCTTCAGGATATAACCATCCTTGGGCGCACGGATCTGCGAATACTGCTGGTTAAAGGCTGCCATATTCAGTTGTTGGCGGGCCTGCTGCATGGCGGTTTTACCGTTCTGCAATTGCTCTAATGTGGCTACGCTGTCCTTATACAGGTTTTGCACACGCTGGTAATCGCGTTCGGCCTTTTCGTTGGCCAGTTGTGCCTGTTGTAGCTGGGCGTTAATATCGGTTGGGTTTAAGGTAGCCAGCAACTGCCCCCTTTTTACAGCATCGCCCTCACTTACGTTAACGGTACTAATGATACCGCCTGTTTTAAAAGAGAGCATTACTTCATCATCAGTAGTGAACTTACCCGATACCGTGATTGGCGCGCTTGCATTTTGCTGCTGCAAAGCCATCACTTGTACAGGGATGGTATCGTTATTAATATTTGATGTAACTGCTTTGGGCTTAGGGCCGCAGGCCTGTAAAAATGGCAGGCACAATAATAAACCGGTATATTTTAAAGTTTTCATGAGCGTTTTATTTTGAGTTGAGGTTGTTAATAGGATAAGTAGCCTGGTCGCGTTCCAGTTCGGCGAGGGCGATTTGCAAACCGGCCTGGCTATCGGCAATTTGCAGGCGGGCATTGGTCAGCTGGTTTTGCGCGTCAACCAGTTCAAGGTACAGGAGCTGCCCGGCACGGTAAGCTTTTAGCTGATCTGTATAATATTTGCCAGCGAATGATACCTGCGCTACCGAACTTTGATAAGCCGCCTTTGCCGATTGATAATTATTATAAGCCTGATCGAGCTGAAGATTCAGCTGTTGCGTAGTTTGATCGAGCTGGGCGGTAGCGGCCTGTATTTTGGCTTGTGATTGCGCGGCACGGTACTTACGCTGTCCGCCGGTAAATATGTCCCATTGCAGGTTTACGCCCCACAGGTAATAACGGGTTTTATCGTTCACTTTAAAATCAAAACCCTGCGAACCCAAATCGATAAAAGTATTCACCTTCGGGATGAAACCCGACTTTTGAAGTTTATAATCAAGCTTATATACCTGCTGCAAGGTGCGCAATTGGCTCAGTTCCTCGCGCTTTGCTGTTCCCGCCGTGGTATCAGCTGTAACATGCGCAGCGGTAAGGGCATCCGTATCAACAATTATCGAATCGGCAAGCGGCCGGTTGAGTAAAAAGTTAAAGTAAGAACGCGCGTTTTTAACAGCATGTTGCGCCTGTATCAACGCCGCAGTGGTTTTTTGTTGTTCTGTTTGGGCACGCAACAGGGCGGTTCCGTTACGTACACCGTTACGTAGCAGGCTCTCGTTCTCGCGGATATTCTCTTTGATGAGCAGCATGGCGCTATTATAAGTGGCCACACCCTGCAAAGCCTGGTAATAGCGGTAATAAGCTGTTTTTATATCTTTTACCAAGGCTCTCTTATAAACATTTACCGCCGCTTGCTGGCTATTGATAAGCTGCTGTTTCATCTGTTTATTGTACCAGATCTCGGCGTTAATGAGTGGCAGACTGGTACGCACCTTGGCATCGTAAAAATTATTGGGGTTAAGCAGGAACGATTGATTGCCTAACTGCGGATACTTATTAGAGTTAGTAAGCTCATTGAGCGCGGCGTAAACAGGGTTGATAAGATCACCTACCGGTACATCAATGGTTCGTCCGCCTGATGATTTGGTATAACTGCCTAACACACTTACCGTAGGCAAATACATGGCCTGTGCTTCTTTTAAAGCGTAAAGCGCCCTGTCCAGATCCATCTGTTGTTCTTTTAAACCCTGGTTACGGTCAAAGGCATCGGCAATGTAACCGTCGAGCCGCGCGGTTTGGGCTCTGGCCCCGCTATGCCAAATACCGGCGATAAAGACCGGCAAAAGCAAACGCTTAATAAATAGTGTATACATAATGAACAGTGTTTAGTAATGAAGTAAAAAATATGCGTTAAATCAACGTGTTATTGTGTAGACGAATAACCGACGATTATATTTTAATAATTGTTTAAAAAATGAACAGTGTTTAGTATTAGTGCAAAAAAAATATTATTTTGTTACAGAACGGATGTAATTTTCCATAGTTGCCAGCAATGTATCCGGAACTTCTTCTTCTTTAGTTTGCATCACCTTTAAACGGCAACGTAAATTAAGCGACACTAAACCATGTGCCGTAGCCCATACCTGCAAAACAGCGGCATTCAGGTCGGTAACAATAAGTGAGCCTTCCGCTATGCAGGCTGCCAGGCACTCGCTTAAAAAATCAAGGCAGTTACCCCCGTTAGCTTTATGTATCTCCTCGTCAACATTCATAGGCGCTCGGATGATGAACATCAGATCGTACAATTCCGGGTTTTGAAGGCCGAAAGTGATATAGGTTTTCCCAAGCTGTTGCAGGCGTTCTACCGGATTATTGCTGATTACATTTTGTGTAAATGCCTGCCAAAGCTTGCCGAAAGCATCGCTTTGCACATCATATAGCAACTCATCTTTATCTTTATAATACAGGTAGATAGTACCGGGGCTGTATTCTATCTCGTCGGCAATATTGCGGATAGAGGTTTTGGCAACGCCATCCTCCAGGAAACACTTTAAGGCAGCTGATTTGATCAGCTCCTTCATTTCCATTTTTTCACGCTCTTTTCTTTCCGGTACACCCATTGTAATTATCTACTGCGGCAAATATACTGAACACTGTTCAGTAAAATCAAAAAATATGTCAAAAAATCTTTTCAGGATATTTTCGTTCCTCCTTTCATTGAATAAATCAACAGCATACGATATTGATAAACATCAATGAGTTCCGGTTTTAGTGTGGATAGTTTTGTCTCATTCCATGGAGGCTTTAAAAAATTAAAACAATCACACATGAAAATCAATAATCAAAAATCAACACTGGCATCACCCAAAAGTAAATCATCGGCATTACTTGTTTTTTCAATAACACTTGCCGTAATGCTATTAACAATTTTACCCCGGCTAAGCTTTGGCCAGGGTTATGTGGAAGGTGTAAACATCAGCTACGAACACATGCCCATGAAGATTGAAACCCCTGCCGGCTATCAGAAATTTACCGGCAACAACCTGAAGATAGCCACATCCATTCCTTTGTTTTTAACACCTACCAAGTCAAAATACCTGATCGTTGGGGGTAATCTGGAAGCGTTCAATTTCTCAGGCACCCATCCGGATTTTGAAGTAAAAAGGGTGTATAGCATCTCTCCTACATTGGGTTACAGCACCATGTTAAGCAAAACATTCAACCTTACCGCCTTGCTTACGCCAACCATGAACAGCGATTACAAAAATGTAAAGGGCTCGGATATTAAGTTTGGCGCCATTGTACGCGGAAGCTGGAAGGCAAGCGACAATATTACCTGGAAGGCCATATTGGGCTACCGCAGGCAGTTTTACGGTCCGCAATATGTGGTGTTGGTGGGTATGGACTGGAAAGTGAACGAGAAGTGGCAGATCTTCGGCGATGTGCCGCATAGCCTTACCGCCAGTTATGCCGTGAGCCCTAAAGTAAATACAGGATTTAACCTCTTTGTTCAAAATTCAACTTACCGGTTAAACAATCAGGATCGTTATTTTGAATACAATACTGTTAATCCCGGTCTTTTTATTGAACGCTATATTTCTTCTAAATGGGCAATACGTGCTACGGCGGCTTATACCCTTATCCGCAACATGGAGATCTACAATAAGGATGACAAGGCCAAGGCTTTTGTCGACTTCGCCGAACTGGGCGACCGAAAAGACCCGATCAATCCCGAGGTATCACCCGGACTTGCTTTTAAAATTGGTTTAAGCTACCGCATTGTTCCGGGTAAAAAGTAATTATTTATCATTCAAATCCATCATGATCATTACCAGAATACTGATCGGTTTGGCGGCCGCGGGGCTGCTTACCATCGTCAATACCTATACCGCGTATTCCGGCTTGTTGCCGGCATTGCATATTTTAAAAACCCACCGCCACCCCGTTAAGATGGTTGCCGACACCCTTACGCAAACCGGTGATACTAAAAAAACAGTACACCTCATTAAAGCGCCCGAGGATGCCCTTACCTTAAGCCGCTTTCAAAAAGACGGGCAAGTGCATACACTCGCTGTTTTGGCGGATGACGGGCAAGCGGTAACAGGTGTAGATATTAGCGTTGAAATGAAACGCTATGATTTGAACGCGTTCCAGGTGATTAAAAATTCATCGTTCGACGAGGTGGTTAAGGTAATCAGGGCCGGTAAAAAAAAAGTCGCGGTAAAATATGCCGACCTGTTGCCCGCGGTAGCAGGCAAAGAACACCTTGCCATAGGCATTAACTATGCCGAGCATGGTAAGGAAACCGGGCAGATAAGGCCATTTATGTTCCCTAAATTAGTAGAGACAGATCCGGCGATACACAATCTGCATTATACCCAAGGCTGGCTGTTAGACCACGAAGTTGAGCTGGGTGTTGTATTTCCTTCACCGGTTTGTTCAGTTACCGATTTGAACCATGCCATGATAGGCTTTTTGGTGGTGAACGATTTTACCGACCGTGCTACCCTGATGCGCAAAATGGACAGCCAAAACGTTGTTGGCGGCCGCGGATTTCCGGATGCTAAAAGCAAAAAAGGGTTTCTGCCTACCGGTCCCTATATGGTTATACCCCGAAACTGGCGTACTTTCGTGAGGGAGTTGAATTTGCAACTTACTGTAAATGGTACGTTGAGGCAGCAAGGGAGCGCGAAAGATATGGTGTGGAATATCGATAAGATCATAGAACGCTCGTTATCGGTAAAAGGCGAAAAGAAAAGTTATTACCGGGATAAAATGATCAGCTTATTTGAAGGTGATTGTATCCCGCCAAACAGCATCATTATCACCGGAACACCATCCGGTGTGGTGTTCAATGCCCCAACAAAAGGTTTCATATTTGGCACGGTGACCAAATATATTTTTACCGGTGGCTTTTTCAGCGCGAAAATGCACCCCTACATTTTAAAACAATACCTGAAAAAGGAAATGACCAATCCCCGATACCTGAAACCCGGCGACTATGTTGAAAGCACCATCAACTATCTCGGAACTATCAGAACCAGCGTTAAATAATAAGTTTAGCGGGGATATATTTACCGGCGGGATGAATTGCGAAAAACGACATTCGTCCCGCTTTAATTATTTTTGGTGACCGGCATATTTAATTATATTTAGATAACCGTTCTATTGAACCATTTAACAGAACATATTACATGACAGACCCTCAGGCCCTGCTAAAGGTTGAAGAATTCATCAGGAAAATTGTACAGCCTAACGCCGAAGAATGGGACGCTTTTGCACAGATAGCGCACGTTAAGGCATTGAAGAAGAAAGACCTGCTGCTTGAGGCAGGGCAAACTTGTAACTTCATTGTATTTGTGAACGCCGGTGTACTGCGCGAATATTCTTATCAAAACAACAAAGATACTACTGTTGATTTTGTGGCCGATGGTCAGTTCACCAGCGATTACCAGAGCTTCATTATGCAAACGCCATCAAAGCAATACCTGGAAGCACTGACCGATATTGATATGCTCATTTTTAAAAAAGATGATATCAACACCCTGTACGATAAATATAAAGTTTGGGAACGCTTCGGCAGGCTCATTATTGAGCAGATATTCTGCATTGCAGAAGCCAAACGTAAAAAGATCATTTCAGATTCGCACGAAGAGCAATACCGGGCCTTTGCCGCCGCTTACCCACAAATTGTTCAACAGGTTCCGCAATATTATATCGCCTCTTACCTGGGCTTAACACCCGAGCATTTGAGCAGGTTAAGAAAGAAGGCTTAAATTCATCTTTTACAGCATTCTATGAATTCTGCTGTAAAGCATAAATCCCCTGCAAGCCAAAAACTTGCAGGGGATTTATGATGATAAAGAGCTAAATGTAATTGCTGCCTACCGCAGCTTTGTAATGTAATTACATTACTGGCTCCTTAAACTTTTTACAGGGTTTTCAAGCGCGGCGTTTATAGCGGTATAACCTACCGTTAGCCAGGCGATACATATAGAGAATAGCATAGTAACAGCGAAAAACGATATGCCTATGGTAATATGAAAGCTATAGCCTTCCAACCATTTGTGCATAAAAAACCAGGCCAGTGGCGAAGCAACCGAAAATGCTAACACAATTAAAAGCGTAAACTCTTTAGATAAAAGGATGACAATATTTTTAACCGGGGCACCGAGAACTTTGCGAATACCGATCTCTTTTTTGCGTTGAACAGCCATAAACGAGATTAAGCCGTATAGCCCAAGGCAAGATATAAAAATGGCAATGCCTGAGAATATTTTATAAAGTTGCGAAAGCTGATTTTCCTGTTTGTAGAAATCGGCTATGGTTTGATCCATAAAATGGTATTCAAAAGTATACTCAGGGAAAGCACTGTTCCATAGTTTTTCCATAGCAACAGATACCGATTTTGCTTTACCAAGGTCGATCTGCATGCTGGCTAAACTATATTGTCTTTTTGCAGTGGTTAATACTATTGGCTCAATAGGATCACTTAGCGAGTTATTATGAAAGTTTTTCACTACGCCCACAATAGGCAAGGTTCTGCCACCTACGTTAATTCGTTTCCCGATGGCATCATTCGCATTACGGATTCCTAATTTGCTGATGACGGCTTCATTAACCACGTATTCACGCATGGTATCGGCTGGAAAGTATATCCTGCCTGCAACAATAGGAAGATTATAAACGCTGAAAAAATCCTGATCCGCGATCTTCATATTCACTATCATATCAAGCTTATCGGTTTTATTACCTTCCGTTTGTAAACCGGTAGCCCAGCCATCAGCTCCTGCCGTTGGTGTATACATACTCATGCTCACCTTATTTACACCCGGTATTTTTTGCAGTTCACCACGCAAATAATCAATTTTTGTACGGCTTGTACTGTCATTGGGGAAGTTTGCATAAATAACGGCGTCTTTTCTGAACCCCATATCGGCATTATTAAAGTAGTCCATTTGTGATGTAACCACCAGCGTACCAATAATAAGCACCTGGGCTATCACAAACTGAAAAACCACCAAACCACGCCTGAATAAAACCCCTGTTTTTTGATCAGAACCTGCAATAGCCCCCTTTAAAACAACAACCGGTTTGTACCCTGAAAGTACCAATGCCGGGTAAAGCCCTGAAATTAAGGACACCAGCACCAACGAGCAAAACATTAGCAATATCAACCTGCCGCTATATAGTGTTGAGACTGATAGATGGATATCTAATAAATTATTAACAGCAGGCAGGCAAAACGCAACTATCAGCAGAGACATCACGAAAGCAAAGCAGCTGGTAACCCCGGTTTCGCCCAAAAATTGAAGTATCAATTGTAGCCTGCTTCCGCCAAGTACTTTTCTTACACCCACTTCACGGCCACGGTTTATAGCCTGCGCAACGGTTAAATTGATAAAATTTACACAGGCCACAACTACCAGGAACAGGCCGATAAGATTTAACGCCCAAATAAGATTTTTACTAAACGTACGGCCTGTAAAATTGCCGTATCGTGCGTCGTAATGTATTTCTGTTAAAGGCTGTAAAGATAAATCGTAGCCTTTATCTACCGGTTGGATATGCCTTTTTGTAAAATCAGCCAGCGATTTGTCAAGTTGCGCGGGTGTGCTAACCGAAGCCAGTTCAACAAAACAATAATTATTATCGTTTATACCCGACCAGTTTTGAGCGTTGTTTTTAGCAATAGGAGTATATGGCAACACAACTTTTAACGGAAAATCGGTATTTAACGGCGGATCTTCAAGAATACCGGCTACCTTAACCATATGGCCTTCCATTTTAAGTGGCTTGCCAACTACGCCCTTCCAGTCGCCAAAATATTTTATGGCCGTGGCTTTAGTTAACAAGGCCATATTTGGTTCACTAAGCGCCGTTTTAAAATCGCCATCAATAATTGCGAAATCGAACATCTGAAAAAACTGCGGCTCGGCAAAAAACACGCCGTGCATTTCCTTAAACTTCTTAAAGCCGGTATTACCATCACCCGGCACTACTATCTGCACCTCACCATATCCCTGTATAGCGGCGGCATTTTTCACCTGCGATACCTCTGCGCGTAACGCTGCTGTAACAGGCACAGGCACTCCTGTACGGTAACCATTCTTATCTGCGTTTTTACCAACCCTGCCTATACGGTATATCCTGTCTTTTTTAGCATGAAACCGGTCGAAGCTTTGTTCATACTCAACCACAAGAAATATTAAAAGAAAAGCGGCAAAGCCCACAGCCAATCCTGCAATATTAATGGCAGCGTTTATTTTATGCCTGGATAAATTTCTTAATGCTGTCTTTAGATAGTTTTTAAACATTTGATTCAGGTGTTAAGGTATCAGAAGAATATAAAATATCAACCGATCTGCCCAAAACAAATGCCATCAATTTAAAATATTGATAATGTGAAGATTAAGTAAATGAAACAATGGATAGGTGTTCGTATTCGAACGGTAAGTGTGCGGTTGCAGATAAAGAGGTTCCCGGCATATCGTCAACCAATCAATTCTGCAAGCCTAAATTGCACAACAATAAAAAAGCCGGGAACACTGATGCCCCGGCTTTTAAATATTTAAAAATGTACTACGCTTATTTCAAAAACATTTTACGAATAGCATTATTGAACTGGTCAACAATATAAATATTGCCTTCCTTGTCTATTGCCATGTCTGACCTGTTCATGAATTGTGCTTCATTCAAAGCCCCATCTTTATACCCGCGCCCCGGTTGGGTTGAAACAGTGCTCAATTCATTTAAGGTTAAATTGATCTTACGTGTTGTTTGCGCGAATCCGTCAGAGAAATAAATATTACCCTGCCCATCGCTTATCAGGCCTAAAGGAATGGCCAGCATTGATTGATTTTTTGGCCCGTCGGAATTACCGAATTCACCGTTACCTGCCCAGCCACGCAAATTAGTTTTGGTATTTAAATCATAACGGTTTATATACAAGCCGTCACTATCAGAAGAATACAAATAGGAACCGACAATTACCGGCGAACCATAGTCATTAGCATAAAAATTGCTCGTAACTGCTCTTACACCTGCTTTATCAACCCTGGTAAGGCTATATTGGGTTTGCACGTATAAAATACCATCATCATCAATAGCCAGTTTCCCCGGTGATATAAGGTTAACAGAATAAGTGCTTACTACAGCATCAGGTGTAATTTTACGTATAGTGTTGTTCGATCCATCAGAAACGTATAGGTTATCCTGCTTATCAACAACGATACCGCTTGTAAAACTAAAGCTGAAGCGTGCGTCTGTCCCTTGTCCGTTTTGATTACCCGATTGCTTGGAGGTACTGCCTGCAAATACAGATACAACGCCCTGCGGATTGATCTTCCTGATACATTGACTGCTGAAATCAACTAAAAACACGTTGCCATGGCTATCTACCGTGATACTTGCGCCACGGTCTGATATGTTAAGGGCAGTACTGCCGGGGCCACCCGCCAATGTCATGATACCGGCACGGTTAAAGTTTACCGGCGATTTTGCATTTTGCCCCGCGTTGCTAACAACTACCGGGCCCGAGGTAAGTGCAGGAGGCGTTACCACCACCAAACTTGTAGGTGTCGCGCTGATTATTTGCGCCTTCTCGCCGTTAAACGTAACCGTGTTTAAAGCCGCGTTGGCATTAAAACCTGTACCAGCAATGGTTACCTGCGTGCCTGCAAGTCCGTTATCCGGGGCCATAGAGGCTATACCCAAAGTTTGATCTTTAAAATCGGGGCCTTGCACTATCTGATCATTCACGTTCAGAATAACTTTACCATCGCCTGTACTGCCGGGAATGGTTAACGTTATTTTAAAGGGATTGGATGTAAGTACAACGGTATTCTTACCATTTATAGTTATCTTATTTTCGTCGTTAAAGGTGCTGAAATTTTCACCTGTTATGGTCATTTCGGTACCTGCCGGACCGCTTAATGGCGTAACCGCGTTAATTTTAGGCATCGGTACTACGATAAATATTGGCCCTGTAGCTTTCTGCTTATTAATGGTTACAGATACCGGGCCTGTTTGCACACCATCCGGAGCGGTTACCATCAGGTAATCGGCCGTTACTTCTGTAACTACGGCTGCCTTTCCATTAAAGTCGACAAGGTTGCCCGCTTTTACTTCATCAAAACCGCCACCTGTAATTTTCACCTGTGTACCCTTGCCGCCGGAAGCTGGCTTAATTGCAGAGATCACCTGAAATTTAAAGATCTGTCCGTTGGCTTCACTGCCGTTTACTTTAACGGTAACCGGGCCTGTACCGGCATCAACAGGTACTTCGGCAACCAGCAGGTTATCGCTCGCGCTAACTACTAAAGCCGGTTTGCCGTTCACAAATACCGTTGCCGGGCCTTTTGTACTGCTAAAACCTGCACCTACAATACGAATATGCGTACCCGCGGCACCATTTGCCGGGCTGAGGCTTTGTACACTCAATTCCTGGTAAGTATAGTTGCCGATAGTAAGGGTTTCATTATTCATCTTCATAACGATGCTGCCCGTAGCACCGGCGGCCGGCGCGCGTACAACAACGGCGGTAGCGGTAACACTCACTACATCGGCATTAACACCGTTAAACGTGGCCGATACGCCATCGGTTTTACCACTGAAACCGGTGCCTTCTATAGTAACTAAAGTACCCTGGTTACCGCTGTTTGGGTAATAATCGGTAACGGCTACGGGCACTTTAACTTCATCCTTTCCGTCTTTTTTACAAGCGCCTAACAGAAGCATGCACAGGCTCATTAAACACAGCGCCATACGGGTAGCTGTGTTAAATTTTGTTTGATAATTCATAGCTTTTTTATCTCGATTGGTGCTGATCATTAAAAGGTATATCTTAAACCAAGCTGTACCTGCGTACGTGAGCCATAATAGTCTATACTATACGGTTTGCCCGGTGTTTTGAACTGGTACAAAGGGTACTCCCCTGCATTTTGCGACGGCGGAAATAATACCGGCGTTAAGCCAACACTTGAAGTGGAGTTAAATGTATTTGGCGAAAAGTATTGCACGCCCCAGCTTTTGCTGATGAGGTTTGTCAAATTCATTACATCAACGGTGAAGGTTACAAACTGCTTCTTTTCGGCTGTTACAAACAGATCGTGCGAAAGGTGCAGATCGGCCTGAACATTCCATGGCGTGCGGCCTTTATTGCGTTCGGTAAACTGCCCTCTTCTGCTGCTTAGGTAACTATTGTCGTCAACATACTGATTAAATGCATCGGCCTGTTGCACTGCTGTCGCGGTAGCGTTATCCTGGAAGTATTTTATAGCTTCATCTTTTTGAGGGATGTATGCTAAGCTAACCTGTTGCGGTAAGCCCTGTATGCTGTTATTTACAATACCATAAGTGAACGGACTACCCGATTGCGCGCTGAAGAATAAGGAAATATTTGTTTTGCCAGCTTTTGCCCATATTTTATTATAACTTATGGTACTCACTATGCGGTTACGGATATCGAAATTACTGTTAGCTAAAACCGGGTTGTTGGGCACCAGCGACTGGTTCAATTGCCAGTTTGATTCCATAGAGTTACGTACCCCATTCGAGAGATCTTTCGATTGCCCGTAGGTGTAAGATGCCGATACCTGCAATACATCGGCAATAGCTTTACTGATGCTTGCCGTCAGGCTGTAACGGTAACCTTTACCGGTGTTGCTTAACAAATAGGTGTTTGAAAAACGCTGATCAACAGTACCGCTGTATACCGGTTGTTGTCGCTGTTTATCATAACCGTAATAAGTAGGGTTATCCTGCACGTTCAATTGCTGAAAAAGCACATCTTTTATGGTTTTGGTGTAGATGGCTTCCACGCCAAACTTCCATTGATCGGTTGTGGTATAATCTACGCCTAAACTTGTTCTGAGTACCTGCGGCATAACAAAATCATTATCGATAAGGTCGACCTGTGTTTTACCGCTGTTTACATTGTTTGTATTGGTACCGTTTTGATTAATAAAGCCTGCAATACCATTAGCGCCACCCTGTAACGGATTGGTACCCGGTAAAAATGGTTTCTGATCTGCCTTTTGGTCAAAACCGCCATAGCTGTTGCCATTATTGTAAAAGGCATAAGCCAACCAGGCCATAGGGATACGGCCGGTGAATAAGCCCGCGCCACCTCGCAGTATCACACTTTGATCGCCATTCCAGTCGTACCTGAAACCTAACCTTGGTGATAACTGAACCCTGTTAAGATAGTTATTAGTGATACGGTTTAAAGGCGTGTAAGTATACGTGTTCCCGAAAAACGGATCAGCTGCGGCAGTACGCGTTTTTTCGCTTAATTCGGGCTTGTCTCCCAGGTAAGCCATATCTGCCCTTAAACCGGGGATAACCCGCAGCTTGTCTGATACCCGGATCTCATCCTGTATATATAAACTATATAGGTTGATGTTAAACTTTGCGCCGGGGTTATTTAAAATGTATTCGCGGCTGTTGTTTTGATAGTTGTAAGCGCCGCGTACTCGATATGGGATATTGTTTAGGTAATCTTCTATACTGTTATAATCTACACGACCGTTCCAGGCGTTTACAAAACCATAGGTAATGTTGTAAAGCTCGTTATGGGTACCAACGGTAATGCGGTGTTTGCCCAAGTTCCAGTTCAGGTTGGCGGTAAGCTCCAAAGTGCGCTGCTGCATATCAAATATGCTGGCTTCGCGATCTGTACCTAAATAAATGGTTGTACCCGGTGTGCGGCCCATAATTTGCACCTGCGGAAGACTGGGATCGCCTAAAGGATCGCGCGAGTCATTTACAATGGTATAACCAACCAGCACATTGCCCGAAAGGTTATTGTTCAGCCTGCTTTTTAACTCGGCAACGGTTGAGCTTTGGTTGTTTTTTTGCAGATAAGCCATGCTGCTAAACTTGAAATCCTGCTGATCGCGATCGAGGTTAGTGGCCTTAGATAAGATGGTATTATTGCGAATAGCCAGCTGGTTGTTATCGTCGATATTCCAATCTAACCGGTTAAAAAATTTGGTCGATTTTGAATAGGTGTTAAAATTACCTGCCGTACCTGTATTGATGAAATTGGCGGCAGTTATGGCATTGGCATCATCCAGGCTCAAGATCTGGCTGATTTCCGCCTGCCCGGCCATTAGTTGTACAGGATCCTGACGGCGTGTTATTTCTTCGTTGGTAAAAAAGAACAATTTGTTTTTGATGATAGGGAAACCTAAGCGGAAACCGGTTTGATAATCATAAAAATCACTATTCATTTTACCAAGTGTGCCTACCCTATCGTTACCAGTTAAGCTCGCGTTACGGCCAAAACCATAAACAGAGCCGCTAACCGTATTGGTACCGCTGCGTGTAACCGCGTTTACAGAACCACCGGTAAAGTTTCCTATTTTAACATCGTAAGGCGCCAGGTATACCTGCATATCTTCAATAGCATCCAATGATACCGGGTTGGTACGCGTAGAACTACCCGCCATACCCGATGTACCCGACTGCCCGCCTAACGAAGGACTAAAGCCTATAGCATCGTTATTAATGGCACCGTCAATAGTTACGTTGTTATACCTGAAGTTGCTACCGCCAAAACTGTTATCCTTACTGGCTTGCGGCACCAGGCGGGTAATATCAGTTATACTGCGCGATACCGTGGGCATGTTACGCACTTGCGACGCGCTGATGTTTTTACCCGTACCATAAGTACTTGCCTGCGCTCCGTTCTTGGTTGCCTTAATTACTACCTCGCTAAGCTGTTTTGTGTTATCGGTTAATACAAAGTTTAGCTGAAGCGCGGTACCCAGCCTTATCGTTATATTTTCTTTTTTTACAGCGGCCATACCTATCATGGTTGCTTCAACACTGTAAGGGCCGCCTATGCGTAGGTTGTTTAAATAATAGTAACCATCTTTATTTGCCGATACGGCATATTTTGTACCCGAAGGCTGATGTATAGCTACAACCGTAACGCCGGGTAATGGCTGCCCCGCGGCATCAAATATGGTACCGTTAAGGGTACCGCTGGTTTCCTGTGCCGCTACCGCGAATGGCAGCAACAACAGCAGAAGCATTAATATCTTCTGAAATGTATATCTTTTAATCATCGTGAAATGCTTTATTACTGGGTAATTTTCAACATGCTGCCTATGGTATGCACCACACCGTTACCGGTGAGCACATCTTGTTTTATTAGCTGAATAACAGATGTGTTTCCTGTTCCCTTTAACTCTATACCGTTAAACGCCCCCTGTATTTGGGGGTTAGTCTTGAGCGTTATTGTTATAGAGTTACCATCGAGCATGGTTTGCTCACTTTTATTCGTACTGCCGGTGCTCAACACATAATCGTATACAAAGCGGCGGTCGGTAATAATGTGGTAACTCATCAGGCGTGATAGTTCGGCAGGCTGCATCTGGTTAATGCTTTCTATAGAACTTAAACCGAAGGCTGCCATGGCGGCATTATTAGGCGCGAATATGGTATAAGGCCCTGTGCCGCTTATGGTATTTACCAGCCCGGCGCGTTGCAATGCCTGGTAAAACAAGGTAAGGTCACGGTCTGACGCGATGGCTTCGATAACCAGGTTGTGGGTATATGGTTCAAGTACCCTGTCAACCACCTGTATAAAACCGTTGGATGCTTTTACATTTTGCGAAAGCACTTTCGATCCGTTTATGGTTAATACCGTATCGCCGCCTTTTACCCAATGCGTTACAAAAAGCTTACCGCCGTTTGCAGATCGTATTTCCTGGTTGAACAGGTAGGGCAGTTTATTAAACTCGTAACTACCGTTAAGAATGTGGTAGTTCATAATAGCCGATACCCTTGATGGATCAGCACTTAATATCGCCTTAGAATCGCGAAAACCGGCGACAACAAAAGCATCATCTGAAGGCGCTATAACCGTAAATACTCCCGGCTGATCGGTAACTTTAGCTAAACCGGTTCTGATTAATGCGGTGTTAAAAACCGACAGGTTAAAGTTATCGGCTACAATCGCGCTTATCTTGGTATTATCTACCGTTATAATATTATCCTTTTTGGCACAGGCCGTAAAGGCCGCCGCTAAAACCAGCAGCAGATATTTTAAATTTTTCATCGTTTGTTTTTAAAAGGTTACGATTAATTTAATACTTGAACCCTTTTGGCGGCATCAGGCGGTTTACCACATGAACCGGCCCCATCAGCGTATTAATGTCAGCTTCTATAACCGTGGCGGCCTCTTTTTCTGATCCTTTTACCTTTACGGTTACCCTGCCACTACCATCGGCACCAAAATCAAGCGGTACATAAAGTATAGGGATGGTACCTGTATACCCTGAAGACGTAAGCGCGTAGTTTGCCAGCAAAGTATTATTCAGATCATTAGAATAAAATGCATCAGGATTATCCTTTCCGTAACCAAAGGCATCCTGCTGTTTAAACAGCCTGCCCCAGCGGTGCATGGTTAACAAGGTATCGGTAGCATAACCGGTGCCTACTGCTTCAAAGGTATCCCAGTCAAAATAAGGTAATGGATTGCGGTTATTCAGTGCCATCAAATCATCAACACTATTAAAACCAGCCGCGCGGAAAGCCTCATTGGTTGGCACAAAAACGGAAGTGAAACTAATAGCATAAGAAACAGAATATGGATTATCAGTTACTATCAACCCATCCTGAAAATAGCTGGGTCTTTGATAAACCCCCATCATGGCTTCGTCCCAAAGCATATCTGTTTTGGTCATAATTTCGAGGTACATGCTAAAACGGCTATCCTCCTGTAAAACCTGCATTATAGATTTTGTTGGTTTGTGCAACACATGATCTACCGGCCACAACACCCCGTTTTTAGCCTGGGTAATAGCAGCGCTTCCGCTCTTTTTTCCATTTAAAAACAGTTCGTTGCCTTTCACCTTCATGTACTGCTTGTAAAAGTATCTGTCGGGCGTATATACATTTTCAAAGGGCCTTGCTTTTAAATACGGGTTCTCAAGCAAGGTAAACACCGAGGTATTGTCATCGCGGCTGCTTAAAGTATGCGGAGTAGTTGCCTGACTTAAGGTATGATAAAGCAGCAAGCTATCCAGCATGGCGGGGGTAGTGCTATTGATCACTTCCAGCGTAAGACCGTCTGCCACAAACGCCGCGTCGGTAGGCACCAGTAAGGTTAAGGGCGCGCCTACCCCTCTCTTGTTGATAATGCTGTCCATATCACTGCGTTTCCAGGCAGCTTTAAAAATTGTATATGGCGATGCATCAAGCACTTGCTTTACAGTAAACTTAATACTCTCAATATCCTCGGCCGGTATAGGAGCTCCCTCCACTTCAGGCTGAAATTCTTTTTTTGTGCACGATGCCAGTATCAACACCAGCAGGCACAGGGCAAGTATCTTTATATTCATTTTTTCAGTTTTATAGCTCATCTTATTATCTTTTTATAGCCTGATCAGGCATGATCATAATTCCGCCCAGATCCTGAACCAACCCATTATCAACCAAATTATTCAGCCCTTTTTGGTTATTACCAGTAACATTGGATATGATATCATAAGGAGCGTTTTTCTTTGAACGCACCGACACACCGTAACCGAGGGAATAATCGCCGGCGGTATAATTGATCCTCCCGGCAGTGATGGTCATTATATAGGTATCGTTAGGTATGGCGTAATAATAAAAGTAGTCGCCGTTGATTATGGAAAACACTACCAGATCAGATACAAACAAGTGTTTCTTTGGCATTACATAACAGCCGAATAAACGGGCGCCCATGTATCGTGAGGTATCTAAGCTATTGATAACCGCGGGCGTTAAACCGGCCGCTTCAAATACCTCGTTTTTTGGCGCTAAAACTGTATATGGCCCCTCGGTTGCCAGTTCATCCCAAAACCCGAATTTTTTTAACCCGGTAACCAGTGTGCTGTATTCGGGGCGTTTAGCCAGCCAGTCTTGTACGGTGGTGTTGGCATCGGCTTTCATCACCCTATCCAAAACGTGGAGCGTGCCATTGGCAATAGTTACATCCTGGCGCCTTACATACGATCCGTCGAAATAAGTATCAGTTTGGATGCCGTTAAATGCTGTAGAAGTATATACCTGCGTGCCGGCCAGCGTGCGGTACCGTACATCGGCCGAATTACGCGGGATATCCTGTATTTGCAAACGCTCGTTCAAAATGTGGCGTTGTACCAAAAATTTCAGCGTATCGGGGTTCATTTTATCCAGATCAGCAGGGCTGTTGATACCCATTACGTTGAATGCGGCATTAGCCGGGGCAAGTATGGTGAAAGGGCCTGCTGTATTCAATTGCTCTGCCAGCCCGCTTTTTTCAATAGCGGCGGCAAAAATGCTCAGGTCGTAATTGTTTTTAACAAAATCAAACCCGGGCCTGAAATTGTCATTGGCTTTAAAAATTTGCAGGTCATCGTGTTTACAGGCGCTTAACACCAGTAACAATATCCATGGCAGCAAATAAAATATTTTATGGTATGATGTTATCTTTTTCATCAGCTATTTTATTTAAGATGATTTAGTAAACCGGCGGCGCGTACTTTCTTTGTATAGTGGTGAGGTAAACATTACCATTTACAACCTCTATTGTGTTCACCGTAGCGAAAGAACGCGGATTGTAGGTACCAGAGTGAATATTAACGATCATGTTAGGCAGAAAAACAGCGTTTTGCTGATCGTTCCTCCCTGTTTTACCGGCCATAAAACATAGAACCGGCGCCCAGTTAGCATCGGTATTAAGATCGGTTTGCCCGTACGGAATAGCGGCGATATCCATACCCTGTGCCACAAAATCAAACCGCTGCCACATATCGGTATGTATGCCGCCTGCCTTTGCATCGGCAAACAACGGGAAACTGTAGTAAGGGGTAACCTCCAGCACGTCTGAATTGCGCACCATTCTGCCAAGATATTTACCGCTGTAACCCGGTAGTTTAACGGGCAGGGTATTGAGAGCAGCATCTTTATACAGGGTGGCAAAAATGTTCATATCATCTTTAATGCCATTGCCTAAAGCACCCTTTCCGTACACGTTACCGCCTTTAATTTCATTATCGGCCTGCCAATAACCTTTGGCGCTCATGTTGTAAAAGTTAACATAGATCATTGAGTCGGATAGCGGGAGTTTTTGAAAATTCTCTTTACGCAGGTAAATACCGTTCCTTTTGGTGTTATAATCTTTTTGCAATACATGCAGGGTATATACTTCTTTAATATCCAGTGTAATGGTGGTATCAATAAGTACATTCCTTTTTAATTTGGCCTCCAGGTTAAAAAACGGAACCGTGTTTTTTGGCCTGAACATAAACATGATTCGGTGCTTACCCGATGGGATCTGCGCCCAGCTGCTCAGGTCATACCCGTTCAATACCGGGCCAACCAATACGTTTTCGCGGCCGGGATACTCGGGATTGTTAACCGATACCCCACTGCCTATGTGCGAAGGATATGGCGGGGCGTAAGGATCGCGCTGATCCAGAAAATCGCCTTTGATGGCCGCGCTTATGGGCATACCGCTCTCGTCAACCTGCGGATCTATCAGCATGGTTAAAAAGGGCAGCATTTCATCTTTATTATCAACCCCTATTTTGTAGTTGAGGTTGTTAAACACCCTTAAGTAAGCAGGGTCGTCTATTTTTGCATATTTTACTTTAGCACAGCCGGTTGCAAAAAGCAACAATACGGCAGCGCAAAATATCATGTTGTTCATTCCTGATCTTATCATGATGATATTTATTTAGTATGTTTCAGAATAATCATTTTGGCTTTTTCACCGCCCGGTGCCGATGCTTTTGTGCTGCCTACCAGCGCTATGGTGTAAATACCCGGTTCATGGTTAGGCAAGCCGCCTCTTACATATAACTCGGGTCTGGCAATCAAATCCTTACCGGTTAGCAAAGGGATATCATTAGCCCAAGTGCCCGGCACCACTCCCGGTTGCGAGCGAAAGGCCATTATTTTGTAAGCCATATCATCATAATCGAGTTGGATGTATGGCGCTTCAATAGGGAAAATACCCGGCCTTAAATTATTTACAGCAGCAGGGTTACGGTTGTAGTTGTGCAAAAAGGATTGCCCGTTATCTTTTGTGAAAGTAAGATAAGGCACATCCGGGCAAAGGTTTAAAAACCTGATACTGAAAGGGTAATTAAGCTTGTTACGAACATAAGTAGCATCATCACCGGCATCAATACCCGGTATAACTCCGCTCAAATCATTGGCCACAGGGCTAATGGTCGCTTTTCCGTTAGCATCGGGATGCAGCCACAGGGTAAAATTCGTGTTAGGATCAAGCTGTACCTGCGCGGTGGCCAGCAGGTTACCTGCCGCGTTCTTTGCTTCAATGGTGTAATTGCCAATTACATAATTTTGATAATCGGTATGGCTGGTATAGGTTAACGCATTACCTAATGCCTGCCCGTTCATGGTGATCTTTACATCATTTACGCCCGGCAAGGTATTAACGGCTTGCACCCTGGCATAAGTTACGTTAAGCGGCTCGCTGATGTCATTAATAATGCGGCTGGCGTTTTGATAGTCTTTAAAGGCTTCGCCGGGATTACCGATCAAATACGGAACGGTAAAATAATATGGTGACACAACAATGGTATAAATACCACCGGGTGCAAAACTTTTAAATGCCGAAAAGGTTAAGCGCGAATCTTCGGGCGGCCAGCCGCGTGCCGAGGTTAATGTCGACGTTGCAGGAAAAAACGGACCTGAACCTATCCCCGGCACTTGTATACCAGCAGATGTTAACACTTTTAATTGCGCGGTGGTGTATGGCAACTCTATGTAGTCTGAATATTGCCCTGGAGCTATATTATTGGTTTTATCGCTGATGGGTGTACCGTCGGCCCAGGTTAGACTTAGCGGGCCAATCAAATTTTCCATATCGGGGTTACGGGTTACCAACGCCGAAAGATTAAGTATCCGGATCTTAAACTTAGTAGGATCAGACGGAGCCGAAACATCCCTCGGTAGCTTCAGATATTTAGGAACAGGCTCGCCCACAAGGTTATCGCTCATTTGCAGGTAGAAATCAGTAGCCTGTAATGTTTCCTGAAGATCGATACTCAATACCTGCGAGGGTATATTATAACCGCCCAATACTGTTTTAAGGTTTGCTTTGCCCCCCTTTAACAGCGATTGCGGAATACTCCAGGTTGTACCAAGGCTTCCATTCTCCGGAAAGTATTTGGTACCCGGAAACACCGGGTTAGCAGGATCGGTAGGTGCAGCGAACTTGAAGCTGGTAAGCGTATCGCCATCCATAATTACCTGCCCGTAACCGCCTATGTTTACAACACGCAATGATGAACTTTTGCGGGCATCAGTGGTAACACGGTTATCGTACTCAAAATCCTGCTTGTTTTTTTTGCAGGCGCTTAATACCATCAGCACAAGCAGGGCTATAAACACAGGTAGCTGCAGTGTATATCTATTTATATTTTTCATTATTAGTATAAATTATAGGTAAAGCCCATCATATACTCGCCGCCGCGTTTATAGCTGCGGTTAAGGTATTGGTTACCATACCATTTGCCACCTGTACCCGGGTTGGCATACACCGTTTGTATTGCCGGGTTGAGGATATTTTTAGCATAGCCTTTAAAAATTATGCGGCGTGTTATACGCTGGCTAAAAACAAAATCGAGCATAGGTACCGGGCGTGTGTACAGGTCGGGTTCACCGGTAAGATTGATTTGGATAAGACGCTCGCCTACCATATTGAACGTACCTGTAAGGCTTGTGCCCGATTTTTTATTATCGTAATTAAGCCAGCCGTTGATAGAGTAAGGCGCCTGTTCAAACAACGGACTGTTATTGGGCGTATGCCTGTCTAACGATCTGTTGGCCTCAAGCCTCTCAGGCGATTTTTTGATATCGCTTTGCGCCAGCATCAGGTTAGATCCTATAAAGAAGTTATTTAGCGGTCGCCATACTTTACCCAGGTTTTTCACCACTTCAAGCTCAATACCCCATACCTTACCAATGTTAGGATCGTTTTCAAACCTGATGGTTGGATATTCCGGGTAAGTTGCCGCCAGTCCGCTTGTTTTAAGGCTGAATACTTTATACAGCTGATTTTCTATCCGCTTACCAAATAATGATACGGCCAGTACCTCGCCGCTGCTTGGAAACCACTCCCACCTGAAATCGAGGTTTTGGGTTGATTGATTAATAAGGTTTGGGTTACCCACTACCAGGCCCATTTGAAAGGCATCAAACTCAAACACATTGGTAATTTCCCTCAACTCGGGCCTTGCCAGGGTGTTGTTATACCCTGCCCTGAAGTTCATATCACTTTTTAAGGTGTAGGTAGCGTTTAACGAATAGTAAGGCTTGTAACCAACTTTATAAACCGAGTTAGGGTTGGTTAACGTTAAAGGGATATTAGTACCGGGCGCGGTTAAAGCCGGATCAAGAAACACACCCGATGTATCCACCGCCGACTGGATATTGGTCGACTCGAAACGTACACCACCTGCTAATCGCAGATCTTCTGTCAGCTTCAGATCGAGCATGGCATAACCTGCCTTGGTTTCAAAAAAACCGGTATAGTTATTAGGCGATTTTTGGCTGTTATACAAAAACCCGCCAACCGGACTTGTACCTTCGCCCGCGCCGGGAGCCATAGGGTGTATGCCAATTATCTCAGGCCCCACTAACCTGTCCAGGTTACCCGAAACAGTATATAACGGTAATGATTTGTTGGATGAAAAGTTAGAACCCGGCAAGAACAGAACATTCTCGGTAAAAACACGGTCGCGGTTAAGATAGTTCACCCCGGTTTTAAATTCCTGTTTCTGTCCCAGCAACTTAAATGGTATAGCCAGATCGGCCTTGTAGTTATAGTTGGTTTCATCAAGATACCTGTACCTGCGGCCATTAGGTTCGGCCTGGATGATTCCGTAAGCGCCAAACCCGTTTACGTAACCCGAAGACAGCGCGTATAAATGCGGCGTATATGCCTGGCCGGGATTGGTATTAATTGGGCCTGTAGCAGGCTGCTCATAGTTTGCACCGGTTCTCGGCATATAATCTGCCAGGGTAACAAAGCGGTAATCAGGGTCGTTCTGACTCGATTTTGATGAGGCTACGTTGTAGCTTAACCGTGGCGAATACTCCGATTTCAGCAATTTATGCTCGCCCTGTAAGTTAAACGTATTCAGCTTACGGTAGCTTTGCTTTAACGAGTAAATAGTACTCTTTACCTCGCCGGGCAAGCCGCTATACTCATAGTTGCCATACATATTGGTGGCCTGCGTTTCGCCCCCCCAGCTGCCCAGGTATTGCATGCTTATCTCGTTGCGCGCATCAAAACGATACGTTAAACCGGTAAGCAAGCCGTAATTGAGCGTTTCGGTACCGGTATTTTCTTTGTACCGCTGGTATCGGCCCATGTATAAATTATTGGGTGTTATGTAATTAGGAATATTACGCGGACTGCTTACCTGCGGATTACCGGTAACTACCCCCTGATAAATACTGTACTGCTGAATATCGCCGCCGGAAATATCGGTTGTGCGGCGGTAATAATTACCACCAATAATGAGGCCTATTTTGTGCTTGTTAAAAGCAGTATAACTGTTGCCAAACGTTGCCGAATACAGCTGATTTAGGGGTGCCTGCTGATACCTCGTGGTCATAACCGGATCGAAGGATTGCATAATGTTATTTATGCGCCCCACCTCCTGTTTAACCGCCGGGCTGTAGCCGCTGTTGGCTATCAGGTTTTGTATTTGATTGAGCCCGCCTTTATATTGGGTTGCCAGGTTTAAAAAATTGGGCGATAGATTCTTTTTATTGATCTTGCTGCCCCAAAGGCCCATATCACTATTATAAAAACTATTGTACTGCCCGCCTATGCCAATATTTGAGTTAAGGCCCGATTGTACGATAATGTTAAATATCATGCTATCAGGTACCGATTTGGTTTTCAACTCAACAATACCGGCCGCCGCGTCAGCGGGTTTATCGGGCGTAACTGTTTTATAAATGGTGATATTATCTAAAAGAGATGCCGGTACCAGGTCAAACGGTATCGAACTCCTGTCGGGATCTGACGATGCGAGGCGAACACCATTTAATTGGCCTACCACGCTCCTGTCGCCCAAACCACGAATGGCCACAAACTTATCGTCGGTTACGGTAACACCCGCTACCCTTTGCAAGGCCTGTGTGGTGGTGATACTCGCGGTGCGTTCTATTTGAACGGCCGAAATTGCATCCTGTACAATGGCTGCTTTTTTCCGTTCGTTAAGTACTGATATTTCTGTGTTGGTTTGTCGCCTGGCCTGTACGCTTACCTCGCCCAATTGTGTTGACGATGCTTTCAGGCTAACATTGATCTCTTTGGCGCTGCCGCTTACCTTAACTTCTTTGGTTTGGTAACCAATGTAGGAGAAAACCAGTGTGGCCCCCTCTTCGGGTATCGAAATGCGGAAACGGCCGTTCGCGTCGGTCATGCCTGCGGCGTTGCCGTCTTTTACACGAACACTAACCCCTATAAGGGTTTCCTTACTTTTTTCATCGGTAACAATACCTGTAATGGCTATGAGTACCGGCTTGCTATCAATCACTACATAACCTTCTACTATTTTATACTCCAAATTGGTATGAGCCAACAGTTCGCCAATGGCATCTTTTATACTGATGGCGCTGGCAACAAGGGTAACTTTTTTTGTATTGCCTTTAAGGGCTTCTTCCCTTAACGAGAACATGATATCACTTTGGCCGCTGATGGCTGATAAGCCCTGGGCTATAGAAACATTCTTTAAGTTAAGATCAATTTTTTTGCTGAGATCCTGGCTCTTTACGTTATTAGCCAAAAGCATACTCATAAAAACGAGCTGGGCTATAACAACAATAAAGGAGCATCTCATAATAAATTGTATTGAAGGATATCGTTTTAATCCTTTTTGCATATTTTTGAACATTACGGGTTATTCGCCTTTAAGGCGATAATCTGTTAATTCCATACCCTGCAAAGGATATGGCTTTGTTTAAACCGCGAGGACGTGGAAATTCACACGGTTTATTCGTAAAATGCGTTCCCTGCCTTTGGCGGGGAATGTTGTTTATGGGTAGCGCTTACTTACATACTCATCCTTTCGTTTCTTATCTTTTGCTGTTTATTTAATGGTGACGTTTTTAGCGTCGATAGAGAATTTGAAGTGCCCGGTTGCACTTAGTACCTTCATGATCTTGTTAAGCGGCGCATTGCCTTGCAGTGTAATACTGATTCTTTCATCAGCCTTCGCAGCGTTCTTGTACTGAAACTTTACATTATACCAGCGCTCCAAAACCTCGGTTATCTCGCTCAATTTTTGATTTTTAAATACAAGCTTGCCATCCTGCCATGCGCTTATATCATTAACCAGCACTTCGTTCACCGTAGCCTGTTTGTTTGCATAGGTCATTTTTTGGCCGGGTGTAAGTATGGCCAGCGATACCTGCTTTCCGCCGGCAAACTGATCTACACGTACTTTGCCGGTAACAACCGCTACTTCCATTGCACGGCCCTCAAACGCGTCTACTTTAAAGGATGTACCAAGCACCCTGGTTTGTATGGTACCGGTGCGGATAATAAAAGGCTTAGCCGGATTTTTGGTTACCTGGAAGAATGCCTCTCCTTGCAGGGATATGGTACGTGTATTACCTGTAAAATTTTCCGGAACGGTCAGCTTACTGCCCGCGCCCAGGTACACCTCAGAACTATCCGGCAAAATAATTTTTGATCTTTTTCCGTAAGGGTTGGCTATTTCGCGCATCGCTACTCTTGGTAACGATGTAGGGGTATTAGAGCGAAACAACCTATATCCGGCAAAGCCCATAATTACTACAGTCCACACGGCCGCATAAGAAAGATATTTGCGCCAGTTTAATTTTTTCACCACGGCCTCCTGCTGCTGTGCAGCCCCGGCTGTGTCATTGCCCAGTTTATTGTAAAACTTATTAAGTTGTGTATTTAAATGAGGCTGATCAATATTTTGCTCCGCTTCGAGTTCTGTCCAGGTTTCTGACAGTACTTCTTCAAACAGCATGTCTATCCCGGGCGAGTTCATCAGATTTTTAATTTCCTGTAACTCTTGCGGTGTACATTGTTTATTGATGTACTTTCTGATAAGGTTTTTCTTTGTGTTGGTGTTATCCATTTTAGGGTGCTTACTTATACAAACACCATTTTTACAGGCTACCACCTATCCAATTAAAAAAAATATGAAAATATTTTCAGTGAGAACAAAATCACAGCAAAGCCGCCCACCAAATTAGTGCAGGCTGTAAAACGACAGGAATTATAAAGGAGGGTTTTGTTAAAGGGATAACAGGATGACCAGCACAGCAATATAATCTGTATGCTCTTTCATGTGCTCGCGGAAGAACTGCAATGAGGCAACCATGTAATTTTCGACCGTATTTACTGAGAGGCCTAATTGCTTGGCTATTTGGGCATAGCTCATATTATCTTCCCGGCTCATCCTGAATACTTTTTGGCGCTGAGGGCTTAGTTCGCCCAACTTTTGCTGATACAGCATCTTAAGTTCGGTATGCCTTATTTTATCATCTGCATTATTACCATTGGTTATCGCTTCCAGCTTATCTTCTTCTATGGTAACAATATCCAGTATTTTTTTACGGTGATAATTAAATATGGCATTCTTAATTGCCCGTTGCAGGTAAGGGCGAAGATCTGTTTCGATGGTAACGGCAGCTTGTTTCTGCCAGATCCGCAGCATTACATCCATGGTAAGCTCTTCGGCGGTTTCCAATTCTTTGGTATTCCTTAATGCGTATCGTAAAAGCGAATCGTAATACCGTTTGAATAATATTTCAAATGCCTTTGCATCACCTTCAAGGTGCATTTCCATTAATATCTTATCCGGTAAATCCTGACTTGCCTTACGCATACATAGAAAAAAGCTCCCGGCAAAAATAAATATCAGGCCTCACTCCTAATGTTATCAAAACATTAACTTATTAGGTTGAATGGATTATGTTATGGGGTGTCAGGTATCTTAAATCATACTAATCCTTCGGCTCAAACTTAATTGCAAGCATTAAACTCGGTTAAATTTACCATTTGTGGAACACGCTGTTCGCAAGGATTACCAGCCCAATTTTATTTTAACAGCATTTTTAAAGGTATCGCCAACCGGCAAATGCTGCCCGGCTATTACAATTTTAGCTTTTTCAAAATAGTCTATTTTGCTAATGTTCACGATGTATGATTTGTGTATGCGTACAAAGCATTCATCGGGCAATGCCTGTTCAATATTCTTCATTCTTTCAAGCGTCATTAGCTTGCCTGTAGTGAGGTAAAAGATGAGATAATCGCCCAGGCCTTCAATATAAAGAATAGTAGAAAAATCTGTTTTTTGAACCTTGTATTCAGTCCGCAACAGCAAATATCCCGAACATTGCTGCGGCAGCGGGTTACCGATACGCTGCTTGGCTTTGGTAATGGCAACCAAAAAGCGTTCGAAAGTAACAGGCTTCAACAGGTAATCGATCACGTCGTACTTGTAGCCTTCCAGCGCGTACTCGGCATAGGCTGTGGTGAGTATCACTTTAGCCTGGCTATTTTTGAGCGATTCCATTATTTCGATACCCGTGATCTCCGGCATTTGTATATCCAACAATACTAAATCTGCTCCACCTTTTGTGATGGCCTCAAGCGCTTCAACCGCGCTCGTTGTTTGCAATACCAGTTGAAGCCTTGGTGTTCTTTTAACATAACCGGATAGCAAGCGGATAGCCGGGTGCTCATCATCCACTACAATACAGCGTATCAGTTGTTTACTTTCCATATTGTAATTGCAGTTTTACCACAAACAGGTGGTCAATTTCGGTAATTTCAATTTGGTGCAGCCCCGGATAGAGCAGGTTGAGCCGCTGTTTTACATTGCTGAGGCCGATACCACCGGTAATATCCTTTTTGTGGGTACCAGTTACATTAGTACAGCTAAAAATCAACCGGTTCGCATTGTTGTTTATCTCTATTTTAAGCCAATTTTCCTTTACGCCCACCTGTCCATGTTTAAAGGCGTTCTCTATAAAAGGGATCAATAACAGTGGCGGAATATGTGCAGCTTCATCAGTGATGTTCTTTGTTATCGTTATCATGGTTGAATGCTCGAACCGGAGTTGCTGTAAGGCGATATATTTTTCGATATAGCTGATCTCGGTGCTTAACAGAACTGTTTCGTTGGTATTGTACAACATGTACCGTAACAATTCCGACAATCCGGATATGGCGGGTAAGGCCTGGGCATTTTGCTCGTACACCAGCGCGTAAATATTGTTGAGGTGGTTAAATAGAAAATGCGGGTTGATTTGCGAGCGCAGAAAGGATAGTTCGGTCTGCCGGTTTTGCAGCTGCAATTCTACCTGTTGTAATTCTTTATACTGAGCGTACCTCACCAGGTAAAATATGACTGCAAAGAATACCTGCGCGCTGATGGGGATAATCACGAACTGAAAATAACGGCTCATTCGCACGGGGGCATCTTCAAAAGCCCGCGTCCAAAACAAGCAACAAAAAAATGCTGCTATGCAAACAAGCAATACACCAAATAGCAATTGCAGGTATTGCCTACGGAGATGAAAGCGGCACAGTAATAAGTATACAGCCAACGCCAGCAGATAATAGATCAGTACGTCGCCGGCAAATTGCAGCCACTCGGCAAGGCTGTGGCTGCCTTCGCCAAAAGAAAAGCGACCATGCACCAATCCGGGCAATTGCCTTGCAATAATAACCAGCACATAAAAAACTAAAAAGGTAAAAGAGAATAAGGGTATCCTTTTCTTCATGCAATCAAAGTTATCACAATTTGCGCTTGCCTGTATCAGAAGCACTTGCCGGTTTGTCGAGGTGTTTGGGCAGTTGAACGATGTGTTGGGCCGTGCATTTCCCTACCGCCTACTTTGGCTGAAACTTAAAACAAACGATCATGAAATTACGATTCCTTTTTTTGTACCTGCTATGGCTATGCCCGTTATATTTATCGGCCCAGCCAAAACCAATTAACGCTTATTTTGAAGAATTGAAGCAGCGTAAACAGCATAACGGTAATATTTTAGTGGCCGATGATGGACAGACTATTATCAAATTTTCTTCGGGCTACGCCGACTTTGTTACACAAACACCTAACACACCTGCATCACGCTTTAACCTGGCTTCAATATCAAAAGTAATAACAGCGACGGCTGTTTTACAGTTAAGGGATAAAGGAAAATTCAACCTCGATGATGCTGTGGTTCAGCACCTCCCCGACTTCCCTTTTAAGGATGTAAAAATCCGTCATTTATTAACCCATACTTCCGGGCTTCCGGATTTGGAATTGTTTGAAGATTTGGTGAAACAGTTTCCGGATACAATTATTACCAACCGAAATGTATTACCCGAACTGCACAAATGGAAACGCGGACTATACTTTAAACCCGGCGACGAATTTCGTTATTGTAATACCGAATATAATTTACTGGCCCTGCTAATTGAGAAGGTAAGCGGCTTGTCGTTCCCGGCCTATACCAGGAAATATATTTTTATACCGGCGGGGATGAAAGACAGCTATATTACGATTCCCGGTCAAAAAGACGAAGGTTTGATAGCAGAACCACAAATGAAACCACACCCGGGATACGATACTACCTTTGTAGCGGTTGATTCCATTTCGCGATACAGGTACCTCACCTACAATAACAGCGGTACCACCGGGCAGGGAAACGTAATGAGTACCACTGCCGATATGTTAAAATTTGACCTGGCTTATTTTAAAGGAAAACTACTCAAACCCGCCACCATACAGGAAGCGATTACTCCTCTTAAATTGAATAACGGAACCGTATATTACGTCCACCGAATGGACACTATGGATGGCGAAGGAAAGATGGCTTATGGTTTAGGCTGGGAAATTTTTGATCAGCCCGTTTTTGGCAGATCTGTTGGGCATGGCGGGTTTAAGTTCGGGCTTGCTACCTTTTATCTGCATAACCTCGCAAAAAATCAAACCATTATCGGTTTTGATAATACTGCCGGGAGTGAGTTTGGGCGGTTCATCACTTCCGCGTTATCATTATTAAATGACCAGGCGCCAATGGTGTTCAGAACCAGTAAATCGTTAGTAACACTTTACGGCACCGCGCTGGTAAAACAGGGAGCTGACCATGCCGCTGCCATTTTCAATGCAAATAAAGCCGATAAAGCAGCTTATTATTTAAACGAAGGCGAAATGAACGATCTGGGTTATAACCTTTTCTACATGTCATCCTTCCCGGGGCACCGCGAAATGGCGCTCGAAGTATTTAAACTGGCTACCTTTATTTTCCCTGATAGTTTTAATACGTATGATAGTTACGGACAACTGTTAAGAGACAGCGGTAAAAAGGAAGATGCCATACTGATGTATCAAAAATCGATAGCATTGAACCCCGGAAACGAAGATGGTAAAAGAATATTGACCCAATTGTTACCCACAAAACAGTAGACTTTCTGTTCCTTTTATACTCAATGAAAGCCTGTTACAAACAAGCAAAACAACAAAGGCAGGCTATTAAGCGCTGCCTTTGTTGTTAAAATAATAAATAGGGGCTATAGATTAAGTCGCGTAGGCGAGCCTGATGTTTTCGCGCAGCAGGCTTGAAGATGGCTTGCATGAATTATTGTCCGCGGGAATTTCCTTTTTTAACTCCCTGAGTTTTTTTGCCAGGTAATTGATCTTTACATGGCTGTATAAAATCTCATAATCCACTATGATGACGGATAGTTTAGCGAGCAGATTTTCATATTCGGTATACATTTCTTCCAGCTCTGCGCGATATTCCGCAGTTTGCTGCGCGTGTTCACATTCGCTTTGTTTTTCGTTCAACAGGTTTTCCATTCCAAGCAAGGCATCAATCAAATGCTTATGCCTGGCTTTACTAATTCCGTGCATTGTATTAATAATTATCGCGGAAATAACTGCACCAGGTCGTGATAATCCAGAAAGAAACTTTTTCCGACACCGGGTATCTTACTTAAGGATAGGCTTTGTACTTTACCGGGAGAAACGCCATCGTAAGGCAATTCTAAATTAATTGTGCTGTAGTCACGATTGTTAACATAGTATGCTTTAGTTTTTGCATCTCTTACCACTACAATAGGATATAGTTCGGTTCCGGTTTGCTGTGGTGTGGCCACAGGTACCTGAACTTTAAAATAAGGTGTCCATTTGCCGGGCTCAACATTTTGGGCAATTGGAATAGTGGTGGTATTTACCACAATGATGGGGTCAGGCTTGGTAGAATCAAAATAGTATTCAAGTACCTCAATGTTGATGTCAACAGTGGCAGAACCTCCGTGTGGGTCCAGGTAAAAGTTCACCGTATAATCATTTCCCGAAGGATCGGGGTAAGCGTAGCCTTTACTAAACTTCACCCCGTCGAAATAAAAGTTGGGAACAATATTTTGCTTATCGTTGATATTGAATGTTTGGCTGTAAACCGTTTCGCCGGTGCTCTTTTTTCTCAACTCCATCTTAATTTCATCCGTAACAAAAGCCAGTTGATCTTGTCGCATCGAGGTTTTTATCACCTTTCCGTAGTAGTCGCGCATTTTTACTCCGTCAAAATATTGTTCAATAGTATCTCCTAACACAAAACCGGTTATTTTATACTCTTTATTAATTGCCTTTATCTTCGGTAATACCGAAACTCCATCCCTTTTACAGGCGCTGAACAGCAATATAGGCAGCATTACTGCCAGGAATATTATCTTAATTTTTTTGCTCATGATTAATCAATTAAAAATTGTAAGAAATAGTAAAACTGAATGTACGGCCTACATGGCGGGTAAATGTTTCCCGGTCGCCAACCCGCCTTTTCGTTTCCGGGTCAACATAACCTTCTTCAAATTTCTCCGAGAAACCGAACTTATAAGCATACTTGTCGTTCCATTCCAGGTTTACCTTACCTTCGGTATCGGGTTTTAGTTCATACGTTGTAGGATCATTGATAAAATAACGGAAAGGCGCATCCAGCAGGTTGCTTATATTCAACTTAGTTTCTATTTTCCCCTTCAAAAATTTATAGCTTATTTGCCCATCCATTTGCGAACGCGGCCTTTCATATTCAACATAAGCAGGCTCTATACCGGTAATAAATGTTTTATAACCTGCATGGTTATAGGTAAGGTTTAAACCCAGTTTTTTACCGGAGTAGCGTATACCCGCATTATATAATAACGGAACCTGCCCATACAATGCCCGCGGATATTTCAGGTATTTATAATACATGGTATCGGCGCCGGCAGCAGTTGTTTCATACTGCACCTCCCGCGCCCTTACCTGCGATTTTTGAAGCGTAAGGTTACCGCTGATATACACATCCTTAAGGAAAGGAAGGCGCTCATACACAAAACCCAAACTTTTACGAAGTTCAAACTCCCAGCCCCTTACTTTTGCCCAGTCGGAATTGGAGATGGTGATATATCCTCTTCCATTGTTTTCATTATCTAACCTGTAGTATTCTGCCGGTTTATCAAAGTACTTGTAGAAGTAAGCTACCGACAACAGTTCTCCGGCACCGGGAAACAGCTCTATTTTGGCATCGTAATTATCAATAAGGGTACTGCTAACCCCGTTGCTTCTCACCACCGATCCGTAGTTGGGGTTGTAACGCGAAAATCTCGAATTTTCCATCAATCCCGGGCGAACGGCTGCCTTGGCATAAGAGGCACGCAGGTTAAGGTCTTTTAAAGGAGAGTAAGTGATATTTGCCGATGGCAAGAAATACCAATCCTTGTTTTCAGCAAAAAAGATCTTACTGTTCTTATCTCTCAACAAACTGGCGGAGTTGATAAGCGTATCCAGCTTAAAGTATTCGGCTCTTACACCCCATACCATTCTGAGGCCGGGCAGCAATTTGTGATCTAACATTACAAATGTGCCTGTATTTACACTTTTAGCCTCAAATTTATTTGAAGTATAGTCTTGCTTAAAGTAAAACAAACTGTTGCCGGTATTTTCCATGCTCATGTAATTACCCCATTCATGTATAGGGAGCAATTCGATAGGTACCGTAGAGTTTATACCCATTGCTATAGGAAGTACCTGCCAATCGTAAAAGGCATGCTTTTTTAAATAGTTAGCACCGGTTTTAACGGTATGACTGGTTTTACCCAGCTTAAAATCATAAGCGGCGCTAAACACTGCATCAAAGTTCTTTTCTTTATAAATATATTCGTCGCGGTGCAGCGGGCCGGCCCCCGGATCGCTTATGGTACCCGGTTGATAGAGGTACAATACTGTGTTACCAACTTCCCTCGCGCCCATAGAAGCTGTAATGGCATCCCGCTCTATCGCTTTCAGGGAGGTTCTGGCTAAGCCCCATTCAATTTTTATTGAATTAAACTGATGGGTGCCGCTTACTTTGTTCTGAAGCAGATCTGTAAACTTAGGCCTGTCATCTTCCAGTATGCCCCCATATTTGAAATCCATGTTGTCTTTCGCGTTTTCAAAAGTCCAGCCGGTATAGCGATTAAACCTGTTATCAAATATCCTTGTGTATAAATTATAGGTATTGATCTGGTGATTCTCTGTTTTGAAACCGCCGTTTAGCAGTAATCCCAAAGTGGTATTAAACCCATATATATTCCCGGTATTTACATCCGTAGGATCATCTCCACGTGCAGGCTCATGCGACCAATCGCCACGGCGCATATTGGAAACATAATCATTACTTTGCGTGTTCCGGTAACTTAATGAGCTCACAAAACCCAGCCTGCGCTCTTTAGTGCTGCTCAGCGCGTAAGTGCGGCCCAGGCTTAACTGGTAATTTTGCGAAGGCAGCGCGTCAAAGCGTCGTGCGCCTAAGCGTTCTGTTCCGCCAATACGTTTGTTTTGTTCGCCAACCTGGGCAGCCTTAATTGCATTTTGCTCATCACTCTTTGTTGGATCGAACTTGCCCACCAAATTCAGCAGACCATCCGGAAAATGGTTTCGTGTACCATCGTCAAACCCGAGGTAATCATATTTTCCACGACCGTAACTTAAAAAGTCTTTGCCGGTGGTGCGGCTGTTGAAAGATGTACCCGCGCTTATAGACAGGAAATTACTTTCGGGTACAGATTTGGTGGTGATTTGAACCAGTCCCCCGGCAAAACCATAAGGCATGTCCGCAGTGATAGATTTGGCCACTACTATATCTTCAACCAGGTTGGTAGGAATTAGGTTGAACTCAAAATCGCGCTCCTGCACATCTGTGCTTGGCAGTGTGCTACCATTTAGCAACGATACATTATAACGTTCGGCAATACCCCGTATAACTACCCTTCTGTTTTCAGTGGTAGATACACCGGTGATGCGTTTCAGGGTTTCGCCCACGTGCTTATCAGGTGTGGCGCTGATCTGATCGCCTGAGATACCGTCGGAAAGATTGGAGGTGTTTTTTTGCCGGGCATATAAACCTGCAACCGAAGCCTTTTTATAGCCGCTTGTAATTACCACCTCTTTCAACCCTTTAGTATCTATTTTCAGTGCTACATCCAACGGTGTATTTTTATCGTCGGTTACTACAACACCGGTAACCCGTTGGGTTTGGTACGATACAAAGCTAAACTCCAGCGTATAGGTACCCGGCGGCAGGTTCAGGATGTAGGTTCCGTCAACAGCAGCTACAGCTCCGCCACCTGTTTCTATTACACGCACAGATGCTCCGGGCAGTGCCTGGCCTTTATCATCAACTATCTTACCCGAAATTCGTCCGGGTTTCGGCGGAACGGGTTTTACTTCGATCACTATAAATTCGTTAACAAGTTTATAGCCTAAGCGGGTGCCCGATAATATTTTTTTCAGCGCGTCACTTACCGAAATTTGCGAAGTGTTGAGGGTTACTCTCTTACTTTCTTGTTCCAATAACTGGTTAAACAGCGTGAACTTGATGGCGCTGTTCTTTTGCAATTGAAGCAGGCTTTCCTTTACCGTAGCACGATTAAGGTTGAGGGATACTTTAACCTCATTGATATTTTGGCCCTTAACTGCCGATGCCAAAAGTAAACCGGCAAAAGTAAGCTGGATAAGGAGGGCGATAAATGAACATTTCATCAGGAAATACCAGTTATAGCCCGGTTTGCGTTCCTGCTGGTTTTTATGTGGCAGTGATGATACATACTGATCATGACAAGGGTTTAATATAATTCTGTCAGCAAAATAAGGTTCTGCTGATTTTTGCATAAATTTGAACATTGACGTTTTTTGTCTGTAAGGGCATAATTCTGTTAATACCGCCGGGTAAAACCCGCGGGAGGATCGCTTTTAAGCCTGCGTCGTCGAAAACTATTGGCTTAAAGGAATGATCTGATCAGATCTGCTCCCGGCTTCCGGGAGTAGATTTCTTTATTTTAGGGTAAAATTATTTATGCATATTTTTCTCCTGTAGTGTTTACTTAGGGGATATGATGATTTGATGTTTATTAACACGGTACTTTAAACCCGTGGCTCCCATAATGGCATCAAGCGCCAGCGTTACAGGGGCCTTACCATTAACATTTATATTTAAGCTGTAGGCTTTCAGCTTGTCGCCTTTGATGATAATTTTTGTATTGTACCACCTTTCCAGTTCACGGGCTATTTCGTCAAGGCGGGCATCGTTGAAGGCTAAACTTCCGTCTGCCCAGCCTATTATATCAGCTACAGCCACGGTAGTGATCACCGCTTTATTTGCCGCGTTTAAGCTTACTTCTTTGCCAGGGGTAAGTACAGCGAGTGATCTTAACGAATCGTTATGGTCTTTATAACCAACACTTACCTTGCCGGTAGCAACGGCCACCGTGAGGCGCTGATGTTTAAAGGCTTCTATTTTAAATGAGGTGCCCAACACCTGGGTTTGCACCCTGCCGGTATGTACTATAAAAGGATGTTTAACATCATGCTTTACTTCAAAAAAAGCCTCTCCTTCTAAAAATATTTCACGGGTATTGCCATTCAATAATTCGGGATAACGCAACCGACTGTCGGCACCGAGGTAAACAACCGAACTATCCTGTAAGGTAATCCTCGTACGTTGCCCGCGTGGGTTATATTTTTCTAACAAAGCGATCTGCCCCGAAGTTTCTTTGGGTAGCCATTCAAGCAGCAACCATGCCCCCAGGCCGGTTACCAGTAATAATATGGCGGCATATTTTAACCACGCGTAGCTGCGCAAAACAGGAATGGGTTGTTGTTCTGTCGTCCGGTTGTTAAGTTGTTCATACCACCGGTCTGCATCTTCAGTTGGAGTGGTCTTATCAATTTCGAAATTATTCCAGTCTTCTAAAAGCATCTCTTCCAATGCTTGCTTTCCTTCGGGATGCTGAATATAATTCAACACAAAAGCCAGTTCTTCAGGCGAACATTGCTGATCGATGTATTTTTTTAATAAGATCTTTATTTCTGTTTCCTGCATGCCTGTTCTCTTACTATCTAATACGTAAGCAGCAGCGCATGGTACTAATCAGAAAATAAATATTTTTTGAGTGGCGGGGTGTATTAAAAAAGGGTAACGGCGAGCAGCAGCGTGAAAGCCACATCTGTATGGTCTTTCATGGTTTCTCTTAATACGCCAAGTGTGGCATTGATGTGCTGTTTAACGGTACTTACCGATATATCCATCTCGGCAGCAATTTCTTTATGGCTCTTTCCTTCCTGCCTGCTAAGTTCGAAGGTGAGTTTACGTTTAGGGCTGAGGCCGCTGAGTGTTTCGAGGTATATATTGTTGAGGTCTTGCTGATGAAGGTGAATTTCGTGGCTCGGAACGCTCAAGTGTTCCAAACTCATGCCCTCAATGGTTAAAGTTTGGATGGCGTTCTTTCTTAAATGATCTATTATTCCGTTCATTACCGAGCGGAAAAGGTAAGCATTCAGGGTATTTTCGGCATCCAGGTTGTCTTTATGCTGCCATAAGCGCAACAACACATCCATAACCAGTTCTTCTGCCAGCTCCCTGTTATTTACACGCTTTAGGGTATACTGAAAAAGCTTTTGAAAATACCGATTAAACAATACATCGAAAGCACGTTTGCTGCCCTTTTGCCATTGCGCTAAAAGTTCCTGATCATTGTATTGTTGCAATGGCATACCGTGTATATGTAAACATACCAAAGGTAGCATGCCGGGGATATGGCTATATTAAAACTGTGTTAACTTATTGCACGCTTTGGTGATCTTGTATTGTTATGCCATATTTTGTGCGTGCCATATTTAGCCGCGTTTTTACGTCGAACCACAATTCCATCTATCTATCCATTACGCTGATTACCTAATTACTAAGTACATTTTTTTTACCGCCAAGAATTGTAGGTGGATAGCCAAAATGCTTTTTAAAGGCAAAGGAAAAATGCGAAAGATTTTCAAAGCCAGTTTCCAGATAGACCTCGATTGGTTTCCTTCCTTGTTTTTCCAACTGGTGATGGGCAAGTGTTAACCTTTTCTCGATAAGCCATTTCTGAGGCGTAGTATTGAAAGCCTTTTTGAAATCGCGTTTAAATGTGGTCAAGCTTCGCCCGGTCATAAGCCCGAATTTTTCAATGTTCATATTGAACATATAATTTTGTTCCATAAACTCTACTATGTTGATTTTTTCCAATTGGGAAAAATCGGCTAACACATTATCAATATTCGGATCAAGCGCCCGTAGAATCGTAATAGCCTCTTCAATCTTCACCGATATGATTTTTTCCGGTAGTTTGCTGTCCAAATCATAGTAGGGAATTAGCGAAGCAAAAAAGCTTTCCAACATCGGGTGCTTCTCATAAATTTTAACCTGATGGTTGTTAACCTCTGTAAATTGAGGTGGATTACCCGCATAAAACTCCTTTAGCCTATTTGGCCTGAAAAATATAACAATTGCTTTATAAGGTAATCCCTCCTTGGGGTTTTTGATCAGCGTAGATAGCTGGTTGCAGGGAAAAAGCAGTGTATCGCCTGCACCAAACAAGTAAGACCTGTCTGCCTGTACCACCTTCATTTCACCAGAAATGATTCTGGCAAAAGAATGATGCTCCATGGCAATCTCATCTTTGAAATATTTTTCCTCTATACATGACAACAGTATTTCAGCATACTCACTTTGTTCTTTTCCAGACATATCGATTAAAACATAAATCTACACAATAAAAGAGCGTTAAATGGCAAAAACTGTACCTGTCAACATTTCACTCAAAGCCCAAAGTTTTTTAGCTGATTCTTTTTCCAGTGCATAAGGCATTACCTTTCTCATCAGGCCAGTTTCTACTGTTTCTTCGATTAATAAATGGTCAAGCTCAGCAATATCATTGTCTTCACAATATACACCACCTATTCCGTTAAGTTTAGGGGTTGTTGCACACCAAACTGTTGTTGTGGCACCCTGAGAAAGAGACTTCAATCCTTTTGAAGGATCATTGATCACTTTTCCATTCTCATCAAAAATACCATAAGCTACCAAATCCTCATGCGGTACATTTCTACCTAATTCAGTTTCTGATATGATACCAGGGTGTAATGAATATGAACGAACGCCATGTTTTTGCCCCCTGTTATCCAATTCTAACGAAAAAAGAATACTGGCTGTTTTCGATTGCCCGTAAGCAGAGAAAGATTCAAATTCTCTATGAAGAAAGTTAGGATCATCAAATACAAAAGGAGAAAAGTGATGCCCCCATGATGAAACATTAATTACCCTTGCAGCGCCATCTTTAACCAATGCGCTCCAAAGTTTTGCAGTTAATTGAAAGTGTCCCAAATAATTGGTAGAAAGTTGCGATTCATACCCACGTTCATCACGTTGCAACGGAACCCACATGATACCCGCATTATTGATCAGTAAATGCAGGGGCCTACCGGAAATTAAAAATTTCTCCGTAAATGTATCAATGGAATTCGGATTCATTAGATCCATTGCCTCCACTTCTACGTTTGTAATCCCTTCTAAACTCCTTTTTGCTTTTTCTATATTTCTGGCAGGTACGATAACCGTTGCACCCGCGTAAACCAAGGCTTTAACCGTTTCAAGGCCAATACCTGCATAGCCGCCAGTTACAATTGCCGTTTTTCCTGTGAGATTGATACCTTTAATTACATCGTTTGTAGTAGAAGCTGCGTCAAAGCCCGAAACCAGGGGATGCTGTAATAACCCATTATAATTATTCTGTTCCATTATAATTTAGATTTTATGAACAAGTTCTAATTCATATCCATCAGGATCAAGCACCCATGCAGCATAATAACCAGGGTAGTATTCCGGAAAAACCCTCGGTGCATGCATCGGCTGAGCCCCCGCTTTCAAAGCTTCTTCATAAAATGAATTAATTTGCTCATGACTTTCTGCCACAAATCCAATATGTACGCCACTTGGATTTGGATTGCCTTCTTTAAGCCAAAAGAATATGGTTTGTCCATCGCCAAAACCTTTTAAATCCGGGTGACCATCCTGCCCCTTAAAATTCATAGACATAGAGATGCCAAGTGGCTCGAAAGCTTTTGTATAAAAAGCCACTGAACGCTCGAAACTGCTTACTGTTAATATAATATGATCAATCATAATTTTGATTTTTTGTATATCCAAAGGTATTCCGATTGCAAAGCCAAGGCTTTGTTTTAAAGGCTTATTTTACTTTGCTTAGAAGGCCAATATTGAGTGGATTTAATCAAAAAGACTCGATGTGCTATTTCTAATTCTTGTAATACTTGGGGCTTTAAGAATTATCAACGCGGCCTTTGCAGCGTCATAAGATAAAGTATAATAGCAAAAAGGTGATCTTTGCTGGATATAGCGATGTGAAAAATAAATCCTGAAGCGTTTTGCAACATGTAGGCCACTAAACCTCGACCAAATAAACGAAGGTTCTTCCTATTGCTGATCAGTCAAACATGCTGAAAATCAAAACCCTCTGAATTTTCGATTCAGAGGGTTTTGATACATAGTATCGCTTTCTGTCGGGATGGCAGGATGATTACCTAGCCATTTATATCTATGATATTCAGTATATTATATCAATTTAAACAGGAACGGGCACCGAATAGGGCACATATAATATGCTTTTATTTGGTGGCTTTGAAGCCTATTTAAACCTATAAGTGATAGTCAATGAACTATTTTTACAAATATAACAATGTTTTAAAGTTAAATTATCCAATCAGGATGAGTTTTTTTAGCCGTGTGCCATTGTGTGTAGCAGCGGGGCGGCTACCACGTCAAATCGTTGTTTGGCTTTCGGGTAGGAATCGAAAATGAATCGACCAAGGGGCCATACTGCTCGCAGATTCTGATATTGTTAGTTGCATACATACCGGGATGAGCTAATTAACTGTCTTTCTCAATGGCAGACATTTCCTAGTCATATGCGAGTTGTTCTTGACTATTTTTTTCTGACAAATGGTATTCATCCATAAATAATTGTATATATTAAACGTAAATATAATAAGCTATAAAAATGCCAAATTTAAAAGGATTGGGGTTACAGAACTTTTGAACTTTCAGTACGAAAGAAGAACTCAAATTCGCACCTATTACTTTGATAACAGGAACCAATAACGCAGGGAAAAGCACTGTTTTCAAAGCGATACAGTTCTTGGTACATAATTACGAAAATGGTATCGTTTCAGAATATTTAGATTTTAAGAGCATGAGGCATGAGCTTGGAGATCTTGAAAGAATTGTCAACCGTGGAATAATGGCGAAATTCAAAAATTCAGATATCCCAAAAAATCGCAGCGTGTACTCCCGGATCTCTGATTTTTATAATGACTCCAACGGCGACCAGATTAAGGTGCCAATTTTTGAAGATCCAGAAGATTTAATTTTTGGTTTTCCGGTAAGTATAGGAAGCGGCCGGGAGATCGCGGCGTCTTTTGAGATAAGGTATGATCTTAATCGTATCATCAGCAAGACCACACCCGTTGAAAAAAGGGTCTCGCACGATATCAAAAGTATTGCTATTGTAAAGGATGGTGAATATCTACACTGGTCGAATCTGATAGGCTATATGGAGAACTATGAGGACGGACCTGATTGGACTTTAAAAACAAGTATTGATCTAAAAAAGATCATCGAACTTCTTTCAACGGCATCCCTGGTAGAAAATAAAGAATATCGTGAACCGGATCAAGAACTCGAAGAATATCTTACTCTTGACCTTTTTGCCAGAATAAAAAAGGATGGGAAAGTCGATTTTGACCGACCATTTTTCGACAGCAAATCAGACGCTTACCAAGAATTCATTGAGTTACTAAGTGAAGGAAAATACTTGTTTTCAGATTACTCTAACCTTGAGGAAGCGCAAAAGAACAAGCTTTTGGCCATACAGGAGAGTGTCACGAACGAATTGCTAATCGGAAAAGATAATAGCCATAGCGACGCTACAGAGAGTTTTAAAAATAACTTCTGTAGCATATTTGGCGGAATGGACAGAGATATTATTCGTGCAGAATTACAGGAAGAATTGTCCGATAAAGAATTAAATGCTAACGGTGAATCAACCTTCAGAGAGCTTTTCAAAGATCCATTTCCGCGTTCAACTCCTAATAGCGAAATTTTCAAATTTTTATTAGAAGGCATTGAAAAAGATTTTTTCAGAGCTGTTGGAAAGACATTTGAAAGTTTAAAAAAAATCTATTTCTTACCAACTACCAGGGGTAGAAACAGGGAATGGTTCATCGATGAGCAGAATAGTGAGGACATTCAAATCGCCAGGGATTTTTCTGCCATCTATTTCAACCAGTATAAGCAAATTCAGAATTTTGTGAATTTCTGGGTAGGAAAAGGCGAAATTATTGAGGAAGGCCAGGAGAAACAAAAAGGATTTAAGATCGGAAAGGAACTGTCTGTGTTCAGAGATGAGACGATTGGTTTAACAAAAATCTTCCTTGTCAATTTCGACGGCTCGAAAACACCACTTGTTGATCTTGGGTATGGCGTATCACAATTGCTCCCAATCATTATGAAAATTGCAATTGTTGCTTATAAGCAGAAACGCATTAACGAGTATAATCACGATGAGCTGGATGGCTCTCACCAAACTGCAATATATTTTAGCCCTTCGACCCTACTAATAGAAGAACCTGAAGCCAATCTTCATCCGTCTTTACAATCGAAAATTGCGGAATTGTTCATTGACGCTGCCTCAAGATTCAACATCCAATTTCTTCTAGAAACGCACAGTGAATATCTTATCTACAAATTTCAGGAATATGTAGGTAAGAAAATAGTCTCCCCCAACGATATTAAAATGTATTATTTTAATCATCCCAGTGAGGTTGAAGTGGGTTTGAAAGATAGATATGTTAATGAAGTCAAGATAGATGATGATGGCAGCATCGAATATGACAAATATTTTGGTCAAGGTTTTTTTGATGAACAGAGTAATTTGAAACTTAGTTTATTAAATATACAGCGAGATCGTTTTATTGAAGATTATGAGTCAATAAAAGAACAACAAATTAAGTCGGGCGAAACCCTTAAAGAATATGATAATAAAATTGGCGAGCTTAATAACCAATTATTAATTGCAACTACAGGAAAAGAAGAATTGGAGAAGCGGCTTTTTGATACTAAAAAACAGAAAGAAGAAAAAGAATCCGAGCTTCAATTACTTATAAATGAACAATTACGTAAGATTGATGAATATACGGCGAAAGCGGACTACACCACCTATGAAAATGAAATTCGATCTATCATAGACCCAACTAAAATAGATCATTCAAAAACGCTTCGATACCTATCAACCGGGAAATTTCTTTTGAAGACCTTAGGAAGCTCAGCTGACTTCGCGCCTGTCGTCATTCAATATGGTCGGGCGGTTGAATTTCAGATGATCAAATGGATGAATGATTTCAAAAATTCCTTAAATTCAGCAGACAAAAGTACTTGGTCTACTACAGCAAATTATCGAGATAAATTAGTCAATACCATAAACAACCTCGGGATTCATATGCCCAACACTGACAACATTGGTGTCGGGAGTGGCAACCAAATCAAGATATGTATCTACCATTTGAGAACCTTTACGAACAATAGTGCTTCGACATATAAATTCGGGGAATTGACTCAAATCTTTGAACTATTATACTATATCTCTCCGTTTAGGAATGCGACCTATAGTTATAGTACCGTTCCTTTGATGGAAGCTTTTGCAAATTATCTTAGCGGCGTTTGGAGCAATTATAGTTCAGCTGAGATATTATTTGACACTTGTCGATACCTATTGGATTTAAGAAACTGTGCCGGACATACTTATACTGACGCTGTTTGTGCGAATGACATTATTGATCAAAGTACAGCCGAGGGTTACGTGGCTAAAGTTGAGGCTATTTTTAGTTGTTTATAGATGATATTGTTTGTTGCCATTTTCTACTTATAGTTTTTATTTAAATTTATTTTAAGTTCATTTAGACCGGTTTCAATAGACTATCGGGACATATTTTGTGTAATTGCATTAATTAATTTCTGCTATTATTAAATCGCAAACGAATTAATCCTTGTTTATTATCTTTGCAGCCATTTGTTACCCGCAAGATTGACGACTTAAATTTAGTTGTATAGGGTCTTTCAGAAAAAGATGTTTTTCTTTATTGTTTTCTTACTAATAACATCGAGGCATTTTTCAATATCTGTCTCATTTATCTTCTTAATTGGGGTTTTCCCATCATAATTTACCTGTATCGTATTACCGCCCTTATCTTCTGCGCGACTCACATGCATCGGCTGATGAATATCACGAACGAAATGTACCAGGAATTTCAATGCATCCGTTTTTTGTGCCTGGGTAATGTTCGGATCTTCAGGTCGGCTTCACATTTTAAAATGGCACCATACACATTATCCGGCCCTAGTCCTTTGAGCTTTGTTTCGAAATCACTTTTATTCAGCCCCAGTGGCAAATTGATAAAATGCCAGGAAGCCGTATTCGTATACTGCGGGTCATTACGCAGCTCATCCGCCCAACTCGCGATATCCGGCAAAGCCTGACTACCCAACAAACTATAAATCGCAGTTTTCGCCTGCGGCGTCAAATGATTCTCTGCGATACGCCCCCGTCACATTGTGTCCGGTACGTCCCCAGGATATTAGCAACAGGCTCATTAACCCAATAAGATAAACTCGTTTTTTCATAGCGGTATATCTCAAAGGTACCGCTTTAATTTTATTCATCGGGCTTCGTCGGGAATTTGTTGCGTTCGGTCAGTAGTAGCTATAAATATGAAACAGAAGATAAAAAAAGATAGATTTTACCGGAGCCGGGGAGCAAGGTCGGAGCGGTTACAAATCACCTGTGCTGCTTGTAGCCAGCCGCTGATTACTTACCAAAAGGATGGGACGGGTAATCTGCACCGCTTATATCTCGACCGCATAGAGAAAGCAGAGGAGTTTTTAAACATCCCGAGTTCTGATCGTATCCTCCAGGTAAAGGATTTGCCCAACCTGGTATGCACATGCAAAAAACTGATCGCGGTACCGATGCTTTACGCGAAGGAGAAACGGGTAGCCTTTCGCCTATTACACAGTCACTTTCACAAAACAAAAATAGCGTAATATGAAACCTGATTTAAAAAACAGCACCAAAACCTTGACCCGCATTGCCGGAACCCTTGGTATCAGCGTAGAAGCCTTATTGGAAAAATTAAGCTTCTTATCGCCCCAACACCGTCCACCGCAACAAGTTATCCACCTTACCGATAATGAGATGCTGCGTGAATTTACCGTAAAGTGTATCGGCATTGGAAATATCGTTAATCAATTTGGCGAGTTTATGCAATACGCATTTGAGGTAGATGACGAATGGTTAGAATACAGTGTGCTAGTGAAAGCTAAGGCTTATGACGAATGGCGTATGCCGGTTTTTACGCCGGATAAATTATTAACGCGTTTTGACAGCCACTGCGAAACCCAAATGCTATTTCATGACGAAACCTGTGATTGTATGCAGCAGCTATCTATGGCGATGCAAATGATCCAACAACAGGGAGAAGGGCTGATCGTGCATATCAAAAAGCATGAAGGGCGAGGTAAAGGCATCTCCTCAAAACTGGATCAGTTATCTATCTGCACCCAACTCGGTGTGGATACAGTAGCCGGGTCTCTGCTTCGTGCAGTTTACCTGGAGGATATAGATGTAGATTTGTTTCCAGCCATCACTATTTTAGATAAGCGCGATTTTTTAGGCTGTGTGGCCATCTTAAAATACTTTGGTATTAATAACGATATCCGCTTGTTATTACAAACCAATAACCCGTATAAGATGAAAGCGCTGAAAGAAAATGGTTACAACTGCGATTTCTTGGAGATCAGGCCGCAAGATGCACCAGACCTGAGTATCCGCAATGGTAACGCCAAACGCGAGCATCTTGGCCACAAACATTAACATCATGAACAATAAATTACTTTTACTTTGTGCACCATCGGGCAGCGGTAAATCGACCGTTGCCCGTTATCTAAGGGGCCTTGATGAAAGGTTTCGCCACGTTCAGGTTATTACAACACGGGATTTAAGGGATAACGAAAAGGATGGTATTGAGAAAATTCAGGCAACCTTACCTGAGCTTCTTGAACTCGAAAATAAAGGCCTGTTGGTTAACCTTAACCAGAAGTATGGTACTTGGTACGGCATTACCCGGAAAGCCATTCGAGGATTAGTCGTGCAGGGATATTTCCCGGTACTAGAGTGGCCGCTTGAACGTATTGAATTCATGAGACCGCACTTCGATGTACTTTCCGTTTTACTACTTACTGCAAACCGCGAAATTCTTTTTGAACGGCTGAAAGATGGCCGTGACCCGGATGGTACGCGGCGAAAAGAACTTGAAGATGAATTTACTTATATCGACGCTCACCCGTTAGCCGCCGATATTACGGTGCGTAACCATGTTGGTGATCTTCAACAGGTGGCCAGCCTTGTTTATGCCCACTATCTTTATCATACAGCTTAACCATGTTCCGGTCGCCATTGTAGCAAAACAGATGTCGCGGTTGGCGATAAACTGTGACGTACCTCTGTGGGAAGGGATAGCAGTTTGTGCGAGCAATAAAGCATTCTGCGATCATCCAGTTCATCTTCAAAAAGCAACGGGTATGTAGCAGCAATACTCTCTCTATCTTCAATATCAGCGTCGCCACCTGTTTCATCACCATCAGGGGAGAGGTCTACATTATTCTTATTGATGATATCGACAAGCTTGTGGCGACATATGGTAAATAGATAACCTTTAAAATCCGGTTTATTGGTATCAAAATTTTTGAGCGCATTACCTAAAACAAACTTATCCGATAAAATATCCGATAAAAAATCCCTGAAGCCGTCTATATCATGGAAATCATAGGGACGTATGTCACTTTTGCCATACCGCCGAAGCATGACTTTTAGACTGGGCATATAGTTCCTCAGCGTAAATGTATATACGGCGGTTAAGATCGCATTTTTTTCATCAGTAAATTCATCGGGCGCATAGCTCTGGTACTTTCGGATGGCATCTATAAAGGCAGCATCTGTCGTAAAGTTTATAAGGCTTTTATCCATTCCGGCATATGTTTTTCATCAGTTAAACCAATCGAGGCTGCATAAGCCCGTAGGATAAATTTGCGATCTTCCGGGAACAAATTGGCGTTCCCTTCCACCAAATCATCGAGCTTGAAGAAAAGTTGCGCAACGAATGCATTCATCTTAGTTTCGTCACCATTATCAATCGGTAAGATCAACGGTGCAGACGCAATTGGAAAAAGTAAGGTCAACAACTCCTTTCTACTAGGCAGAACGGCTGCCGACATTTTTGCTTTCTTCAAATAATCTGCCCGGCTTTTATATAACTGTAGGATCACAAATAAAGCGGTCCATGACAAAATATTCAGGTCAGTTTGCGTGTAACTGGCCTTTGTGTTTTTTGGAATGAGCTTACGGAGCTCTACACAATTTTTGATGATAAAAACCTCATTGTTTTTGCGGCTACCTTCTTTCAGTATCTCAAAATATTTATTGGTGTGGAGATAATCATGGTACTTTTCCTCCAATTCCTGGCTAATTACATTGTTAGTTTTGCTTGATTTGATCTTAGCTAATTTAGATAGCTGCAGACGATCACAAAAAGATTGAGATTGATAGGCAGACCACAAAGTATCCGCATGTTTTAATGCTTCCTTGATGATACTGTTTTCTGCTGAACTATCATCACGAGCAAGGCCTTGTTTAAATAATTTTTCCGCCCAAACGGATATTGCCCGATTTCGGGCTTCGCCAGCCGCCACGTTGATAAAAAGACCATCAAGTGGGTATTGATGTACACCATAAGCATTCTGTAAGGTTACCTTTCTATGGATGGGGTCATCCTGAGCTAAGCCACAGGCCAGTTGAGATAACCGGATAAGATAGGGAGTAAGTTTACCTTGACGAACTTGCTGAACTATCCGGTCCTGCATAGCTACCGCCGCGTCTTTTAAAATATAATCCCATTTTTTTGTTCCGCGTTCCGAACGGTTGAAATCGATTGTAAAATCATATTCATTTAACCACTCAAAATATTTGCCGTGAAGTGACATCTGTTCGATCTGCCGCTTGTTATAAGTAGCTGGAATAGCAACAGTGGTATGATTCCTAAACACACGTAAAATCTCTACTGCTGATAATAAACCAAAATCGTCATTATCCAATTCATCACGGTCTTTCTTTTTGATCTCGGCTTTGTCTTTGGCTTTAGAAATCTTCATCAAGAAGTCGTCTGCGGAGAAACCACCTGTTTTATCGTCCTCCAGCTCAAAAACACGCTTTCCGAACAATTTTTCGTAATGCGTCCTGAACTTAAAATTAGGATTAATGTATTCTCGAACAGCTTGAAATTTTGGCGTGTAGCCAATCGCCCCGCCACCCCGGTTAACTGTTATTTTTGCACCAAAGTGATAATCAAATACAATGATATCAGGTAATACTACGCCCATTTTCTTGAAGGCTGCCATCCCTTTTTCATCCTCTAATTGTAAACACATCGTTATAAAATCCTTAATTTCTAAAGGGTGTTGTAATACCTGGAGATTAAAAAACTGATGATAATTTTTTAAATCCTTATCGTCGAAGTGAATAGCAGGAACGCCCAATTTATAATCTGCAGCCGTGAAATGGTTTGCGAGCGTTTTGATCCGAGCGATAAGCACCCGTACCTGTAGACTTTCTTGAATAGGGTTATCTTCTATCCATAAAACGTTAATCTTTTCCATAGTATTGAGCAGAAATTACAGTCAGAAATTCTTTTGAAGGTGGCGGCGATGAGAGCTTAACCCGTCCTATCTTTAACTGGCGCAATAAGGTATCAACAACTCTCCAGTTACCTGTGATAGCATCCTTTGAATTGAAATGATGGGTAGTAGGGTTTTTAAACGTTAACTCATGATCGTTAAACGTCACAGTAAGGGCGATTTTTTCATTGACTGCTTCCCCATACGCGCGGCAATTTTCAATAATTGTCAAAACAATCATCTTAAAAAACCTCGGAGTAGGATGCAATTTTTGAAAGGATAAAAAACTTGGTGGTATGATGATTCTGTTTGTGCTCACCAATTCGATCTCATTTACGTGAAGTGTGGGGTCTTTTCTTACAATCTCCAATTGGTTTTCAATGATCTCAGTCAAATCAATACTAGTGTAATCGGTCGAATATAGTTTTGAATCGACAAGGGCTTCACGTCTGGTTTCGTCGCTGTATGACTTAGTACTTAACTTTGATATCAAATTGATTAACTCGGCATTGATCAACAAAGTTTCCTTAGCCTCAATCAACAAATCTATACATTCCTCATCCTCCATCATTTCTTTCAAGGTGTTTAAAGGATAACTCAGTAAAGTATTAATTGTGGTTTTTAACATATGCGTCGACGCGCTAATGCTTTCGAGAAACTGCATCTGGGATTGCTCGCGCTCATGCTGGTCGTCTATTGCTTTAGGAACATTCACAACGATGCCCCTGCTCATCCAATAGTAAAGCCGATATTTATAATAAATATCTTTGATCTCCTTGTCGGCAGCAGCCAATAGATTCTCGCTTTTAAGCTGAAGATCCGTCAGCAAATTCACGGCGAAAATCCGGTGCTGAGCCAAATATTTTAAACTTCGAATAAAACCGTTGCGTTCATCTTGTGTCAGGTCTGCAGCGATTTTTTTATTATAAAAAATGAGCATGGATGACAGCAATTCATTATTCAAATAATCCTCGCCAGTTTTTTTATAGAATTTATGAAAATCATGTATGTTGTTAATATTTAAACTTACGGACCGGCAAAACTCTATCAACGCATTGCGCTTATCGCGATCATCCCAGATATCTTCCTTGGTATAGATACAAGTGAAGACGATAACATCCATTGGTGGATTAATTTTTTTAAATTTTCTGATATCCGGATCTTCGGACAAAAGAAAAGCGATCGCTTCCGGGTTTTCTTTAAACGTGTGTGTGATGGATTCGAAATCCGGCTGGGGACGAAGCCGGCCTTTAAATAGCGTTGCCGTCTGTCCAAGGTCTTCCCGGATCAGTCTATTTTCCTCTTCCGTTAGACCGTCATTCATATATTTGTCGATAAAAGCATCGGAGTCGTAGAATTTTGACGAAAAATAATGAAGCGTGGTATCCTGAGGCGGTGATATTACCGCATCAATATTTTCATTTTTGACAATATCGCGCATGCTGTAATCAGCGTGACCGCCGCTTTTAGACTTTATGAGCGGCAAGGGCAAACGATCCACTAAGGGTAGCCAGAAATAGATTTTTTTGTTTTGATCCATATCCGGATTGTTTCTTAAAAATGAAACTACATCAGGACCACCGGTAAGATAAATATCAATTACGCCATCTTTAGATACCGAATCGTTAAAGAGTTGCTTAACCAGCCGTGCGTCGCTTTGCATGTACGGCTCGTTAACAAAGCTCATCACATAATCCTGTCCACACATATAGACAGGTGTATAAAAAACCTGATGCTTGACAAAATGGACTTTAAACTCAAATTTCGATTTTTTCGGCATGGCTGTTACAGTTTAGGTTGAATAAACCAGATCGAGATCCCCGCGGCTGGTATAATTACTATCGGGCATGTGTTCGCGAAAAGTTCCACCTTTGATCAAAAGGTCTAATCCAGAGCACATTGAGGCACAATATAAGGCATATTCATAACCATGAGTATCATTATTTTCAAAATATTTAATAATATTAAACCTAAGTAGGAACGAATGGTCCAGTTTCACCGTTTGGCAACCCTGTTGGTCAAGGTAACGGATACTTGCATTTTCTTCCTGTGCGTAGGGTTCCATATTCCTTACCCCTGTACCACCTTCATTGAATGGCATTTTCTTGCGCCAGGCCATTTCCGAAGGAACGCCCAACTTATTTGCGACCAAGCGCAGTAGGTATTTTGAATAAACTTTGTTTTGACGGACGCCAACCAGCATTTCCCGTGAGAACATGCTCAATGCATCAGCTACTAAATGCGAAGCATACGGCGTCCTTATTTCAATGGGGTGCGATGAAGCTTCGGTCGGGGTACCGGAGGGACTTATGAGTTTACCATTGAGTAAATTTTTGATCAGGAATTTGCAACCCCTCAGACTAGCCAATGTTACCCTTGCAGCGTCATTAAGGTGCAGATCATCTAATTTCACTTGAATGTTATTTAATAATTCATATTTATTGCCGGTATGCATGCTGTTATACCCTCCAAATATTTCATCAGCGAAATCGCCAGACAGCACAACTTTGATGTGTGAATGACTTAAGGCAATTTGGGCCAGTACAGCCGACATCGTCATAATATGCCGAACTTGAGTGACGGCGGGGTTTGGGGCTATTAAATGTGGGTCTGTTGTTAAAATTTCACTTTTGATCAAGAACTCGTCCCAATTCGGCTGTGGAAAAACTACTTTAAGCAAATGATGACTTTCTATGTTTAACTGTTTCTCAAGTTTATACATGGTTTCCAGGTCATTTTCCTCTCCTTTTAGCGGGTTATCATCAGCACCCAATGTAAAAATCACCAGGCGGTCCAGTTCATCAGTTTCCTTTAACAATTGAATGACAAGTGTCAATATCAGCGAGCTATCAACCCCTCCGCTACATAGTAAGCCAAATTGGCCTTCCGAGGGTATTCGGTTCTTAACTGCTTGCCTGATTGCATCTCCTAATCCGCGATTGTAGTGTCGCTGATTTCCTTTCCATATGGTATTGAAATTCGTTTTATAAGCATACGTCCACCATTGATTATCATAGGCGATTTTTAAACAATGCCCCCTTTTTAGCGTAAAAATTGCCGTATCTTTTTTTGACCGGCAATCGTCTAATATTTTTTTTATTGTCGACAACTCTTGCGTCACAATAATATTTCCTGGCGTAATAGCATAATAGCAACCTTTCGTGTTTAGCTGGTCTACATAGACATAGAGCGCCTTATTTCTTTTGTCATAGATAAAAAACGTGCCCTCGATATCTGCTTCCCGAAAAAAAGCCTCATGCCCATATTGCTCAATAAACGGCAGTGCGAAATGTCCATCACTTTTTGCCATACTTGTTTTAAACATCTGGTCGCGAAAAGCATAAATCTCTCCGTTAAAAGCAAACACATAGCGGTCAGTAACAATTGGAAATTCGCCTGATTTCAATTTGGTACTTGTTACATCGAACCTATTTAATAATAAGGTAAAGTCCTGGTCTGAATAGCATTCCTGTTTGAGCGTCCCTCCGTATTGCTGTTCATTATTGACCATTTCCTTGATAGCCTTATTTTTACTTAAGTTACCTTTGATACAACTGATTCTGCACATTTGATAATTATTTCGTAAAGATTTGTGGCATTTGATTAGCACTTTTTCCTTCGATGATGGTCCTGTTAATCATTGGGTGATTTTCATCCTCCGGACCATAATCACTGTCCGGGTGGAAAGAAAACACATTCATCCCTAGATCAGCTAAGGTTGCAAAGGAGTGGATCCCATCGGTATGTATAACAAAAACATGCCCTGGAATTAACTCAATCGATCCCTGAGGTGTCAAACAGTGTCCGCCTCCGTCAAGTATCAGCCCTATGCGGTAAGATGGGTGCGTGTGTTGTGTTTGAAATGTCGATGCCGGAAAATACAAAGCGTTTAAACAAGGGTGACCTTTTTTGATCGGTTGCACCAGTAATGAATCCGTACAGCCGTCAATATACTTCAAACGACCACTTGGTTCTACTGGGCCGCCAAGTTGAAAAAAACCAAGATAATTAAAGTATTCGATGATGAAACCCTTGCCACCTGACAAAGTAAATTCGCCGGGTACTGAAAAATACATCCCTGCTTTAGCCGGAATTCTAAGATCGTTGTATTCGAGCTGCGCGATACCTTCGGCAACATAACCAAATGATGTGTGCTTTGGCGAACTAGCGACATATTCCCCTTTATCAAAACCATGTACACGGCAAGGATAGCGCTCAGTGCTTAGGTCGAACAGCAACCCGTTGCTGATCTCAGAACCTGTAAATGATTGCTTATTCTCCATAAGTTTCCAGAATTAGTTCTTCTTTTTTGTAGTCTTTATTTCCCGCCGCGAATAAGAGGCAAACGATCAGCCCAATAGCCACGCTTGTCACAGAAGATAATACAATCAGGTTAGTATCCTCCTTAATATTCGCGTAAATAGATAACGTGGTACCTAACAGGATAGATAGAATAATAGCCCAAAGTGCGGCTTTTGCCGTAAGCTTTTTCCAGTATATACTCAAATAAGCCGGGAAGAATGCGGACGAGGCCAATGCCCCATAGATCAAGAATACCCAAATTAATTTCGGTTTCATTAATGCAACGCTTATCCCTACGACCGCTAAACATATCATACTGATGCGGCCAACCTTTAACAATTTTTCTAAAGTGGCAGCAGGGTTGATATATCGTTTGTAGATATCTACCGTCGCCAGCGAACTGGTCGCGCAATAGGTCGAATCTAATGTTGAAGAAAGGCCTGCGAAACAAAGTATTGCGTGAGCCATCAGGGCCCACTTAGGAAGAAAGTAACCAATCGCAATCGGGCCTACCATTTGGCTGTTCACCGCTGGGTTTTGATTAACAATATGTATCACTCCGGCATTGCTTGCTGCCACAAATCCCAAAACTGAAAGCATAATAGGAACTATACCGAAAATCAAACCACCATACATGAAGGTTTTTGCTACAGCGTTTTCTTTTACAGCGAACGTGCGCTGATAAAAAACCTGATCAGCAAAAGGCCCCGATACTAACCCGATGGTAGAGGCTATACCAAAACCAAAGGCAACAGCGGGATTAAAAACATCCCCAAATTTTCCGGTCACCCCACCGAGATGTTCAGTTATTGATTTGAAGCCACCGGCTTCATGTGTTACCCAAGGTACTAAGACAAAAGCAATCGATAAGATCAATACCATTTGAATGACATCGGTCAGTACACTAGCCCTTAACCCACTGATCAGCGAATAACTTAATGATACGCTAGCCATTAATGGCACCGAAAACAGATAAGGCAATCCTGTTAACAAGCTTAACAACACCCCGCCAGCAGTACAGTTAATGATGATCGCCCCTAACTGATATCCTACAAATATGATGAGTGATGCGATATGTAAAGGTTTGCTTTGATATCTATGATAAATATAATCCGGAAATGAGATCCCGTTGGGGATACGCTTTCGAAGTCTAACTGCAAAGGGAGCGAAAACGAAAAAACATAATATATTTGGCGCTGTGAACCAAAAAACTCCTGCAATACCTTGTTCGTAGGCTTTTTGGCAACAGATGAAAACTGCTGGTGCCCAGATCCAGGCGGCAGCGATGCTTAAAGAGCCGCGGATAGTCGACACATTTCTGTTGGCGACCAAAAACGCATTGGTTTTGGTGCCTTTACGTAAATGGACAATGTAGACGATCAGTAATAAAACTGCACCGTAACCTACGATCAAAAAAATACCTTCATTAAGACTTAACATAGCGTTGTGTTTTTAAGTTCATTTTCAGCACTACCTTTAGCCTTTCGAGATTCCCCGACAAGTTCCGACGAAAGAAATAGATGGATTGAAAATGGCGTGGATCACCCAAGAAGCAATCCCAAAATCAGATGATTTGATGGTAAAATCGAAACAGTGGGCATTAACAACCGGATGGCTATTGGATAATCTGATACTTCGGTTAATGATCCATCAACATCAATTTATAGATGGAAAAACTTTTCCAATTCAAAATAATAATCATTTAAATATTTTTTGGTTTTATGATATTGTTTTATTTATTTTTAGCACAACAAGTTGTAATAAAACAACTTACCTAACTTTTCACGTATGTCTGCATTCACCTTTCCGCAAGAGATCGCGTATTATTTGGCGCCGTTCGAACTCAGTCATGATTTGCCGATCAACGTTTGACCTGAAAGCACGCTGATCTAAATCAGAAATAACATAACCACCATCAAACCTTTTTATCATGCCAAACCCGATCAACCCAACCGATACGACGAATGTGCCTGACGATCCGCAGTTTAATGCGAACCAGCGTGCGGGTGCAGAAAGGTATTTATCGCTGGTGTTAAACCGTTCCTGTATAAACTCTTTGAGATACTTTTGGGTAGTAAAGTAGTTTTTCAACGTACCTGGCTCCAATACCTGCGCTTGTTCACTATTGTGATAGTTCATCAGCTTGCACAGGGTAAATTCTGCCTGATCTTCGCCTGTGAACTTATCTTTTACTAATTCAGCCGTAATGAGCTTCTTTTGTAATAATAGCTTTTGGTAGCTTTCTACGATTCCGGAGCGGTATTGCTCTAAGTAATTGTTCAGCTTTACAACTTCTTCTTTGCTACCTTTAGCCATACCCTTATTGGCATTCCAGTTGGCTGGGTCAATAGAGCGCTTTACTGAAACATCGGTACGATGCCCGTTTACAGTAATTCTCGCATAGATAGGTGTTTTTCCGTCATTGGTGGCCTTGTACTTTCTTAGGTAAAAGATCACGCCAAAGGTGTTGTTTTGTGTTTTCATATTCGTCAATTTTTATTTTACAATAGCTTCAGATTGACGGGCTTTACTGCGCTTTAGCAGGCGGGCGATTTGCCCGTTTATTTGGAACACCGCAAAGGGCACCAAAACCAATCAAAATAAATCAAATAACAAATTGACTATCAGTTACTTAATACGCTATTTGTGCCCAAATATAAACGATAGATTTGGGGCACCGAATAGGGTACATTTTCTTTGATATAACTTGAATGAATTGGGGAGGAATAAAATAAAAAAGCCCCTAAATCATAGATTTAAGGACTTTTTGGTATCGCTTGACACCGTAAGCGTCGGGATGGCAGGATTCGAACCTGCGGCCTCCACATCCCAAATGTGGCGCGATACCGGGCTACGCTACATCCCGAAAGGGTTTGCAAAGGTACGTTTTTATTTCGCTGTTGCAAACATTATTTAAAAGTATTTTCCCAGCTGCCGTAACCGCTAAATAATTGCTTTTAATGCGGAGAGAGAGGGATTCGAACCCTCGGTACCGTTGCCAGTACGACAGTTTAGCAAACTGTTCCTTTCGGCCTCTCAGGCATCTCTCCGTTTAATGAACTAATCCCCGTTTTGGGTCTGCAAATATAGTAATTCAACCCTCCCGTCAAAAAAAAATTTATGTTTTCTTAATAATCTATTCGCACGTGGTAAATACTCATCAGCATTCGTTTAAAAATCGTTTTTATAGTTTCAATATCTTTCAGCGTTATGTCGCTGTCTTTCAGTTGGTCCTGATCGAGTTTGTATTTTACAATACGGTCGACAAGGTCGCTGATGGATTTTTGGTCGGGTTCTTTTAAAGAGCGCGAAGCGGCCTCAACCGAGTCGGCAAGCATCAAAACACCCGTTTCTTTTGAGAAAGGAATGGGCCCCGGGTACCTGAAAATGTTCTCATCGATGAATTTTTCCGGAAAATTTTTCAAAAACGACTGGTAAAAATAATCTACACGGGTGTTACCATGGTGGGTGCGGATAAAGTCGATCACCATATCGGGCAGATTAGCCTTCCTGGCCATGTCTACCCCTTTGCTCACGTGCCTGATGATGATCTGAGCGCTTTCCTCGTAAGGCAACTTATCATGCGGATTAAAGCCCGAGATCTGGTTCTCGATAAAGAACAGCGGATTTTCAATTTTTCCAATATCATGATACAAAGCCCCTGCCCTTACCAGCAAAGCATTCCCCCCTATCGAATAAATGGCATTCTCAGCCAAATTAGCCACCTGTAACGAGTGCTGAAAGGTACCGGGCGCAGTGAATGCCATTTCGCGCAATAATGGCGCGTTGGTATTGGTAAGTTCTATCAGGGTAATGTCTGATGTTAAGCCGAACACCTTTTCAAAAGCGTAGATCAGCGGATAAGCCAGCAGGGTTAAGAGCACGCTTACAGCGAAAGGTACAAAATCAACCCAGTCGATATTACTTAAGCTACCCTCGCGGATAAATGAGATACCCAGGAAGGCCACAAAATAGCACGACATGATGATGATAGCCGAAATGAGAAACTGCTCGCGGCGAATCAGGTTTTTAATGGTGTAAATAGCCACCATGCCCGCGGTTATCTCATAATAGGCAAACTCAAAACTATTCGGTACAAAAAATCCGGCTATCAATACCACCAACAGGTGTATATACAGCGCCAAACGGGTATCAAACAATATCCGGATAATAATGGGTACAATGCAATACGGGATATAATACAGGTTGGGAATCTGCAACTTAATGGCCAGCGATAAAGTAGCCAGCATGGCCGTAATTACCATCAATATCAAGCCCACTAATCGGTTATCTACATAAATATCCCGTCTGAAAAGGTACAGGAATACCATGATAAGCGATATGGCCAAACTCACTAATAGAAAACGGCCAAACAATACGATATTGAAATTACCTTTTACGCGGGCATTATCCTCAAAGGCTTTTTTATACGATTGCAACTTTTGAAATACCTCATCGCTCACTACCGATCCTTTTGCAATGATCACCTCACCGGCTTGTACCATACCACGGGTGATGGAAAGGTTATCAACTACCTCTTTTTCTAATTTGGTAGTCAGCCTATCGTCGTAATTAAGATTGGTTTGCAGTCGGTCGCTGATGAGGTCTAACAAATAGGTCTTATCAATACCTTTATTTTTATTGAGCTCCTGCTCGCAGTATGCAAGCGCTTTTTCTTTGGTGTAAAGGTCGTTGGTATTTTTATCGGTAGCTATGTTGTTATTCAGTACGGTGACGGTGTAATTTTCGCCGCCTTGCTGATGTTTGGTATTTAGTTTAATTATACCACGCCCGTAAACTTCAAACAGCAGTTTATTGCCAATGGTGATGTAGTCTTCCTTCAGTTTATCATCGAGCCCGGCTCCGCGCCATTTCACTTCCAAATCGTTACGAAAACCTTCAATCTGGTCGCGGCCTGTTTGCTCCTCCAGCCTGTAAATTGGTGTTATACTGGCAAGTGCGGCCTTACGGTCGTTCTGTATCTCTTCGGGCGTTTTAAGTATAGCGAAATTATAGGGCGATACCAGGTCTTTTTGGTTCCAGATCCTCCCCTTTTCAAATTCGTACCTGAACTGGGCCTGTTTGGGCAATGCCATTACTATTACACATATACTTGCCAGTATCATCAAATACTTAATGTTACGGGCATATTTACGCAGCAAAGCCTTTTGGCGGGAGGTGGATAGTTGTACCATGTATCGTGTTAACCTCTCAAAAATAATATAAGTTTCTGTTATATGCAGTTTTTCTTGTTTTTATGAAAATTAGTTTGATATCTTTGTGATATCATTTTAAAATCATTTTTCAATCATGGAAACCGAAAAAACCATCAATCCGCCATCCGGATATTTAACCTTCACATTATTCCTTTTACTTATCGCGGCTGCGGCAATCAGCTTTTGGCAGCAACTGCCTGTTGTTGGCGCTCTCCTCCTTGTATTTGACTTTACACTTGTGCTTCCGGGGCTTGTTATTGTAAACCCTAACGAATCAAAAGTGCTTACCCTTTTTGGTAAATATGTGGGTACTGTAAAAAAAGACGGTTTCTTTTGGGTGAACCCTTTCACTGTAAAAAAGAAGGTATCGTTACGCGCCTTTAACCTTAACGGACAGCAACTAAAGGTGAACGATAAAGTAGGTAACCCTATTGAAATTGCCGCTGTTATAGTATGGAAGGTAAAAGACACAGCCAACGCGGTTTTCGCGGTAGAGAACTACCTGCAATATGTAAATATACAAAGCGAAGCCGCGGTAAGGCATTTGGCCAACTCTTTCCCTTATGATAATATGGAGGATGAAACTGCGGGCATTACCCTGCGTGGCGGTGCCGAACAGGTAAGTCATTTACTTGAAGAAGAGCTGAACGAACGCCTGGAACGCGCCGGTATTGAAGTACTGGAAGCCCGTATATCGCACCTCGCTTACGCGCCCGAAATTGCGCATACCATGTTGCAGCGTCAGCAGGCATCGGCCATTATATCTGCCCGTAAACTGATTGTTGAAGGCGCGGTAGGTATGGTTGAAATGGCATTGAACCGCCTGTCGGAAAAAAACATTGTTGAGTTGGATGAAGAACGCAAAGCCGCCATGGTAAGCAATCTATTGGTAGTACTTTGCGGCGACCGCAGTGTAAACCCGGTGGTTAATACCGGTACACTTTATCATTAATAACCATGTACACCAGGTTTGAAAATAAAAATATAAACGAGCTGTACATAGTAAGGCATGGCTGGGTAAAACCTGAATATGAGCTTACCGACAATGTTTACAGCTATGGCAAGCTCGCTTATAAGTGGCTCTCGGCAAGGCGCAGGGCCTACGTTGAAACGGCCGACAATTATTACAACTTCGCTTTTGAAGGCTTTTGGCGACGAACAATCGCTATTACCGACAGAAACGATAAAGTAATAGGCCGCTTGGTTACCACGGCGTTCAGCAGGAAATCGACTTTAATGATGGAGAATGGCTTTACCGCCATTTTTCACCGTACGTCTTTCTGGCGGTCAAAGTATGTTTGGGAGAGCGAAATTTACGGACCGATACTACGCGTTGATAGTCCGTCGTTTTCATCAACCGATACTATTGGTATTGAGCAAAGTACCACCCCGGCAGAAATTTTACCTTTGCTGGCATTTTTGGGTATTCATATAATTATTATAAGGCGACAAAGGGAAGCGGCAGCGGCGTCCAGTTAATTTATGGCTGAAAAGAAAGCATTTATATTACGCATAAATCCGGATATGTTGAAGGAGATAGAAGCCTGGAGCGCCGAAGAATTCAGGAGCACCAACGGGCAGATAGAATACCTGCTGCAACAAGCTTTGAGCGCGCGTAAAAAGGCAGGCAAAAAGAAAAAGCCCGAACAAGAATAATTTTAAGGCCGTATACAATTACGCAAATACTAACTTTGCTTAAGCTTTAAATTATGAAAGATGTAGTTATTGTTGCAGCCACCCGTACGCCGATAGGCAGTTTCGGCGGCAGCCTGTCTTCTTTAACGGCTACCCAACTGGGGGCTATCACCATTAAATCGGCAGTGGAAAAGGCTGGTTTACAGGCCGGGCAGGTACAGGAAGTGTACATGGGCAATGTAATGTCGGCCAATTTGGGGCAGGCTCCTGCTACGCAGGCAACTATTTTTGCTGGCCTGGGCAATGTGCCCGCAACCACGGTAAACAAAGTGTGCGCATCTGGCATGAAAGCGATCATGCTGGCTGCTCAAAGCATCGCCCTCGGGCAAAACGATATTGTAGTGGCCGGTGGAATGGAGAGTATGAGCAATGTGCCCTACTACTTAGATAAAGCCCGCAATGGTTACCGCTTAGGTAATGGCCAAATTACCGATGGCCTTGTTAAAGATGGCCTTTGGGATGTATATAATGATTACCACATGGGTTCGGCTGCGGAACTTTGCGCTACCGAATGCCACATCAGCCGCGAAGAGCAGGACGAATACGCCATCATCTCTTACCACCGCACCCATAAAGCGCAAAGCGAAGGCAAGTTCTTCGACGAAATTACCCCCGTAGAAATTCAGGATAAAAAAGGCACCATTACCTTATTCGCTGTGGACGAAGAACCCGCCGCGGTAAAGTTCGAAAAGATCCCTACCCTGCGCCCGGTATTTAAAAAAGACGGCACGGTAACGGCCGCCAATGCATCCACCTTAAATGACGGCGCGGCGGCACTGGTACTCATGAGCAGCGAAAAAGCCGAAGAACTGGGCATCACCCCACTGGCGAAGATCACTGCCTTCGCTGATGCGCAGCAAGCGCCAGAATGGTTCACAACAGCGCCATCGAAGGCCATTCCACTGGCTTTGCACAAGGCTGGCTTATCAGTGAATGAGATAGATTATTTCGAGATCAACGAAGCCTTTTCGGTAGTAGCCATAGCTAATAATAACGAATTAAAGTTAGACCCGGCAAAAGTGAACGTTAACGGCGGTGCGGTATCATTAGGTCATCCGCTGGGGGCATCGGGTGCGCGCATTATTGTTACGCTGTTGAGCGTATTGCAGCAAAACAACGGCAAATACGGCGCTGCCGGAATTTGCAACGGCGGCGGTGGTGCCAGTGCAATGGTTATCGAAAACTTGCGTTAATACTTCTACATGAAAAAAATACTGGCAGCCTTATTAGTATCATTGCTACCCGCATTAGTCTCTGCACAGCGCAGCAACGAAAGCGCTGATATAAAACAACTCCGCTTTTACCAGGACAGCCTCAACCATTTAGGCAAACGCATCATCAACGATCCGGAAGAACTGGTGCGTAAGAACACCAATTACCAGTTCATTAAAACCCTGGTAAGCGCGTTAAAAACACCTAACTCGTTCAGCTTCCCGTTTGATTCGCTAAAAAGTATCACCATCAGTACATCTCCTGATAAACGCTTCCGCATTTTCAGCTGGCACGTTTTAAATGACGACGGCAGCTACCGTTTTTACGGTACCGTACAAATGAACAGCGGCCGCTTACAATTATATCCTTTTGAAGACTACTCTCCCCTGCTGAAAAACCCCGAAGATTCGGTAAGCGACAATCATAAATGGTTTGGGGCACAATATTACCAGATCATCCCTGTAAGCGGCAGCAACCCTTATTATGTTTTGTTGGGTTGGAAAGGCAATACCGTAAAATCAACCAAGAAAGTAATAGAGGTACTATCCTTCAAAAATAATGAAATAAACCTGGGGTTGCCGGTATTTGAAGGTAACAAGAAAACGCGTAAACGTGTAGTTTTTGAATACTCCCGCCAGGCATCTATGCTGTTAAAGTATTCGGCAGATCAAAACCTGATCGTATTTGACCACCTTTCATCGCCGGATGGCAAACCTACCGCCAAACCCGAAACTTTTGGCCCCGACATGAGCTACGATGGCTATCGCCTGAAAAACGGCAAATGGCAATATGTAGAGAACCTGGATATGAGGAACATACCCGACATACACGACCAAGAGCCTTACGCCGATCCAAAAAAACAGGCCGAAGAAGCACGCAGACAGGTACCTAAAAGAAATTAAACCAATACCATCAAGCTCTTTTACAGGGCTTAATATCCCGCTTTGTAATACTTTCAATATAAAATTTCGATTTGCGTTAATTATAGTATTTTAGCAAAATTCATAAAATATTAAATGACCGAACAAATTACCCCAGCAGCAACACGTAAACCCAAAATTCCGCGTAGTATACCTTTTATTATAGGTAACGAGTTTTCAGAAAGATTTAGTTTTTATGGTATGCGTGCCGTATTATCTATCTTTTTGGTTAACCAGTTTTTTAACCCGCACGGGCTGGCCGAATTAACCGTTGAAGCCAACGCAAAATCAAACGCTTACACCCACGCGTTTTCAACCCTTGTATATTTTACCCCGCTACTGGGCGGTATCCTTGCCGACTGGTTTTTTGGCAAATACCGTGTTATTTTAATCGGTTCAATTATTTACACCATAGGGCACTTATGCCTTTCGGTATTTGAAGGCTCACTTACCGGTTTCAGTATCGGTTTATTAATTATAGCCATAGCGGCGGGTGGTATCAAATCGTGCGTATCGGCTAACGTAGGCGACCAGTTCGACCACAGCAACTCCGAACTGATGAGCAGCATTTACGGCTGGTTCTATTTCAGTATTAACGCGGGTTCAACCGTTAGTATAGCGCTTATCCCTGTAATTTTAGATAAATATGGCGCTTCATGGGCTTTCGGTGTACCGGGTATACTGATGGCTTTGGCTACTATCATTTTCTTTTCGGGTAGTAAAAGATATATTAAGGTACCGGCCGGAGGAATCAAAAAGGATAACTTTATGAGTGTTAACTTTTTTGTTTTAAAGGCAGCATTCAGCAAGCCTGATAAATCAAAAACAGCGTGGCAAATTGCCGAACAACGTTACGGCGAAACCAAAGTGGATGGCGTACGTGCCGTATGGCGTGTAATGGCCGTATTTGCATTTGTGCCGATATTTTGGGGTATGTGGGACATGAACCAATCTGAATGGGCATTGCAAGCCACCAAGCTCGATCTTAACTTAGGTATTTTCGGTATAAAAGCGTTACCATCGCAATTACAGGTAGCCAACGCGGCTTTCCTGTTAATGCTTATCCCGATATTTAACTATGGTGTTTATCCACTGGTTAAAAAAATGGGCATTACGCTTACCCCGTTGCGTAAAATAGGCGCGGGTTTATTAATTACCGCGGGCAGTTTTGTAATCGTAGCAATGCTGCAAGCTAAGGTTGATGCCGGTTTACACCCTTCACTTTGGTGGCAGGTATTGGCTTACGTGTTACTTTCGGCAGGTGAGGTATTGGTTTCAATTACCGGTTTGGAGTATGCTTATACCCAATCACCCCCATCAATGAAAAGCACCATGACGGCGATCTGGTATCTTACCTACTCAATCGGTACTTTCTTTACTACTTTGGTTAACGTAAACATCGCGAACAATGGCGTTTTTGGCTATTTCACCGGCGACAAATATTTTTGGTTGTTTGTGGGCATTATGCTGTTCTTCTTTGTGTTGTTCTTATTTGTAAGTCCGCGCATTAAAGAGAAAAGCTACCTGGTTGACGATCTGAACCTGGGCGAAGGACTTCACATTACAGGCGACAAAACGCAGGAAATTCATCCGGATAATCCAATTGTGTAAAAAAATGCTTTGCTTTGCATACTTTTTTTTAACGTAATACCCTGAAGTGCCCGATAGCATAGTAATAATACCTACGTATAACGAAAAGGAAAACATTGAGCGAATGATACGCAAGGTGTTTTCCCTTCCGCATGATTTTCATATACTGATAGTTGACGATGGGTCGCCGGATGGCACCCAGCAAATAGTTGAGCAGCTGCAAACCGAATATGCCGATAAGCTTTTCATGGAAACACGAAAGGGTAAGCAGGGGCTCGGCACGGCATATATCCACGGGTTTAAATGGTGCATTGCTCGCCATTACGATTTTGTTTTTGAGATGGATGCCGATTTCTCACACAACCCTGACGACTTACTGAAACTGCGCCAGGCCTGTATTGACGGGGCCGATGTAGCCGTTGGTTCGCGCTATATTAAAGGCGTAAATGTGGTTAACTGGCCCATGAGCCGGGTGCTGATGAGCTATTTCGCATCGGTATATGTACGGTTTATTACCGGTATGGATATCCAGGATGCTACGGCAGGCTTTATGTGCTACAAACGTAAGGTGCTCGAAACCATCCAGCTGCATAAAATCAAATTTGTGGGCTACGCCTTCCAGATAGAAATGAAATACACCGCCATTAAACATGATTTTAAGGTGGTTGAAGTGCCCATTATATTTACCGACCGCACGGCAGGTACTTCCAAAATGTCGACCCGTATATTCCGCGAAGCATTTTTGGGCGTTATACAAATGAAGATCAATAGCATATTCAGGAAATATCCGGAGGGGTGATTTTTTGAGAAGTCCGAAAGACGGGAAAGTCCGGAAGTCCGAAAGTTAATTGCTTGGTGGGGTTTCGGGCTTTTTTGTTTTAGCGATTGCAAAGTAAAGCTACTTGCGAACCTCCTACTTACGGACTTTCTAACTTCCTAACTTTCGGACTTACGGACTTTCTGACTTCCTGACTTGCCGACTTACGGACTTTCTGACTTCCCGACTTTCGAACTTCCTCTCCTGTAACAAAAATCTTTCGGACTTTTCCGACTTACGGACTTTCGGACTCTAAGAAAAAATACTAATTTCGTTGGCAATGAACGAGCATCTTGATCCTGAACGTGAACGCCTCACACCTACCGAACGTGATATTGAAAAAGTATTACGTCCGCAGGCCTTTGAAGACTTTACCGGTCAGCATAAAATATTAGCCAATCTTAAAATATTTGTACAGGCAGCCCGCCTTCGCGGCGAAGCGCTTGACCACGTTCTGCTGCACGGTCCTCCGGGATTGGGTAAAACCACCCTGTCGCACATTATTGCTAATGAAATGGGCGTGGGTATCAAAATAACATCAGGCCCGGTGCTGGATAAACCCGGCGACCTGGCGGGTTTGCTTACCAACCTCGAAGTTGGTGACATTTTATTTATTGATGAGATCCACAGGCTTAGTCCACTGGTAGAAGAGTACCTGTACTCGGCCATGGAAGATTTCAAGATTGATATTATGCTGGAGAGCGGTCCTAATGCCCGTTCGGTACAAATCTCGCTGAATCCTTTCACCCTGGTTGGCGCCACTACCCGTTCGGGCCTGTTAACCGCGCCTTTACGGGCAAGATTCGGTATCAATTCGAGGTTAGAGTATTATGATGCCAAGTTATTAACCACCATACTATTACGTTCGGCATCTATATTAAAAACTGAAATATCAGATGAAGGCGCTTATGAAATAGCTCGTCGTAGCCGTGGTACGCCACGTATTGCCAATGCCCTGCTGCGCCGTACCCGCGATTTCGCACAGATAAAAGGCAACGGTACCATTGATACCGAAATAGCGAAATACGCGCTCAACGCGCTCAACGTTGATGAGCACGGGTTAGATGAAATGGACAACAAAATATTAGTTACCATTATTGATAAGTTTAAAGGCGGCCCGGTTGGTTTAAAAACCATTGCCACCGCTGTAGGCGAAGATGAAGGTACTATTGAAGAAGTTTACGAACCGTTTTTAATACAGGAAGGCTTTTTAATGCGCACATCACGCGGACGGGAGGCTACCGAAAATGCGTACAAACACTTGGGACGTATTAAGTTAGGAGGCAATCCATCCCTATTTTAGTATAACATACCAATCAGAAACCACCATACCTATGAGAAACATTAAACACATACTTTGCCTCGCTTTGCTGCTGGCCTTTACCACGGCTGTATCGGCTCAAAAACTGCTGCGCGTAGTTGTTGCAGGCCTATCGCACGATCATATTCACGGCATTTTAAACCAGTACAACAAAGGCAAGGTTGATATTGTAGGCATTGCCGAACCCGACCATAAACTTTGGGCGAAATTCGGGAAGATCTACAAGATCCCCGAAAACCTGTTTGCCGAGGATCTGAAAAAGATGGTGGTAGAGAAAAAGCCGGATGCTGTTTTGGGTTACAACGCTGTTGCCCATCACGTGAATGTGGTGGAGATCTGCGCGCCGCTGGGTATATCGGTAATGGTTGAAAAACCACTGGCCGCTACGCTCGATCAGGCTAACCGCATACAGGCATTGGCCAATCAATACAAAATACAGGTGTTAACCAATTACGAAACCACCTGGTACCCATCGTACCAGGAAGTGTATGATATTGTGGCGAAAGATAGCGTGGGCGCTATCCGTAAAATGGTAATGCACGATGGGCACCGTGGTCCGCGCGAAATTGGTTGCAGCGAAGATTTCCTGACCTGGCTTACCGACCCGATACTGAACGGCGCAGGTGCCCTTAACGATTTTGGCTGCTACGGTGCCGACCTGATGACCTGGTTAATGAAAGGCCAAAAACCAATTGCAGTAACGGCTGTGGCTAAACACTACAAACCCGAAATATACCCAAAAGTGGAAGATGACGCTACCATCATTGTAGAGTATCCAACCGCTACCGGCCTTATTGAAGCCTCGTGGAACTGGCCGTTTAACATAAAAGACATGGAAGTTTTCGGCAGCAAAGGTTACATGCACGCCTTTGATAAAGACAACCTGCAAGTGCGCCTGAAAGAAAACAACATAGGCATCACCAAAAAATCAACCGCGTTACCATCGCCAATTGATGATCCTATTACTTACCTGACCGCTGTGCTTCAAAAAAAGCATGAGGCGGTGAATGATCAGTCATCATTACAGTACAACATGACGGTGATGCAAATACTGGATGCTGCCAAACGCTCTATAAAAACAGGTAAACGTATAGTGCTTTAATTTATGGCAAAGGTTGGTTTGATAGCATTGGCTTGCCTGCTGCTTGCAGGATGTGTGGGTAGCCAATCGCGGAGTACAACGGCGGATACTACCCATGTTTACCCTACGGTGAGCTATTTGAAAATCAAATTAGATGCCGCCGGGCATTTGCCAACCAACCCATACATCAGGGTATACAAGAACGGGCCGAAAGAAATTGTTTTTTGCGGGACTAACCACCTTGACCATAGCGATACCGAAAACCCAATGTACACCACCATCGAAAAAAAGTTTTTCGAGGTGAAGCCAGATATCTGCGTAAACGAGGGTGGTGATGTATCAAAACGGGTATACAAAGACAGGCACGAAGCAATATCAAAAAACGGCGAAATTGGCCTGATAAAAATATTGGCCGACAGCCTGAAAATACAATGCATTAACGGCGATATGACCGATAGCCTGGAGTTTAAAGGACTTTTAAAGTATTACACCAAAGGCGAAATGCTGGCATATATAGCAACCGAAAGATGCATGTGGTCTGTTCCACCGGAGAAGTTTAACGACACTGCGTTTATCAGCAAAAAGTATAAAAACTTCATCGAAGGTTACATCATTAAAACAGGTAATGTAAACCTCACATCCGAAGAGCAAACGCTGGCATTTTATAAAGCTAATTATCAAAAACTGCTTAACCGTCCGTTTAGTTTTGAAGAACTGGAACCTACCAATCCGTTCAGCCCCAAAGGTAAATTCCAGGAAATTGGCCGCAGGTCGAAAGAGATACGAGATCAGTCTTTATTAAAAACTATTGACACCCTGCTGAATAAGCACGACAAAGTTTTTATAGTTTTTGGCGGTTGGCATCTCTTAACCTGCGAACCCGGCTTGCAACAAATCATCAATAAAAAGCGTTGAAAAGAAGTTTAAATTAAGCTTTGTTTCCTACTAAATAAACCTAATTTTAACACCTGTTAATATTATTTCTTTTTTCTATGTTCAAGCGTTTTTTAGCCTTGTCTATCTGTTCGTTAGCAATGGCTGCCTGCCAGTCGGCATCATCAGTTAATTCAGATCCTGCCTCAACAAACGGCGATAGCTCTGCCGTGTCGGCCACCACTACAACATCCGCGGCAGCGCCTAAAGGTAACCCTGCCGATGCCGCTACCATATTAGCCCGCAAGCAGGTACCGGTGCTATGCTATCACCAGATACGCGACTGGCGACCGAAGGATTCAAAAACAGCCAAGGATTATATTGTACCGATAGCCAACTTTAAAGAGCACATTAAAATGCTGGCCGATAGCGGCTACCATACCATACTGCCCGATCAATTGTACGATTACCTGGCTTACGGCACCGCGCTGCCGAGCAAACCCATCATGCTTACTTTTGACGATACCGACCTCGACCAATTCACCATTGCCGCGCCGGAATTAAAGAAGTATGGCTTTAAAGGGGTATACTTTATCATGACGGTATCCATAGGCCGGCCAAACTACATGAACAAGGAGCAGATCAAACAACTATCTGACGAAGGGAACGTAATTGCCAGCCATACCTGGGATCACCATAACTTTAAAAAATTCAGCGGGGAAGATTGGGTTACCCAAATTGATAAACCAACCAAAAAACTCGAAGAAATTACCGGCAAACCTATTAAATACTTTGCCTACCCGTTTGGCTTATGGAATGCAGAAGGTTTACCTGAACTAAAGAAACGCGGCTTCAAAGCAGCCTTCCAACTGGCCGAAAAGCGCGATCAGAATGATCCGCTGCTGACCATCAGAAGGATATTAGATAGCGGTTATTGGAGCACTAAGACTTTGCATAATAGTATTAAGAATAGCTTTTAACCCCCCAGCCCCCTGAAGGGGGAGCTTTTGAAAAGCATGGGTTGATTCAGAGAGCAAATTTATAATAGAGAAGGCCACGATAAATCGTGGCCTTCTCTATTATATCCGCTGTCACTGTAAAAGGGTTTCCAATTTATATTTTCTCCGTCAGCAAACAGCTTCGGGCGAAAACGGGCGGAACTTTGGTGGCCAGAAGCGCAAAGGCGGGCATAGTGAACTTGTTGCATGTGGTTGAGGAGATGAGCGGAGGGGCAAAAGTTCCAGCCCAAGTTCTGCACGGTTTGCGGGGCGATGGCCTTGTGCGTAAGAAGCCTTTTGCTGGACAAGGGTTTTGTTACTTTTGCCCTCAAAAGTAATGGGGCCCTGCGCCCAAGAGCAGACTAATGTTGATGGCAGCACAAACCTAAAACGCGACGAGATTGCTTCGTACCTCGCAATGACAATATTATAAAGACAACGAAGAATCTATCATATGCATCTTCAAAATGCAAACCGTATAATAAATTCTTCGTTCCTCAGAATGACAGAGATTATTAATATCTACAAATTCTCACCCTTTGGTCCGGCATCTTTATTAGATGCTGTAGTAGCCGAAGCGGTGCGCTCTTCTACCGGTGGACCCGGATCTCCGCTGTCGTTATCGGGTGTTACGGTGTGTATACGTTCATCGTCATCTTTCTTTTGTTCGGTTGGCTGGTTGCCTTTTGCAAGGTCATGCTCACCCGGTTCTGAATTTGATTGATCTTCATCCGGATCGCCGTGATTATTATTTACATCTTGTAGTTGCTCCGGCACATCGTCGTAATGCGCTTTATACTTTTCTTCGGTAATCATAGGTATGTATATTTAGTTTATCTTCTGGCTATCCATTTTATCGCTTCGTCCAACCGTTCTAAAGGAAACCCTCTCGACTTACCCGGTATCAGTATCCGGAACCAATTGCTGAACTGCTCTACCCCTTTTTGGTCGGTAACAACGGCAATTTTGTTCCATTTGGTAAAATGTTTAAGCCCAATTTTTATATCCTGCCATAAGGCGCCTGCTGTAAAGTTTTTTATATCGGTTTCTAATACTAATAAATAATTTATTTCTCCATGCTGCTCAACCATATTGTTCAAATGCGGTATCAGCACAGTATCTATATCTTCCCTCGTCACCTTGCCTACAGCATGTATACCCACTACATGCACCGGCATATCATTTATAAATTGAAGCATGTATGGTAGATGTTATCATAGCCATCAATGTCAAATACCATACCATGCAGTTAATTATTATAAAGTTCAAAGAAATTAATTCAACCCAAGTATTTTACCCGTTGGATAACGTGCATAAGTGTCCACTGATAATTTTTTGATTTATAGTATCTTTGTGCGTGCAATCACGTTCGGCAAATAGTAAACTGATAAAAGAAGCGGCTAAACAGCTGGGCTTTCTTTTTTGCGGAATATCAAAAGCCGAGTTTTTAAAACAGGAAGCGCCAAGGCTCGAACTGTGGTTAAAAAAGAACATGCATGGCGAAATGCAGTACATGGAAAACCACTTTGATAAACGCCTCGACCCGCGCCTGCTGGTAGACGGTGCCAAATCGGTGATCTCGTTAGGGGTTAATTATTATACCGATGCCGTGCAGGCCGACCCTGATGCCCCCAAAATTTCGCGTTACGCTTACGGTGCCGATTATCACCATGTGATAAAGGATAAGCTGAAACAACTACTACAGATCATCAACGAGCAGATTGGCGAAGTTGGTGGTCGTGTGTTTGTTGATTCGGCCCCGGTGCTGGATAAAGCCTGGGCAAAAAAATCGGGCATGGGCTGGATAGGTAAGAACAGTAACCTTATCAGCAAAAAAACAGGATCGTTCTTTTTCCTGGCCGAACTCATTATCGACCTTGAACTGGAATACGATATTGAACCCACCGCCGACCATTGCGGGAGCTGCACCCGTTGCATTGATGCCTGCCCTACTGATGCCATTGTTGGGCCCTACGTGGTTGATGGCAGCCGTTGCATCTCCTACCTCACTATCGAACTGAAGAACGAAATACCTGCCGAATTTAAAGATAAAATGGACGGCTGGATGTTTGGCTGCGATATTTGCCAGGAGGTATGCCCCTGGAACCGGTTTTCGGTATTGCATAACGAGCCTGCTTTTGATCCGCACCCTGATATTTTGGGGTTAACCGGTAACGACTGGCAGGAACTCACTGAAGATGTATTTAAGAAGGTATTCCAAAAATCGGCAGTTAAGCGTACCAAGTTTAGCGGACTGCAACGTAACATCAGCTTTTTGAAACCCAGCGGCAATTTCGACAGCCAATAAAAAAGCGGGCAGGAATCGCTCCCACCCGCTTAAAAACTATAAAAACGAATAAATAAAAACCAAATTATTTCAACAAGCCATCCAGCGTAACTGATGCGTAGTACAGCGCGCCAATAGTTGGGCCACCGGCATACTGAATGTATTGTTTGTTGAACAGGTTTGATCCACCCACTTTAAATGTTGCATTGTAGGTAGGCACTTTAAGGCTAACCTGCGCGTCAAATGTATGGATGGCGGCCACTGTACCTGTAACCAGCGGGCTCTCCCATAAGAAAGATTGCTGCCATTTGTAAACCACGTTAAAGCCAACATTCTTCACAATTTCGCGGTTACCGAATGATACGTTACCCGACCATTTTGGTGTATTGAAACCGGTAACGAAGATATCGGCGGATTCCTGCGATTGCATTTTGTTGAAGCTGGCGTTGGTTGATATGGTGTATCTTTTATAAAAGTTATAAGTGATACCTGCCGATGAACCGTAGTTGTTGTAGATGTTTTTAGCATTGGTATATACACGGTAACGGCTTTGGCCTAAGCTTGCCGCGTTATTGGCAGTAGCGGTTGTAGGGTCGCGGTTAATATCAAGCATGGCTAATACAGCTTCATCACTACCAACCTTAACACCGTTTGGTACAAACACCTGCACCTGGCCTAAGAAACCATTGTAACGGTTGGTATAAGCATCAATATCGAAAAAGATCTTGTTATCGAAGAAGATACCTTTATAGCCTACCTCGTACGAAGTGATCTGCTCCGGACGGGCTTCAGGCAGGTTAGCTACCTTCAGCAAGCCTTTGTTGGCTAAAGCTGTTGCATCAGTACCGCTGCCGGTAGTGGCTGCATTTACAGCTGCGTTAAATGCTACTACTGATGATTGCGTGTAGCTGTTCTCCAGGTAACCTAAACCTTCGTTAATTAAAGGTAAGCTACCCACACGTTTAACACGACCATTGTTTACATAAGATAATGCCTCGAACAATGATGGGAAACGATAACCATTCTGGAAGGTGAACCTGAAGTTATGGTTAGTGTTTGGCGAATAAACCGCTGCCAAACGAGGTGTAAATTTAGGGTCGTAGTAAGGGTTGTAATCTCCGCGGATTGAAGCGAATAGTTTCAACTTCTCATCAAAGAAGGTTTTGGTAGCTTGCGCGAAGGCACCGTATTTTTTATAGTATACGTTATCGCCAAAACCACCGCCCGGTAATTCGGTATTTCTATCGGCAATTGAACGGGTAAAGTCAACAAAGTTGTTACCATCAGGCGTGATCTGGTAAATACGGGCATCAGCGCCAACCAACAGGTCGACCACTTTTACACGGTTTGTTAAATCCCATTGCGCTTCGGCGTTGTACATGTGGCTTTTTTGTACCAAAGCCGCACCACCGGTTACAGGGGCATCAGGTATCAGGCTCGATTTAATATCCCAGTTATTGATACCGGTAATGGTTTTCTTCAAATCTCTGAAAGCCTGTGTTCCCGGTTCTGCACGACCTGCATCAGCGGCAATACGGGCAGCCTGTGTAGCAGCGGCAAGGTTAGCCGATGTTAGCGAACCGCCATTTGCAGCAGCATAAGCGGTAAGGGCGTTTTTATAAGCGGTACCCCATGCAGAGTTGCTTTTGTTATAAAGATCAAGGTTATCGGCCAGTGGCTTTACGTTGTATGAGTCGCCGGTATTTTCGATAGACTCATAGGCACGTACTAAAAACTCTTTGCCTTTCAGCTCCAGTTTATGGTTTTGTACAGTTGCGCCCTGTAAAGATATTTTGTTACCACGTTGAAAAACACCATCCATACGGCCGTAACGATAGGTATACGATAAGGTAGTGTTCTCATTCAATTTGTAAAACAAACTACCGTCTAACTTAAGGTTAGTTACTTTAGGATCAACCAAATCAATCTCATTGTAACCTGTACGGGCCACGGTAAGGTTCGGGCGTGCTACACCATCAACGGTAAGCCCACGGATAACAACCGTATTACTGCCTGCAAGGGCATCGTCACCATATTTATTCCAGCCATCATAAGCGGTGTTGTTGGCGCCTGTAAGTTCCGGGAATAACGGATTGGCTGTTTTAAGGTTAGAAGGGTTTTGATCTTTACGGGTATTTGACTGCCAATCCTGTCCCTGCAAGTAACTTGCATTCACTTTAAAGGCAAATTTATCATTGAATGATTTCGCATAGCGGAAAGCATCCTCAGTGATCAGGCTTGGGCTTATACCTCTGCCGTCAACATGGTTAACACCTGTGCGGTGGTAAAAGCTGAAACCCTGGTAAATAAAAGGATCTTTAGTTAATAAGTTTGATAAACCGTTAAGCGCGTTGGTACCATATAAAGCGGCCGCGGCACCCGGGGTTACCTCAATGCTGGCAATATCCAGCTCGGTGGGGCCAATAGCGTTACCCAGTGGTACACCTAATGTAGCCGATTGCATATCAACACCATCAACCAACTGCATAAACCTGAAGTTGTTAGGGCTGTTAAAACCCCTTGTATTAGGCACTTTGAGGGTTAAACTGGTAGTGGTCATCTGCACGCCTTTTACGTTCTCTAATGCATCGTAAAAGCTTGGGCCGGGCGATTGCTTGAGCGCGTTGATGCTCAACTTTTCGATAGCTACCGGTGAGCGCAGCAAACGTTCCTCTTTACGCGAAGCGGTTACTACCACCTCGTTAATTAATAACGATTGCGATACCAGTTGTACATTAAGCGCGCTATTGGCGTTTTCAATTAAAAATTCTTGTGGTTTGTAACCTACCGTGGTAAACACTAAAGTGTAAGGGAATTTAGCATTGGTAGTAATTTTAAATACCCCCTCTTTATTGGTAGAGGTGCTGGTAGTGGTACCTTTAATGGCTACGGTTGCGCCTTCAAGGGCTTTACCCTGATCGTCGTTAACTTTTCCACTAAGTATATAGCTGCCATTGAGTTGCGCGTAACTTACACCCGGTAAAAGGGCTAAAAAGAGCACAATAATCTTAAAAGATTGAGTAAAAATTTTCATTAAAAATAGTTTAAAGTTTAGAGTTACTGATTGTGAGTTGAATTAAAAAATGTTGTATACTGAAGAAAAAAGAGGGGGATTCAGCAACAACAGCATGCAGTTTGGCCTTGCATATTTAAAGATGAATAGAAAGTGGTGCCGGTGGTTGTATTATACATTTCCTATGGATTTGGTAGACAAAAATATTAATAATATTTTAACACACAATATTTATTTCAAATAATTATAAAATTGTTCATTTTATGTACAAATAATACCATTTTATACACATATAGATAAAAACAGACCATAAATTTCAGATATTAGCCAACATTCAGTCATAAAGGCATACAAACAGGCATTTTTGATTGATTTCAACATTATTTCATTAAAATGTCATTCAATTACCATCGAATTATTATAAAAATAGGCTCAAACGTACTCACCCAACCCAACGGATTGCCCGACCTGAAACGGATTACCCACCTGGTTGAGCAAATTGCCGCTATTAAAAAACAAGGTATCGAGGTGGTATTGGTATCATCGGGCGCGGTAGCCTCGGGCAGAAGTTTGATCACCGTGTCTGAAAAATTTGATGCCGTGGCGGCGCGTCAGTTACTGGCCTCTATTGGGCAGGTAAAACTCATCAATACCTATGCTAACCTATTTGAAAAGCACGAGATGCTTTGCTCGCAGGTATTGGTAACCAAAGAAGATTTTAGGGACAGGCTGCATTACCTTAATATCAAAAACTGCCTCGATCTTTTACTACAGCACCAGGTACTCCCCGTGGTGAACGAAAACGATGTGGTATCGGTAACCGAACTAATGTTTACCGATAATGACGAATTGGCCGGATTGATCGCCTCTATGCTGAACGCGCAGGCGCTGATCATTTTAACCAATGTAGATGGCATTTATGATGGCGACCCTAAACTGGATACTTCAAAAGTGATAGCGGAGATCAATAATAAAGGCGTGGATTTCTCCTCCTTTGTATCGTCGGACAGGTCGCAGTTTGGGCGTGGCGGCATGATCACCAAGACTCACATGGCCCAAAAGGTGGCTCAATTGGGCATTGCCGTACATATAGGCAACGGAACCAAAGAAAACATACTTACAGACATACTGGAAGGCAAAGCCCCGCATACGCGCTTTATTCCGCATAAAACGGCATCGGGCAAAAAGAAATGGATAGCTCATTCCGAAACATCGGCTACGGGTATAGTTGAAATAAATGCGGGCGCTAAGGCGGCGCTTAATTCGAGCAAAGCCACCAGCCTGTTGCCTGTGGGCATATCTAAAATAAAAACCGATTTTAAAAAAGGTGATATTATTAAACTCGTTGATGAGCATAACGCGCTGGTAGGTTTAGGCATTGCCGAGTATGGTGCCGAAAAAGCGAAAGAGCGCCTTGGCCAAAAGAACCAAAAGGCACTGGTGCATTATGATTACCTTTATTTACAATAACATTGAACCAATGAGCTATACCAGATATTTTGAAAAGGCCGTTGCCGCAGGCAGAACCATCGCGGCTGTATCAAACGATACCATTAACAAAGTTTTAATCGAAATTGCCGATGCTGCCATTGCAGCTACCGATACCATACTTGCCGAAAACAAGAAAGATCTTGATCGTATGGACGTGAACGACCCGAAATACGACAGGCTTAAACTTACCTCCGACCGTATTAAAGGCATAGCGGCAGATATTGTCAGTGTGACTAAGCTGGCAAGTCCGTTAGGAAAAGTATTGTCCTCGAACGATCTGCCAAATGGCCTTTCCATTTCAAAGGTAAGCGTGCCGTTGGGCGTGGTGGGAGTAATTTACGAGGCAAGACCAAATGTTACCTTTGATGTATTCGCGCTTTGCTTTAAAACAGGCAATGTTTCGGTATTAAAAGGCGGCAGCGATGCCGATTTCTCTAACAGGGCTATCATCAGCATTATCCATCAGGTACTCGAAGCCAACAATATCGATATCAACGTGGCCACATTGCTCCCTGCCGAACGCGAAGCTACCGATGCTTTGCTAAACGCAGTTGGCTATGTAGATGTGCTCATCCCTCGGGGAAGCCAGGGCCTGATCAACCATGTGCGCGATAATAGCAAAGTACCCGTAATTGAAACGGGCGCAGGTATAGTACATACTTATGTAGATGAAAGCGGCGATACCCAACAGGCCACCGATATTGTATTTAATGCCAAAACCCGCAGGGTAAGCGTATGCAACGCGCTCGATTGCCTTATTATCCATTCGTCGCGTTTAAATGACCTTGCAGCTATTACATTGCCACTGGCGGGTAAGCAGGTGGAGATATTTGCCGACGAACCGGCTTACAAGGTATTGCAAGGCCACTACCCTGCCGAACTTTTAAAGCAGGCTGAAGCCAAGCATTTCGGGATAGAATTTCTCGATTATAAAATGGCCATAAAAACGGTAGGCAGCTTTGATGCCGCGCTGGAACACATCGCCGTAAATAGTTCAAAACACAGCGAGGCCATTATCACCGAAAACGCGGCAAACGCCGAGCGTTTTTTAAACCTCGTTGATGCCGCGGCGGTATACGTAAATGCCTCCCCCGCTTTTACCGATGGCGCGCAATTTGGCCTTGGAGCCGAAATAGGCATCAGTACTCAAAAACTGCATGCCCGGGGCCCAATGGCACTGGAAGAATTAACAAGTTATAAATGGTTAGTTAAAGGCAACGGACAGGTGCGTAATCCTTAAAAATATATAGTACTAAGTATTCAGTTTTTAGTTTGGAAAATCTGGGGAGCAAGTAAACTTGCTCCCCAGATTAGTTTTGTGGCTATCAGTTACCAAATCAGGTAGTTCACAGTTGCCAACACACAAATAACCACAAGTATAACACCTTGTAATTTCTGCTCGATCGTCAAGTGGTTTATTGTTTCCATTTGTCTTATTGAATTAGGGTATAACAAATCTATATTCTACCGAAAAAAATGCAATAGCACGTCGCACTTTTAGCAATATTTTAACAAAAAAGTAATGTGAATTTTATAGTGTCGAAATATGCTTTTCTTTAATATTAAAAATGCAACAAACATGTTCTAACATTGAAATTCACACATTCCCCAAAGCGCTGAAAACATGCTTTTTGGAGTAGGTAAATCGTATTTTTCATCGTTTTTTGTAAAAAATACAATTATTGGTGTTTGGTGAACATTTAAAATGACGCGAAACAATTTATCAGAAACGTGTTTTTATCATCATAATATTTTACCATGGAGATCCTTTCTATCAACCCCGCTAACGGCAAAACCATCAAAAAATACAGCGCGCACAGCGATAAGCAGGTCGACAAAAAAATACAGCAAACCCATACCGCCTGGCTCAACTGGCGCACCTCCCCGCGCGAAGAGCGCAGTCGCCTGCTCAACAATATGGCCACCGTGTTAACCGAACGTAAAGACGAACTGGCAAAACTAATGGCACTTGAAATGGGCAAGCCATTAGCACAAGGTGTAGCCGAAATAGAAAAATGCGCCGCCGTATGCGAATATTATGCAACCAACGCTGCCGAACATTTAAAAGACCAGCTGATTAAAACAGATGCCTCAAAAAGCTTCGTCAGTTTTCAGCCGTTGGGTGTGGTGCTGGCAATTATGCCGTGGAACTTTCCCTTCTGGCAGGTGTTCCGCTTTTTAGCGCCTGCTTTGGCGGCGGGCAATTGCGGGGTACTTAAACATGCCTCAAATGTACCCGGTTGCGCATTGGCCATTCAGGATATTGTAAAGGCTGCCGGTTTTCCGCAGCATGTGTTTCAAACCTTGCTGGTGGGTAGTAGCAAGGTAGATGCCATTATAGCCAATAAACATATACAGGCCGTCACGCTTACTGGCAGTACAGGCGCCGGTATTAAGGTAGCGCAAAAGGCAGGTTCTTTATTAAAAAAGACCGTATTAGAACTGGGCGGCAGCGACCCATATATTATATTAGAGGATGCCGATTTGGAACTTGCTGCCGAAACCTGTGTAAACAGTCGCCTTATTAATGGTGGGCAAAGCTGCATTGCGGCTAAGCGCTTCATCGTAGTAAAATCGGTAGAAAAACAGTTTACCAAGTTATTCCTGCAAAAAATGGAAGCCAAAAAGATGGGCGATCCGTTTGAAGAAGGGGTAGATGTTGGCCCGCAAGCACGTATCGATCTGCGCGATGAATTACACAAGCAGGTAAGGCAGGCCGTTAAGCAGGGTGCCAAATGTATATTAGGCGGCGAAATACCCAAAGGTGTTAACGCTTTTTATCCGCCTACCATATTAACCAAAGTAAACGACAGCAATATCGCTTTCCAGGAGGAACTCTTTGGGCCGGTAGCCGCCATCATTTCGGCTAAAGACGAAAACGACGCCATTCGCCTGGCCAACAAAAGTGTGTTCGGTTTAGGATCGGCGGTATTTACTAAAGATAAAAAACGCGGCGAACTCATTGCCACCACCCTTATAGAAGCAGGCTCCTGCTTTGTAAACTCACTCGTAAAGTCAGACCCACGCCTGCCCTTCGGCGGCATCAAACAATCCGGCTACGGCCGTGAGTTAGGCATGTTCGGTATACATGAGTTTGTGAATATTAAAACGGTATTTATAGCGTAGGGGTTGTCTGAACTGGAATTTTTGGAATTTAAGAGTGTCTGAATCAGAATTTTCAGAATTTAAGAATTTACAGAATTCGAGGGGATTGATTGAAGGATGCACAATCTAAAGGCTTATATATAAAGGGAGGATTGACAACTTTTGAAAAGTTGCTTCTTTTTCGTCAGCAAACAGCTTCGGGTGAAAGCGGGCAGAACTGTGGAGCCCACGAGCGCAAAGGCGGGCATAGGAACTTGTTGCACGTGGGGAGGAATAGCGTGGCGGGGCAAAAGTTCCAGCCCCAGGTTCTGCACGATTTGCAGGGTATGGCCTTGTGCGGCAAAGAAGCCTTTTGCTGGACAAGCCTTTTGTTGCTTTTGGGCTCAAAAGCAATGGGGCACTGCGCCCAAGAGCAGACTAACGTTAATTACAGCACAAACCCACCTTAAGCTTCTTTACTTTCCAAAACCATCATTCCAAAACACAATTTATTCCTGTTACAATTATATTGGGTTACATTTTTACATAAGTTGTATTAAGATTATAGTAACGAGAATATATTCTATAATTACTTTATATAAATTCAGTAATATTTTGGTTAACAATAATTATTAATCAATAGTTAACTGCCACGGTCGCGGTATTATGAATTTTGTAAAGCTTTTATTCTGAATAATTTCTTGTTACCTATTATCAAATCACAACCTTATTTCAATACACTTATGACCATTAAAAAAACTTTAAAAATAACCGGCTGGATTGTGCTGGGCATCATATCTATTGTTCCTATTTATCTGTTATCAGCCTATACCCTATCGCGTATCAGTGTAGACAGAGAAGCCGGATCCGGCAATGATGTGGCGGTATACCTGATCACCAACGGCGTGCATACCGACCTCGTGCTGCCTGCAAAAAGCAAACACATAAACTGGACCGACGAGATAAAATACAGCAATACCAAAGGCAAAGATACTACGGCCGCTTATGTGGCATTTGGCTGGGGCGATAAAGGCTTCTACCTCGAAACACCTACCTGGGCCGACCTGAAAGCAAGTGTTGCTTGCAGGGCTGCCTGCGGGTATGGCAGCAGTGCCATGCATGCCACCTTTTATAAGCAGGTACGTGAGGACAGTACATCGGTAAAGATAATGATGAGCAATGCGCAGTATGGTCGTTTGGTTAGCTACATTAAAGGTAGTTTCCGTACCGATGCCGGTCGGCATTTTATGAATATACCAACCAATGCCAATTATGGTAACAGCGATGCCTTTTACGAAGCCAAAGGCAGCTACAGCATTTTCCATACCTGCAATACCTGGACAAACAACGCCCTCAAAAGCTGCGGCCAAAAAGCTTGCTTATGGACGCCTTTTGATACGGGATTGTTTTATCAGTATGGGAGGTGAACTGAATTTGATTGTCTGAACCGGAATTTTTAGAATTTAAAGGATGTCTGAACTAGAATTTTTAGAATTTAGGAATTTACAGAATTGTGGAGCTACTTGTTCGTGTGCTTATTCGGGCTTATTGTTCAGTGCTCTTTGTGGTTCAAGGTGTTAGTTGGTTCGCGTTAGGGATTGGAGCGGATACCGGCCAATGTGGCTAAGGCCTATGGAGTATGAGCGAAAAGCCCGGCCGAAGGCAACGCCCAAATACTAATCTGCTTTATTCAGTTATACTTTAAATTGCACCAGTAACTTGTAATTGCCTCACATATTTAATGCTAAACATCATCATAAAACATAAAATATAACGCCTTGAACCGCCAGCCTCCCCTATCACCAAACAGTCAAAATATCAATTTGGTAGCGCTTAAAAATTACATTTAGTATCTTTGCACACAATATGAGTAAGCACGGTAGGATCTTAGTGGCAATGAGTGGCGGAGTTGATAGTTCGGTAGCGGCAGTTATGCTGCATGAGCAGGGCTATGAAGTGATAGGCCTTACCATGAAAACCTGGGACTACGCTTCATCGGGCGGCAGCTCAAAAGAAACCGGCTGTTGCAGCCTGGATAGTATTAACGATGCCCGCGCTTTGGCGGTGGGTTATGGCTTTCCGCATTATATACTGGATATCCGCAATGAGTTTGGCGATTTCGTTATCGATAACTTTGTTGACGAATACCTGGCTGGTCGTACCCCTAACCCGTGTGTTTTATGTAACACCCATATTAAGTGGGATGCCTTATTAAAACGTGCCGATAAATTGGATTGCGAATTTATAGCTACCGGACATTACGCTAACATCCGTCAGCATGATAACGGCAGGCATGTAATATCACGTGGTAAAGATCTTAATAAAGATCAATCGTACGTGCTTTGGGGTGTATCACAGCAAAACCTCGCGCGTACTAAATTCCCATTGGGTAGTTTCTCAAAACCGGAGATAAGGCAAATGGCCCTGGATATGGGGCAAATGGAACTGGCCGGCAAAAGCGAAAGCTACGAAATATGCTTTGTACCCGATAACGACTACAGAGCCTTTTTAAGACACAAGGTAGAAGACCTTGACGAACGTGTAGGCCAGGGCAACTATGTGCTTACAGATGGCACCGTAGTGGGCAAGCACGAAGGATATCCGTTCTACACCATCGGTCAGCGTAAGGGTTTGGGCATTGCTTTGGGCAAACCTATGTTTGTTACCGGCATACAACCGGCTACCAATACTGTGGTATTAGGCACAGCCGATGAACTGGAGCGCAAGCAAGCCTGGGTTAAAAACCTTAACCTCATAAAATACGAAACCATAAAAGAGCCTATTGAGGCCATCACCAAAATAAGATATAAGGATGCAGGCACCGAAAGCAGCATTGTGCAAATGGGCGAACACATGAAGGTGGATTTCCATCATAATGTATCGGGCATTGCGCCGGGTCAATCGGCTGTTTTTTACGAAGGTAACGACCTCCTTGGCGGTGGTTTCCTGTTGTAAAAAGCGGTCTGCTTTTTATCGTTTCAAACAATACCAATACTTATTTTATTAATAAAATATAAAAATTAAGGGCGAACTAAGTTTGCGTTTCCCTTACTTTATGTTTTATTTGCAAAAAAATCACCGCTTAAATGGCTAAAAATTTACTGATAGTTGAATCACCGGCGAAGGCCAAGACCATTGAGGGATACCTCGGTAAAGACTTCACCGTAAAATCAAGTTACGGACATATTCGTGATTTGGTGAAGTCTGAAGATGCTATTGATATAGCCAATAACTTCGAACAAAAATACGAGGTACCCGCCGATAAGAAGCAGGTAGTAAGCGAATTAAAGAAACTTGCTAAAGAGGCCGAAATGGTATGGCTCGCATCCGATGAGGACCGCGAGGGAGAAGCTATTTCATGGCACCTTTTCGATACTTTAAATCTTAAAGAAGCGACTACCAAACGTATCGTTTTCCACGAGATCACCAAACCGGCTATTTTACGTGCCATTGAAAATCCGCGTAAAATTGACTACAACCTGGTAAATGCCCAGCAGGCACGCCGCGTTTTAGACCGATTGGTGGGCTTTGAACTTTCACCTGTTTTATGGAAAAAAGTTAAGCCGTCATTGTCGGCCGGCCGCGTACAATCGGTAGCCGTGCGTTTGATAGTGGAACGCGAGCGCGAGATCAATAAATTTAACAGCGAAGCCGCTTTTAAAATAGTAGCCATATTTGGCAAAGGCAAAGAAGCTTTTAAGGCCGAACTGCCCGAGCGTTTCGCCCAACAGGAAGATGCCGAGAAATTTTTACAGGATTGTATCGGGGCCGATTTTAATATCCGCTCCTTAGATACCCGTCCTGCCAAACGCTCGCCTGCCGCGCCGTTCACTACATCTACCCTGCAACAGGAGGCCAGCCGCAAATTGGGCTTTTCGGTATCGCGTACTATGTCGGTAGCGCAAAAGCTGTATGAGTCGGGTAATATTACCTATATGCGTACCGATTCGGTAAACCTGTCTGACACAGCGCTGGCTGCCGCGGCGCAGGAGATCAACAGCGCTTATGGCGAAAAATACTATCAGCACCGTAAATACAAAACCAAAAGCGCCAGCGCGCAGGAAGCTCACGAAGCCATTAGGCCTACTTATTTCAACGCCCATACTATTGAGGGCGATGCTTCTGAAAAGCGTTTGTATGAACTGATCTGGAAACGTGCCATCGCATCTCAAATGAGTGAAGCACAGTTTGAAAAAACAACGGCAAGGATCTCTATATCAAAACGTAAAGAAGAACTGGTTGCCAATGGCGAGGTGATGAAGTTTGATGGTTTCCTGAAGGTTTACCTCGAATCGCACGATGATGAGGATGATGCCCAGCAGGAAGGCGAGAACGCCATATTGCCGCCATTAACACAAGGTCAGTTGTTGGATCTGCAAGAGTTAACCGCTACAGAAAGGTTCTCCCGCCCGCCTGCCCGTTATACCGAGGCAAGCTTGGTGAAGAAACTGGAAGAACTGGGCATCGGCCGACCGTCGACCTACGCTCCTACCATATCAACCATACAAAACCGTGGTTATGTGGTGAAAGAAGAGCGCGAGGGCAAGCAAAGGCAGTTCCGTGTGTTAACGCTTAAGGGCGATAACATTACGAAACAAGAAAAAACGGAGAACACCGGTGCCGAACGTAACAAACTATTCCCTACGGATATTGGCGCTGTTGTGAACGACTTTTTAGTACAGCACTTTAACGGCATTGTTGATTTTAACTTTACCGCCAGTGTTGAAAAACAATTTGACGAAATTGCCCAGGGTCTTAAAGAGTGGACGGATATGCTCCGCAAGTTCTACGATCCTTTCCATAAAGATGTAGAAAACACCATTGAAACGGCCGACAAGGCCCGTGGCGAACGTGATTTGGGTGCACACCCTGAGAATGGCAAAAAGGTATCGGTACGTATTGGTCGTTACGGCCCGTTTGTGCAAATTGGCGAGGTTGACGAAAACAATAAAGAAGACAAACCGCTATACGCCAGCCTGCGCAGCGGCCAAAGTATAGAAACCATAAGCCTTGCTGATGCACTTGAATTGTTTAAACTGCCTAAAAAGGCCGGTGTATATGAGGATAAGGACATGACGGTGGCTATTGGCAAGTTTGGCCCTTACATCAGGCACAACAGCGCGTTCTACTCATTGCCTAAAGGGCTCGATCCGCTGGATGTGAGCGAGGAAATGGCTATCGAGATCATCAATGAGAAACGTAAAAAGGATATCGAGAAGTTGATCAAGGCTTTTGACGAAGACCCTGAAGTAAAAATATTGAACGGACGCTGGGGCCCGTATATTGAATTTGGCAAACAGAACGTTAAAATACCGAAAGATAAAGATCCGCTTACGCTTACGTTTGAAGAGTGTAAAGCATTAGCCGCCGAAGCTGATAAAGAGCCTAAAAAAGGCAAAAAGAAGTTCCCGGCGAAAACAGCGGCTAAACCTGCTGCCAAGGCAGCGGCCAAAAAGAAATAATTAATTGATGGCCTGAGTGGCTGATCGGGAAGGTTATGATAAAATAATCACCCCCGGTTAGCCACTCACCCACCATCAACACAATGCATTTAAAAATGATAAAAGACCTTCCCGATAATACAGTACAGGATATTGCTGTTGGTGTGGCGCTGGAAAGCGAAAGCATTGAGAGCAAGGTTTGGTATGTTTACCTCATCAATTTGAAAAAGGAAGCTATTGAAAATGTATTGATCACCTCGAAAGGCTATGGTGAAAAAGACGGCGAACAGGTAAAAACCTCTACCCTGCGCCACATGTTCCCGAAGGTTGAGGCGGGCGCGTTCAAAATAATAGAGCCTATTGATGAGCAAACCTTCGGCCTTACCAACGAGTACTGGTTAAGCTACTACATAGGCAAAGATATCTACGACAAAAAGTTCATTTTTTTGCCCGAAAGCATTGTAGATATGAACCTCATAAAACTACCGGTTGTAAACAAACCCGGTGTTATGATTAAGTAACAGTCGTTATTGAATAACTACAGGTAGCCCCGTTAACCTGTTCTGCTACAAAAACATAATACTTTAATATTTATTTAGCTTCAAAGGCCATAAAGCCATAAAAATATACCGCTACTTCTTTGGAGCGGATATGGCATAGGATTATATTTACTTCAAAATATACCTAAAATATGGAATCCGAACGCAATCTTTTTTATCAGCGTAAGAGATTGATCACTATTGGCGTGGCCCTGGTACTGATCTTTGTTGTTAGTTACTTCTTTATCCATCGTCCGCAAAAATTAGCCGTTGACCCGGCATTTAGCAAGTATATCGAATCGTACACCGCCGGGGTAATTTCAAAGGGCAGCACCATCCGCATAAAACTGGCCGGCGAGGTACAAACCACCCACCAGCAAAACGAACAACTGAGCGATGGCGTGTTTGATTTTTCACCGTCAATAAAAGGTAAAGCGTATTGGATAGATGCCCGCACCATCGAGTTCAGGCCAGATGAAAAGCTGGAACCCGGTAAAAGCTACGATGCCGAATTCAACCTGAAAAAGGTGATAGACGTTCCCGACCAGTACAAGCATTTCAACTTCGATTTTCAAACCGTTAAACCCGATTTTACGGTATCATTTGCCGGTTTGCGTACCGCTACCAATACTTCTTTAGACAAAATGAAGCTGAGCGGCAGTATACAAACCGCCGATATTGAAGACCCAACCGCCGTAGAAAAAATTATAACAGCCAATTATACCTCAGCTGTTAAGGTAGCCTGGCAACACAATAACGTTACCAAGGTACACCAGTTTACTGTAACAGGCCTTAACCGTAGTGCAGGTAAACCGAACCCGCTCACCGTAAACTGGGATGGTGGCAGTCTTGATGTAGATAAGCAAGGCAAGCAGGACTTTGTTATACCCGCCATTGGCGATTTTAAGATCCTGGCTATTCGTGCCGTGCAGGATAACGATCAATACGTGGAGATCCAATTTTCAGATGCCATATTGATCGGGCAGGAACTGAACGGACTCATCAGCATTAATAACGTTACCGAACCGGCTTACACCATTGATGGCAGCGTGGTAAAAGTTTACGCGCCCGAACGTTTGCAGGGCAATTATACCGTAACTGTAAACGAGGGTATCGAGAATATCTCGCGTAAAAAGATCACCAAACCATATACAGGTAACGTATTCTTTGAAAATCGCCTGCCATCGGTAAGTATACCGGGCAAGGGGGTGATACTGCCAGATTCGGGCAAACTGATGATGCCATTTGAAGCCGTTAACCTGAACGCGGTTGACGTAACTATTATCAAGGTATACGAGAACAACGTACCTCAATACTTTCAAAACAATGGTTTCGATGGTGGTTTTGAATTAAGGCAGGTTGGTCGCCCGGTGGTACAAAAAACTATCAGGTTAGATGACGATAAGGGATTAAACCTGAGCAAGAAGAATCGCTTTATGCTGGATATAGACCAGCTGTTACGCACCGAACCGGGCGCTATTTACCGTGTGGTGATCGGTTTCCGTAAAGATTACTCTTTGTACAACTGCAAGCTGGGCGGCAATGTTAAGGCCGATAATGATGATGAGGATTCGGAAAGCGACTATGGCTACTCTTACGGCGGCGATAATACCAGCAAGGTAAGCGACGAGGATGACGAGTTTTGGTCGAGATACGATAATTACTATCCCGAAGATTACAACTGGGAGCAGCGCGATGATGCCTGTACCAACTCCTATTTCACTAAGCAGCGTTGGGCAACCCGCAATATTATCGCGTCAAACATTGGCCTGATAGCCAAACGTGGCAGTGACAACAGCATGCTGGTGGCTGTAACCAACATTTTAAGTGCGCAGCCGATGCCGGGCGTAGAACTGCAATTGCTGGATTACCAAAAGCAGGTAATCTTTAAAACAGCATCTGATGCGGATGGTATGGCTAAATTCGACCTGAAACGCAAGCCTTACCTATTGGTTGCCAAATTCAATAACGAACGCGGCTACCTTAAACTTGATGATGGCAGCTCGCTCTCCTTAACCCGTTTTGATGTAAGCGGCGAACAAGTGCAGAGCGGCTTAAAAGGCTTTATTTACGGGGAGCGCGGTGTATGGCGACCGGGCGACCCTTTATACCTCACTTTTATTTTAGAGGATAAATTGAAAACCTTACCGGCAGATCATCCCGTTGAGTTTGAACTTTACAATCCTACAGGGCAATTATATAAAAGGATCACCCAAACAAAATCTTTAGATGGGTTTTATAATTTCCAAACCGCTACCGAACTCTCATCTCCTACCGGTAACTGGACAGCCAAGGTAAAAGTTGGGGGGGCCGTGTTTGAGAAAAAGATTAAGATAGAAACCATTATGCCTAACCGCTTAAAGCTTGACCTGTCTTTCGGCGGGGCAAGTGAATTGACCAAGGGCAGCGGTTTGAATGGTGCTTTATCTGCCAGGTGGTTATTTGGTGGTACGGCTCAAAACTTGAAAGCTAAGGTTGATGCCTTTTTATCGGCACAAACCACCAGCTTTAAAAAGTTTGAAGATTATACGTTTGACGATCCTACCCTTGCCTTCAATACCCAAACCCAAACTGTATTCGACGGCAAGCTGAACGAAAACGGTGTGGCATCGGTAAATACCGACATCAACGTAGAAAACCAGGCACCGGGGCAATTACGGGCTAACTTCCTGGTGAAAGTGTTTGAACCGGGCGGCAGCTTCAGCATTAACCAAATTGCCTTGCCTTACAATGTATACCAGGGTTATGTGGGCATAAAAACGCCGAAAGGCAGCGAACAATCAGACATGCTGGTTACCGGTAAAGACCACGTAATTGATATTGCCGATGTAGATACCAAAGGCAACCTGTTACCGGGCACACGCAATGTAGAGGTTGAACTGTACAAAATACAATGGCGCTGGTGGTGGGATCAAAGCGATAACCAGCTAAGCAACTTTACCCAGGACAAATACAACAAACTGATAAAAACCGAGAATGTTAGCGTAACCAACGGTCGCGGTAAGTGGCAGTTCCGTATTAACCAGGCTGATTGGGGACGTTACCTCATCAAAATCAAAGACCCTCAAACAGGGCACTCAACCGGTAAGATCATATATGTAGACTGGCCAAACTGGTCGGAAAGGTTGCAGAAGGATAACCCTACCGAGGCAGCTATGTTATCGTTCACTTCTGATAAAAAAGCTTATAAAGTTGGCGACGATGCCACACTGACCATACCAACCAGCAGTGATGGCCGCGCGCTTATCAGTTTTGAAAATGGCAGCAAGGTGCTTAAAACAGTTTGGATAGATACTAAGAAAGGCCAAACCCAGTACAACTTTAAGGTGGAGCCCGAAATGGCACCCAATATATTTGTGAACGTTACACTCTTACAACGTCACGCGCAAACGGTTAACGACTTGCCGATACGCATGTACGGGGCGATCAATCTATCGGTAGAAAACCCTGAAACCATACTGAAACCGGTAATTGCCATGGCCGATAAAATAAGGCCCGAAACAAAATCGGCCATCACGGTATCAGAAGCCAACGGCAAGGAAATGACCTATACCATAGCTATTGTGGATGAAGGCTTGCTGGATATCACGGGCTTTAAAACGCCTGATCCACATGAGGCTTTCTATGCACGTGAAGCGCTCGGCGTTAAAACCTGGGACTTGTTCGATTATGTGATCGGCGCGTTTGGCGGTGGTTTAGAGCGAATATTGAGCATAGGCGGTGATGGCACTAACGGCGCAAAGAAGAACGTATCGGTAAATAGGTTTAAACCGGTGGTTAAATTCCTGGGGCCGTTCCATCTCAATGCAGGCGAAAAGCAAACGCAGCAGTTCACCCTTCCGCAATATATCGGTTCGGTTAAGGCGATGGTAATTGCAGGGCACAACGGTGCTTATGGCTTTGCCGACAAGGCCGTGGCTGTTAAAAAACCGTTGATGATATTGGCTACCCTTCCGCGTGTACTGGCCCCTACCGAAAAGATCCAGTTGCCGGTTACGGTGTTCGCTATGGAGAACAACATCAAAACGGTAAGCTTACAGGTACAGTCAAACGCGTTCAGCAATTTGGCAGGCAACAATACTAAAACGGTAACCTTTACCAAAACCGGCGACCAGATGGTAACCTTCGACCTTAATGTGAAGGACTTTGTAGGCGTGGGCAAGGTTAAAATAGTTGCTAAAAGCGGTTCGGAAACAGCGGCTTATGATGTTGAGTTAAACATACGTAACCCTAACCCGCCAATAACCCGCATACTGCAAAAAGAACTGGTACCGGGCGAAACATGGAACACCGCTTACGCCGCGATAGGTATGGCGGGCACCAATAAAGCCACATTGGAGGTATCCTCTATCCCATCGTTAAACCTGGCTAAGCGTTTAACTTACCTTATTCAATACCCGCATGGTTGCGTAGAGCAAACTACATCGTCGGTTTTCCCGCAGTTGTATCTGAACCAGATCATCGATCTTTCATCGCGCGAGAATGCCGAGAGTATCCGCAACATTAAGGCAGCTATTAACCGGCTCAATAGTTTCCAGGTGAGCGATGGCGGTTTGAGTTACTGGCCTAATGGTGGCGAAGCCGACGAATGGGGTACCAACTATGCCGGTCACTTTATGCTGGCGGCACAGGCCAAAGGCTATAGCCTGCCGGTTGGCTTTATTGAACGGTGGAAGAAATTCCAGAAACAAAAAGCACTGGGCTGGGCACCCGACAGCCGTAGTTTTTACGGTGCCGATCTTACTCAGGCCTACCGCCTGTACCTGCTTGCTTTGGCACGCTCACCGGAATTAGGGGCCATGAACAGGCTGCGCGAGTTTCAATACTTAAGCGTTGAAGCCAAATGGAGGCTTGCAGCGGCCTATAAGCTTTCCGGACAACCAGAAGTAGCAACACGCCTAACACAGGGCTTAGCAACCACTATTAAGCCATACAACGGCATGTACGGCACCTACGGATCCGACCTGCGCGATGAGGCCATGATATTGGAAACCCTCACGCTGCTTGGTCAGCAAAAACGCGCGGCAGCCATGATGATTACCGTGGCAGCAAAACTGGCACAAGATGACTGGTACAGTACCCAAACTACCGCTTACGCTTTATTGGCCGTTGCCGATTATTGCGGGGAGAACAAGAACGGCAGCAAGCTATCATTCAACTACCAGGCTACGGGCAGCAGCGCAAGCATCAATTCTGCATCGTATTTGTGGCAGGCAGATGTAGCAGCCAACGGCGGTAAAGCATTGGTTAAAAACACAGGTAAAAACAGGTTATACATCAGGCTGATACAACGCGGACAACCATCGGCAGGCCAAAATGTGGTAACCAGCATTAAGCCGGATCTACTCACCATGAAAGTGGCCTATTTTACATTAGGCGGCAAACTGCTCGACCCTGCGAAACTAAAACAGGGTACCGATTTTGTAGCGCAGGTTACGCTTAAAAATCCGGGCAGGCAGGGCGCATACAATAACATGGCGCTAACGCAGATCTTCCCTTCGGGATGGGAGATCTTGAACAGCCGCATGATGAACAACGACGAAGCATTTAAATCGTCGCCATCAGACTACAGGGACATTAGGGATGACAGGGTGAATACCTATTTCAGTCTGAATGCTAACCAGGAAGTAACCTATTATGTAATGCTCAACGCGGCGTATGCAGGTACCTACTTCCAACCGGCAACCTATTGCGAAGCCATGTACAATTCATCTATAAATGCCTTAATAAAAGGCCAGTGGGTTGAAGTTATAAAGTAATTATTGCACCGATAAATCAAAAGAGCCTGTATCGTTGATGATGATACAGGCTCTTTTATTTGTACTAAGCCTTAGATCTTGAATCACCAATTGCTACTATCGAATAAATAATACTATCTTAACTTTGTGAGCTTTTGCTACGAAACTCCATGCACGATAAACTAAGGAAACATATAGAAAAAGTAGTGCCGCTTACTGATGCCGAATTCGCATTTGTGAGCGACCATTTCACGTATAAAAAGTACAGGAAACACCAGTTTTTGATACAGGAGGGCGATACTGTAAAATACCATTACTTTGTATTATCGGGCTTATTAAAGCTGGTATATACAGAAGATACGGCGAAGCAGCACATTGTATCTTTTGCTATGGAAGATTGGTGGGAAAGCGATTTTTATGCCTATTATACCCAAACTCCGGCTACGCTGTCATTAGAGTGTATTGAAGATACCGAGGTGTTGTGCCTTTTGCTCGAAGACTATAAAAAACTATGCGACGGCCTGCAAAAGATGGAACGTTTCTTTCTCGAAAAAGCGAATTTCGGTTTTCTTGGCGCGCAAAGGCGCATTATATCTTGGCTCACATCAAACGCTAAAGAGCGTTATGAGCAATTGCTGAAACAATCGCCATCCCTTATTCAGCGTGTGCCTAAAAGTTTGCTGGCCGCCTACCTTGGTGTTTCGCGCGAAACATTGAGCAGGCTATCGCCTTGATGTGATAAACATCACTCCATAATCGTGAGGTTTGTCAACAGGCTATTCCGGGTGTTATCATCAACTTTGCTGTGTAAATATTAAACAATACGCCGGGTTACCGGCACAAACAATAAACACAGTAAAATGGAAAAGAGAATCATCAATCCCTGGGAATGGCAGGATAAACGCAGTTACGTACAAGCTGTTGAAGTAAAAAATGTAGAAAGTACGCTGTACATTTCGGGCCAAACGGCAATAAGCGCCGACGGCATATCAAGCGATGAAGATATGAAATCGCAATTGATCAAGGCGCTGCAAAACCTGGAGCAAGTGATCAGCGAAGCTGGTTACGAATGCAAGAACATTGTACGTCTGAACATCTATACCACCGCTACCCACGAACTTTGGCCGCACTTCAATATCTTTCAGGACTGGATAGCCAAACACGGCATTCAGCAAGCGCTTACATTGTTAGAAGTGAAAAGCCTTTTTGAAACGCTGAAGGTTGAGCTGGAAGCTACGGTGGTGAAATAAAGCTTTTATCTCACCATAACTTGTCATCTCGAAACGCAGTGAGAGATCTTCTGCGCCATGCATATCTGCTACTTGCTCGAAGCAGAAGATTTCTCCTCGTACCTCGTCGAAATGACAAAAATTATAGGGTTGGCTTCGCGTTATATATTCCCCCAACCATTAGCCAGTACATCGGCTAAATGATAGGTTTTAACGGGTAGATTATTACGATCTATATAGGCTTGCAGGTGAAGCAGGCATGAGGCATCGGTGGAGATGATATAATCGGCGCCTGCGGCAATGGCATTGTCTACCTTTTGTTGAGCCATCGCAGTAGCTATAGCCTCAAACTTAACGGCGAAACTGCCACCGAAACCGCAGCAGGTTTCGTTATCTTTTAGGTCGACCAGTTCGAGGCCCAATACTTTTGACAACAGTTGCCTTGGTTCTTCTTTAATATGGCATTCGCGCAGGGCGCTGCAACTATCGTGGTATACCGCACGGCCGTCAAGCTCCGCGCCAAAATAATCATATTGCAATATATTCACCAGGAAATCAGACAGCTCGTAGATATTACTTTGAATAGTACGACATTTGTTGTGTTCTACAGTATTGGTAAACAGGTCATTATAGTAATTTTTCACCATGCCGGTGCACGATGCCGATGGGGTAACGATGATGCTATCTTCCTGAAAATCATTTAAAAATTTACGGCCTACCGTTTTGGCATCATCCCAAAAACCGGCATTAAAGGCTGGCTGACCGCAGCAGGTTTGGTTAGGGTTAAATGAAACGCTGCAACCCGCTTTTTCAAGCAGCTTAACGGTATTAAATGCCGTATCGGGGTACAGCTGGTCAACAAAACATGGTACAAATAACTCTATCTTCATTCCCCACAAATAATTTTAAACGGCGCTCATGTCCGTGCTATCGGCACCCTTTTTCTCGGCTTTCAATAAAGAAAACAACAGTATCAAACCTAAGAAAAAGAAACCGCTCAATGTTAATACCGAATTGCGCATGCTGCCGCTAAGCTCTTCAATAAAGCCAAAACTAAACAAACCGCCAACAATAGCAAGCTTTTCGGTAACATCATAAAAGCTGAAGAACGAAGCAGTATCGGTAATGTTTTGCGGTAAATATTTTGAATAGGTAGAGCGCGACAGTGATTGTATGCCGCCCATCACCAAACCTACCAATATAGCCAGCGTGTAAAACTGCATAGCCGTTTGTATAAAGTAGGCCAGCACGCAGGCTATCACCCAAAAGAAAACCACGGTGATCAGCACTTTAATATTACCATACTTTGCCGACAGGCGCGACATGAGATTTGCTCCTACTATAGCTACCAACTGAATGATCAATATAATAGTGATCAGCTGTGTTTTATCCAGCTTCAGCTCTTTAGCGCCAAAGCTTGTGGCCACCAGCATAACGGTTTGTACGCCCATAGAGTAGAAGAAAAATGCAGGTAAAAAGCGTTTTAACAGCGGCATACCCTTCACTTTTTTAAATACTTTGGCCAGCTCTATAAAACCGCCTTTTATAATATTATAATTATGTATTTGTACATTGGGGCTGCCTTTAGGTAATACTTTGAAAGGGATCTGCGCGAAACCTATCCACCAAAGGCCTACCAATAAAAAGGAAAGCTGCGCGGCAGTTTGCCCGGTAATACCAAATGTTTTGGGCGACAGCACAAACGCGAAGCAGATCAACTGCAACAACACGCTGCCTATGTAACCGAAAGTAAAGCCTTTTGCACTCACCTTATCCTGCATATCCAATGTAGCAATTTCGGGCAGGTAAGAGTTGTAAAATACAAACCCGCCGCAGTAACCTATAGCAGCCGTGGCAAAGCAAATTACGCCGAGTTCTAAATGGTTGGCATCAAAAAAGAAAAGCAATCCGCAGGATATGGCCCCTATCAGCGTAAAAAACTGCATGAATGCCTTCTTGTTACCGCGATAATCTGCAATGGAGGTTAAAATGGGCAGCAACAAAGCGATCACCAGGTAAGCGGCCGCCAAAGCATAATCAGACAGGGCGGTATTAACAAACGTGCCGCCAAAAAATTTCACCTTATCGTTATCTCCATTGGCAGTAATGGTTGCATAATACGCCGGAAAAATGGTAGATGTGATCACCAGGTTATAGGCCGAGTTAGCCCAATCGAACATGGCCCAGGCGCGGATAGTCTTTTTGTCGTTTTTAGGTTGCATCGCGCTTTAAAAGTATGTAAAATTTGTTAGTTACAAAAAGAAGACAGTAGGGGTTGCCATTTCATGATTCATTTAATTATTTTACGAGATATTATATCCTCTAATGAAATTTACAAAACCTGTACTTCTACTACTTTCTCTATTACCGGTTATTTCAAGCATCAACACCTTTGCGCAGTCGGCATGCAAACCAGCTGCGCTCAAGTGCGAATACCTGGTAAACCCTTTAGGCATTGATGCCCCTCACCCGCGTTTAACATGGTTACTGGCCGATTTAAGACAAGGAGCCCTGCAAAAAGCCTATCAGGTTTATGTGGGTACCGATTCGGCCGAAGTAAGCCGTGGCAAGGGTGATGCCTGGGAAACCGAAAAGGTATCATCTGCCGCCGGCCTGGTTGCTTACAATGGTAAAACGCTTAACGCCTTTACTAAATACTACTGGCGTGTGGATGTTTGGGATAAAGAAGATATACACAGTTCATCGGCGGTAACCTCGTTTGAAACCGGTATGGGCACCATGCGCAACTGGCAGGGCACCTGGATCACCGACGAGCATGATATGAAAACCAAGCCTGCCCCTTATTTCCGCAAGGTATTTGAGGCGGGTAAAAAGATAAAATCGGCACGTGCTTATATCGCGGTAGCCGGATTGTATGAACTATCTATCAACGGACAAAAAATTGGCAACCACCGGTTAGATCCCATGTATACCCGGTTTGACCGCCGCAACCTGTACGTTACTTATGATGTTACCGCGCAATTGCAAAGCGGCAAAAACGCTATCGGCGTATTGCTGGGCAATGGCTGGTATAATCACCAATCTACCGCGGTGTGGGATTTTGATAAGGCTCCTTGGCGCAACCGCCCTACCTTTTGCCTCGATCTGCGGATCACTTATGAAGATGGATCGGTAGAAACTGTACAGTCGGACAGGTCGTGGAAATCGTCATTGAGCCCGGTAATATTCAACAGCATTTACACCGCTGAGCATTACGATGCCCGCCTGGAGCAAGATGGCTGGAACACTGTAAACTTTGATGATGCCAAATGGAAAGGCGTTATCATTCGTTCGTCGCCGTCAAATAACATCGTATCGCAAAGTATGCAGCCGGTGCGCAATGTGTTGGAGATACCTGCAACAACCTTTGTTAAATTTAACGATACCGCTTATCAGTATAACCTGGGGCGCAATATTTCGGGCGTGAGCAAAATTACCGTTAAGGGTGAGGCGGGTACCGTTATCCGCCTGCGCCATGCGGAAAGATTGTATGATAACGGCCGTGTCGATCTGTCGAATATTGATCAGCATTATCGCCCCGTTGGCACCGAAGACCCTTACCAAACCGATATTTTTATACTTAGCGGCAAAGGCGAAGAAACCTTTATGCCTAAGTTTAACTACAAAGGCTTTCAGTACGTTGAAGTAAAGGCCAGCAAACCAATTAAACTTACTAAACAAAACCTGGTAGGTTATTTTATGCACAGCGATGTGGAGCCTATTGGTACCATCAGTACCTCAAACCCGGTAGTGAACAAAATATGGAGCGCTACCAATGCCTCCTACCTGTCTAACCTGTTTGGCTACCCTACAGATTGCCCTCAGCGCGAAAAGAACGGCTGGACAGGCGACGCGCAAATAGCCATTGAAACCGGCTTATATAGCTTTGACGGCATTACCATTTACGAAAAATGGTTGGCCGATCATCGTGACGAGCAGCAGCCGAACGGTGTGTTACCGTCTATTATACCTACCAATGGTTGGGGTTATGAGTGGGGTAATGGCCCTGATTGGACCAGCACCATCGCCGTTATACCATGGAACATTTATTTATTTTATGGCGACAGCAAAATATTAAGCGACAACTACGACAACATTAAACGTTACGTTGACCATATTGACGAGCAATACCCAACCGGACTAACCACCTGGGGGCTTGGCGACTGGGTACCGGTAAAATCAAAATCTCCGGTTGAGCTTACTTCATCGGCCTACTACTTTGCCGATGCCACCATACTATCAAAAACAGCCGCCCTATTAGGCAAAACCGCCGATGCTGAAAAGTATGAAAAACTGGCGCAAAAGATCAAAAACGCTGTAAACGCCAAATACCTCAACCCTGCCACCAACCTGTACGGTGCAGGTACACAAACCGAATTGAGCGTACCATTATATTGGGGCTTAGTGCCTGCTGAAGTAAAACCGCAGGTGGCTGCCAACCTGGCCAAACGTGTAGAATTTGACAAGTTCCATTTGGATGTGGGGTTACTGGGAACGAAGGCTATTTTGAACGCGCTTGGACAGAACGGCTACACCGATGTTGCTTACAAAGTGGCTTCGCAGGAAGATTTCCCATCATGGGGTTGGTGGATTGTGAACGGTGCTACCACGCTTTACGAAAACTGGAACATCAAATCGAAATATGATATATCGCTCAATCACATCATGTTCGGCGAAATTGGCGCGTGGCTGTACAAAGGCATTGGCGGTATTTTCCCTGATGAAACACAACCTGGTTTTAAAAACGTATTGCTGAAACCACATTTTGTACCTAATCTGCAAAACTATGAGTCGTCGCATACGGGGCCTTTCGGAAAGATCACCTCATCGTGGAGACGTAAAGGCAAGGGCGTTAGTTATACTGCTGTAGTACCGGCCAACTCAACCGCTACTATTTATTTCCCGGTAACAGCGGGTCAGCAGGTGTACCTGAACAACAAAGCAGTAAGCACCACCGATTTCGCTGCCGATACCAAACTGTACAAGGTAGAAGCCGGAACGTATACTTTTGAGATAAAGTAAAGTAACGCATCAATATTTTGAAAGGGCGGTGAAGTATCACCGCCCTTTCTTATTTTGCGAGGATTGTGATTATTACTTATTTTCACTTTTAAATCACCTGAACCTCATGAAACCTTTTTTAACTGTACTTATCATTTTCACATCTATCAACTGGTGTTTCGGCCAGCTCATATTAAACAACGATAAAAAACTGCATTATGGGGAAAATTCGGTAACTGATTTTATACAATCGAACAATTTTGATTACGCGCTAATTGAATGGGGTACGGCTTATAAGGATGGCTATGAAGGTAGTTTCCGCTGTATAATTCAGCAGAATAAGCAATGGTATTTAGCCAAAATCAATTACAATGAGGAGCATATAATGACTCCATACAAGCTCACATTTAAATCGGCTTTACTTAAACCAGCACAAGCCGACTCTGTATTAAAAGCACTTAAAATTGATTCGGCATATTATTACAATCAGGAAGCATTAGATAAATTGCCGGAAAGTATTGAAGTAAAGAAAAGAAAAAATATCATATCAGTATATCATGAACCTCAACACCATCCCACCTTTCACCTTGCCTTATTAAACGATGGAAAAATAACCTTTCTAAGATTTTACGCACCGCATTATTACCTTGAAAACTTCACGCCCCATGCACCCCAATATGGCATATTAAAGGGCTTGGTGAATACCATCAATAAATTATCTGAAGCGGTATATAAATATGTTAAATAGCCTAATTATAACTCATTCGCCTAAAGCAAATTCAACAGCAGCTTTGGAATGAATAAGCAGCGTATCGAATAAGGGCAAATTGGTATCTTCATTACTGATAAGCAGCGGTATTTCAGTACAGCCCAATATAATACCTTGCGCGCCCTGGGTTACCAGTTTATCAATTACGTTGAGGTAGTATTGTTTAGTTTCGGGGAGAATGAGGCCTTTACCCAGCTCCTCACCTATAGTATGGTGAATAAAATCGCGGTCTGCTTCGTCGGGTATCAGCGTTTCAATACCGGCATCTTTCAATTTGTCGGTAAAGAATTCGCGCTCCATGGTGAATTTTGTACCCAGCAGGCCAACTTTGGTAATATTTTGCTTGTTTATCTCTTTAGCTGTTGCCACCGCGATATGAATCACTGGCAGATCCACTGCCAGTTCAACATCGTGCGCTAAAAGGTGCATGGTATTGGCGCAAAGTACCAGTGCCTGCGCCCCGCTGTTCTTCAGGTTGATCCCGGCGTCGATCAGCATAGTACGTGTACTATCCCAGTCGTTGGCGTTGTTGTTACGAACAATATCGGCATAGTTAAAAGAGTATAAGGCCAGTTGCGCTGCATTTACACCGCCCAGTATATCATTAACACCTTGATTGATGTGCCTGTAATAATCAACCGTTGATACCAACTGGTACCACCTATAAGTCCGAGAGTTTTCATAGAATGCAATATTAGCAAGACCGCATTGCAAACTAAAACAGATATTTATAACGTGTACTGATAATGACCTTTATATTGCATTTTAATTAGCCATGATAAACGCAGCCGATAACTTCTATCTCCAAAAAGATGAGCCCATAAAAGGGTGTTTACTGACCTTGCGAGAGATCATACTAAAGCAAGATCCGCTTATCACCACCGCCTGGAAATACGGGATACCTTTCTTTTGTTATAAGGGAAAAATATTTTGCTACCTGTGGGTACACAAAAAGTACGGGCAGCCTTACATAGGCATAGTAGAAGGCAAACGTTTAGAACATCCCGAACTCATCATCGAAAAGCGTTCGCGAATGAAGATCATGCTGTTTGATGCGGAGCAGGATTTGCCAATAACCACCATCGAAGACATCTTACAGCAAGCGCTTGATCTTTACAGAAATGGGGTTATCTTTATAAAATAAAGCTTAACCTGAACCAACTGAAAATGAGCAGCACAGGAATTTTAAATCTTAAAGCAAGGCCCTATAATCTGTTTATTATAAGTGTGCTAATCGTACCGATCTTATATTTCTCAGCAATAGCTAACACCTTCGATATCAATATACATGATACCTATTTCGTTATTTCCGGTTCGGTTGTTTATATAGGATTTACCTTGTATTTGATACTAACATGGAGTATTTATCTAATAATTAAAAGGCGGGCGCTATCTAACGCACTTACATGGTTACATGCAATTGGAACTCTTTTACCCGTAATAGCTTATTTAATATTAATAAATCCAACGTGGCGTGCCCCCGAAAGCCAAATGGATTCACCTGATTATTTTGAAAAATTAAGCTTGGTTGTAAACACACTGAGAATTGTATCACTTATTGCGTTTATAGTATTTATTACAAGTCAGTTTATCGGGATACTTAACATTGTGGGCGGATTAATAAAATCGGTGTTAAAGAAGAGTTGATTACGCTATAAACCCTTGCCTAATCAACATATTTACCCGGCATTACGAATGGGCGATTTCCTTCTCCATCGATAATTGCCTTACAAAATCACCAATATTTATGTAGATTTGCAGCGCTTTTGGTTCCCTGTACAATTTTTTAGTATCAGGATTAAAAGGGAATCCGGTGTAAATCCGGAACTGTCCCGCAGCTGTAAGCTCCATACAACCAAAGTCCATTCTTAAGTCACTGTGCGCTGCCGCGCATGGGAAGACGGACAAGGGGAGCAAGTCAGAATACCTGCCTCAAGCTTTACTATTTCATAGCTTTCGCGGATAGAAGCTGGAATGAGAATACTTTTCGTGTATTTCATTTTTAGGTGTACCAATTCGGTTTGCTGTGGGTAATTAACTCACAACACACAATGGAATTATCAGTACGTAACACGCTGTTGAAGCGCGTTCACTGCAGTTTTGGCTTATGTTTCGCCCTTGTATTTACAATGGGCATGCTATTGTTTTGCCCTTTTGCATCGGCCCAAAACGCTACTGTAAATGATACCACCCGCAGGGACACTACCAAAGGCCGTTTGCTCAACCAGGTTGATATCCGCGGCATCAATAAAAACGACCGTAACACATCGCCCACCCCATTACAAACCCTTAAAGGCGCGCAGTTAGAACGCCTGAACAGTTTTTCGGTGGGTGACGCCATTCGTTTTTTTACCGGTGTACAGATAAAAGACTACGGCGGCATCGGCGGCTTAAAAACCGTTAACGTGCGTAGTTTGGGCAGCAACCACACAGCAGTGTTTTACGATGGCGTACAGGTAGGCAACGCCCAAAACGGGCAGGTTGACCTTGGTAAATTTTCGTTGGATAATATTGACGAGATCTCCCTTTATAACGGGCAAAACAGCGACCTTTTTCAACCCGCAAAAGGTTTTTCGTCGGCCAGTGCTTTGTACATTCAATCCAAACAGCCGCAATTTAACGCAGGTGAACATACCAAACTGAAAGCCGGTTTCAAAAGTGGTTCCTTCGGGTTGATTAATCCATCTATACTATGGCAGCAAAAGCTGAACAGCAACGTAAGCAGTAACATCAGCGCCGAACTCACCAAAGCCGATGGCCGCTACAAGTTTAGGGAAACCAACAGCGTGTACGATACCACCGCCGTACGAAACAATACCGATGTGTACGCCCTGCGATTGGAAGGAGGCTTCAACGGAAAGATTGCCGACAGTACAACATGGTCGGCAAAAACCTATTATTACCATTCGGCACGTGGTTTACCGGGACCTATCATAGGCAATAAATTCAACTACACCCAACGCCAATGGGACGATAACTTTTTTGTACAAGGCAATTATCGCCATGCATTCAGCAAACATTACAGCCTACTGCTCAATGCCAAGTACGCGCACGATAATACGCGCTACCTCGATCCGGAAGCGCCGCCTGTAATCAGAACGGATACCAGTCTTTTAGAGAACAATTTTCAGCAGCAGGAAGTATACCTTTCTGCCGCCAGCCAGTACCGCGTTACCAATAACTGGAAGTTCGTTTTATCTGTCGATTACCAGTGGAATAAGCTTGATGCCGATCTGGATCACTTTGCTTACCCTACCCGCATTACTTTGCTTACCGCCTTTGCTACACAACTGCGCCTGGGCAGGGCAAACCTGCAAGCAACCTTGTTGGGTACTTTTATAAACGATCAAGTAAAGCAGTTTGTATCGGCAGGTAACAAGCAGGAATACACCCCAGCCTTTACAGCTACCTGGCAGCCATTTGAAAACACCGGCCTACTATTGAGGGCTTTTTACAAAAGCATTTTCCGGATGCCTACCTTTAACGATCTCTATTATAACGTTGTGGGCAACGCGCTGCTAAAGCCCGAACGTGCCAAACAATATAACATTGGCTTCACCTACAACCTGCCGGTGAGCGGGTTTATTTTAAAGGAAATATCCATACAAACCGATGCCTATTATAACCGGGTAACCGATAAAATTGTAGCCATCCCCACGGCAAATCTCTTCCGGTGGACGATGTATAACATTGGTGTAGTGAATATTAAGGGCCTGGAGTTAAACACCCAAAGCACATGGCAACTATCGCGCACGGTTATGTTAAATGCAGGGCTTAACTACACCTATCAGCAGGCACTTGATGTAACCGAGACTGAAACTTATTACGTGCCCTATATCCCGCTGCATAGCGTCTCGTTGCTGTTGGGTGTCGATTGGCGCAAATGGACTTTCAATTACAGTTATCTGTACACCGGTTCGCGTTACAGCCAAAAAAGCAATGCCGCCAATGGTAACGAAAACTACATGGAACCCTGGTATACCCACGATGTGGCCATAGCTTATAATACCCCGCTGTACAAACACAACCTGAAACTCTCTGCCGAAATAAATAATGTACTTAACCAGGACCGCTACATCGTGCAAAACTTCCCGATGCCGAGGCGTTTCTACCGTTTTAAAATGAGTATTGATCTGTAATGATGATGAAATATAACAACGTATTACGCCGGTATACCTACCTGCTTGCAGTGTTGTTGTCGCTAACGCTGATGAGCGCCTGCCGTAAAGAGCATACCGTTACCCCCGAGCAGGAAACCACCCTGTTTACCCCCGACCCGGCCAACACACTTAAAGGTATGTACCTGCTTAACGAGGGCAACATGAACATGAACAAGGCCTCGTTAGATTATGTTGATTTTACAACCGGGATATACCGCAAAAACATTTATGGTCAGGCTAACCCATCGGTAGTGAAGGGCTTGGGCGATGTGGGTAATGATATAGGCGTTTATGGCTCAAAGCTGTACGTGGTGGTTAACGTATCCAACAAGCTGGAAATTCTCGATGTAAAGACCTCCAAGAGCATCAAGAAGATAGACATTATCAACTGCCGCTATGTTACCTTTCATAATGGTAAAGCTTATGTAAGTGCTTATTTGGGCAAGGTTGGCGACCCTAAAGCTCCCAATGGCATAGTGGCCGAAATTGATACCGCTACCCTGCAAATAACACGGCAGGTAACCGTTGGCCGCCAGCCCGAAGAAATGGCCATTGTGAGCGATAAGCTGTACATCGCTAACTCGGGCGGGTATAGTCCGGCTAAGTACGAAAGTACCGTATCCGTTATCGACCTTAACTCCTTTACCGAAGTAAAGCGCATTGAAGTCGCCATTAACCTCGATCGTGTAAAAGCTGACCGTTACGGTGACCTATATGTTACCTCGCGGGGAGATTATTATAATATCCCATCAAAACTTTTCGTGATAGATACCCATACCGACGCGGTTAAAAAAGTGTTCGACATTGCAGCCAGCAACCTGTGTATCGACGACGATATCGCTTACCTCTACGCTACCGAATGGAGTTATCCGCTGCAAAAGAACATCATCAGTTACAATATGATCAACGTAAAGGATGAAACCCTGCTCGATAAAAAGTTCATTACCGACGGTACCGAAAAACAGATCGCTATTCCATACGGCATTATGGTAAACCCGGTAACCAAGGAGGTATTTGTAACCGATGCCAAAGATTACGTTACCCCCGGTACCCTTTACTGCTTTGACCCTGCCGGGAAAAAGAAATGGCAGGTAACTACCGGTGATATCCCCGCCCACATGGCTTTTGTTCATTAATCAATCAACATATAAATATGAAATACAATTACTTAGCTAAAAGTTACGCCAAACCTATTACCACATGTGTGCTGCTGGGTTTATCCTTCCTCGCATCCTGCAAAAAGGACGACACAGCAACACCCGAACCCGAAAAAGAACAGGAAGCCCCTATACGCCCGGTGACCGATAAAAGCAATGCTTACGTTACCTCGCTTATCGAATACAAACCTGCTCCCGGTCAGTTTATCAATACAGGCTTTGCCGATACCACTGCTGCCAAGAGTTTACTAAAAGGCCCGGATGGCTTTGTTACGCTGGGTGCATGGGGTGGCTATATCACACTCGGTTTTGACCATACCGTGCTTGATGTGCAGGGCAAGCCCGATTTTATTGTATATGGCAATGCCTTCGAAAAATTTGCCGAACCCGGTATAATATGGGTAATGCAGGATACCAATGGTAACGGCAAAGCCGACGATACCTGGTACGAGCTTGCGGGCAGCGCCTATTACAAAGATGGTTACGTGCGTGACTATACCGTTACCTACACCCGCCCGGCATCAGATACCGCCAGCGTGCCATGGAAGGATAACAAAGGAAATTCGGGCGTAATTGCTACCAATATGTTTCATACGCAGCCTTATTTCCCGACATCGGTTAGCGGTAACGAGTATACCTTGAGCGGAAGTTTACTGCCATCAACCAATATTAATGACGATGATCCTTTTTACATCACCAGCGGATCGTTCGATTTTGGCTATGCCGATAATAGCAGCGGCGGCGACAAGGTTGATATAGCCAACGCTATTGATGCCAAAGGCAACAAGGTTAACCTGAAAGGTATCGACTTTGTAAAAATTCAGACCGGGATACTTTACAACATGGGCTGGCTGGGCGAGCAATCAACCGAAGTATCGGGCGTAGCCGACCTAAGCCTGCTGAAATAATCATCATTCACTAAATTTTCAATTCATCAAATAACATTAAATGATCAACATTACTACTTTAAAAAGATCAACCGCTTTAGTTGCCGCCTTCGCGCTGGCGCTGGCTTCATGTACCAAAGACCATAACGATGCCATAAGCATAGTTAAACCAGGACTGAGCGTTAAAAGCGGAGCAGACACCATAACCCTTGGCAACCCCTTAACCCTTCGCCCTAAACTGGCCGAAAGAACCGGGGTTACCTATACCTGGGCTGTAGATGGCAAATCTGTAGGTACCGATTCCATATACACCTTTAACCCTGCCGACCGCGGCGATTACAAAGTAAGTTTCACGGCATCAAACACCGCCGGTAAAACATCGGCCGAATACCAGATACACGTTTGGGGTAAGTACGAAAACGGTTTCTTCCTGGTAAATGAAGGTTGGTTTGGCCATGGCACAGGTACGGTTAATTTTTATCGTTACGATACCAAGACTTTGGAAGACAGCGTGTATACCAAAGAAAATCCGGGTAAAACATTAGATCCGAAGACTTCTACGCTTGAAAACGGCACTATATTCAACGGCAAACTGTACCTATCCAGCAAAGTTGGCGGCCCGGTTGTGGTTACCGATGCTTATTCGCTTAAAGAAACCGGCCGCATAGCCAGCGCAGGCGGCAACGACTGGCGCGCGTTTGTCGGTGTTGACAATACCAACGGATTAATCACCAGCGGAAACGGCGTTTATAAAGTAAACCTTTCGCCTTTAACGCTGGGCGCAAAAGTAGCCGGTATCAGCGGAGAAATTGCCGATGTTATTAAGGCAGGCAATTATATCTTCCTGCTATCGCAAACAGAGGGCGTGCTCGTTTTAAATGCCGGCGACTACAGCATTGCTAAAAAGATCCCTAATGTAACCGTGGCATTTGCCAAAACACCTGACGGTACCGTGTGGTGCGCAGGCGGCAAATCACTCATCAAGATAAACCCTGCAAATTTAGAAACACAAACCATCGCCGTGCCATTTGATGTACATGGTTCTTGGGGTGCATGGCATCCGGGATCTATCACAGCGTCTACAAAAGCCAACGTGGTTTACCTTGCTAAAAACGGCCCATGGAGCGGCGGTACTACCATTTACAAATACGATGGCAGCGCGTCGTCATTAAACAGCGCGTTTATTACCCTGCCTGTGGGCAAAGAGCTGTATGGTGCAGGCCTTGGTTACAACGCACGCTTTAACCACCTCATAGTTACAACAGTACAATCGGGCTACGGCGTAAACTATAGCTTTAACAATGTTTACTTCCACGATGCTACAACCGGCAGCATAAAGAAAGACCTGGCTTACAGAGGTTACTTCTTCCCGGCTATGCCATTGTCGCAACAATAGTTCAATCAACTGATCCGGACTCAAATTATAAAGCCCTTTCTTTACATGGTAGAGAAAGGGCTTTTTTTATGAATCAGGGCGTATCCCTACGGGTCGGGCTATTCGCTCATACTGCACAGGCATTAGGCGCGAGGCCGGTATCCGCTACTATCCCTTACGCGGAAGACAAGTGTGCAGTGAGTAAGACTTACGAAGTTTTAAAAACTTCGTAAGTCTCGCCTTTTATTTCAATATCGCTTTTATATCTGATATGATCTTCTCTGCTAATTCATTAGCGGTGTTTTCCGATTCACTTTCCGAATAAATGCGGATGATAGGTTCAGTATTTGATCTCCGCAAATGTACCCATTCTTTGTCAAATTCTATTTTCAATCCGTCAATTGTGGTATGCGGCTGACTTTTGTATTTCTCTTCTACTTTCAGCAGTAACGCGTCGATATCCATTTCAGGGGTCAGCGTGATCTTGTTCTTCGAGATAAAATAGTTCGGATACGAACTCCTTAATACCGATACCGGCTTATTATATTTTGCCAGATGGGTCAGGAATAAGGCTATACCTGCCAG